>DBTR01000059.1:32733-34320 GCA_002307145.1 Rhodospirillum sp. UBA1311 | reverse complement strand
TCTTCCTCGACCTCAAGCTCCACGACATTCCCAACACCGTCGCGGCGGCCCTCCAGGCGGTGATCCCGCTCAAGCCCCGCTATCTCACGCTGCACGCCTGCGGCGGCCTCGACATGCTGAAGGCCGCGCGCGAAGCCGCCTACGAAGCTGCCGACAAAACCGACGCCGCGCCGCCCAAGCTGATCGCGGTCACCGTGCTCACCAGCTTCGACGCCGAGGACCTCGCCCGCGTCGGTGTCAATTCCACGGTTTCGGACCAGGCGCATCGCTTGGCCGCGCTCGCGGCGGAAGCCGGTCTCGACGGCCTGGTCTGCTCGGCGCACGAGGCGAAGCTGTTGAAATCCGAGTTCGGCCACCTCCTGCGCATCGTCCCCGGCATTCGCCCGGCGACGGGCGAGGTCCACGACCAGAAGCGGGTGATGACCCCCTCGGAAGCCCTGGCCGAAGGCGCGAGCATCCTCGTCATCGGCCGCCCGATCACCCAGGCCGCCGACCCGAAGGACGCGGCGCGCCGCATCGCCGCCGACATCGGCATCGTCTCCACCCGCGCGAGTCAGGGCCGATGAGCGTTCTTGCGAAAATCTGCGGCATCACCGAATCCGACGGTCTCGACGCCGCCGTCGAACACGGTGCGGATTTCGTCGGTTTCGTCTTCTATACCGCGTCGCCGCGCTTCATCCTGCCCGCCGCCGCCGCCGAACTCGCCGACGCACTGCCCGACGAAGTCACCAAGGTCGGCCTGTTCGTCGACCCGACCAACGCCGAACTCGAAGCCGCGCTCTCCGAGTTCCGCCTCGATTTGATCCAGCTCCACGGCCAGGAGAGCGTCGAACGGGTGGACGACATCCGCCTCGAATTCGGCCTGCCGGTGATCAAGGCGCTCGGCATCGCCACCGCCGCCGACGTCACCGCGGCCCTCGCCTACGAAGACCACGCCGACTGGCTGATGTTCGACGCCAAGCCGACGCCGGAAGACACCCGCCCGGGCGGCCTCGGCCGCAGCTTCGCCTGGCACCTGCTGCAGGATTGGCGCGGCGAAACGCCGTGGATCCTCGCGGGTGGACTGACGCCCGAGAACGTCGCCCTTGCGGTGGAAGCCTCGGGCGCGGGAGCGGTCGACGTCTCCTCCGGGGTCGAAAGCGCACCCGGCATCAAGGATCCCGCGCGGATCGCCGCCTTCCTCAAGGCGGCGAAAAACGCGGGCGCCGGTCGTTGGTGACGCTTTTTCCCTGGATTCCGGCGCGGCTTCGCGCCATTCACAGTCTTTCTTGCGGTGAGCGCCCTGCGCCCCCGAGCCTCGAATTTTTGAGCGTGTCATGACCCCTGACCTCCCCAATTCCTATTCCAAAGGCCCCGACGAACGCGGCCACTTCGGCCGCTACGGCGGGCGCTTCGTCGCCGAAACCCTGATGCCCCTGATTCTTGAGGTGGAAAAGGCCTACGACGCCGCCGCCAACGACCCGGCGTTCGCCGCCGAGATGCAGGGCTACCTCTCCGATTTCGTCGGCCGCCCGAGCCCGCTCTACCTCGCCGAACGTCTCACCAAGCTCTGCGGCGGCGCGAAGATCTACTTCAAGCGCGAGGACC
>DBTR01000059.1:0-32472 GCA_002307145.1 Rhodospirillum sp. UBA1311 | reverse complement strand
GACCTCAACCACACCGGCGCGCATAAGGTCAACAACTGCATCGGCCAGATCCTGCTGGCCAAGCGCATGGGCAAGACCCGGATCATCGCCGAGACCGGCGCGGGCCAGCACGGCGTCGCCACCGCCACGGTGTGCGCGCTGTTCGACATCCCCTGCGTGATCTACATGGGCGCGGTCGACATCGCGCGGCAGCAGCCGAACGTCTTCCGGATGAAGCTTTTGGGCGCGGAAGTCCGCCCGGTGACCTCGGGCGCGGCGACGCTCAAAGACGCGATGAACGAGGCGATGCGCGACTGGGTCGCCAACGTCGAGGACACCTACTACCTGATCGGTACGGTCGCCGGGCCGCACCCCTATCCGCTGATGGTGCGCGAGTTCCAGAAGATCATCGGCGAGGAAGCCAAGGAACAGATGCTGAAAAAGGAAGGCCGCCTGC
Organism: Rhodospirillum sp. UBA1311; assembly: GCA_002307145.1. Taxonomy (GTDB): domain Bacteria; phylum Pseudomonadota; class Alphaproteobacteria; order Rhodospirillales; family Rhodospirillaceae; genus Oleispirillum. Next base: position 32,036 of record DBTR01000059.1, on the reverse strand, counting down.
CCGACAGCCTGATCGCGGCGGTCGGCGGCGGCTCCAACGCCATCGGCCTGTTCTATCCCTTCCTCGACGAACCGACGGTGAAGATCACCGGCGTCGAGGCGGCGGGCCACGGCATCGACACTCCGGAACACGCCGCCTCGATCGGCAAGGGCCGCCCCGGCGTGCTCCACGGCAGCCGCACCTATCTGCTCCAGGACGACGACGGCCAGATCACCGAGGCCTACTCGATCTCCGCCGGGCTCGACTATCCCGGCGTCGGGCCGGAGCATTCGTGGCTGAAGGACGCGGGCCGCGTCGACTACGCGCCGATCACCGACGCGGAAGCCCTCGACGCCTTCCATAAGACCACCCGCCACGAGGGAATCATCCCCGCGCTGGAATCGTCCCACGCCATCGCCCATGCGCTGAAAGTCGCGGGCGGCCTGCCCAAGGACCACATCATCCTGGTGTCCTTGAGCGGGCGCGGCGACAAGGACGTCGACACCGTCGCGAAAGCAATGGGGACGGAGCTTTGATCATGACCGACACCCTCAAAAACAACCGCATCGCCCGCCGCTTCGCCAAGCTCGAAGCCGAAAACCGCGCCGCCCTGGTGGTCTACCTCGCCGCCAGCGACCCCGACGCCGCCACCGCCACCGCCCTGATGCAGGCCCTGCCCGAAGCCGGGGCCGACATCATCGAACTCGGCATGCCGTTCACCGACCCGATGGCCGACGGCCCGGCGATCCAGAAGGCGGCGCTGCGCGCCCTCAAGGCCGGCGCCTCGATGGCCAACACCATCGCCCAGGTCTACGCCTTCCGCGCCACCGACCAGGACACGCCGATCATCCTGATGGGCTACTACAACCCGATCGACACCTACGGCGTGGACCGCTTCGCCGCCGACGCTGCCGACGCGGGCGTGGACGGCGTGATCATCGTCGACGTGCCGCCGGAAGAGGCCGAGGAAATCCACCCGGCCCTCGCCCGCAACGGCCTCGCCTTCATCTGCCTCGCGACGCCGACCTCGGACGACGCCCGCCTGCCGCAAATCCTCAAATACGCGGGCGGCTTCCTCTACTACGTCTCGATCCTCGGCATCACCGGCACCGCCACCGCCGCCAGCGACGCCGTCGAAGCCGCGGTGAAGCGCCTCAAGGCCCATACCGACCTGCCGATCGCCATCGGCTTCGGCATCAAGACCCCGGAAAGCGCCGCCACGATGTCCCGCATCGCCGACGCCGCCGTGGTCGGCTCCGCCGTGATCGAAAAGCTCGCCGCGTCGCTCGACGCTAAAGGCAACGCCACCGAAATGCTCATCCCCAACGTCACCGCCTTCGTCGGCGAGTTGGCCAAGGGCGTGCGCGGCGCGCGGCGCGGGTAAACACACTCAGGGGCGCTGCCCGGGGCAACAATGATGAATGTCCCCGCAGATTCACGATTGAACATCGTGATGCGGGGATCATGCCTTCATGGCACTCTGGGGTCAAGCTAGGAAAGAAGTCCTCTCCAACAAGCCGTTGATACTTCAACGTCTTTCCGAGGGAAGCTCGATTCGCTCCATTTGGATGGAGCTTTCGAGAGAGGGGCGTGTTTCCGTCGCCCTTCAAAATTTCCATGGTCAAGTCAGAAAGCTGACGACGCTGGAAGCAGGGAAACCTGCACCCGGCGTGCGCCAACTTACGCGTGCGTCCATCACGGACGCACCGACCCTCTTCTCCGCTCCCACGATTGGTCAGTCGAAGAATGCCCCGGCTTCTAAGCCGGGGCATGAACTCGCGCGTGTCGAGAACGGCGCCGCCGCCGAAACGGGCTGCGCCCTCCCTCCGGATATCGATGCCTGTTTCGGCAACGCCCCCTTCGTTCACGATCCGCTCGCCAAACCGGTCCGAGGCGAGCGGCCCGAAAGCGATGGGGAAACGACGAACCAACCCAAGGAGCAAAAGAATGCAGGTTAACTTCGTGCTGATGGGCAAGGGGGGCGTCGGCAAGTCCGTCGCCGCCTCGATGCTGATGCAGTATTACCGCGCCCGCGACCTGAACCCCGTCGGCATCGACACCGATCCGGTGAACGCGACGCTCGCCGCCCATGCGAGCCTGGGGGCGGAGCGCCTGGAAATCCAGCGGGGGTCGGACATCGACCCCCGGCAGTTCGACCTTCTGGTGGAACGCATCCTCGGCGAAACCGACCCGAACCGGGTCATGGTCGTGGACAACGGCGCGGCGACGTTCGTGCCGCTCTGCTCGTACCTGATGAGCAACCAGGTCTTCCCGTTCCTCGCGGAGGCTGGCCACGACATCCGCATTCACGCGCTGATCGGCGGCGGCGGATCGCTCGACGACACCCTGAACGGGTTCCAGACCTTGTGCCAGGCGTTCCCGGATTTGCCGGTGGTGGTGTGGCTGAACGCGCACATCGGTGCGCTCGAACGCGACGGCGTGAGCTTCGAAAAGCTGCCGGTCTACAAGACCTACGCGAAGCGGATCGCCGCGCAGATCGTGCTTCCGGCCCTGAAGAAAGAAACCTTCGGGCACGACATGGAAGCGATGCTGACGGCGAAGATGACCTTCGACGAGGTGCTTGCCTCGCCCGATTTCAGCATCATGGCGAAGCAGCGCCTGAAGATGATCCGCAAGGGCATTTTCGAGCAGCTTGAGCGGGCGGGGCTGTAATGGACGCCCCGATTTTCGACCCGAGCGGTCGGCCGGTCGGCGATGCGGGGGCTGCAGCCCCCGCGATCGGCGCGACCACTTCCGGCGCTACCGGCCCTACGAACGGCCCCGTCGCGCCCCCTTCCGACTTCGTTCCGATGAGCCTGGACGATGCCCGGCTGCTGCTGGTGCGCGGACACAAGGTGGCGATCGGTGACGACGATCCGATGCTGATGATGGTCACGCTCCATCAGGCATTCTGCGGCGACCTCGACCGTCTGCTGTCGGCCCGCCTGACGCAGTTCTCGGGTCAACTGGATGGCCTGCTCAAAGTCACCGGCAACAGCCTCGCCGAAGTCGTGGAGCAGACCCTCGAAACCCTCAAGGACAAGACCGTCAAGGCCAGCCTCGATCAGTCATTCGCGCTGGCCGAACGGCAGACCCTCGCCATGGACGCGCTGCGCCGCCGGATGCGGTGGCACGGCGTGCTGATCGGTTTCCTCTCGCTGCTGGCGGCGGCGAGCTGCGGCCTCGTGTTCGCCATCGTCTACAACCTCATCCAGTAAGGCCAATCGACATGAAACTTCTCGATTTCCTTTCCAATCCCCTGGGGCTGTTCAAGCCCCTGGTGTTCGGCACCGTGGGCGCGAAGTCGCCCCGGTTCCTTCGCTGGTCCTATCCGCTGCTCCTCGCCGCGCTGTTGCTCGCGGTGTGGATCTCCGGCGCGCAAGCGGCGGAAGACTTCCTGGCTCCGGCCAACGAGGGGCTTACCTCGCTCCGTACCCAGATCGTCGGCATCGCGGGCGCGATCTTCGGCCTCGGTATCGTCGCCTACGGCGTTTGGTCCGCAATGATCCAGCGCATCCTGTGGGAAAAATTGTGGGTCTTCATCCTCGCGGCGCTTCTGGTCACCGTCGGTCCCGCCGGGATCTCGTACATGTTCGACACGTTCGGGAAGTGACCGATGAAAGCCCGATCCGTAGTCTTCCCGCAGTTGCAACGGCCGCCGACGGTGTTCGGCCTGCCGATGAAGATGGTGGGGATCAACTTCGTCATGGCGATGATGTTCTACATCATCACTCTCGTGACGGGGGCGATTGCCATCTCGTTTGCCGGGGCGGGGACGCTGTTCCTGATCGGGCTCGCGCTCATCTATCGTGGTTCCCGGAACGACCATCACGTCGAGACGATCTTCACGACTGCGTTCCGGTTCTGGGGTCTGTCTACCCGCCGCCGTTGGCTCTTGGCTGGAGCGCCCGCCCCGCGCTCCCGGGACGGTCGCTCATGACCGCGTGGCCTTTGATCCTCGGCATGGGTGGGGCCGCCGTGGCCGCCGGAACTCTCGTGGTTCCGGCGGCCCGGCGGGTCGCCTTCGGCTCGCTCCCGCAAGACTGGCTCGGCAACGAACTCGATCTCGACCGGATCGAGAAGGACGGCATCACCGTGCGGTGCAAGACCCGCACGGTGATGCGGGCCTACCGCCTGGGCGGCACGCCCTATGACACCAAGCCGGAAACCGAACAGACCGCCTTCAAGAAGGCGCGGGCGGAATTTCTGCATTTCGCGGCCGTGCGCAAAGCCGTCATTCGCCTGCACGGCGTGAAGCGCCTCAAATCGACGATCTACCCGGCGACATGGCCATCGCGGACCTTGCAGGAAATCGGCGACGCGGAAGCGGCGCTGTTTCGCGAGGCGTTCGAAGTGCGCTGGTATATGACGCTGCAAACGCAGCACCTCTACCAAGTCGCCGAGGTGGACGAGCGCACGATGTCGGCGCTCAAGAGCTACAAGGTGCAGCGCCTGGCGCGGCCGGACGATCCGGATAAGCCATGTCCGCTCACCGGCTTCCTGAATTTTCTGAACTGCGGCGAGGTGCGCGACGACCTGCGCGCGGTGTCCTCGAACGTCTCCGCGAACCTCCCCGGCTCCGACCTGGTGTTCGACAAGACGACGGGGGAAATGTTCGCGCATCAGCCGACGCCGATGCATTACCGCACCATCGCGGTGCGTCTGTGGCCCGATCAGGTCGCGGGGACGCTCCTGCACGACATCATGGCGTTGCCCGGCGAGATCGAGGTGACGCAAGTCCTCGTGCCGATCTCCAAGGAAAAAGCCCTGTTCGAGCTGAAACGCCGGGCGAACACGCCGATGACGGCGGCGCGGGTGGCGGAGGAGAGCAACGCGGCGATCCAGTTACTCCAGGAGGGCAACAACTCCCGCTTCGTCACGCAGATGGCAGTGATCCTTCGGGCGCGGTCCACCGACGCCCTGGACACGCTCACCAAGGGCGTGACCGATATTCTCAGCAACGCGGGCGTGGACTACGCGACCGAGACCAAGGCCGCGCCGACAGTTTGGTTTAACCGGCTGCCTGATCGCGAGAAGTTGGCCCGCCCGCTGAAGCTGTTCGACGACAACGTGGCGGCGCTGTGGCCCTTTGAGAACGCGCCGACCGGCCTCACCGCGTCGCAGTACGGCCCCGCGCCGGTTCGCAGCTTCCGGACCGGCAGCGGGCAGTCCTACGCTTTCCAGTTCCAGAACTCGCCGAAGCCCAAGAGCCTGGGTCACTACTGCCTCTTCGCGCCGTCCAATTCGGGCAAGACCACGCTGATGATGCACCTCCTGAGCGGCCTCGCGCGGTTCGAGGGCGTCAGGAGCTACGTCTTCGATAGCCAGGAGGGGTGCCGCTTCATGGTCGAGGCCATGGGTGGGCGGTATCTGTCGTTCGACAACTTGGCGCTCAACCCGCTCGATGTTCCCGATACCCGCCGCAACCGCCACCGGCTGCGGTTGCTGGTGCGCCTGATGCTCGGCGAAGCTGCGCAAGGAGAGGAGGTGGAAGACATCCTCCGGCGCGCCGCCGATATCGCGTTCCAGCTTCCCCGCGAACAACGCAGCTTCAATGAAATCTTCCGCCTGTCGTTCGAGAAGCAGACGGCGGCGCACAAGGCGTTCTCGCAGTGGGTCGAGGATCACAAGGGCCGCAGGGGGCCGCACGCCCACATCTTCAACGCCCCAAGCGATAGCCTCGGGGGCTTGCTCGATCAGTCGTTCCTCACCGCCATCAACATGAACGACGTACTCGACGACGTGACCCTCGCCGCGCCCGTCGTCGCGCACATCGGCAACGGCATCGAGCGGGTCGCCCGCAGCGGGTCGCTCCGAGGCTTCAATCTGTTCGTCGATGAGGCCGCAAACCTCGTCCGGAATCCGGAGTTCCGGGAGTTCGTGAAGGTCGCCTATCGCGAGTACCGCAAGCTCGGCGGCTGCGTCGGCCTCGCGTTCCAGGAACCCAAGGCCCTGATCTCATCGGGTATCCTCGAAGAGGTGTTGGCCAACACGGCGACTTTCGGCTTCTACCCGTCGCCGAACAGCAGCCGCGAACACTACGCGCCGTTCGGTCTCAACGATGAGCAGTGGTCTTTCATCAGCAGTGCGCCGGAGGGTCGCAAGATTCTCCTGGTAAAGCGCGATGCCAGCACCGGCCTCAACGAGAGCGTCATCCTCGATATCGATCTCGATCCGCTCGGCGCGGCCAAACGCTTTTACGACAGTGGCCCGGATGCGGTGCTGCGGCTTCAGGCCATCCAGGAACAGTGGGGGGACGAATGGCACGCGCACGTCTGATCGCGACCCTACTGATTTCGACAAGCCTGATCGCGACGCCGGTCGCGCCCGCCCTGGCGGTGCAGCAGGTCTTCGATTCCGTGCAGAACAGCAACGTCGTCAAGGCGCTGAAGGAGGCCAAGGATCAACTCAAGGCCGCGCTGGAACAGATCAAGCTGTTGAAGGATCAGTTGGGGTTCCTGAACGACATCTCGAAATTCATGAACGAGATGTCGGATGCGATCGGCGAGATCGCGACGATCGACATTCCGCTACCCGACCTGGTGCAGGCGGCGGCGCAGATCCGGAGCGACATCCGTTGTCTGATGCCGGACGGCACGGGGTGGGGAATCAAGTTCTCCGACCTCAACCTCGCCTCGATCTGCGAGACCTCATACCGCTACAAAGAGGCCCTGTTCGTCAACGAAAAGGATCTGGAAGGCCAGCCGATCGAGGCGCGCCTGGATGCGATTAAGACGGTCAACAAACGTCGTGACGCACTTCTCGCCGACACCGCCGTGCGCGGCATCGCGCAGGCCGACATCCAGATCAACAAGTCGGAGAAGTTGGCGAAGACCGCTGACGAGCTGCAAAAGCAACTCAAGAAGGCCGATACCGTCCAGAAGCGCGAACACATCACCGCGCAAATCCAGTTGCTCAACGCGCAAGCCGCCATCAACCAGAACCAGATGATGGCGCAGCAACTCAAGTTGCTGTCGATCGCCGAGATCAAGAAGGGCCTGCCTGCCGACAAGGTTGCCGACACCACCGGCGTCACCGAGGAGGACGCCGAATGATGACGCGCGCCCTCACTGCCTCACTTCTTCCGGGCGTTCAGCACGGCCGCCTCGGCAGCTTTGTCCTTGGCGCTGCGCCAATCGGGGCGCGGGCCACAAGTCGCAAAACTGGAACAAGTCTCGATCGGTTCAGTGCCCTCGCGCCGGGCCTGTTCAAAGTTCAACGTCGCCTTACCCGCTTTCCAAGCATTGAACCAAGGCTGGTAAAAGCATTCCCGCCACTTCGGGTACGCTGCCGACAATTCCTTGTTCTTACTGAATTCCTTGTCGAGTTTTTCCCGCGTATCAACTTCAACCCATGCTTTTTTTACATTGGCCATGTTTCCGTAAAATGCGCTCCCGTCTGTTGAGCAATAAGGTCCAGACGCTTCAGCAGATGACGGAAATAGAAAGATAATAGCCATGACTGACAAAACAGAATTCTTCACCGTCAAACCTCTCGAACAATACCAGGCTCTGACCGCGACCTTCGCGGACAAGGTGGCTGATGGCTTGCACGATCCGATCTTCATCTTGTTCGGCTCCTTGGGGGCGCTGTGGATTGTCATTTCGGGTATCAAGCTGGCCTTGCACATGACTGACCTGACGAAGGTTGTTCATGAGTTCGTTTACATAAGTATCGCATCAATACTTGTCGGAAGTCAAGGTATCCCCTTGATTCAATGGGTCTATTCGTCCGCGCTGTCGATCATGGCGGGCGGTGCCGACGTTGCGTTCAGCGTCGCGTTTGCGGGCGAACCGCAGAGTGTTCCGTTCACCGGCCTGCCGCGCCTTGCCGCCTACGGCGAGGAATCTGCACGGACCGTGCTTCGGATCGCCCAAGCTCTGTTTCAGCGATTCTCGCTCTACAACGCCTTGAACGGCTTCTACGCGCTCGTGCTGATCGTCCCGTATTTCTTGTTCGTGGTTAGTTACGTGAGCCAAGTCGTCGTCGCGATTTTCCGGGTGACGATGGTGGCGCTCTTCGCGCCGTTCCTGTCGCTAGCCTTCGCCTTCAACTGCACCCGACCGATGTTCGCATCCGGATGCAAGACCTTGCTCGGCACCATCCTGGTGCTGTTCGCGGCCACGTCGGCGCTGGCGCTGACGATCTACGGCGTCCAGCAAGTTCCGATTGGCCCCGACGAATATGACAACCTCGACGAGTTCGCCAGTTTCGAAAACTCGAAGTTCCTGATGATTCTGTTCCTGGGTTGGATCGGAACCGCCCTGATGACCGAGGGCACGTCGATGGCGAACAGCATCGCCGGAACGATGCTCACCAACACCGCAGCGGGCGTTATGACCGCCGGAGCGGCCGCAACGGCCGGAGCCGCGTGGAAATACGGCAGCAAGGCTGCGGGCGCGGCCGGGAACATGCTCGGCAAACTCGGTGAGTTCAGCAGCAACAACCTCTGGGGCCGTTCGAACGAGAACACCCAGAACCTCGTCGATCAATTCAAGAAAACCAACAACCCGGATGGCGGCGCGTCCTGACGCGCGCGCCCGATCTGTCACGTCCAGTCCAAAGGGGGACTTCCATGAAACAGGTTCTTTGTGTCGTCGCTCTCGCCCTGTCGCTGTCGGCCTGCGGCTTGGCGGAGAAGGATGTCGAACTTCAGAAGGACGGTTCCGGCACGGATAAGCCGCGCCCGTCGCCGTGCGTTGGCGCGGCCGGTAGTCCGTGCGCACCGATCCCGTACACCGCACCCGGCTTCCAGTGGGGGCGTGGGTAATGCGCAATCCGTTCAAGCGCGACCCGGGCGCTCCGCCGAAGGAGCGGCGGCCGTCACGGTTCGGGCGGCGGGCTTATGATCCGACCCAAGACGCGCGCTCCGAGCCGCGCCTTGCGACGGCTGGCGGCGGCGATCTTCCGCCGTCCGATCACTCGGCGTCCCGCGCGGCCGATCCCTATGCGTTCGAGGTCGCGCACACGCGCCTGGCGTGGACGGCTCGCCTGTTGGCGTTCGGGTTCACAGGATCGGTGGCGCTCAACCTGGTACTCGGCGGCGCGATCGGCACGCTGATTCCGCTTAAGACGGTGGAACCAATGCTGATCCGGGTCGAACAGACGAGCAACCGGGCGGTCCCGGTCGATCCGGCATCTCTTGTGCGCGTGCTGCCGATCACCAAGGACGCGGCGGGCTTCGATCTGCTGATGGAATCCTTCGTGCTTCGCTACCTCCGGCTTCTCCTGGAAGTCGATCCGGTCGGCCACCAGGACCGCCTCACCGAGGCGAACCAGTTCTCCGATACCGACTTCTGGAAGCGTTTCTTGAAAGAGAAATACCCGGAAATGAAGGACGCGATGAAGGCGGGCACCAACCGTTCGCTGGTGATCGAGAGCGTCAGCCGGATTTCGGAGCGGAGCGGTGTCTACCGTTACCTCGTGGCGTTCGAGCAGATCGACGAACGCGAGGGGAAAATCACCGAGCGCAAGCAGAACCACGCCTACGTCGCCGTCACCTCGCGTCCGTACCTCGCACGCGAATCCGAGAAATTCGAGAACCCCCTAGGTTTCCGGGTGCTCGATCTGTCCGTGAAAAAAAGGGGGGAATGATGACCCGCAACGATATCGGCGGGGCCTCCCCGCTGTCCGACGCCTGGGAACAGGCGGAAACCACCTACCATACCATCGGCGATCACAAGTTCGTGCTCGCTCCGCACCGCGCGGGCATGGGGGCATCGCTGATGATCCCCACCTTCGCACGGACCGATGCGGCGACCACTTCGCCCACGCTCGAACGCCTGTCCTCGCGGCTCACCAACTTCGGCAAAGTCGCCGTGGCTGAGGACCAGGACGACGGAGAAAACCCCGCCGAAGCGGAAGCGACGGACTGGAAGCCTTTGACGTTCCGGGTTCTGGCCCTGGCGCTGCTGTTTTCCTCGTCGTTGATCGCGCCCGCTCTGGCGCAAACCGCAATGGGTGGTGCGCGCCAAGCGGTGCCGTCCACGCCACCCGCACCCGGAGCACAGCAAGCTCAGGGGACGCCCCCGGCGCAGACCGTGCCCACGCGCGAAATGCCGACCTCCTCGGTCTTCCAGGCCGTCGATCAGTCGGAAGGCATCTTCCCGCAGATGGCCCGGGCTGGCGCTGGCGGGCAGGTCCAGAACGCCTGGGACGTGTCGGAGGCGCGCGACGGCGTGTACGCGGTGCGGATGTGCGAGGACTGCGTCTACAAAGTCCGCCTGCGCGAATTCATGGCCACCACGATCATTCTTCCGCCCGACGCGATGATCGCCGCCGCCGACCTGGGCGACAACGTCGGATTTCAGGCTACCGTTAAGTTCAGCAACATGATCGCGGTGCGGCCGAGTACCTACGGCGTCGACACCAACCTCAACGTCTACACCAAGAGCGGCAAGGTCTATCCCTTCTACCTCCGCGCCGAATCGTTCAATTCCATCAACGTGCCGGACCTGACGGTGCGCATCATGGGACGTGAAACGCCCGAGGCGATCGGCGCGGCGATCCCGGCGGCTGCGACTGCGCCGGGAGGTGCCGCCGTTCCGACGGCGGACGGACGGCAGGGGAAAGCGCTCGCGCCGGGCGATATGGTGGGCGCGGCCGTCGCCGATCTCACCAACCCACAACCCCAGGGCAACGACTTCGTGCGCTCGGTGCCGTTCGATCCGAGCAAGCTGCATGGCTGGTACGACTACAAGCTGTGGGGCGGCGGCGATGCGGAAAAGGAGCTGAAGCCGATCGTCGTCTACCGCGACGGCTTCTTCACCTACCTGCAATACGGCCGGAAGTTCGATCCGCTCGAACTGCCGAGCGCGTACGTGGTTCGCGACGGCAAGGACGAGCTGGTGAACAGCCGCGTCCAGGGCAACACCTTCATCGTCGAAAGTGCCTCGCGCCTCATCAGCATCAAGAGCGGCGAGAGCTTCCTGTGCGTCGAGTACACCGGGGAGAATCCCTGATGGCGTCGGCGTGGTGCGACATTGCTCTGGCGTTCGGCCTGACGCTCGGTGGCAACTGCCAGCCCGCCGACATGAAGCCCGAACCGATGCCGGAGGACGACCCGGCGGCCTGGTCGTTCAAACTGCCGGAGCCGAAAAAGGAAGAGCGGAAGGCGGCGCCGAACTTCGGCCCGATCGTCATTAAGCAGGAGGTGATTCGCGAGGTTCCGGCACCGGCCGCTGCGCCGATCCCGGTGCCGTCGCCAGCGCCGAAGGCCGACAAGCCGAAGCAACCCGACCCGATCGCACTTGCCGCCCGGGCCGGATATGCCAGCCGCGCGCAAGGCGGCTGGCAGGGCGTCGCGATTCCTGCCTCTCTTCCCAAGACCGGCCTGGCTGCGTCCCTCGATGCGCGAGCGGCCGCGCCGAAGATGCCCGTGCGGCCGCTTGATTTGGCTGCTGTGGTGAAGGGCATGGAGGACGACGGGTACCAGGAAAAGGAACTCGTCAGCAGCCTGCCGGTGGACAACAGCCGCGTCGTCACCACCGACCGCTACATTAGCGTGATCGCCGAAACCGGCATCAACACCCAGCTGGACGGCTCGGTGGGTGGACCCGTGGTGTTGCAGGTCAGCCGCGACGTGTTCGGCTACCACGGCCGCAACATCCTCATTCCGAAAGGCTCGCGCTTGGTCTGCGGCTTCAAGCCGCTCGACAAGGTGGGCAGCACTCGCGCGCCGCTCCGGTGCGGCCGCATCCTCCTCGGTGGTCACCGCGCCGAAATCTACGGGATGAAGGCCAACGGCACCGACATGCAGGGCTACCTCGGCGTGTCGGGCGAGGTCGATAACCGGTTCTGGGAACAGTACGGCACCGCTTTCATCCTCACCGGCATCAGCACCGCCGTGCGGATCGCCACCACCAGCAAGACGACGAACGAGAACATCGCCGCACAGAGCAACGCGCTCGATACCGGCGGCGAGGAGCTGGCCCAGCGCCTCGGCGAAGTCACCGCCGCGACCCTCGAAAAGACCCTCAACCTCAATCCGATTCTGCGGGTCGCGCAGGGCACGCGCCTGCAAATCCGACCCGATACCGATTGGTACATCGCCGATCCCAACAACCCCCGGAAACCCCGGTCCAGCAAGGAGTGAGCGCCGTGAGCAACGCGCCGCAACCGAACATCAGTCACCCGGTCGTCCTCCAGAAACAGGAATAACGCCATGCGTATCAGGTTCGCGGCGGCGTGCGCCGCAGTGTCAATTTCCCTGCTCTCGGCGTCGATCGCCGGAGCGCAGCAAATCACCCAGGCGACGGCCGCGACGGGTACCGCAGTGGCTCCGGCAGCGGCGACCGACGCCGACAAGGCGATCGTACCGGTGTGGCCGAAGGTGGCGACCAAGCTGCCCGAGGATCAGCAGCCGGTCGCCACGTCGTTTGCACTCGGGCAGGTCGAGGGGGTCAAACCCGAGCTGGTAGTCGGCGTCACCGCCAATGGCTACGCGCGCAAAGTCGCGGTCGAGGGGCAGACCATCGGGCAGGTTCTCGTGATGGAGGTCGCGAAGGGCGAAAAGTCCGAGACGATCTCGGCCGAGGGACTGACGGCGCAATTCGACGCCTCGGAAACCTCGGAGCTGTTCCCCCAAAAGGCGTTGACGGTGGAGGGGAGCAAGGCGGCGCTGATCTCGGCGCTGGAGAAACTCGCCGCCGACGATAAGGAGGAGAAAGACAAGACCGTCGAACGAGACACCACCTCGGAGAATTCGGTGGGCTCGAACACGAGCGGCAACGATGCGGCGTCGAGCTATCAAACCCCCGTCGCAACCACTCTCTCGGCGACCGAGGATGATCCGACGATCACCTACGAGACGGTGACGGACGGGTGTCCGATCCGTGTCGATCTCAGTCAGGAGAAGGCGTTCGTACAGAGCAAGACGCAGACCTTCAGCGACGGCGTTCTCTCCGAGGAAACCGGATGCACGGATTCCGAGGTGAGCTATCCGATCAAGAAATCCTACCTGAGCTGCCCGGATGTCGTGGACATCTCGGCCATGACCGCGTGGGCGCAGTTCACCTACTACTACGCTGACGATCAGGGCGAAACCCACTCGGTCAGCGAATGCACCCAGGACGAGGAAACGCCCTACACCATCACCGAGGACGAGGGGCAGTGCAGCATCGATCTCGACTTCGATGCGGCGCTCGCCACTCCGCAATCGGCGCTGATCTACACCAACCGATCCGGTGCGATCGTCCAGGCGCGCGGTTGCGCCACCTCGACCCTGACCGCGCCGATCCCGATGACCGAGAGCGTGTCGGCCTGCCCGCTTAGTCACGACTACGGAGCGAAGAAATCCTACGAGCTGTCGCTTTGGACCTATGTACGCAGCGGAGTCACTTATCAAGCCGCACCCTGCACCGAAACCGGCAGGGTATTCGATCACAGTACGATCTACACCGACGCGACCGGCGCTTATGTCTGCACCCCGATCACCGACCTGACCGGCAAAACCGCCACCCTTCAGAGCCGTAAGCAAATCACGGTTGATGGCGTCCCTCAGTACATCACCGAATGCACGCCGGACACCTCCAGCACGGCGATCCAGGCGACTACGGACGGCTGCACGGACCCGACGAAGTGGACCCATGATGTCGCCGCCGGGATGAGCTACGGACAGGAGCGGTTCTGGTTCGCGAAGGCGGACGGCACGCCCTACTACGTGACGGCCTGCCAAACCTCGGCCAAGACCTATCCGCACGATCACGCCATCACCGGATATCAACACCACGACGCCTCGCTCTACTCGTATCCGCTGATGACGGTCACGATCGACATCAGCGGCACGCCGTACACCATCAAATCGTCGGAGGTCCTGCCGGGCGAACAGCAGATCGTTTACACCCAGGCCACTCCGGCGACCGTCGATCGCCAGAACGGTGCGGCGACCTACGAGGGGTGCAACGCCTATTACACCACCACCCGTTACGAGCGTTGGGAACGGCCGGACGACACCGTCTATGAGGGCAAGGCTATCGGCGACGGCGCGCCGGTCGGGCCGTCTGACATATGCAGCACTACAACCGAAAATGCGCAGTACTACTCGGTCAGCTACAACAACGGTGGCGGAGCAAACGGTGCGGGCTCGGTCAGTTCGGCGCTCTATTATCTTGCGCGAACGGTCAAAACCAACCCCGTCACGAATGAGGTGTTCACTGGCCCCAAGACAACCACGGGTCAAACCAATTGGAGCGTGACAGGCACGTCAGGTTCGGGGTGTGTGGTACAGCCACCGAGCGGTTCCAGCCCCTTCGCAAGCGTGAGTTTGGGGTGTCAGGATGAAGGAAGCGGGTACTACTACGTCACCGTGATTAAAGGTCCGTGCTCTTCGAGCACGATCTACGGCACGTTCAACCAAACGGACGGCAAAAGCGGATCGTTCACCTGCGGGTGGACCAACAACTCGTACACGTGGCCGTAAGCGATGGCCGCGATCATCACCCTTCTGCTCGCGCTGTTAGGTCTGTCCTCGCCGGTTCTTGCCGGTGAGGGCTCCGATCAGGCCACGTGCGATCTGAACCTCGCCCAAGTAGGCGAGGTTCTTCCCCCCAATCTCGAAACCTCGGCCCAGGTGCGGATCGTCCGCCCGGGCCAAGTCGTCACCCAGGAATTCCGTGCCGACCGCACCACCATCGTCCTCAATGCCGAGGGCGTGGTGGTAACGGTTCGATGCGGTTGAGCGGGGAGAGTCGCCATGGCAAATCTCTCCGCGATCTCGATCATTCTGGAACCGCTGGCGCGCTACTACGACGACCCCACCACCGTGGAAATGCGGATCAACCGACCGAAGACGGTGGTGGTCGATCGGCGCGGCGTGGGAAAGGTTTTGCTTGAGGCACCAGAACTCACGGTCGCCCGGATAGAAGACCTCTGCAAGGCGCTCGCGAACCATACCGGCGTCCGTTTCGATCCGGACGAGGCCCCGAAACTCTCGTGCGTCATCCCTGAGGCGAAGCATCGCTTCGAGTGCTTGGTCGGTGCGTCAGTCCAATCGGGCATCAGCTTGGCAATTCGCTGCAAGCATCCGTTCACGCCGACCTGGGAACAGGTCGGCGTCGGGCCGGAATTGCTCGAATACCTTGAAGAAGTCATGAAGAGTGAACGGAATCTGATCGTCTCCGGCGCGACCAACACCGGCAAGACCACCCTTCTCAACAAGCTGCTGGAATTCCTCTCCAACAACCGACGCGTGGTGGCTGTCGAGGATACCCCGGAGCTTCATATCGATCGCTTTTGGGATGGGGTCGGCCTTATCGCGGCGCGCGAAGAATCCACGTCATCTGGCATGGTGACGTGGCGTGAACTCTACGATCACCAGATGCGCATCACGCCGGATTCGGTGCTGTTCGGTGAAATCAGCACCCAGAACGCCTTCGCGGCGCTTGGAGCGCTGAACAGCGGCATCACCGGGTTCGCTTGCACCATCCACGCGGAAAGCCCGATTCAGGTACTGAAGCGCAAGTTCGTCCAGAACGTCGCCTGGGCAGGCCATCAGATGGCCGACATCCCCGAATTCCTCGCCGAGCTGGTGGACGTGATCGTGCAGATCAAGCGCGACGCCAGCGGCTTCCGCCGCATCACCGACATCTACGAACCCCGCAACAAGCACTGGATCATGCGCGACGGCGAACTGCACTTGCAGCGGCCGGTGCTGCTCCATGGCGTGAAGGAGGAAGGCCGATGAGCCTCGCCAAGATCCTTCTCGGCACCTCCCGGTCGCCGCTGTTTTCCCTCCCGTCGTCGGCCATTTGCTTGGCCGCATTGACTCAGGCTCCTGGATTCGTCGGGTTGGGTTTCCTCCCCGGCTTCGGGGTCGGTGGCGCGCTCGCCTGCGTTCTGCTGATCATGGCGTCGCCGTCGGCCCGGCATCGCCGCATCCTGCATCAGGGGACTAACTATCGACTGCTCGTGTTGCTCGCTGGTACGGCTTGCGCCTGGATCGGCCAGGGACTGGTTCCCCCAGGAGAATGTCCCACACGCGCGCTCATGATCCTCGGCGGTATCGCGCCGATGATCCTGGGAGGCGTCAGCGGAGCGCAGTGCGCGTTCGCGATTCTGGCTGACTTTGTGCGGATCTCGCGCTCTAACCGTCGAAACGCTCTGCTCGCCGTCGTGCGTCGGCGCGAGCTGAAACGGTGGGTTCGCGCGCACGGTCACTGGATCGGGAGGGCTTCCCGATGATTCAGTTGATCGCCCTGGCGCTGATCGCGGCTACCGCGTTCGCCGTCGATCTCTCCTGGAAACTGGTCTGGGCCTTTCACAGCCTCGAACAGGCGTCTTGGAAATGGGTGTGGGACTACACCGGGGCCTATGGGCACATCCCGTGGTTTCTGCCCGGCTCGATCGCCGGAGGGTTCGGCTTCTTCATCGTCGCGATGATTGTGATCCAGCTTTTCGCCGCGCGGGTTCGTTCCCGGAGCAAATCCGGCGATCGGGAAGCCGAGGAGTTGCACGGCTCCGCGCACTTCGCTTCGAAAGACGAGGCGAAGAAGACCGGCCTCTTCCGGGAAGACGGCGGCGTCGTCGTCGGCGGCTGGCCGAACGCAACCAACGTACGGCCGCTGCGCGACGACGGTCCCGACCATGTGTTGCTGGTCGGCGGGCCGCGCTCGGGCAAGGGCGTCGGCCCGATCCTTTCAACCCTGCTGTCCTGGACCGGCTCCGTCGTCGTCAACGACATTCGCGGCGAGAACCACGGCAAGAGCGCGGGATGGCAAGCGAAGCGCGGCGCGCGAGTCCTGAAATTCTCGCCCGCCGCCATGACCGGATCGGCGCGCTGGAATCCGCTCTCGGAGATCCGCGTCGGCACCGACTACGAGATCTCGGACTCGCAGAACATTGCGATGATGGTGATCGACCCGGACGGCACCGGGCTCAAGGACTTCTGGATGAAGTCCGGCTTCGCATGGCTGGCCGCGACGATCCTGCACGTCCTCTACCGCCTCAAGATTGAAGAGAACCGGGTCGCGACCCTCGCCGACGTAAGCCTGTTCCTCTCGACGCCGGAGGGCGATTTCGAGGACATGCTGAAGGATATGCGGTCCTTCCAGCATGGCCGTGCGCTGATCGATCAGTTCGTCGGCGCGTCCGCTTCGGAAATGCTCGCCGCCGCGCATCCGGAGCGATCGGGCGTCCACTCCTCGGCCAAGACCGAGCTGATGCTGTACCGCGACCCGATCATCGCCCGGAACATCTCCACCAGCGACTTCTGCATCAACGACCTTCAGAACGGCGATCAGCCGGTGGCTCTCTATCTGGTGATCCCGCCGAACGACTTGGACCGCCTGCGCCCGCTTCTGCGGGTGTTCTGGAATCTGCTGCTGCGCCGGTTGATGCAGACCTACGACACCACGGGCATGGCGACTCACAAGCGCCAATTGCTCCTGATGTTCGACGAATTCACGTCGGTGAAGAAGCTCGACATCTTCGAACAGGCGCTCGCCTACATGGGCGGCTACGGCATCAAGGCGTTCCTCGTCGTCCAGGACCTGATGCAGGTGGAACGCATCTACGGTCGCGAGAACTCCATCCTCGGCCTGTGTCGCATCAAGGTGGCCTATGCCGCCACCGAGCCGCGCACCGCAAAAATCCTCTCCGAGCTGTGCGGCGTCTCGACCGTCGTCCACGAGAAACACGAGAAGAACCGCAAGGTGCTTCAGGTGGTGGGCGGCAACATGACCGACCGCCTGGAGAACGTCCAACGCCCCTTGATGACGCCGGACGAGTGCATGCGCCTCGAACCGGCGGAGAAGACCAAGGACGGCATGAAGATCCTGAAGCCGGGCGAGATGCTGACGTTCGTCATGGGGCATCCGCCGATCCGGGGTCGGCAGCCGCTGTATTTTAAGGATACCGAGCTGAAGCGCCGCGCCGAACTGTCCGCCCCCGGCGACGATCGGCCCGCCTCGAACGAAGACGGCGCGCCGGAGGCTGCCGGCGCGTCGATCGACGACGCGGAAGAGAACCAGGCGCTGCCGGCGAACACCGTGCCCTCGATCACGGATCGCATTCGCGCGGCCGCGCAACCGAACCCCTGAGAACAAGGAGGCACATCAGTGTTTGCAGAAAACAGCATCTGGCTTGGCGGCCGTCTCGGCGGCGACGCGGAGATCCGCGCGATCGAGAACGATCGCCGGGTGGCGGTCGCCCGGTTGGCCGTCGATCGCAACGTCAAAATGCCCTCGGGCAAATGGATCACGGAAACCCACTGGTTCCGCATCGTCACCTACGCACCGTTCCTCGTCGACGTGCTCGCGACCGAGGGCAAGAAGGGTCGCCCCTTCTTCGTCCACGGCGCATTGCGCGCGCGCTCCTGGGAACAGGATGGCGAGCGGCATCACCTCGTCGAGGTGGAGGTGGACGGCAACGGCGGACTTATACCGCTGACCGAGCCTCTGTCGCTCAACAGCGTGCGCCTAGTCGGCCGCCTCGGCGACAAGGCGTCGATCCAGACCTTCCCCGGCGAGAAGGCTCGGAAGCTCGCGACGATGAATGTCGCGGTCGGCCGGGGCTATCAGGACGCCAGCGGCGAATGGCCGGTGGATTGGCTCCGGGTCGTCACCTTCCAACCCTCGCTGATCGACAAGACCCTCGCAAAACAGGCGCTCAAGGGGCGTCTCGTCGCGGTCATGGGCGAGTTCCGCGCCCGTGAGTGGGACGACAAGGAGACCGGCGAGGTGAAGACCTCGTTCGAGATCGAGGTCGAGAACAGCAACGGCATCGTGCCGGTGCTCGAACGCAAAAAGGAGAAGGCGAATGCCTGAACACACCAATCCCCTTGGGCTGACGAAGGAAGAAGAGGCGGCGGTGATCGCCGGACGTGTCAGCGAGATGGTCGGCGCCGGGATGATCGTGCCGGTCGATCCCGACATCGCCGATCTGATGGGCGCGTTCGAGGAAACCGCACTTTCGCCCGAGGACGCGCATGACGCGCGATTCGACGGTAGCGTGGTGGAAGGTGAATGATGGCGGGTCAGCGCAGCAACTT
The DNA here is from genome assembly GCA_002307145.1 of Rhodospirillum sp. UBA1311. Lineage (GTDB taxonomy): Bacteria > Pseudomonadota > Alphaproteobacteria > Rhodospirillales > Rhodospirillaceae > Oleispirillum. Next base: position 13,072 of record DBTR01000059.1, on the reverse strand, counting down.
CCGCGACGAAGTCGTTCAGGAACTCGTCGCGCGGATCGAGGCGGGAACGGCCCCCTGGCAAAAGCCCTGGGAGCCCGGTCAGATCGAGACGCCGCCGTTCAATCCGACGACCGGGCGGACGTATCGCGGCATCAACGACCTCGCGTTGTCGATGAAGGGGTATGCCGATCCCCGCTGGATGACCTACCGGCAGGCGGCGTCGATCGGCGCGCAGGTGCGCAAGGGCGAGAAGGCCAGCCACATCGAGTATTGGGAGTGGTCCGAACACCGCCCCGCCGTCGGCGAGGACGGCAAGCCGCTCCTCGATGCCGAGGGGAAGCGGCAGTATGTCGAAGTGGCGCTCGATCGCCCGAGAGTCTACGAAGCGGCGGTGTTCAACGGTAGCCAGATCGAAGGGCTTGAGCCGTTCGTCGCCGCCGCGCCGACGTTCGACCCGATCGCGCGCGCCGAAGCGATTCTTTCGGGCTCCGGCGTCGCGATGTTCGAGGATCGGCGGGACGAGGCGTTCTATCGCATCGACACCGACGAGATTCACTTGCCACCCCGCGACAGGTTCGCGAATGCGGCCGGGTTCTACGCAACGGCACTCCACGAACTCGGACACGCCACCCGGCACCCGACGCGCCTCGATCGCCCGAATGGTCCGTTCGGGTCGGAGATGTACGCGCGCGAGGAACTGCGTGCGGAAATCGTCAGCTACATGCTCGGTCGGGAACTCGGCATCGGCCATGACCCCTCGCCGCACGCGAGTTACGTCGGAGGCTGGCTGAAGGCGCTGAAGGAAGATCGCAACGAGATTTTCCGCGCCGCGCGCGATGCGGAAATCATCAAGACGTGGGTGATGGAGCCGGAGCAGCGCCAGGCCCTCGAACAGGCCGGGCAGGCCCGGGCGGCCGCAGAACGATCGGAGGAACAGGCGATGACGGAAACGCCGATCGCGCGCGTCTACCTGACGGTGCCTTTCGCGGAACGCGGCGCGGTGCGCGAGGCGGGTGCGCGGTTCGACGGCGAGGCGAAGCGTTGGTACGTGCCGGAAGGGAAAGACCCGACCGCTTTCGCGCAGTGGGCCGAACAGCCGCAGCAGGTCCCGGCCGATCGCGCCCGAGCACCGTCTGTGGACTCGAAACCGGCGACGTCGCCGGAACAGGAGCGCAGCGGTAAGCAGCGGACGGCGGCCGAAGCAACACCCTCGGCCGAGCCGCCGAAGCGCATCTTCCTCGCCGTGCCCTACACCGAACGGTTAGAGGCGAAGACGCTGGGCGCGCAGTGGAGCAAGCGGGACAAGTCGTGGTGGATCGCCGAAGGCACCGATCCCGCGCCGTTCGCGAAATGGGTGCCGGGCGCGACGGCCGCGAAGTCGGAAGATGTGTCGCCGGAAAAGGAGTTCGGCGACTTCCTGAAGTCCCACGGCCTGGTCGTCGACCAGCTGGTGATGGATGGCGAGTGGCATCGGGTGCCGGTCGAGGGCGAGCACGGGAATCAGAAGTCCGGCTCCTACGTCGGCTTCCTCGCCGACCCGAACCGGGAGAACGATCGCGCCGCCGGACTCGCGACGAACTTCAAGGACGGTCAGGGGGCGCACAAGTGGGTGGCGACCGGTGCCGCGATGTCCGCAGAGCAGCGCGCCGACTTAGCCGCCCGGATGGCGCAAGCCAGGGCGCAACGCGCATCGGATCGGCGTCAGGCTGCGGAGGTGGCAGCGAAGCGGGCCTACGGGGTGTGGGTCAATCTGCCGGACGGTGCGAAGCCACAGAACTGCCCGTATCTCGCCGCCAAAGGCGTTGAAGCGCACGGGGTGAAGGTCGGCAGCGACGGGCATCTGGTGGTGCCCCAACGCGACGCGGACGGCCGTCTCTGGGGCGTGCAGTTCTGCTCGGCGGAAGGCAAGCGATACCTGAAAGACAATCTGCACGTCGGCACGATGCACGTCATCGAACGGAGCGGCAAAGGCACGCTGGACGCGATCTCTCCGAGCATGGGCGGTCTGATCGTTATCGCCGAAGGCTACGCGACGGCAGCGACGATTTTCGAGGCGACCGGCCGTCCGGTAGTGGTGGCGTTCGATGCTGGCAATCTCCGGTCGGTCGCGGAGGCGGTGAAGGAGAAGCATCCTGCGCGCGAACTGCTGATCGCCGCCGACAACGATCACGCCAACAAGCTCGGCAACGTCGGGATGACGAAGGCCGAAGAGGTCGCCAAGGCGATCGGAGCGCTCTGGACCGCGCCGAAGTTCGACGACGCGGAAAAGGCGAAAGGATTGACCGACTTCAACGACCTCGCCGCCTCGCGCGGGAAGCAGGCGGTGCAGCAGGCGATCGACGCGGCGCTCAATCGTGGCCGTGGCGATGAACTGGCGCGAGGCGTCGCTTGATGGTTGCTGGTTGTTCGCTCGATCCCGAGCAGCGCCGAAAATCGGTGGTGATGAGCTACGTCACCACCGAGCAGAAGGACAAGGCCGCCCGCCTCGCGCGGGCGGCCGAGATGACGCAATCGGACCTGGTTCGGCTGTTTCTCGTCACCGCGACGCCGGAAGACGTGGAGCGGTTGAAGGCCCACCCCGATTACCTCGCCCTCATTATGGAGGAATCGATACGATGAACGCGATTCAGGACGATCCCGAGACTCTGGAACTTGAGCGGGCGCTGATTCTCTGGCTGATCGCCACCGGCGATCTCGCGGCGCACGTCGCGCGCGAGCGCGGTAGCGCGCCCGATCGCTGGCGGATCGTCCTGGATATTCTCGACACACGCCTCGGACAGGCGCGCGCGGCCGCCGAGGATGCGGTCGCGACGACTCTGTTTTCTCACCCCTGATCTGCTAATTTGGAGACGACGAATGCCACCTACCCCACACAGAGGAGACGGACCATGAGCCTGACCCCGGAACAAGTCGAACGCCTGAGCCCCAATGGCAAGCTGCTGCATCTTCTCGGGGAGGCCCGGAAACGTGGCGACGAAGAAGCCGAGCGCGAACTGCGCAAGCAAATCGTCTACCCGGCGGAAGCCCTGCTCGCGGCGAAGATCAATCTTGGCGCGGACTGGATCAGGAACGAAGGTCTGCGGACCGAGACGGCGGAGGAAAAGTATGGAAAAGACTGGCTCGACCGCGATATTCGAATTTAGCAAGCTCTTGTTCGACGAGCGCGGCAACTGGTTGGAAGTCCAGAAAGCTCCCGCTGCGGACCTCCTGACCGAAACGCGTCTCGCGATCTGCGATGGGCTGCGCGAGATCGGCAAGAGCGGCGACATCGCTCTCATCCTCGAAACCGAGAAGACGATTCTCACCAACGACCTTGTCCTCTACGCCAACAGTGCCGCGATGAAAGGTAGCCTGAAGGCCGGACTGGACGAACTCACCGCCGCCCAGGCGCTTCTTCCCAAGGTAGCCGATCCCGACCTCTACAAGGCCGTCGACGAGACCCTGAGCCTGCCGAAGAATCGCGTCGGCGGCGTTCCCAGAGATCAGGCGCGGCAGTTCTTCCGCTCCCACGATTCCCGCCTCGTCAACATGGACAAGAGCCGCCTCGACGACGTGGAGAAGTCCATCATCGACGAGCGCAAGCGCAACATCCGCTCCGCTGAGAAGATCTACGTCGAGGCGCAGAAGAAGGCTCTCGGCATCGCACCGGCCGCATCTCAGGATCGCGGCCAGGGCATGTCGCTCTGAGGCCCGGGGGATGGCAACGCAACGAACCCGCGTCAAAGTCAGCTATGACGGCGACGAGCTGGCGCGGCTGGATGCTCAGTGCAAACAGGTGCGCCTCAACCGGTCGGAATTTCTCCGCCGCATCTCTCTCGGCCATCACCTCCCGAACGGCTCCGATTTTGCCGCCGCGTCGGCGATCGGCGATCTCCTGACGGTCAACGCCGATCAGGCGCGCATCGGAAACCTGCTGAAGCTGACCCTCGACGAGGCGGACGGCCAATTCGGCGCGCCGACCGTCGCCCGCATCGAGGACCTGGTGCAGGAGATCCGCAACACCCAGGCGGCGATCCGCAAGCAGGTCGAGGATCTGCACTTTCAAATCCACCCGAATCGGAAGCGCCGCGCATGATCTCCAAGCGCCCGGAGCGAAAGCCCGGAAAGCCGGACAACTTCACCTATCTTGCCGAATACATCGCCGCCGCGCGGGAACCGGGTGAGAAGCTGGAACGCCTCTGGATCGTCAATTGCAACGCCGGAACTGAGCCGGAAGACCTCAAGACTGCACTTTATGAGGTCGAGGCGGTTCGCACCCTGAAGCCGGATATCGCGGAAAAGACGTACCACTTCCTCGTCTCGTTCCGCCCCGAAGACCGGGCGATGCTCACGCCGGACGTGCTGAAGGAGATCGAACGCGAGTTCGCCGACGCTCTCGGCTTCAGCGAGCACCAGCGGGTCGCCGGAACGCACGTCAACACCGACCACTACCACATGCACGTCGCGGTCAATAAGGTCCACCCGAAGACCCTGCGCGTGCATTCGCCGTTCATGGATTACGACAAGCGGGAGAAGGCGTGCCGCCGTCTTGAGAAGAAGTACGGCCTCGTCGTCGATCGCGGCAAGGCACAGGCCAGCGACCAGGATCTCAGCCCCGGTGCGCGGGATTTTGAGGCGCGGACATGGCAACAGTCGTTTGAAAGCCACCTCAAGGAGAACAAGGCCGATGTCGTCGCAGGGATCGCCGACGCGACGACCTGGCGCGAGGTCCACGAGGTTCTGGCGGGCTTCGACACCAGCCTCAAGCGGCGCGGTGCCGGGCTGGTGTTCTTCCACCTCGGAGGGCATCGATCAGCGACGATGCGAGCAAGCAGTCTCGATCGCTCGTGCTCGCTGAAGGCGCTTCAGGATCGCCTCGGGTCCTACGAACCGGCCGAGCAGCGCGAACAGGAGGCCGCCGAACAGCGCCCCGACGCACCGCAGCCGAGGCAGCCGTACATCGCCCGACCGCTGATCCGGCACCCCGGGCAGGATCGGCTGTGGAAGATGTTCACGCAGCAGCGGCGCACGCCCGCGATGTCGGGCTTCCTGCGCCGGAACTTCCTGAATACGCACGCCTGGCGCGACTACCTCCTCGCCGACGCGCACAAAGACGCTTTGGCGATGGCGATCATCGTCAGCTATCGGGAACTCCTGCACAGCCTGGAAGGATCGCCAGCGCCGCGCACCCATGCGCCGAAGTCGATCCTCCCTGCCCTACGCCACTGGTTCGGCGAACTCCCCTGGGAGACGCCGGACACGCCGAATCTCCACCTCGACCACATCGAGGGCGTGGGGATGAAGATCGACGGAGACGGCCGGATCGTGCTGCCGATGCGTGATCGCGATGGTCGCACCTGGGCGTTGCGCGCCGTCGACGAGCAGGGCCGCACTTGCGACATGGGCGAAATCCAGTATGCTCCGCGCGGTCTGCGCCACGTCCTCGATAAGGGTCGGCTCCTCGATGCCGACCCGGACGGCGACAAACCGACCTGGCGCGGCCCGATCGTCATCGCCACCAACTGCACCACGGCGGCGCAAATCCACAAGGCCACCGGCATGCCGGTGGTGATCGCCGCGCGGGAGAAAGATGTGGCGCCGCTCGCCGACGAACTGCGTGCCCGCCATCCCGAGGCTCGCGTTGCGATCGTCTCGGCCCGATATCCTCAGGCGGCCGCCAAAGCCGCCAAGCGGATCGGCGGCAAGGTAGTGACGGCCGAACAGGCGGTCGCCGACGCCACCAGTTGGTGGGCGGAGATCTCGGCGGCGAAGGGTCACGTCGTCACCGTCGATCGCCGCACGGCGGAGCGCATGGGGGCGTTCGTCGACGATGCCCTGACTTCCAGGGATGCCATGGCCGCCCGACCGCTGCCGCCGGAGTTGGACCGCAATCGCATCCAGCGCGCGGCCGACCATGCCGCACAGGCGGCGAACGTCGGTCATGTGGTGGCCGTCGATCGGCGGACGGCGGATGCGATGGGGGCTTTCCACGACGACGCACTGTCGGCGGAAGACGCGCTCGCGGCGCGCCCGGTCGGCGAAGTCCCGCGCCAACGCGCTCAGGCGGCAGGAGAGAAACCGATTGCTGCGGTAGGCCAGGGTGAAGTGGCGGAAGTCACTCCGCGCGTGGCGGACCTCCTGGGCGGGTTCCGCGACGATGCTTTGTCGCCGGAGGACGTCCTCGCTTTGACCAAAGGCTCCGTGCGCGCAAATACCGAGCCGGAAACAAAAGCGGCTAAGAGCCAAGACAAGAAGCAACCAGCTGCGGCAAAGCGTGAACCGGCGCTGGAGAGGTGACGCTCACACCTTAGTAGCAAATGCGACGGCAGCGATCATGGCAATAAGCACGAGCAGTTTCGTGATGCGCGGGCGAACCTGTATAAGCGCCCATCGGATGGGCCTACGACGAGCTTGGTTCAATTCTGAAGAAATACGACGGTAATTAGCCACCCATCTCTCGGCATCCCCTTCCGCTCGGCGACCAGAAGTCTCAATTTCGAGGCTTCGTTCAATATATTGGCGCACCGAATGCACGCCGATTTTATCCTCGCTCACATCCTGCGGAGTTAGATCCCCGGCAAGCATCGGTATGGAGCGTCCTGCCCTTCGTTCCACGGGGTCATCGTAATCGAATTCGATTCCGACCCGCTCATAGAAGTGGTTTCGGCGCTCACGATTCTTTTGCCCTGCTTGTCTTGGAGATAGGCGAATCTCTCTGATCTGTGCGGAAGGCCATTGGCGTGCCCATTTGGCCAGTTCGTTAAACAGGTAGGAGCCGATACCCCGCCCTAGGAGTTCGTCGAGGTTCATCGAGACCGCACCATTCGTCAGATTGACCATCTGGCCATCATAGTGGGCCACAAATTTGTGAGACAAAGCGGAAGCAGCAGAAAGCCCCCTCCGAAGCAACTGATAGGAAAGTGTGATTGAGGCTTCTGCAACGGCAATTGTCTGATCGGCGGGTTCTAGCCGGTAGGTCTCCAATCGCTCGACCAACACCCACGCTGACGCGGGACGCTCGGGATTGTTCTCGTCGCGTACTTCGAGAAAAACAGGAGCGTGCCTTATTTCAGAAACGCGAACGTCATGTTGAATTTCATTGGATAAATCCATTTCGGTTTCCTTCTTGGCCGGTCAATTGCCTCATTCCCAAGACAGAAGGTTGACGTTTATGGAGGAGTTGTATCGGATTCTTCCTTAGGAGCCTCTTCCGGAGCCCCAATGCAGCCATTTATAAAATTCGGCTCGGAAATGTTGGAGCATCTATCGGCATTTTCCCGAAGAAGGTTGAACATGTCGTTATCGCTCAAAGGGAATTTATGGACGCTAATGCTTCCGTCGGAATGAGCGAGTCCAAATATAACTGATGTTTGCGGTAGGTGTTTTTTAGAAACTATGGCTCCTAGCGCATCGAGAGACCCTTGGTACGACTGATCTTCGTTCAGCAAAGGAATTACATCAAAAGTCAACAGCTTGCTGCCTGGCGGGATAATGGCGTCACCATCATTCCGGAGCCGAACTTTAGTCGCAGCAGCCAGATAGTCACCATCGATCCTAGCGCGAATTAATGATGCTGGAGCCCCACCCTTATTGATTGCGACCACACGCAATGTTGTTCCATCGAGAGATGGCATTTGCAGGCTTGCCTTAGACCTCGGCGGATAAAGCATGTTGATGACAGCAGGCGAAACTGCGCCAATGACAGAAATTAGCGCCGTCATCAGTGCAAGTGTTATTGTCGATATCGAGAATAATCCACGCCAATCTTGATAGGAATTGCAGTGCGAACATAAGCGCGCCCTGTAAGGTATTGGGTTACGGCACTCCTTGCAAAGGCTCTGGGTCGGATCTTCTTCTGCCACAATTCCTCCCCTTATTCTTTATTGTTAGATTTGTTCCTGGTCATAATGGAAGAATCGAAAGAGCTTGCAATAGCGAGGCGGCACCCGCAGCCAAGGCGGCCCACTTGCTCCACTGAGATTGTTGCCAGGCCGTCAAGGCAACGTCGATCGCCTCTCCGCTCTTCTCATCTATGAGAAACACCCCCCCGGAATCATACCCCCTCCCTCCGACTTCTGCCGAAGAACCTTCAGGGTTGCTGACTTCCACCAAAGAAATGCGGAAATTGCATACCCTGCGACGGATAACCACAAAGCGATGTTGGTCATGGTGTTCATCTTGCACTTGTTGATCCCGGCCTATGTCCAAAGCATCTGCACAGAAAGACTGTCGATCTGCACAAAAGGACGCATTCTGTGATGGAGGTACGTGATTGGGGGGTAACCATCAAATCATCGGTCGTAATCTTGGCAGGGTTCACCTTGTCTGTCAGCATTTCGGCTTTGTCGGGCATCAATCGCCCGGCGTTCGATAAGGACCTCATCCGCCGTCATGGTTCCGAGGAAGTATCTGGCGATATGACCGAGGGCGAATCGTCTTTCCTTGATCGGCATCGCCGATCCCGCGTTGAGCGCACGAAGGGCGCGAATAAGCCAGGACGACGCTACAGCGTCGGCGAGGTGGGCCCACCTCGCATGTCCTGCCATAGAACGACGGGTGAAAGACTGGATGAAGATCGTTAAAGATCGTGCAACTTCGTGTAACCCGCTCCGAAATCCATGAAACATCGTGCAACTTCATGAAATGACGTAATCGGTTACTCCCTCCGTTGCTCGCGCTCCCTTCGGCTTGCATTCCGGTCCTGCGATTTGCGATAACCGGATCATGCGCATTGTCCCCGTTTCACGCCCTTCCCGGATCGCGATTTATGCGCGGTACTCCTCCGACCTACAGAACCCGACCTCGGTCGAGGACCAGGTTGCCCTCTGTCGGCATCTGGCCCGCGACCACTTCGCGGCAGAGCCAAGTCAGCTATCGGTCTACTTCGATGCGGCGATCTCCGGCGCGACGATGCAGCGGTCGGACATCCGCCGGTTACTCGCGGATGCGTCCGCCGAGCGCTTCGATCTCGTGATCGCCGAAGGGCTGGATCGCGTCTCCCGGAACCTGCGGGACATCGCGGGAATATATGAGATATTGAAGTTTCACAGAATCGGCATGTGGACGGCCCACGAGGGTCATATCACCGAGCTGCATATCGCATTCAAGGGTGCCATGAACGCGCTCTATCTCGAAGACATGGGCGACAAAATGCGGCGCGGGCAGTCCGCTCGGATCGCGGGCGGGTTTGCCCTATCGGCCTGCCCGTACGGCTACCGAATCACGCGCGGCGTCGTGGACGAGCGCGGCCGCAACGTCAACGGCGTTCGCGAGATCGATCCCGAGCAGGCGGTAATCGTTCGTCGCATTTTCCAGGAGTTCGCGTCCGGGCGCGGGGTGCGGGAAATTCTCGACGGCCTGATCGCAGACGGCGTGCCCTGGGAGAACGGCAGGCCCTGGTTGTGGCGATCAATCCTCGGCCGCGCCATCTTCGACGAAGGCATCCTCCGGAACGAGATGTATCTGGGGCGGCTGGTCTACAACAAGCGGGTGACGCAGCGCGATCCGACCACCGGCAAGAAGCGATATCGGGTTCAGCCCCGGAGCGCGTGGACCCGCGTCGAGGTTCCGCACCTGCGTATTGTCAGCGACGACTTATGGCAAGCCGTTCGTGCGCGACTGGATACCATCGCGCAGCCATCGCCGCCCAAGCGCAAGTTGCCACTCAATATGACCACGCACAACCAACGACCGTTGACCGGGTGGGTGCGCTGTGGTGCATGCGGAGCAACCAAGTCGATCGCCAATTCCACCCGGTATGTCTGCAACAGCTTCCGCTTCGAGAAGGTTTGTCGGAATGGCCGAGGAACCCGAGAGGGGGTGTTGCTTGACGCCGTATTCTCGGCGCTGCTGGAGCGGATCAACTTCGGGGCGGATTTTCGGCCGCAGATGGTGCGCGTTTTCGCTCAGCAGGCGGATCGCTCCGGCGATTTGAGCGCGGAAGAGGCCGATATTGCCGCGCAAATCGAACGCTACATGGATGCGATCGGTGCAGGGGTGGATAAGAAAACGGCGATCGAGCGCATTCTCGATCTGCAAAATCGCCTGAAGGACGTAAGGGAGGAGCTGGGCCGGATGATGCTGCCCAATCTTCCCACCGAAGCGGGAATTCGCTCTCGGCTCCGTCGTGCAGTCATGGAGCTGCGGGCGTCGGGCGCGATCACGGATCAGCGTGCGGCTTTCGGGCTGCTCCTCGACTCCATCACCCTCACCCCGATTGCGGGGGAGCCCCAAGGAGAGACGATCTCCTTGAAACTGCGAGAGGAAGGCTGGCCGGAATTCTGGCGGAGCATCGCCTGAGAATTCATGGCGTTCATTTCGCGCCTTTGGAACTCGCGTGCCGAATGACCGTAGGCCACGCTTCCGCGGCGGCAGTGGCTTCCTCGTCGGAGCCAGGTTCGGCGAGATATTCCCGGCACGCGGCGATCGCGCGGCGCACTCCCTCGGTATCGGCATCGGGCCGTTCCGAAAGTTCACGCATCCACTCGGCAACCGCTTGTGGGCCTGCATGGCTCGTGTTCCATATGGCGATGTCGAGGACATCGAGAAGCTCGTTCTCCGGGATAGAAGCCAGAATACCAGGCATGTCGTTCACGTCTTCCAGCGTTCACGGTTCACGCGACCAGAGCGATGCCCGTGACATCGATGTGCAGATCCTCGAAGGGGAAGACGACGCCCTCCGCAGTGCGATCGAGAATCCCAACTTTGAGTAAGGCGGCGATGTCCGCATGCACCGGCCGGAAATCCCGACGCACAAGCCGGGCGGCCTCCCGCATCGTGATGGCTCCTTTCCCCTTCATCGCTGCCAGCAAGGCAACGCGGTTCGGGGTCAGCGTGGCGTGTAGCGCCTCCCAGGTCGGGAAGCTGTAGACCGCCTCTCCAATGTTCCGTCCCGCCGCCAAGTCGGCAATGATGTCGTCCGCCGTCGCGACGTTGATTCGCAAGGTTTCCATGGCCGTCATCCTTCCATCCGTTCTACGTCGGCGAAGAAATCCCGCAGCAGCGTCGCCAAGTCGTGGAAGCTGTACGGAACCTCTTTCGCGCCGACGTGCTTGTGGTCGCCCTTCCCCGCCTCGTTGTCGTATCGCATGATGCAGATGCCCGAGACGACATAGGCCAAGCGGTACTTGTAGCGATGCGTGGACCCGCTCAGGGGCGCCGGAACCTCGAAGACCGACAGTTCGACGAAGGCATCTTCCGTCCGGAACTGGCGGCGCTTCAGCAGGGGTTTCGCGTCATTCGTCATGATGACCTATCGAACATCATATGGGTGATGACGTCAAGAGCATCAACCCCCGAGGCCGACGTGCGAGCGGCCTAAGCCGCCCGCTTTCGCACCTTGAGAATGATGGTGTTGACGTTCGTCCCGACCGAGGAGAACGAACCGGCGGGAAGGTCCGAGCACTCCGCGCCCATCTCCGCCATAAGCGCCCGGAACGCCGTGCTCTTGCGGGTTTCGCGAAACTCGGTTCCCGCCGACATGATCGCGGTGAGAACGCCGCCTGGCTTGAGGAAGGTCAGGGCGTGCATCACGTGGTCGATGTCGCGTTCGCGGTCGAAGGGCGGGTTCATCGCCACCCGGTCATAGAGTGCATCCGGGTTCGGCTTGAGCGCTAAGAAATCGGCAGCGATCACGTTCCGATAGATACCCTCGGCACGGAGACCCTGCGCCAGGTGCCCTTGAACTTCGATGCAGTCCACAACGGCCCCGGCCTCGACGGCTCGGCGGGCAAGGTTGCCGGTTCCGGCGCTCGGCTCCAAGAGGGTCAAGGCAGGCGTGTCCTCCGGGTGCCACAGCGAGAAGTCATAAAACACGCGCTTGGCGGCGGCGTCCGGCGTCGGGAACAGGCCGAAGTTTTTGGCGGGTGTGGTCTTCGGGGTGAACAGGTCGCCGTCGTCTACCGGGGCGTGATCCTCCGGGATCGGTGCGCCGTAGTATTCGCCGATCAGGCGGTTGACCTGGCTAACCAGGTCATCGCGCTTGAACCAGACGTGCGCGTTGCCGTTCTGGAAGCAGCGAAGTTTGAAATACTCGGTTTCGCACTCCGACTGATGAGCGCGGAAACCGCCTCGCCGGTTCGCGTCGATGGTCGCCACGATCCCCGCGTAGCTCTCCGGCTGCTTCCGTCCATCGAGGATGAAGAACGTCCGCTCGATGTCGGTCAGGGTGTCCCGGTGATTCTGGTAGTGGTTCCAGCCGCCCCATTCGCAGAATGCGTTCGAGAGGATGACCCGGCTTCCGATCTTCCATCCGTCGTGGCTCCGGAAGCGTCGATCCAAGTTCGAGAACACCCCCGCGATGCCGCGCCGAAAGATCGTTCCCGCGTCAGCCGCCATTTCCTCGAGAGTCGCTCGCACGTTCCCCTCCGTCACCTCGGGCGGTTCGGTGGCGAGCTGCTGGCGCAAACTGTCCTTGGCGGTCTTATCCATCAGCCTTTCGAGGTCGGTCATCTGCATGATGTGCGCCCAAACGCTGGTATCGGTGAGGCGGCGCGCTGCGTCGCGGTAGGCGTCGGGATCGGGGAGCTTGATGCCGGTGAGGAAGAGCTTGCGGTTCTCCTCGGTCGCATGGGTGTAGCCGTTGCTGTTCGTCGGCGACACGGCAGCAACCGCCTTAGCGGCCTCGGCAAAGGCTTCGCTGGCGACGCTCAGGGCGTCGAAGGCCCGGCCATAGAGATCAAGGGCGCGGTCGCGCTGCGCGCAAATCTGGGCGACGGTCTGGCGGGGAATCAGGCCGGTGGCGGCGGCTTGGGAGTTCATCGCTAATCCTCACTGTGACGGGCAAATTCTTTTCCTCGTCGTCCGAGTGGGGGTAGCAAGGGGATGGGCCGAGGGGGCGGGAGGGGTATCACCCGCCTGCACGGAGCCGAAGGCGGAGGAAGGTGGGGATACCCGCCTCCTCGCGACGTGAAGCGGCGCTTGGCCCTTCCCCGCGCGAGGGGCGACAGCCCCTTAGCCTGGTTGCTTCATAGCAAAGCCGGTCTGTACGAGTTCATGTCGGGGTTGGACCTATTGCGTAATGGCGGCTTCTTAGTACAAAATAGATAAAGTGGGTACTGCGGTGAAAAGCGCACTTTCGCGATTTCTGACCTTAGGCTCTGTTGACAAAGGCTGG
>DBTR01000057.1:61317-61442 GCA_002307145.1 Rhodospirillum sp. UBA1311 | reverse complement strand
CCACGGCGCGCTTGGCGTCGTGCTGCCCGACGATATGGCGATCCAGTTCGGATACGATTTCCCGGGGGCTGAAGGCGTTCATAGGCTTTCGATCACGATGTTGCGGTTGGTGTAGATGCAGATGT
>DBTR01000057.1:60901-61064 GCA_002307145.1 Rhodospirillum sp. UBA1311 | reverse complement strand
AGATGCAGATGTCGGCGGCGATTTCGACGGCGCGGCGGGCGACCTGTTCGGCGTCGAGGTCGTCGCGGTCGATCATCGCGCGCGCCGCGGCGAGCGCATAGGGGCCGCCCGAGCCGATGCCGATCAGGAAATCGTCGGGTTCGAGGACGTCGCCGGTGCCGGA
>DBTR01000057.1:52542-60568 GCA_002307145.1 Rhodospirillum sp. UBA1311 | reverse complement strand
TAGCGGTCGGTGCGCCAGTCCTTCGCGAGTTCGACGCAGGCGCGGGTCAACTGGCCCGGAAAGCGTTCGAGCTTGGCTTCGAGGCGTTCGAAGAGGGTGAAGGCGTCGGCGGTCGCGCCGGCGAAACCGGCGAGGACGTTGCCGTCGGCGAGGCGGCGAACCTTGCGCGCCGTGGCCTTGACCACGGTGTTGCCGAGGGTGACTTGGCCGTCGGCCGCGATCACCACCCGACCGCCTTTACGGATCGAGACCACGGTGGTCCCGTGCCAGGATTGGGGTTCCACGGATGGGGGCTCCCTGCGATGAATTTCGGACAGGGAAGCAATGTAAGGCGGGCGAAGGGCCCGCGCCACTCAAGAAGCCGAGCGGCGCCGACTCAGTTCTCCGCCTGGGCCATTGCCTTGATCAAAGCATAGACCTGGCCGCGCGCGCGTTCGTTGCGGATCTTCCAGTAATTGCGAACCAGTTCGAGAGTCTCGGTACGCGAAAGCGGATCGTCCTCGAATGCCTCGTCCTCGGCGAAATGGGACGCCGCGCCGACCTCGAAGGTTTCCGGCAGCGTGCCGTAGCGTTCTTCGGCAACCTGCGCGCTCACGTCCTGGAAGAAGAAGCTGATCGGCACCGAGAGCACGTTGCCGATGTCGTACAGGCGGCTTGCCGAAACCCGGTTAAAGCCCCGCTCGTACTTCTGAATCTGCTGGAACGTGACGCCGACGGAGGAGGCCAGTTGTTCCTGGGTCATGCCGACGAGATTGCGCCGCAACCGGATGCGCAAACCGACGTGGACATCGATCGGGTCCGGACCGTTTTCCGTCACGATGTTTTTGGGGAGACGACGTTCGATCATGGGCGGAGCATTCTCTTATACGTAGTGGGGGCCTGCACACATACGTGCGTTTTTTCGCTCTTGTCAACGGTCTTTCCCGATCTTTATGCTGTTGTCCACAGCTTTCCGATCTTTCGAAACTTCGGGCGTGGAGGGTAGAGTTTGCCTCGAACACGCCGATCCTGTAATACACCTATACGGATGAACCAGGGCTGGACTGGCGGGGGCGCCGGTGCGGCCGCAGGGAGTGTGGCGATGAGAACCGCGACAATCGAGCGCATCACACGGGAAACCGAGATTTCCGTGACCGTCGATCTGGACGGATCGGGCACGTATGACGTGCAAACCGGCGTCGGTTTCCTGGACCATATGCTCGAACAGCTTTCGCGCCACAGCCTGATCGACCTGACGCTGCGCGCCAAGGGCGACACCCACATCGACGATCACCACGTCACCGAGGACACCGGTCTCGCGATCGGCAGCGCCATCGCCAAGGCCCTCGGGGCACGCACCGGCATCCGCCGGTATGGCGACGCCCTGATTCCGATGGATGAGAGCCTCGCGCGCTGCGCCATCGACCTGTCCAACCGGCCGTACCTGGTGTGGCGGGTCGACCTGCCCGCGCCGAAATTGGGCAGCATGGAAACCGAACTCTTCCGCGAGTGGTTCCAGGCGTTCGCCCAGACCTGCGGCGCGACCCTGCACATGGAAGCGCTCTACGGCGGCAACACCCACCACATCGTCGAGGCGAGCTTCAAGGCGCTCGCCCGCGCGCTCCGCGTCGCGATCGAGATCGACCCCCGCGCAGCCAACGCCGTGCCCTCGACCAAGGGCGTGCTGGGCGGCTCGCTCGGGAGCGGCGGCGCCAAATGAGCGGAACCGTCGCGATCGTCGATTACGGCTCGGGAAACCTCCGTTCGGCGGCGAAGGCGTTCGCGCGCGCCGCGAGCGAGGCCGGGCTGCCGCTTGAGATCGTCGTTACCGACAGCCCGGAGACGATCCGCCGCGCCGCGCGCGTGGTGCTGCCGGGCGTCGGCGCGTTCGGCGACTGCCGCGCCGGTCTCGACTCCCGCCCCGGCCTGATGGCGGCGCTCGAAGACGTGGTGCGGCGCGACAAGCGGCCGTTCATGGGGATTTGCGTCGGCATGCAGCTGTTCGCCGACGAAGGCCGCGAGCATGGCGTCCACCCCGGCTTCGGCTGGATTCCGGGCTGGGTCGAGCGCCTCGCCGACGCACCCGAGCGCAAGATCCCGCACATGGGCTGGAACGACCTGATCCTGACCGGGCGGGGCGAAACCCATCCGGTATTCCGCAACCTGCCGAACGGCGGCCAGGTGTATTTCGTCCATTCCTTCGCGATGACCGCCGCCGAACCGGCCGACGTTCTCGCGACGACCGAATACAGCGGCACGATCACCGCCGCGGTCGGCCGCGACAACATCGTCGGCACCCAGTTCCATCCGGAAAAGAGCCAGGCGGTCGGCCTGGCGGTGATCCGCAACTTCCTCACCTGGACTCCCTCGCCATGATCCTGTTCCCCGCCATCGACCTCAAGGACGGCGCCTGCGTGCGTCTTTACAAAGGCGAAATGGAGCAGGCGACGGTGTTCAACGCATCGCCCGCCGACCAGGCCGCGCGCTTCATCGTCGCCGGATGCGAGTGGCTCCACGTCGTCGACCTCAACGGCGCGTTCGCGGGCAAGCCGGTCAACGCCGACGCGGTGGACGCGATCCTCGCCGTCGCTCACGACAACGACGTCCAGGTACAGCTCGGCGGCGGCATCCGCGACGCGGCGACGATCGACGACTGGCTGGAACGCGGCGTCGCCCGGGTGATCCTCGGCACCGCGGCGCTTCGCGACCCCGAGCTGGTCAAGGCCGCCTGCCGCCGCCATCCGGGCCGGATCGCCGTCGGAATCGACGCGCGCGACGGCTTCGTCGCGGTCGAAGGCTGGGCCGAAACCTCCGAACTCACCGCCGAGGATCTGGCGCTCCGCTTCGCCGACGCGGGGGTGGCCGCGATCATCCACACCGACATCTCCCGCGACGGCGCGATGCAGGGCGCGAACATCGAGGCCTCGGCCAAGCTCGCCCTGGCGTGCGGCATTCCGGTGATCGTTTCGGGGGGCGTCGCCGGGATCGGCGACATTCTCGCGATCGCCGAAAAGCGCGGCAGCGGCATCATCGGCGCGATCGCCGGGCGGGCGCTCTACGACGCCAAGCTCGACCTCGTCGAGGCGCGCCAGATCCTGGCGGAGGCCTGAGCCGATGCTGAGCATGCGCATCATTCCCTGCCTCGACGTCAAGGACGGCCGCGTCGTCAAGGGCGTCAACTTCGTCGACCTGATCGACGCGGGCGATCCGGTCGAGCAGGCGCGGGTCTACGACGCGGCGGGGGCCGACGAACTCTGCTTCCTCGACATCACCGCAAGCTCGGACAACCGCGACACCCTCTACGACGTCGTCAACCGCACCGCCGAACAGTGCTTCATGCCGCTCACCGTGGGCGGCGGGGTACGCACCGTCGAGGACATCCGCAAGCTCCTGCTCGCCGGAGCGGACAAGGTCTCGATCAACACCGCCGCGGTGCACCGCCCCGAGTTCGTCCGGGAAGCGGCGGAGAAATTCGGCAACCAGTGCATCGTCGTCGCGCTCGACGCGAAGCAGACCGCGCCCGGCAAATTCGAGATCTTCACCCACGGCGGACGCAACCCGACCGGCATCGACGCGGTGGAATGGGCGCGCCGGATGACCACATATGGAGCGGGAGAAATCCTGCTGACCTCGATGGATCGGGACGGCACCCGGCAAGGCTTCGACCTCGCGCTCACCCGCGCGGTGTCGAGCGCGGTGAACGTGCCGGTGATCGCCTCGGGCGGCGTCGGCACGTTGGAACATCTCGCCGAGGGAATCCGTGAAGGCGGCGCGACGGCAGTGTTGGCGGCCTCGATCTTCCACTTTGGCCAATACTCCGTGACCGAGGCAAAGGCCTACCTCGCCGCGCGGGGAATCCCGGTCCGAAGCGAAGCGAAGCGCTGACCTCCACCTCCGGCGACCGAAGCAAAGGAGACGCCGTGGCGTCAACCGCGCAAAAGCCATGGCCGCGCCTGTTCGCGCGGATCGTCGCCGGGGGTGCGTTGTTCATCGGGCTCGGCGGAATTGCCGTGTTCGAAGTCCGGCGGCTCGACCAGCTCACCCAGCTCGAAACCGACAAGACCGCGGTGGTCGCCGCCCAGGTCAACCTGTTCAACGACTTTCTCCACCGCCTGCGCGCCGATCTCCTCATCCTTTCGGGCCAGACCGAGCTCGATGCGGTCCATCCCGACGCGAAGGCGCTCGCCGACGTGGCGCGGGAGTATGCCGAGTTCGTGCGCGCCATCGGCCACTACAGCAGCATCCGCCTGGTCGGCGTCGACGGCCGCCAGCTCGTCGAGGTGCTCAACGGCGACAGCGGCGAGGTCCATGTCGCCATCAACCCGCCCGGCGACCGCTTCCGCGACGCGCTGGCGCTCGAACGCGCGCGGCGCGCCCCCGGCGGCCTGCTGATGGAAAGCGACATCGCGCGCGAGGCGGGGGCGCCCCGTCCGCTCCTGCGCTTCGCCACCACCTCGCCCGCGGTGGAGCGCGACGAGCGGAAGCTGCTCGAACTCACCTATCGCGCCGACACCCTGTTCGAGCGCCTTGCGCAATACGCCGTGCGTTCCGACAGCGTCTCGATCCTGCTCACCCACGACGGCTACTGGCGCGCCGAGGATGGCAGCAGCCCGCGCACCTGGCGCTATTACGACCTCGCGAGCGGCGCCGCGCCGCTCGCGCTCGCCTATCCCGAGGCATGGGCGCGGATCACCGAGGGCGAAAGCGGCACGGTTCGGATCGCCAACGGCTTTTTCGTGTTCCGCACCGTCCATCCGGCGATCAAGGGATTCTGGGGGTTCGAGAAGAACGCGGTCACCGGGCCGACGCCGGAGGCCCCCGAATGGCGGGTGATCTCGTTCATCTCGCCCGAAACCACCGCCGCGATCGAAAACCGGATCCTCGAATCCCTGGTGCCCTCCGCCCTTGCGGCGCTGCTCACCTGGGGCCTGATCTCGTGGTCGCTCGCGGTCTACTGGAGCAACCACTACTTCCGCCAGGCGCGCCTGCTGCACCAGGCCACCACCGACCCGCTCACCGGCGCGCTCAACCGCGCCGCCTTCGACGAACGCCTGCGCGGCGCGCTCGCCCGCTTCGCCGAAACCGGCGAGAGCTGCGCCTTGATCTTCGTCGATCTCGATGCCTTCAAGGCGATCAACGACACCTACGGCCACGACGCGGGCGACGCCTGCCTGCGCGAAACCGTGATCCGGATTCGCGCCGCGATCCGCGACAACGACATCGTCGGGCGGATCGGCGGCGACGAATTCGGAGTGGTGCTGGCGCCGATCAAGAGCCGCGAGGCGGCGCTTGCGGTGCTGGCCAAGATCGCCGCGCGGCTCGAAGCCGCGCCCGCACCTTACGCCGACACCGACGAGCCGATCCGCGCCAGCCTCGGCCTCGCGATCTGCCCCGCCGACGGCACCACCGCCGAAATGCTTTTGCGCATCGCCGACAAGGCCATGTATGGTGCGAAACGAAGCCGGTCGCCCGGCGTCCACCCCGAGGATCCTTCTGCTTGAGGCATCACCCATGACTGCACATCCCCTCGACGCGCTCTTCGCGGTGATCGCCTCGCGCAAGGGCGCCGATCCGACAGCGTCCTATTCCGCCAAGCTGTTCGCCCGCGGCCGTCCGAAGATCGCCCAGAAGCTCGGCGAGGAAGCGGTCGAGCTGGTGATCGCCGGCTGCGCGGAAACCGATAAGATCGTGCCGGAAAGCGCCGACCTGCTCTACCACATGCTGGTGCTGTGGGCCGACGCGGGCGTGACGCCCGCCGATGTCTGGGCCGAGCTCGAACGCCGCTCGGGCACCTCCGGCATCGACGAGAAGGCCTCGCGCCGAAAGGACTGAGCCCCGCTTCGACCTGCCGAGAGGAGACCCAAGGTGTACGATCAAGCCAACGTGTTCGCCAAGATTCTGCGCAAGGAAATCCCCGCCAAGGTGGTGCTGGAAACCGAGTACGCCCTCGCCTTCCACGACGTCCACCCGCAGGCGCCGATCCACGTACTGGTGATTCCGAAGGGCGCCTACGTCTCGATGGACGACTTTTCCGCCCGCGCGACGCCGGACGAAATCGCGGGCTTCGTTCGCGCGATCGGCGAAACCGCCCGCACCCTCGGCGTCGAGGCCGACGGCTACCGCGTCCTCAGCAACGTCGGCGCGGCGGCGGGGCAGGAAGTGCCCCATCTGCACGTCCATATCTTCGCCGGGCGCTCCCTCGGCCCGATGTTGAGCAAACGCGACTAAGCTGCGGAATTCCCAGGATTCTTCTTCGTCATCGGCGGCGGATTTGGCCGCCGATCGGCATTGAAGCCGGGATTCCGCGGGAATTCAACTGCGAACGTGGTTGCGGGCGGCGCGGACGTTCCAGTGCGCCAATGAATTCGCCGCCCAATTGCCCCCGTCCACCCGACGCCCGCGCGATTTCGCGGCAAGCCACAGGGCAATACGATGCGCGCCACGCGCGAAACCCTTGCCCGACGATTGTTGTTTCGTGTGCGGCACCCGGGAACGTGGTGGATTGAACGCCCAACCCCCAGATTTTGTGCTAGTCGGCAACCGCCAGCCGCACGCCGAGGGCCGCGAACACCGCCGCAAAGCCCCGCTTGAACCAGCGCAGCACCCCGGGCGCGGCAAGAATCCGCTGCCGCGCCGCCGAGGCGCAAACCCCGTAGCCGACGAACACGACGAAGGTCATCGCCATGAACGCGAGGCCGAGGATAACCATCTGCCGCGTCGCCGCGGCCCCGGCGTCGGCGGCGACGAACTGCGGCAGGAAAGCGAAGAAAAACACCGTAAGCTTGGGATTGAGCAGGTTGATCGCGATCGCCCGCACCACCCGTCCGCCCGCGCCGACGGTCGGCAGTCCGGTAACCGGCGCGTCCGCGTTGCGCCACATCGACCACGCGAGATAGCCGAGGTAGAGCGCCCCCGCGATCCGGATCGCCTGGTACGCCACCCCGCCCGCATGCAGCAGTGCCGCCAGGCCGAGCACGCTTGCCGCCAGGTGCGGCACGATCCCGAGGGTGCAGCCGAACGCCGCCGCCAATGCCGCGCGCCGCCCGCCCAACAGGCCGCAGGAAATCGTGTACAGCACGCCGGTACCGGGCAGCAGCACCACCACCAACGCGGTCACGAGAAACGGAACGCTCAGCATCGTAATCCTCCTTCAGGTGCGTGGCGGACGGCGGCGATAGGACAACGCCTCCGCGAGGTGGGCGCGGCCGACGGTTTCCGCCCCGGCGAGGTCGGCAATGGTACGCGCGACCTTGATCACCCGGTGATAGCCGCGTGCCGAGAGTTTGAACGCCGACGCGGCTTCCGCGAGGAAGCTGCGGTCGGGCGGGGCCAACGGAATCAGTTCGTCGAGAGCGCGGCCTTCCAGCTCGGCGTTACAACGCACCTCGGGCCGTTGGGCGAACCGCACCGCCTGCACTGCCCGTGCCGCCGCGACCCGCGCCGCGATCGCGGCGGAGGGCTCGCCCGGTCGTAGGCTGTCGAGATCCCAGGGATCGACCCGCGCCACGTCGACATGCAGGTCGATGCGGTCGAGGAACGGACCGGAGAGGCTATTCTGATAATCCTCGGCGCACAGCGGCGCGCGGCGGCAGGCCAGGGCGGGATCGCCGAGGTGGCCGCAACGGCAGGGGTTCATCGCGCCGATCAGCTGCACCCGCGCCGGATAGGTGACGTGCCGGTTCGCCCGCGCCACCGAGACCTCGCCGCTTTCGAGCGGCTGGCGCAGGCTTTCCAGCACCGCGCGCGGGAACTCGGGCAACTCGTCGAGAAACAGCACGCCCAAGTGCGCCAGCGAAACCTCGCCCGGCCGCGCCCTGAGGCCGCCTCCCACCATCGCTGCGGTCGAGCACGAGTGGTGCGGCGAACGGAACGGCCGCTGGCGGATCAAGCCGCCCTCCGCCATCTCGCCGGCAATCGAATGCACCATCGAAACGTCGAGCGCCTCCTGCGGCGACAACGGCGGCAGCAGGCCCGGCAACCGCCGCGCCAGCATCGACTTGCCCGCGCCCGGTGGTCCCACCATCAGCATGTTGTGGCCGCCCGCCGC
>DBTR01000057.1:49776-52286 GCA_002307145.1 Rhodospirillum sp. UBA1311 | reverse complement strand
TGTGGCCGCCGGCCGCGGCGATCTCCAGCGCCCGCTTGGCGCTCTCCTGGCCCTTCACGTCGGCCATGTCGGGCAGCGCGCGCGCCGGAGGCGGGTCGCCCGGCTTCGACGGCGCGATCAGCGCCTCGCCCTTGAGGAACCCCATCGCCTGCAACAAATCGGTCAGGCCATAGGTGTCGCCGCCGCCTGCCCACGCCGCCTCCGCGCCCTGCGCCGCCGGGCAGATCAGCCCGCGGTCGTGCGCATGCGCCGAGATCGCGGCGGGCAGAACCCCCGAAACCGCGCTGATCCGACCGTCGAGCGACAGCTCGCCCATCACCGTGTAGTTCAGCACTTCCTCGCGCGGCACCAAGTCCATCGCGGCGAGAATCCCCACCGCGATCGGCAGGTCGAAGTGACTGCCCTCCTTCAGCACGTCGGCCGGGGCAAGATTGACGGTGATCCGCTTGGGCGGCAGCCCGAGGCCGATCGCCACCAGCGCCGCGCGGACCCGCTCGCGGCTCTCGCCCACCGCCTTGTCCGGCAAGCCCACCACCGAGAACGTCGGCAAGCCGTTGGCGATCTGCACCTGCACCTCGACCGGGCAGACGTCGATCCCCGAAAACGCCACCGTATGCACCAACGCAACCACCGCCGCCCCCCAAGGCCCGAGTGCGAGGCGAATACCTCAGCACCCGCAACCCCCAAGGTCAAGCGGCGACGGCGGAAACCCCATATGTCGGGAACGGAATTCGCGTCGATCGGTTCTCCCTCGACGCCATCGCTCGCCCCGGAGGTCTCCCATGCTCAATGAATTCAAGAAATTCGCCGTGCGCGGCAACGTCGTCGACATGGCCGTCGGCATCATCATCGGCGGCGCCTTCGGCACCATCGTCAAAAGCCTGGTCAGCGACATCATCATGCCGCCGATCGGCCTCGCCCTCGGCAACGTCGATTTCACCAACCTGTTCGTCGTGCTGAAATCCGGCAAGACCCCCGGCCCCTACGAAACCCTCGCGGACGCCCAGACCGCCGGCGCGGTCACCCTCAACTTCGGCCTGTTCGGCAACGCCGTGGTCAGCTTCACCATCGTCGCCTTCGCGGTCTTCCTCCTGGTCAAAGGTATCAACCGCCTGCGCCAGGAAATCGACCCGGAAACCCCGCCCGCGCCGACGGAAAAGGAATGCCCGTTCTGCGCCACCAAAATCCCGCTCAAAGCCAGCCGCTGCCCGCATTGCACCAGCGAACTGGCGGAGGCGCAGGGGTAGGCACGCGGGCCTCAAGCATTCCAAGCGGTCGGCACGGCTTACTTTATCCGTGCCGCCACTGCGGCTAAGTTTTCGAGGTTCGTATGTACGCCCTGGATCACTTCGGGATCGTCCGACAGAACTAATGCGAGTCCGGCATTGAGACGATTGAAAAGATTTTCACGATGTAACCGCAGCATGATTGGCGCGGGGCCAGCTTTCGGAGAGTAGGGGTGACGCAGCGTCACTGCGGCACGCATGTCGTACATCACCATCGGCGAAACCGGGGTCGCTGCCTGAGGCCCCATCCGCACCTCCCGTGCCTCGGCGAGAAGCCGGGAGCGCGTGTCATCCGGAAGAGCGTCCGGGCCGGACTCGAACTCGCGACGGATCGACTGGGTCGCGAGCGGCATTATCGTTAGTCCGACGACAGCCGCCCAATACATGTCTTCCCTGTCAGCATTGGTCTCGACAGGCCTGCCTTGATTGGTCAAAAGCGTCATCAACCCCGCGCCCTGTCCTTGTGCGATCGCCTGTTTCACCAAGGCCCGCCCTGCGGCACCGCCACGCTCGCCTCCCAACAAACTCTTCGCCAGCGGTTCTCCCGCCTCGGCGGCTTGAATGAGATACGACTCCGCTTCGCGTGCCCCCAGCGGTGCCAGGACGCTCGGATCACCGAACTGCCTCGCCGCAAGGTAGGTTGCGCCCATAGCCGCGCTTGCCGGAGCCCATCCGCCTTGCGCAGGCCAGCGACATGCGGCAGCCACCGCCGGATAGTCAGGCAGTAGTCCCGAGTGGAGGTGATAGCTCTTGAGACACGCATAGTGATCCGGCGCCAACCAATCCGGCGGCAGATCGGATTTTGGCGCCGCAGCCGCGAAATAGGCGATCTCTTCTTTCGTAGATTTGCTCTGGCACGCCGCGACCAGCGGCAATAGCGCGAAACATAAAAATACCGAGCGAAAACGGCGCATAATTCAGGCCCCTTGCCGCGTCGCCGCGAACTTGGCCTCGATCGCGTCCCAGATGTCGGCGGCGAGGTTGGTGCCGTCGAAGCGGCGGATTTCCTGGAGGCCGGTAGGGGAGGTGACGTTGATTTCGGTGACGTAATCGCCGATCACGTCGAGGCCGACGAAGAGCAGGCCCTGGGCTTTGAGGGTCGGGCCGAGGCGTTCGCAGATTTCGAGGTCGCGCGCCGTGAGCTTGCTGGCTTCCGCCGCGCCGCCGACATGCATGTTGGAGCGGGCGTCGCCCGCCTTCGGCACGCGGTTGACCGCGCCGCCG
>DBTR01000057.1:36885-49491 GCA_002307145.1 Rhodospirillum sp. UBA1311 | reverse complement strand
TGATGCGCTTGTCGCCCGCGCGCACCGCCGGGATATAGGCCTGGATCATCAGGGGTTCGGACGAGTGGGCGAAGAACATGTCGAGCAGCGAGCCGAGGTTTTCGTCTTCCGGCTTGAGGTGGAAGACGCCCGCACCGCCCGCGCCGAACAGCGGCTTGAGGATGATGTCCCGGTGCTCGGCACGGAACTCGCGGATCGCGTCGCGGTCGGCGGTGACCAGGGTAGGCGGCATCAGCTCGGGGAAGTGGGTGACGAGGAGTTTCTCCGGCGCGTTGCGCACGGATGCCGGATCGTTGACCACCAGGGTCCCGGGATGGATGTGGTCCAGGATATGGGTCGTGGTGATGTAGGTGAGGTCGAAGGGCGGGTCCTGGCGCAGCAAAACCACGTCGAAGCGGGCGAGATCGACGGTTTCGGCTGCGCCGAACAGCGCGGGCGCGCCCTTGACCCGCTGCATGGTGACGCCGTGGCCCCGGGCGGAGACCTTACCGCCCTGGAGACGAAGGGTGCGGGGCAGGTAGTGAAACAGCTGATGGCCGCGCCGCTGTGCTTCCTCCGCCAGGGCGAAGGTGGAATCCGCGTCGATATTGACGGTTTCCATCGGGTCCATTTGCAGCGCGACGGTGAGGGACATGAAATCACTCCTGACCTGATAAGGGAGAGTTAGGGATAGGAGATTTGGGGTGCGCCTTCCATAACCAAAATCACTCGAATGACGCAGAAACGGCCTTTCCTTCAATCCCTGCTGCGGAAGATTGGAAGCCGTACTTCTTAAGGATTACGACTGCAACGAATAAAGTTAGGGGTAAAAAATCGACCTTGACGGCAAAAGGAAAATTCTGGAAAACCCGAATAGTTCGCCCTATCCTCTCGCGCGACGAAACGGGTTACTCGGCGGCGGCGGGGCCGCCGGGTCTTCAGCCGGAACCAGGAGACTCCATGGCCAACGATGGGTCACTGAACGCCCACGATGGCGATGAAGTTTTGCTTCTGTTGCTCGACGCGGATGGCACGATCCTGGCCGTCAATTCCGCGTGGACCGACGCTCTCGGCTTCGACAGGGAAGAGTCGGTCGGCAAGCCCGCGATCTGCTTCGTCGGCCCCGGCCATGCCGCACCGCTCGCCGCCCACCTCGCCGACCTCGGCAATCCGGCCGCGCCGAAGTTCCTCCACGTCGTCCTCCGCCACAAGTCGGGGGAGAGCCTCGGCGCCCTGTTGAGCGCCCACGTCCTTCCCGCCGACGAAGACGGTGCGGTCGGCTGCGAGATCCTCACCCTCGACGGCATGGCGCGGGCGATGGAGCGATCGCGGCGCCAGGCGGCGCGCGATCGTGCCGAGGCGGCGGTGATGCGCACGATTTCGGCGGTCACCGACATTCTTGCCCGCACCCGCCGCATCCCGGATTTCCTCCGCGATCTCGGACTGCTGCTCGAAACCGTTTCGGGATCGACCCAGAACTATATCGAACCCCTGAGCGCGGCGACGCCCTGGAGCGCGGCGCTGTGCGCCGCCCTCGACGCCCGCTCCGGAAACGCGCGCACCTCGGGCGGCGCGATTCTCGACCGCGCCGAGATGGCCGCAATCGCGCCATCGCTCGCCGACACCTTCGGCGACCGCCCGGCGATGGCGTTGTGGATCGCCGACGAAGCCGCGCCCGGCGGCTGTCGCCACATCGTTGCGGCGCTGGCGCGGGACCGGGCGTTGCGGGAGTCCTGGGCGGAGCATGTCGACGTGTTCGCGACGGCGCTCGGCAGCGCGCTCTCCTGCCTCAACGCCTGGGAGCAGCAAGCGACGCTGTTGCGGAAAGCCCACACCCAATCGGTCACCGACCCGCTGACGCGGATCTTCAACCGCTACAAGCTCGAAGAAACCCTGGCGGCGGAGGAGCGGCGCGCCTCGCGCTACGGCACCGGCTTTTCGGTGATCATGGCCGATATCGATCACTTCAAGGCGGTCAACGATTCCTTCGGCCATCCCACCGGCGACACCGTGCTGGAGGAAATCGCCGCCGAACTGCGCGGCCACACCCGCACCACCGACGTTCTCGGCCGCTGGGGCGGCGAGGAATTCCTGATCATCTGCGTGCATACCCGGATCGAGGTCGCGGTTGGTTTGGCGGAGCTGTTGAAGCGCCGCATCGCGCAGCGCCGCTTCGCCAACATCGGCGGCCTGACGGTGAGCTTCGGCGTGGCCGCGTTCGAGCCCGGCGACACCGCCAACGCGGTGGTCGCGCGGGCCGACGCCGCGCTCTACGCGGCCAAGCGCGGCGGCCGCAACCGGGTCTGCGAACTCGCCGGCGACCCGGTGCCGCCGGCGATGCGCGGAGTCAGAGCGGCTGAACTTCCACCGGAGCGGACCTGACCGGCGGCGACGCGGGCTGGAGCGGCATCGGCGCGTCGGGCACGGCCGGCTCGGCGGGCGAGGCTTCGGTCGGCTGGCTGGCCTGCGGCGCAGCCTGGCCGCCGCCGGTATGCAGCGACTTCTGGTACTGGTCCTTGGTGATGATGTAGTCGACGATCTGGCGCAGGCCCGAGATCGTCCGCGCCTGGGCGAGAACGCGCTGGTGCTCGCCTTCGTCCTGGGCGATGCCGAGGATGTAGAGCGTGCTGTCGGAGACGTCGAGGTCGTAGTTGAGCGAGACGATGCTCTTGTCGAAGAAGATCTTCTTGCGCATCTCGGCGACCGTCGAGGCGTCGCTGGCGAAGGCGACCACGCCGCTCTCCGCGACCCGGACGTGGACGTAGATATCGGTGACGCCCTTGATCCCCTTGACCACGTCCACCGCCTGCCGATAGCGATCGGCGCTGTCGACGGTGCCGGTGAGGACGACCCGGCCGCCCCGGATCAGCAAGCCGACGTTGGTGAAGCCGAAAGTGTCGATCTTCGCCCAGCCGGTGTTGATCTCGCTGCGGATGCGCACGTCGGTCGCGGAGCCGACGACGCCGCGCTCGTCCACCGCCGCGCTCCCCACCGTGGCTCCGGCGCCGATCACCGCGCCCGCACATCCGGACAGGCCCACCGCCGCGATGACGGACAGGCTAACCGCGCATACCAAGGAAAACCGCGAAGACTTCATAATGGCCTCGGACTCGTTTCGGGGGCGAATTCAGATCTATGGGCCGGCGCGCCACGCATCGGGCAGATGCGCGGGCCAGCGCCTCGGGCGGACCACCACGGCATCGAACCTGAGATCGCAGCAGCCGAACCCGGGATGGCTTTTGATGAACCATTCGGCGGCGCGCATCAAGCGTCTTTGCTGTTGCGGAAGGATCGCCCAGAGTCCGGCCTCGTGGCTCGGCCGCGCCTTGATCTCGACGAAGGCGAGCACGTTGCCGCGCCGCACCACCAGGTCGATCTCGCCCGCGCCGCTGCCCCGGGGCGGCCGGACGCGCCGCGCCACCACCCGATATCCCTTCAATCGCAACGCCCAGGCGGCAAACGTCTCGGCACGCAGGCCGCGCCGCTCGCTCAAGCGCCCGGTCTCGGTGCGGCTCATTTGTCCGCCTCGCGAAGCTCCATCGCCCGGCTGTAGAGAACTTTCTTCGCCACGCCCGAAGCCGAAGCGACGAGCGCCGCCGCATCCTTGACCGAGTGCTCGGCAAGGGCATCGCGCAGGGCCGCGTCGATGCGCGCCGAACTCCACGCCATCGCCTCGTCGGTCGGCGGGCCGATCACCACGACCACCTCGCCCTTCGGGGTTTCCACCGCCGCATAGTGCGCCGCCAGCTCGGGCAGGGATTTGGCGACGGTTTCCTCGAACATCTTCGTCATTTCACGGCAGACTACCGCCTCGCGCCCCGGCAGCATCGCCGCCGCATCGGCCAGCAGGCCCGCCAACCGGCGCGGCGATTCGTAAACCACCAGCGTCGACCGCACCCCCGCGACCTCGGCCAGCTGGGTGCGGCGCGCCGCGCTCTTCGCCGCGAGAAAGCCGAGAAAGAAGAACCGGTCGGTCGGCTGCCCGGCGATCGCCAAGGCCGCCAGCAACGCCGAGGCTCCCGGCACCGCCGTCACCGCCAGGCCCGCCGCGCGGCAATCCCGCACCAGCTTGAATCCGGGGTCGGAAATCAAGGGCGTCCCGGCGTCGCTCACCAGCGCCACCGACATCCCCGCCGCGAGCCAGCCAAGCACCTGCGGCCGCATCGCATCGGCATTGTGATCGTGGTATGCAACCAATTGCCGCGACAACCCATATAACCCCAGGAGTTTTCGGGTGACGCGGGTATCCTCGCACAACACCCGGTCGGCGAGCTTGAGCACGTCGAGCCCCCGCAGCGTAATGTCGCCACGGTTTCCGATTGGGGTCGCGGTGATGTAGAGTGCGGGAGACAATCGGTCTCCCATCTCCGGCGCGGCGGACTCGGTCGGCTCGGGAGAAGGGGCGCGCGACATGGCGTGACTTCCGGTAGCAAAGGGACGGAACGGTAATGAACGACGGCATCGGTGCGACGCGGGCAATTCACGGACTTAGGTATAACACGGCGGAGGTCCCGTCTGTCCCGCGCAAACTGTGGCGCGGCTTCGGCATCCTCTGCGTCGGCGCGCTCGCCTTGAGCCTCGCCGCTTGCGGCACCGGGCCCACGCGCGGCCCGACGGTCTCGTCGCGGCCGACGACCGCCCCGGCGCAGATCTCCCCGGTGCAAACCCCGCCCCAGACCGCCGCCCTGCCGCCCGCCGACCTCGCCCCGCCGACCGGCATCCCGCCCGCCGCCCACGAAGTCCGCGTCGGCGTGCTGGTGCCGCTTTCGGGCGAAGCCGCGAGCGCCGGGCAGGCGTTGCGCGACGCCGCGCTGCTCGCCCAGTTCGAGGTCAACAATCCGTCGCTGATCCTCCAGTTCTACGACACCAAGGGTACCGTCGACGGCGCACGGGCCGCCGCCCAACAGGCCAAGGACCACGGCGCGACCCTGTTCGTCGGGCCGCTGTTCTCCCAGTCGGTGCAGGCGGTGAGCGCGATCGCCCAGTCCGCCGGAATCCCGGTGCTGTCGTTCTCCACCGATCCTTCGGCGGTCTCGCCCAACGTCTTCGTCACCGGCTTCCTCGTCGAACCGCAAATCGAGCGCGTCGTCGGCTTCGCCGCCGAGCAGGGGATGCAGCGCTTCGCCGTCCTCGCGCCGGACACCGCCTATGGCCGCGCCGCCGCCGACGCCGCCCTGGTCGCGGTGCAGCACAACGGCGCGGTGGTCACCAAGACCGCGTTCTTCGACCCAGCCAAGAACAACTTCTCGCCGGTGGTCCGCGACCTCACCGACTACGCCCGCCGCAAGGCCGCCCTCGAACGCCAGAAGTCGCTGCTCGCCGGGCAATCCGACCCGGCCTCGGTGGAAGAGCTGAAACGCCTGGAAAAACAGGACTCCTACGGCGACCCCGATTTCGACGCGCTGATCCTGCCCGCCAACGGCACGCCGCTGCGCCAGGCGATCTCGCTTCTGAAGTTCTACGACGTCGACACCGCGAAGGTGAAAATCCTCGGCACCCTGCTCTGGCAGGACGAAAACCTCGGCACCGAGCCCGCGCTCCAGGGCGCCTGGTTCCCCGCCGCGTCGCGCGTCGGCTACGACCGCTTCGTCGCCCGCTATACCGAAACCTACGGCCGCGCCCCCTCGCAACTCGCGGCGCTCGCCTACGACATGGTCGCGCTTTCCGCCGCCCTCGCCCAAACCGGCGACGACGCCTGGAGCCGCCTCACCGCCAACTCCGGTTTCGTCGGCGTCAACGGCGCGTTCCGCCTCAATCCCAACGGCCAGATCGAACGCTCGCTCGCGGTGCGCGAAATCACCCGCAACGGCAGCCGCGAGGTCTCGCCTGCGCCGACCCGGTTCACCCAGTCGTATTGATCCAAAAAGGCCCGGGGCTCTGCCCCGGACCCCGCGAGGAGGCTGATCGCCGCTTCGCGGCAAACCCAAAAGGAATGGGGTCTGGGACCCAAGGCCCCAGAATCCTTCTCTTACCCCCGGCTCCGCACGAACGCCGCGATTACGTCCTGCGGCAACGGATGATAGCCGTTGACCGGGGTGAGGTCGGCGACGGCGTCGGTGGGTTCGAGGGAAAGCGGCTGGCCGAGGCTTTGACCGACGTCGATCACGTCGTCGGTATGGACATCGCCGGGCCAGTCCTTGAGCAGGGTGGTCTTGGCCCGGATCTTGGCGTCTTCCGGAGTCTCGGCGACGAACAGGCCGTTGGCGTGGATTTCGGCGAAGGTATCGTCGGCGTAGGCGCCGAGGTTGACGAAGTAGAGGCGCTTGTCCGAGGCCGGGCCTTCACCGAGGCGGACGCGATGGCCATCGGCGACGTCGACCGCGATCCAGCTGTCGATGTGGAGGCGCTGCGGCTGGCCGAACCACTTGGCGAGGAGTTGGTCGTAGGTGGCGTCGACGGTTTCGCCCGAGACGAACACCACGTCGTGGAGTTCGGTGTTGCCCTTGGGGGCACGCCCGCCGAGGGTGACGGCGAAAAGCTTTGCAGTCATGGTTCCTGTCCTCCTATTGGCCGATCAGGCGCGAGGTGAGGGTGTTGAGGACCATCACGCCGGCGTCGGTGGCGCGCACCGCTGCGTCGTCGCTGGTCATCAGGCCGAGATCCACCGCCTCTTCCAGGGCTTCGAGATTCATCATCTCGCGCGGGTCCTTGAGGCCGTGGGTGGCGAAGCGGGCGGCAAAGGCCTGGTGGGTGACGCCTTCGGTGAGGCGCAGCGCCATCAGGATGTGCTCGCGCGCCCGATCCTCGATGGTGAGAGGCTCGTAGCGCGGCGCGGGCGGGCCCTTGACCCATTGGGCGGAATCCGGTGCGTGGCGGGTCGCGAACCAACCGTCTTCGGTGGTCACCCGGCCGTGCGCCGCCGGACCGACGCCGCCGTAGTCCGCCCCGCGCCAAATGCTGAGGTTGTGGCGACACTCCGCGCCGGGCTTGGCGAAGTTCGACACTTCATACGCCGGGCGGCCGAATTCCGCCATCACCCGACGGGTATCCTCGAAAATCTCGGCGGAGGTGTCTTCGTCGGGCATCGTCACCCGGCCTTCCGCCACCGCGCGCGCCAGGGGCGTGCCATCCTCGACGGTGAGCTGGTAGATCGACAGATGTTCGCCCGCGAACTCCAGCGCGCCGCGCAGTTCCTCTTCCCAAACCTTCGGGCTCTGCCCCGGTCGCGCGGTGATCAAATCGAACGACAGCCGGGTGAAAATGTCGTGCGCCCAGGTCAGCACGTGCTTGGTCTCGTCCACCGTGTGGGTTCGCCCGAGCTTGTCGAGCGCCACCGGATCGAACGCCTGCGCCCCAACCGACAACCGGTTGATCCCGACGTCGCGCAGCGCCCGCAATCCCTTCTTGCCGATCGTCCCGGGATTGGCCTCAAGCGTCACCTCAAGATCGGCCCGCGGCTCCCACGCCGCCATCGCCGCGTCGATCACCGCGCCGATCACCTCGGGCTCCGCCAGCGACGGCGTGCCGCCGCCGAAAAATACCGAGCCCAATTCCCGCGCACCGGTCCGCGCCCGCAACGCCGCGATATCCGCCCGATACGCGGCAATGAACTTCGCCGGATCCCACGCAAATTTCGGCACCACGCTGGCAAAGTCGCAGTACCCGCACTTGGCGCGGCAATACGGCCAGTGAACGTACAGATGAAATGCGGTCTCAGGCGGCTGGGTCATGAATGCTCTCAAAAAACGCGTGGGCTCCGCCCACACCCGCAAAGGGGCTCAGCCCCTTTGATCCCATAACTTGGTTTTTGCGCGAAGCGCGATTCAACCGTCACGCAGCGTGTCGGTCGATTGCCGCTTCGCGGCGTAACACAAGTGGGGTTTGGGGCCCGCGGCCCCAATGAGGTCCAGGGGCAAAGCCCCTGCCCTTTAATCTTCACGCCGACTTCGCGTTGAAGCACGCCGCGAGCAGGAGGTCGAAGGCCTGGGCGCGGTGGGACATCCGGTGTTTTTCCGCCGGGTCCATTTCGGCGAAGGTTCTGGCGTCGCCGACGGGTTCGAAGATCGGGTCGTAGCCGAAGCCCTTGTCGCCGCGCGGCGGGAAGGTGAGGGTGCCGTAGACCCGGCCTTCGAAGGTTTCGCAGTGGCCGTCGGGCCAGGCGAGGGCGAGGACGCAGACGAAGTAGGCTTCGCGGTCGGAGGTATCGTCGAGGGCGACCTTGATCCGCTCCATGGCGTGGCCGAAGTCGCGGTTCGGCCCGGCCCAGCGCGCCGAATAAATGCCGGGCGCGCCGTCGAGGGCGACGACGCAGAGGCCGGAATCGTCGGCGAGGGCGGGCAGGCCCGAGGCTTCCGCCGCCGCCTTGGCTTTGAGCCTGGCGTTGTCGGCAAAGGTTTCGCCGGTTTCCTCGGGCTCGGGCAGGCCGAGGCCGGCCGCCGAAACCACGGCGATCGCCCGGCCGTCGAGCAGGTCCGCGATTTCGCGGACCTTGCCGGCGTTGTGGCTGGCGATCACCAGTTTTGCGTCGTCGAAGCGACGGGCCATGGATTTACGCTCCGGTGCCGAGAACCTGCTTTTGCATCCGTACGAGGTCGGTGACGCCCTTTTTCGCGAGTTCCAGGAGTTCGAGGAACTGCTCCTGGCGGAACGGATCGTGTTCCGCGGTGCCCTGGATCTCGACGATGCCGCCCTGTCCGGTGAGGACGAAGTTGGCGTCGGCGTCCGCGTTCGAGTCCTCGTCGTAATCGAGATCGAGCACCGGCTGGCCTTTGTAAAGGCCGCAGCTCACCGCCGCGACGTAATCTTTCAGCGGGATCGTCGGCAGCACGCCCATCGAGCGGAGCTTCTGGAATGCGAGGAACAGCGCGACGTAGCCGCCGGTGATCGACGCGGTGCGGGTGCCGCCATCGGCCTGGAGAACGTCGCAGTCGATCTTGATCGAGTGCTCGCCCATCGCCTTCAAGTCGGCGACGGCGCGGAGCGAGCGGCCGATCAGGCGCTGGATTTCGTGGGTGCGGCCGTTCTGGCCCTTGCGGGCTTCGCGCTCGGTGCGATCGTGGGTGGCGCGGGGCAGCATGCCGTATTCGGCGGTGATCCAGCCGCGCCCGGTGTTGCGCATCCACGACGGCACGCGCGCCTCGACCGAGGCGGTGCACAAGACGTGGGTGTCGCCGAACTTCACCAGGCAGGAACCTTCGGCGTGCTTGGCGACGTTGGGCTCTAGGGAAATGGTGCGCAGGGCGTCGAAGGCCCGACCGGAGGGACGCATGACGGCTTCCTTTTCAGCTTCCAATGACCCATGGGGTGTACCCATCCGGCGCGTAAAACACAAGGTCGGCGATGGCGCGTGCCGCTTCCCCTTTGCCGTGCGATGCACTAATTCAAGTGTTGGACAATTGCACGAGCCCCAACCGCCATGCCCGAACAGGTTTCGCCCGCCGCTTCGCCGATCCGGCAATTGAACGACCGATCGCGCGAGGTCTTCCGCCTGATCGTCGACAGCTACGTCGAGACCGGCGAGCCTGTCGGTTCGCGCACGCTTTCGGCGCGGCTGCCGCGTCCGCTTTCCCCGGCGAGCATCCGCGCGGTGATGGCGGAGTTGGAATCCCTCGGGCTGATCTACGCGCCGCACACCTCCGCCGGACGCCTGCCGACCGAAGCGGGATTGCGATTCTTCGTTTCCGGGCTGATGGAGATCGGCCACCTCGACGCCAACGACCGTTCGCTGATCGAGGCGCACTGCCGCCAGAACGGCCGCGACTTCGCCACCGCGCTCGAAAGCACCACGACCCTGCTCTCAGGCCTGTCGCGCTGCGCCGGGCTGGTGTTCGCGCCGAAGGCGGAAGCGCCGCTGAAGCACGTCGAGTTCGTCGCGCTTTCCGACGGCCGCGCCCTGGTGGTCACGGTCAACCGCGACGGACTGGTCGAAAACCGGATCATCGCGATTCCCGCCGACCTGCCGCCCTCGGTGCTGACCGAGGCGACCAACTACCTCAACGCCAACATCGTCGGCCGCACCATGGCCGAGGCGCGCAGCTTCGTCTCCGCCGAACTCGAACGCCACAGGAGCGAGATCGACGCGCTGACCAAGAAGGTGGTGGAGGACGGCCTCGCGGTCTGGGGTGGCGAGACCAAGGGCTCGGGCGGCGCGCTGATCGTGCGCGGCCAGGCCAACCTGCTCCAGGACGTCCACGCGCTTGAGGAGCTCGACCAGATCCGCAACCTGTTCGAGGCCCTCGAAACCAAGGAGCGGATGCTTTCGCTTTTGGATATTGCGAATCAGGCGGAAGGCGTCCAAATCTTCATCGGCTCCGACAACCCGTTGTTCGACACCTCGGGCTCGTCGCTGATCGTCGCGCCGTTCCGTTCGAGCCCGGACAAGATCGTCGGCGCGATTGGTGTGGTCGGCCCGACCCGCCTGAACTATGGTCGAATCATTCCGTTGGTGGATTTCACCGCCAAGGTTCTCACCCGCCTGATCGGCTGAGCCGCCGATCTCGTCGCAACCCGAAAACAACAGCATCGCGAACCCATGAGCACCGAAAACCCCGAAGCCATCCGCCCCGACGCAACCGTCCAGCCCGACGCCGCCGCGCCGGAAACCCCGAACGCGGAAGACGCCGCGCCCAAGGCCGAGGACCGCATCGCCGAGCTTGAGGCCGAGGTCGCGAAGCTGAAAGACGCCTATATCCGCGCCCACGCCGAAATGGAAAACCTGCGCAAGCGCACCGCCGCCGAGTTGGAGCAGAAGCTCCGCTACGCGCAGCAGCCGCTCGCCATGGGAATTCTGCCGGTGGCCGACAACCTCCGCCGCGCGCTCGCCGCCGTGCCGCAGGGCGAGGCCCCCACCGACGAAGCGGTGAAGAACCTCATCGTCGGCCTGGAAATGACCGAAAAAGGCCTGCTCGATACCCTCGAACGCAACGCGATCAAAACCGTGCCCGGCGTCGGCGCGCCGTTCGACCCGCATGTCCACCAGGCGGTCCAGGAGATCGAGGACACCTCGGTGCCGTCGGGCACCGTGGTCCAGGTGTTCCAGACCGGCTACGCCATCCACGACCGCCTGCTCCGCGCCGCGATGGTGGTGGTCTCCAAGGGCGGCCCGAAGGGCACCGGCCAAGAGCTTGGCGGCCCGGGCAAGACCGTGGATACCCAGGCTTAAGGTTTAAAACTCTGCCCGTACCTGCGAGGGGTTCGCCCCTCGACCCATGAGTTCCGATTTTGCCGCGAAGCGGCCATCGACCGTCACGCAGCAAGAATTTGTCGCGCTCCGCGCACGAAAGTTATGGGTTCCAAGGGCCTTTCGGCCCTTGGCGGGCCCGGGCAACGCCCGGCCTTCCGCCGTCAACCTTCCCCTTGTTTCCAACCGCGCCGGGACTTGCCGTCCGCACCGCCGGAGCTCACCTTCCGAGGAACGTACAACCTCCGAAGGGCGAAACCATGCCGGGCGAATTTGCGGTGATTGCGGCGGGAGCGATGGGCAGTGCGGTCGGCCGGTGTTCGTCGATTTCAACGCGATCGACGTGACGACCAAGCAGGCGGTCGCGGCGACGATCGCCGCGACCGGCGCAGTCTTCGCCGACGGCGCGATCATCGGCCTGCCGCCGCAGGACGGCGAGGCCGGACCGCGCTTCTACGTTGCCGGGCCGGGCGCGGCGGCACTCGCGCGGCTGGGGAACTTCGGCCTCGACGTCCGGGTGATGGAGGGATCAGTCGGCACCGCGGCAGCGCTCAAGATGTCCTACGCGGGCATCACCAAAGGCCTCACCGCGATCGCCACGGCGATGGTGCTGGCGGCGACCCGCGCCGGAAGCGCCGAAGCGCTGCACGCCGAACTCGCGGCGAGCCAGCCGCAACTCCTCGCACGCTTCGGCAAGGCGCTCCCCGACATGATGCCGAAGGCCTACCGCTGGGTTGCCGAAATGGAGGAGATCGCGGCGTTCGCAGGCACGGACGGGGCGCGCGCGATTTATTCGGGCGCGGCGGAGATCTATCGCCGGATCGCCGAGGACGAACGTGGCGCGCGCACCGAGATCGCGGCGCTCGAAGCGTTTCTCAAGCTGTAAAGGCGGGCTCCGCCCGGACCTGTCAGGAGCCCAGGCCCCGAGAACCCCATAACTTGTTTTGCGCGGAGCGCGATAAATTCTTACCGCGGCGCGACGGTTGATCGCCGCTTCGCGGCAAAAACATCAATGTGTATGGGATCGAAGGGGCTGAGCCCCTTCGCGGGCCCGGGCAGCGCCCGGCCTACCCCTTCCGCCAGATCGCATCCGGGATCTTCTCGACGAACGCCTCGAACGCCGCGAGTTCGGCGGCGAGCGGCGCGTGGGGGCGGGGTTCGCGGAACGGCCGGTTCACCACGATCTGGGTGATCCCGGCGCCCGACGCGCTGGTCTCGCTGGCGAGGAGGGCGAAGCCGGGTTCGCGACCGCCGTTGAGTTCGAGATAGACCTCGGCGAGCAGGCGGGTATCGAGCAGCGCGCCGTGGAAAGTCCGGTGGGTATTGTCGATGGAGAAGCGTTGGCAAAGCGCGTCGAGGCTGTTGCGCGCGCCGGGATAGCGTTGCTGCGCGATCTTCAAGGTGTCGACGGCGCGGCTGTCGGGCAGGCTCGGGCGGTTGCAGCGCTTGAGTTCGGCATTGAGGAATTTCATGTCGAACGCGGCGTTGTGGATCACCAGCGGCGCATC
>DBTR01000057.1:29812-36632 GCA_002307145.1 Rhodospirillum sp. UBA1311 | reverse complement strand
ACCAGCGGCGCATCGCCGATGAAGGCGAGAAAATCGTCGGCGATTTCGCCGAACACCGGCTTGTCGGCGAGGAACTCGGGGGAAAGGCCGTGGATCTTCTCGGCCTCTTCGGGCATCGCACGCATCGGATTAATGTAGGCGTGGTAGAAGTTGTCGGTCGGCTGGTGGTTGATCAGCTCGACGCACGCGACTTCGACGATGCGGTCGCCGGTATCCGGATCGAGGCCGGTGGTTTCGGTATCGAGGGCGACTTCACGCATTCCTAGCTCTCCAACTCCGGCGCTTTGAGGCGGGCGAGGCCGCGCACCACCCGGTTCCAGGCGAAACGCATGCCGAGCCCGGTGGGGATGACGAGATCGGCGCGCTTGCGCTTGACCGCATCGGGGATTTGGCGGGCGCGGATCGCCTCCAGCCGGACGCGGCTCATTCCCGGCCGACGCAGCACCCGCTGAGATTGGATCGTCGGCGGCGCCGAGGCAACCCATACCGCATCGCAGCGATTTTCGCCTCCGGTTTCGAACAGCAGCGGAATATCGATGGCGACCACCGCCTTGCGGGCGCGGCGGGCGCGCTGGAGGAAGCGACGCTCGGCGTCGCGCACCAGCGGGTGGAGGATCGCTTCCAGGTCTTTCAGCGCCGCCGTGTCGCCGAACACGCAGGCGCCGAGGCGCTTGCGATCGACCGCCCCGGTCTCGTCGACGACGCCGGGGAACCGTGCCCCGATCGCCGCCACCGCCGGTCCGCCCGGCGCGGTCAGCCGATGCACCGCCGCGTCGGCGTCGTGCAGCGGCACGCCGAGGCGGCGCAGCATCCGGGCGGTGGTGCTCTTGCCCATGCCGATGGAGCCGGTCAGCCCGATCACCCGCATTTCCGCGTCACGCCCCCATCGCCTGGAGAACGTAGGCGCGCAGATCGTCGGTGACTTCGGGCAGCTCGCCGAACCAGTGCTGGAACCCGGCGCGCGCCTGGAACAGCAGCATCCCGAGACCGTCGACGGTGGCGAGGCCGCGCGCCTCGGCGGCGGCGAGGAACGGCGTGCGGAGCGGATTGTAGACGATGTCGACGACCACCGCGTCGGCTGGGATCAGCCCGAGGTCGAGAGCGATCGGCGGGTGGCCGGTCATGCCGAGCGAGGTGGTGTTGACCACCACGCCGACCTCGGCAAGCGAGCCTTCCCAAACCTTCTCTTCAAGCGGCAGGGGACGGATCGGCGATTTGAAATAGGGACGGAAATGGGCCGCGAGGGTTTCCGCCTTGTCGAAGGTCCGGTTGAACAGCCGCACCTCGGGCACGCCCGCGCCGAGCAGCGCCGCACATACCGCGCGCGCAGCGCCACCCGCGCCGATCACGGCCGCGGGGCGCCGGGCATCCCACTGCGGCGCGCCGTGGCGGAGATTGTCGAGGAAGCCGGGCGAATCGGTATTCGTGCCGGTGATCTTGCCGTCGGCATCGACGATCAGGGTATTGACCGCGCCGATCAGCCGCGCCACCGGGGTGAGCTCGTCGATCAGCGGGATCACCGCTTCCTTGAACGGAATGGTGACGTTCGCGCCGCGAAAGCCGAAGGCCCGCAAGCCGTTGATCGCGTCGGACAGGCGGTCCGGCATTACCGGCAGCGGAATGTACGCGCCATCGATGCCGTAGTGATTGAGCCAATACGCGTGCAGGCGCGGCGATTGGCTGTGCGCCACCGGCCAGCCCATGATCCCGGCGACGGCGGAACGGCCGGAGTGAGCGGGAATCTGTGCGAAATCGGTCATCTGGCATCCCATCGGACGAAGGTGTTGAAGGGCTCCAGTTTACCCGCACCGCACCGGCCGCGCCACGGTCAGAGTTCGGCGTTCGGGCAATCCGGGAACTTGTTGCGGTAGAGTTCGATGATCGTCGCCGCCGCTTCCTCGATCGAGCGTCGCGTCACGTCGATCACCGGCCAGCCGCGCCGCGCGAAGATCCGCCGCGCCTCGGCCACCTCCTCGGTCACCGCCTCCACCTGCGCATACTCGGAACCTTCCGAATCATTCATCATTTTCAAGCGATTGAGACGGATTTCCGAAAGGCTTTTGGGTTCGCGGGTAAGACCGACAATCACCGGACGGGTGACATGGTCGAGTTCCTCGGGCAAGGGAATGCCGTGCACCATCGGCACGTTCGCCGCCTTGAGGCCGCGATTGGCGATATAGGTGCAGGTCGGCGTCTTCGAGGTCCGCGACACGCCGACGAGGACCACGTCGGCGGCATCGAGGTCATTCAGCATCTGGCCGTCGTCGTGGCTGATGGTGAACTCGATCGCGTCCATGCGGCGATAATAGGCGGCGTCGAGGACGTGTTGGCCGCCCGGCCGTCCGGCGATGCCGCGCCCGAGCAGGCTGGCAAGACCCGACATCACCGGGTCGAGCACCGGTACGTAGGGCACTCCGAGTCCATAGCAGCCGGTTTCGAGGGCACGCCGGACTTCGGGATCGACCACGGTGAACAGCACCAGGCCGGGATCGTTGGCGATTCCGGCCAAAACCCGCTCGACCTGGCCCGGGGTCCGCACCAAATACCAGAGATGCTGGATCGCACGCACGTCGGAGAATTGTACGAGGCAGGCCCGCGCAACGGTCGCGACGGTTTCGCCGGTGGAATCCGAAACCAGGTGGATATGAAATGCACCGCTTTGATTCAGCATATCGATCCCCTTGGCTGAGCCCCTCGGCGCATCCCGCGCCGCCGGCATCAGCCTAACGTGGATAACTTCATGGGACAATCGTGGGACAAATTGTGGATAAACCCCGGATCTCCGGATTTTCCGGATTCGCTCCCCGGAGAGGCGAATCCTGACCCTACGGTTTTCCCGGAGCCCTCGCCGCCGTCGGCGATCCGGGAATCATGGGGAAAACCCGATTTCGTCCACCGCCATACCCCGGTTTTTCACATCCTGTGGACAGGTCAACCACTAGAGGCTTATCAAGGCCTTGCATAAAGTGTTCGCGGAGTTTTCCACCGCCGCGAAGGCGCTTGCGGCGTGGCCTCGCGATTGGGGAAGATTCCGTGGGTGGAAAAGTATCCCCGGGTTTCCCCCCACCAATCACCACAACTATCTTTTAATAAAAAGATTCATTGTTAGGTTTGTAGGGAACGACGGGGAGGAGCATGTCCGTGACGCAGATCGAAACGCCGGTGTCGGTGAACCCTATGCTGGCGGCATTCGCGGCGCCAAACTCCGGGCCGCCGCCGGTGTGGCTGATGCGTCAGGCGGGGCGCTATCTGCCGGAGTACAAGGCCACTCGCGCCGAGGCCGGTTCGTTCCTCGACCTGTGCTACAACCCGCGCCTTGCGGTGGAAGTGGCTTTGCAGCCGCTGCGTCGCTTCGATCTCGACGCCGCGATCCTGTTTTCCGACATCCTGGTGATCCCCGACGGTCTCGGCCAGCCGGTGCGCTTCGAGGAAGGCGTGGGGCCGGTGTTGCTGCGCCTTGAGGATACCGAGGACTTCGCGCGGCTTGCGATCGCGCGGATGACCACGCACCTGGCGCCGGTCTACGAAACCGTCGCGCGCCTGCGCGCCGCGTTGCCGCGCGAAACCGCGCTGATCGGCTTTTCGGGCGCGCCTTGGACGCTTGCGACCTACATGATCGAGGGCCGGAGCACGCGCGAGTTTCACCTCGCCAAGTATTGGGCCTACGCGCGCTCCGACGACTTCGCATTGCTGGTCGACATTCTCGTCGAAGCGGTGGTCGAGCACCTTTCGGCGCAGGTGCGGGCGGGCGCGGGAATTCTCCAGATTTTCGATTCCTGGGCGGGAGTTCTCGACGACTGGGGTTTCCGCCGCTGGGTCGAGGAGCCGACGCGGCGAATCGTCGCGAAACTGAAGGCGCGGCACCCGTCGGTGCCAATTCTGCTGTTCGCCCGGGGCGCGGGTGCGCGCCACGCTGGGCTCGCCGCCCGGGTCGGGGTGGACGGGGTGGCGCTCGACTGCACCGTGCCGCTCCAGTGGGCACGGGAGCGCGTGCAATCGGCCACCGTGGTGCAGGGGAACCTCGACCCGGTGATCCTGCGCATCGGCGGCGCGGCGATGCAGCGCGCGGTGAACGACATCCTCGAAGCGTTCGCGGGCGGCCGGTTCATCTTCAACCTTGGCCATGGCATCCTGCCGGATACTCCACCCGAGCATGTCGCGGCGCTGGTCAACATGGTCAGGGAGGCTCTGGCGAACCGATGACGCGTGTCGCGATCGTTCTCTTCAACCTCGGCGGCCCGGATTCGCCCGAGGCGATCCCCCAGTTTCTTCGCAATCTGTTCGCTGATCCGGTGATCCTCGGGCTGCCGCAACCGTTTCGTTCGCTGCTGGGATCGTACATCGCCTGGAAGCGGGTGCCGGTGGCGAAGGAAAACTACGGCCTGATCGGCGGTCGTTCGCCGCTGTTGCCGCAAACCGAGGATCAGGCCGAAGCGCTTGCCGCGCGGATGGCGGCGCGGCGGCCCGAGATCGAATTCAGGAGCTTCGTCTGCATGCGCTACTGGCACCCGATGGCCGCCGCGGTGGTTGCCGAGGTCAAGGCCTGGGCGCCGGATAAGGTGATCGTGCTGCCGCTCTATCCGCAATATTCGATCACCACGTCGGGCTCGTCGATGAAGGATTGGCGCGACTTCGCCGCAAAGGCGAAGCTCGATTGTCCGCACGTCGCGGTGTGCTGTTATCCCACCCTTCCGGGCTGGGTGAGCGCGGTCGCGGCGGGGATCGAGGATGCGCTCGGCAAGGTCGACGACCCGTCGCGGTTTCGGGTGATCTTCTCCGCGCACGGCCTGCCGAAGGCGGTGGTGGACCGGGGCGATCCATATCCGCGTCACGTCGAGGCCTCGGTCGAGGCGGTGGTCGAGACCCTGCACCGGCCGGACATGGACTGGGTGCTGGCCTACCAGAGCAAGGTCGGGCCGCAAACCTGGATCGGTCCGGCGACCGAGGACGTGATCGCCGAGGCCGGCGCGGAGGGGAAATCCCTCCTGGTGGTGCCGATCGCCTTCGTTTCCGAGCATTCGGAAACCCTGGTCGAACTCGACATCGACTACCGCGACCGCGCCAAGGCGGCGGGCGTGCCCGAATACCTGCGGGTACCGACAGTGCAGTGCGATCCGCGCTTCATCGGCGGGCTCTCCGATCTCGTCGATTTCGCTCTCGGGCAGGAC
Source organism: Rhodospirillum sp. UBA1311 (assembly GCA_002307145.1). Taxonomy (GTDB): domain Bacteria; phylum Pseudomonadota; class Alphaproteobacteria; order Rhodospirillales; family Rhodospirillaceae; genus Oleispirillum. The sequence continues at coordinate 31,464 of DBTR01000057.1, read as the reverse complement.
TGCGCGGCGGGCGAATGGGTGGTGAGCGGCGACGGATGCCGCAAGGCCTGCACCGCCGCCAAGGGCAAGTGCGCAATGGACGACACCAAACGCTAAAAGGGTTGGCAATGTTGGATTTGAGCTACGACGCGTATGTCTGGACGCGGGTCGTGCACGTGATCGCGGTGACCGCCTGGATTGGCGGCCTGATCGGCCTGAGCGAGGTGTTCGCGTTGCATGCGGAAACCGGCGACGACGGGCTTTGGCTGTCGCGCGAGCGGGCGCTGCTCGGCAGGGTCTTGATTCCGGCGTCCGGCATCGCGCTCGCCACCGGCATGGTCCTAGTGCTGAACTATGGCGAACTCACCGAGGGCTGGCTGCATGCGAAGTTTCTCGCGGTATTTCTGCTGCTCGTCGACCAGATCGTGCTGACGCGGCAGATTTCCCGGTTCGCCTCTGGCGCGAACATCCGGTTGCCAATATTCTTTCGCCGCTTGAAGCTGTTTCCAATCGCCCTATTTATCGGTATAGTCGCGTTGGTGATCGTCCGGCCTTTTTAGGGTCTCTGCGGTTTGGGGTTTGACTTCCCGCGGGCGATTGGGTAAACGACCCACCGTAGTTACGGCGTGCGGTCGTCGGACCCGCCGAGCATTTCCTGCGTCTTCCCTCTCCTTTGTCCTTGCGCGCACCTCGCGTTTTATGGACGAGAGGATCCCAATACTTCCACTCCCATACGTCTCTCGGCTGAGTGCTAAAGCCATCAGGGGTCTCTATGCACCTACAGGAATTGAAAGGCAAAACGCCGGCGGAATTGCTGGAATTTGCCGAAGGTCTGAAGATCGAAAACGCGTCCACGCTGCGCAAGCAGGACATGATGTTCGCGATCCTCAAGCAATTGGCGGAAAACGACACCGCGATCTACGGCGATGGCGTGCTCGAAATTCTCCAGGACGGCTTCGGCTTCCTACGGTCGCCCGAAGCGAACTACCTTCCCGGTCCGGACGACATCTACGTCTCGCCGAGCCAGGTGCGGCGCTTCGGCTTGCGCACCGGCGACACCGTCGAGGGTGAGATTCGCGCGCCGAAGGAAGGCGAGCGGTACTTTGCGTTGTTGAAGGTCAACAACATCAACTTCGCCGAGCCCGACGCGGTGCGCCACCGCATCAACTTCGACAACCTCACGCCGCTGTACCCCGAGCGTCGCCTGAAGCTCGAAGTCGAGAATCCGGCCAAGACCAAGGAATACACCACCCGCGTGATCGATCTGATCGCACCGCTCGGCATGGGCCAGCGCGCGCTGATCGTCGCGCCGCCGCGCACCGGTAAGACGGTGATGCTGCAAAATATCGCCCACGCAATCTCGATCAACCATCCGGATGCCTACCTCATCGTTCTTCTGATCGACGAACGCCCCGAGGAAGTCACCGACATGGCGCGCTCGGTGAAGGGCGAGGTGGTCAGCTCCACCTTCGACGAACCGGCGTCGCGCCACGTGCAGGTCGCGGAAATGGTGATCGAGAAGGCGAAGCGCCTGGTCGAGCACAAGCGCGACGTGGTGATCCTGCTGGACTCGATCACCCGCCTCGCGCGCGCCTACAACACCGTGGTGCCGAGCTCGGGTAAGGTGCTCACCGGCGGCGTCGACGCGAACGCGCTGCAGCGGCCGAAGCGCT
>DBTR01000057.1:20343-29452 GCA_002307145.1 Rhodospirillum sp. UBA1311 | reverse complement strand
TTCGAAGAGTTCAAGGGCACGGGTAACTCGGAAATCATCCTCGACCGCAAGCTTTCCGACAAGCGGACCTTCCCGGCGATCGACATCACCCGCTCGGGCACGCGCAAGGAAGAGCTCCTGGTCGAGCGCGGCACATTGCAGAAGATGTGGGTGCTGCGCCGCGTGCTGATGCCGATGGGCGTCACCGACGCGATGGAGTTCCTCATCGACAAGCTCCGGATGTCGAAGAACAACAACGACTTCTTCGATTCGATGAACAGCTGAGGCGAACGCCTCCGGCGATGAAAAGGCCCGGGTTCGTCCCGGGCCTTTTTTCGTTCAAACGATCGCGCCTTCGAGGCGGAGCAGCCAGCGCTTGGTGTCGAGGCCGCCATCGCCCGAGTAACCGCCGAAGCTCTTGCCCGAACCGAGGATACGATGGCAGGGGATGATCACCGGGATCGGGTTCTTGCCGCATGCGCCGCCGATCGGGCGGGGCGCGCCGCAACCGATCTCCCGGGCGATCTCGCCGTAGCTGCGGGTTTCGCCGCAGGGAATGCGGCGCATCGCGTCCCAGACTTTGATTTGAAACGGCGTTCCGTGGGGATCGAGGGGAAGGTTGAAGTCGCGGCGCCTGCCGGCGAAGTAGTCTTCGAGCTGGTGCGCCGCCTCTTTCAACACTTGGGGCGGGTTGGGCTCGTCCGGCCCCTTGCCCCATTCGAGCGCGACGATCTTGCCGTCGTCGGCAAACAAGGTGAGCGGGCCGAGGGGCGAGGGAACGACGATGCTGCCGCTGTGCATGGGGTCTCCTTACGCTTCTTGAGTTGGCCCGGTCATCATGGGTGTGATATGCCTCCGTTGTCGAGGCCCGAGCGGCGCTTTTAATGTTTCACGTGAAACAATCCCGATGCGAAATGAGGGTTTTGAGCCGTGGCAGTTGAGACCTATCCAACGATCTTCGCGCCTGCCACTGCCCCCGGGCGGGCGGGCGTCGCGGTGCTGCGGATCTCGGGACCCCAGGCGATCGCAGCGCTTTCACGCCTCGGTGGCGAGCGGACTTTTGCTCCCCGCGTCCTCGCCATGGTCGAGCTGCGCGACCCGGCGGACCACGACCTGATAGACAAGGGCATGGCCGTGGTTTTTCCCGCGCCGCACAGCTTCACCGGCGAGGACGTGGTCGAACTCCATGTCCATGGCGCGGATGCGGTGTTGGCGAAGCTCGCCGATATCCTGGCGCGGATGCCGGGATTGCGCTGGGCCGAGCCCGGCGAATTCAGCCGCCGCGCCTTCGACAACGGCAAAATGGACCTGACGGCGGCCGAAGGGTTGGCCGACCTGCTCGCCGCCGAATCGGAGTCGCAGCGCAAGCAGGCGCTTCGGCAAATGGACGGCGCGTTGGCGCGCCGCCTCGACGCACTGCGGCGGCAAGGGATCGACGCACTCGCGTTCAACGAGGCGGTGATCGACTTCCCCGAGGACGAACTCCCCGACGACACGCGGGCGAAAGGCATCGGAATGATCCGGGCCTTGCGCGCCGAGCTTGTCAATCTGGTCGATTCGGCAAAGGTGGGGTCGCGGATTCGCCAGGGGATATCGGTCGCGGTGATCGGCGCGCCCAACGTCGGCAAGTCGAGCCTGGTCAATCGCCTTGCGGGCTGGGATGTCTCGATCGTCTCGGCGACGGCGGGTACGACGCGGGACCGGGTGAGCGTCGATCTCTCCGTCGGCGGGCAGGCCTTCACCATCCTCGACACGGCGGGCTTGCGCGAAACCACCGAGGAGATCGAAGCGGAGGGGATTCGCCGCGCCGAACGCGCGGTGGCGAGCGCCGACGTTCGCGTCGCGGTGTTCGCCGCCGATAGCTGGCCCGCGCCGAATGACCCCACGTGGCGATGGGTTGACAGCGAGACCGTGGTCGTGGTCAACAAGTCCGATCTCGACAGTCCGGATCGGCCGAAGCCGGATGGTGCACCCGATCCGGTGCGGGTCTCCGCCGCGAACGGTGCGGGGTTCGATATGCTGACGGGCGCGATGCGCAGCCGTTTGGCAGCGGTGGCGGCGGGGCGCTCCGGCGAGGCCGCGCCGCTGACCCGGGAACGGCATCGCTCGATCGCGATGGCGGCCTTGACGGCGCTCGACCGTGCCCTTGCCGCGCCCGACCTCGAACTCCAGGCCGAGGATCTTCGCCTGGCGGTGCGGGAACTGGGGCGGATGACCGGGCGCGTCGATGTCGAGGATGTACTCGACCGGATTTTTGCGGAGTTCTGCATTGGCAAGTGATGCGATGAGGGGAATGCGTTCGTTCGACGTGATCGTCGTCGGCGGCGGGCATGCGGGTTGCGAGGCGGCTGCGGCCGCCGCGCGCTTCGGCGCGCGCACCGCGCTCGTCACCCACCGGCTCGAAACCTTGGGCGAAATGTCGTGCAACCCGGCGATCGGTGGCCTGGCCAAGGGTCATCTGGTGCGCGAGGTCGACGCCCTCGACGGGATGATGGGGCGCTGGATCGACCGTGCCGGCATCCAGTTCCGCATGCTCAACCGCTCCAAGGGCGCAGCGGTGCAGGGCCCGCGCGCCCAGGCCGACCGCAAGCTCTATCGCGAGGCGGCCCGCGCCGACCTGAGCGCATACCCGAACCTGACCCTGATCGCCGCCGCGGTCGAGGACATCACCACGTCGTCGAATGGCAGCCGTGCGAGCGGCGTGCGGCTCGCGAGCGGCGAGGAGGTTTCCGCTGCGGCCGTGGTGTTGACCACCGGTACGTTCCTTCAGGGGTTGATGCACGTCGGTCAGGTCCAGACTCCCGGCGGCCGGGTGGGGGAGGCGCCGTGCGTCGGCCTGTCTGCCGCGCTACGCCGCTTCGGGCTCGACGTCGGGCGGTTGAAGACCGGAACACCCGCACGCCTCGATGGCCGCACCATCGACTGGGCCGGTCTCGACATGCAGCAGGGCGACGATCCGCCGCTGCCGTTCTCGTTCCTGACCGAGACGATCGCGACGCCCCAGATCGCCTGCGGCATCACCACCACCACCGAAGCCACCCACGCGGTGATCCGCGCCAATCTCGACCGTGCGCCGCTCTATTCGGGCCAGATCAACTCGGTTGGCCCGCGCTACTGCCCGTCGATCGAAGACAAGGTGGTGCGCTTCGCCCACCGCGAGGGCCATCAGATCTTCCTCGAACCGGAAGGACTGGACGATCACACCGTCTATCCGAACGGGATCTCCACCTCGCTGCCCGCCGACGTGCAGGATGCGATGATCCGGACCATCCCCGGCTTGGAAAAGGTGAGGATCATCCGTCCGGGTTACGCTATCGAGTACGACTTCGTCGATCCGCGCAACCTGCGCCCGAGCCTGGAAACCCAGAAGGTTAAGGGACTATTCCTCGCGGGCCAGATCAACGGCACGACCGGCTACGAGGAAGCGGCCGCGCAAGGCCTGATCGCCGGCCTGAACGCGGCGCGGCAGGCCGGCGGGTCGGTGCCCGTGGTTCTGGATCGCTCGCAAGCCTACATCGGGGTGATGATTGACGACCTCGTCAACCTCGGCACTCGCGAGCCCTATCGAATGTTTACCTCGCGCGCCGAATACCGTCTGTCGCTGCGGGCCGACAATGCCGACCGTCGCCTGACCTCCATCGGCATTGCATCGGGCTGCGTGGGGTCGGTGCGGGCCGCTGCGTTTGATGCGAAGCTCGAAGCTCTCGACGCGGCGAAAGCGGCGTTCACCGCCGCTTCGGTCACTCCCAATCAGGCGGCGGCGTTCGGATGGGCGCTCAATCGTGACGGCGTGCGCCGTACGGCATTCGAGCTGCTCGGTCATCCGGAGATCGGGCGGGAACGGGTGCTGGCGGTGTGGCCGGAGTTGGCGGCTACCCGTACCGACGTGACCGAACAGTTGGAGATCGAATCGCGATATGCCGGATATCTCGAACGGCAAGAACAGGACGTTGCCGCCTTCCGGCGCGACGAGGCCCTGGCGTTGCCCGAGGACTTGCCCTATGACTCGATCGGCAGCCTGTCGGCCGAGGTCGTGGCGAAGCTGAAGGCCGCATCGCCTGCGACGCTCGGCGCGGCGGCGCGGATTTCGGGCGTCACGCCCGCCGCCGTCACCGCATTGCTGCGCTACGTCAAGCAGGCGCGTTCCGTCGCTTGAAAGCGGGTCGTGAGGGGGATTGTTTCACGTGAAACATAGTGAAGGCATCGCTGAGAAGGCGATGGCGCTCGGTCCCGAATTTGGGATCGAGGCCGAAACAGCCGAGCGGCTCGCGCGATTCGCCGCGCACCTTGAAAAATGGCAAAAGGCGATCAATCTCGTCAGCGCCAAATCCTTACCGCAGCTTTGGGAACGGCATATCCTCGATTCCCTTCAGCTCGCACCGCTGATTCCGGTCGATGCCCGCACCATTGTCGACGTCGGTTCGGGCGCTGGTTTTCCGGGCCTGATTCTCGCGATCCTGGACCGCTGGGACGTGCACTTGGTGGAGTCGGACACGCGAAAAGCGGTGTTCTTGCGCGACTCCGCGCGGCTGTGCGGCGTCTCCGCGACCGTTCACGCGGTGCGGATCGAGAGTCTCGCCGCGCCGAAGGCCGACGTGATCACCGCGCGGGCGCTCGCGCCGGTGGCGGATCTGCTCAAGCTGACCGCCGGTTTCCGCCAATCCGGTACGCTCCACCTGTTCCCGAAGGGGCGGGGGGCGGAGGCGGAATTGACGGACGCGAAAAAAACCTGGACACTCGCGGTCGACCGCATTCCCAGTCTCACCGATCCGGACGCGGTCATCCTGAAAATCGGCGAGGTTCACTCCAAATGACGCAGGCACCCTGGGTCCCCTCCCGGCCCCGCCGGATCATCGCGATCGCAAACCAGAAGGGCGGCGTGGGCAAGACCACCACCGCGATCAACCTCGCCACTGCACTCGCGGCGGCGCGGAAGTCGGTCCTCCTCATCGACCTCGATCCCCAAGGCAACGCCAGCACCGGTCTCGGCATCGGCAACGCCCTGCGCGCCAAGGGGTCTTACCAGGTCCTCGCCGGGATGATCCCGGCTCGCGACGCAATCCAGGCCACCGAAATCCCGAAACTCTCGATCATTCCGGCGGACATGCACCTCGCGGGCGCCGAGGTCGAGCTGGTGAGCGTGCCGGAGCGCGAGTTTCGCCTCCGCGCCGCGCTCGACATGGCCGACCTCGACTACGATTACGTGCTGATCGATTGCCCGCCCGCGCTCGGCTTCCTCACCTTGAACGCGCTCTGCGCCGCGCATGCGGTGATGGTGCCGCTGCAATGCGAGTTCTTCGCCCTCGAAGGCATTTCGCACCTGATGAAGACGATCGAGCGGGTGAAGCGGGCGCTCAACCCGCGCCTCGACATCCAGGGTATCGTGCTGACCATGTACGACAGCCGCAACAACCTCGCCGGAATGGTCGCCGACGACGTCCGCGAGTTCTTCGGCGACAAGGTCTACAAGACCGTGATTCCGCGCAACGTGCGGGTTTCCGAAGCGCCGTCGCACGGCAAGCCCGCCCTCGTCTATGACCTCCGCTGCGCCGGCAGCCAAGCCTATGTCCGGCTCGCGGGGGAAATCCTCAAACAAGAAAAAAGCGCCGCAGCATGAGTGAAGAACCGAAACGTCGCAGCAGCCTTGGCCGGGGCCTGAGCGCCCTTCTCGGCGACGAGCCCCAAGTCGAGGCCGCCCAGCCTGCGGGCCCGCCGCAGCGCCTGCCGGTTTCGGCGCTGACGCCGAGCCCGTTCCAGCCGCGCCGCGTCTTCGACGAAGCCGCGCTCGACGACCTCGCGTCCTCGATCGCCGAACGCGGCGTTCTCCAGCCGCTGCTGGTGCGGCGCGCGCCGAACATGAACGGCATCTATGAGATCATTGCGGGCGAGCGCCGCTGGCGCGCGGCGCAGCGCGCCCAGGTCCACGACGTGCCGGTGGTGGTGCGCGAGATGGACGACCGCGAGGTCGCCGAGGTGGCGCTGGTCGAAAACCTCCAGCGCGAGGACCTGAATGCGCTCGAAGAGGCGGAAGGCTACCGCCGCCTCCAGGACGAATTCCAGCATACCCAGGAAGACCTGGCGAAGGCCGTGGGCAAAAGCCGCAGCCATGTCGCCAACACCATGCGCCTGTTGGGCCTGCCCGAAGAGTTGAAGGATATGGTGCAGGACGGCGCGCTGAGCGCCGGCCATGCCCGCGCGCTGCTCGGCAACCCGAATGCGGTGGATCTGGCGCGTCGCGTCGTCGACAAGGGCCTGAGCGTGCGCGAAACCGAGCGCCTCGCCAAGGCCGCGCCACGTACGACGGCGCACGCGACGCCCAAGGCCTCGAACAAGGACGCGGACTGCGTCGCGCTCGAACGCGATCTCACCACGCTCCTCGGGCTCAAGGTCTCGATCGACGTGCAGGGCTCGGGCGGGCGTTTGACGGTGCAGTACCAGAATCTCGAACAGCTCGACGATCTGCTGCAGCGCCTCGGCCGCCAGGCCTGATCAGACTCGCCCGGCGCGGGCGCGCCGCGCCAGCGATGCGATTTCCATCAGGCCGCGCTGGGTGACCAGCGCGGCGGGCATGCCGGTGGTCTTGCACTGCTGCTCGACCTCGACCAGCCGGTCGATCGCGGCGAGCAGGGCGGGGCAGGGCCATGCGCCCAACTGCCGCCGGAACGCTTCCGTATCCTTGAAAAACACCGCCGGTTTCAGCGATCTCATCGCGGTGTCGGCGGAGGCGCCGCCTTCGACTGCGCTCCGCGCCTGGAGCAGGCGGTCGAAATGGCGGGAAATTCCGCGCACCACCGAAACCGGGTTCTCGCCTGCCGCAAACAGGCGATCGCTCACCCCTTGCACCTTTGCCTGGGCACCGTCGGCGACGGCGAACGCCAGTTCGAACACCGAATGTGCCGACTGGTCGCCGCAGCACGCGCGAATGTCTTCCACGGTAAGGGGTTGCGGGCTGTTTCCGACATAGAGCCTGAGCTTTTCCACTTCGGCGCGGATGCTGCCGGTGTCGTCGGCGAGCAGGGAGGCGAGAACCTCCACCGCGTCGCCGTCGGCGCGCACTCCGGCTTCGGCGAGGGCGCCACGGAGCAGCGAAACCAGCTGTCGGCCTTCCGCCGGATAGCAGGCGATCGCAACGCCATGGGGAGACGTCTCGAATCCGGAACGAAGTTTGGAGCGGGTCGGCAGGACCCCGGCGGAGACGATTACCACCGCGTCGCCGATGGTCCGCGACAGGTGGCCGAGCAGGGCGGCCGCCTGGGAATCCGTCGCCCCCGCGACCCGCACGACGCGGCGGCCGCCGCCGAAGGCGAGCGCGGCGCATTCGTCGGCGAGCAATGCCGGATCGTCGGCGAGCGATGCGGGCGCAAGATCGGCGACGCGGAAGGGGTCGTGCAAATCCGGGCAGATCGCCCGGCTCAGGGCTTGGAATCGCTCGCGCACCTGCCCTTCGTCGGGCCCATGCAGCAGCACGGCACGGATCGCGGGGTCCGGTCGGCGCAGGAAGCCCTCGGCAGCACTGCCCGCGAGCTTGGTCATCAGGGCCTCGTCGGGCGCTCGTGGGGAACTGTGGGCGTCGGCGCCTCGACGGGAGCGGTGTAGTTCGCCGGATTGCGGAAGTAGAGGCGGATCTGCCGCGCGATATCCTCCGCCGCCATGTCGGCGGCGCGTTCCTCCGCCTCGCGGGCGGAGACGTAGCCGGCATAGAGCTGCTCGGGATTGTTGTGGCGGGTCACGGCAATCGTGGTTCCTTCCATCAACACCTGCGCCGGGGTGTCGTCCTTCGACGCGGTGATCAGCTTGAAATCCACGTTGAGAGTATAGTCGTTGCGGATCGCGGAATCGTCGTTGCGGACGCCGCGCGCGACCGTGGTCGCGGTGTACTGCACCTTGAGGGAATGAGTCTCGGGTACCACCAGGCCGGTCGGGTTGAGGCGGCGCTCGATACCGGTGCGCATCACTTGGCCGACGCGATCCTTGATCGGCGCAACCGCGATTCCGGCGAGGGCCGCGGGTGCGTCGCCCCCCGGTGCGCGAGCATCCATGGGGTGGAAGCCGCATGCCGCCACCGCCGCCAGTCCGAGCAGCGGCACCATTCGGAGCAACGGTCGGATCATCATGCGGGACGGGGTCTTGGCCATGGTTTCGATCTCCCGAAGGGTCAGCCGACGATGTTGACGATCTTGCCCGGAACCACGATCACCTTCTTCGGCGTGCGTCCGACCAGTTGGGCCTGCACCGCGGGCAAGGCGAGGGCGAGAGCTTCGGCTTCCTTGGCGTCGATGCCGACGGCGACGTCGAGGGTGCCGCGAAGCTTGCCGTTGACCTGCACCGCAAGAGTGACGGTGTCGACGGTCAGCCATGCCGGGTCCGCCTTCGGCCATGCCGAGCGCACCAGTGGCGTCGCGTGCCCGAGCGTCGCCCAGATTTCCTCGGCGATGTGCGGGATCATCGGCGCGATCAGGCGCAGGAGCGTTTCGAGAGCGAAACGGTAGGCGATGGATGCGCCGTCGTCGGTGGGCTTGGTCGCGGCGATCTGGTTGGTCAGTTCGCGCAGCTTCGCCACCGCGGTGTTGAAGCGGAGCTTGTTGAGATCTTCCGACACCGTCGCAATGGTGCGATGCGCCATCGCGACGGTGTCCTTCGCAGAACCGGCGAACGAAACTCCCGCGATTTCGGCGGAGTCCGCCAACGGCACGGTGGGCACGGCGGCCAGACGCCAGAGACGCTGGACGTAGCGCCACGCGCCGTCGATGCCGGACTCGGTCCATTCGAGGTCGCGGTCTGGCGGGCTGTCGGAGAGCATGAACAGGCGCGCGGCGTCGGCGCCGTAGGTCTCGATGATATTGCCCGGGTCGACGGTGTTTTTCTTCGACTTGCTCATCTTTTCCGAGCGGCCGACGGTCACCGCCGCGCCGGACTCGACCTCGAACAGGCCGCCGTCGCGCTTTTCGATGTCGGCCGGATAGAGCCAGGTCCCCGCCGTGTTGCGGTAGGTTTCGTGGCAGACCATGCCTTGCGTGAACAGGCCCTTGAACGGCTCGGCGACGCCGAGATAGCCGCAGGTCTTGAGGGCGCGGGTGAAGAAGCGCGAGTAGAGCAGGTGCAGCACCGCGTGCTCGATGCCGCCGATGTA
>DBTR01000057.1:19768-20080 GCA_002307145.1 Rhodospirillum sp. UBA1311 | reverse complement strand
TACTGGTCGACCGGCAGCCAGTAGTCCACCGCGTCGCGGTCGAACGCAGCCTGTGCGTTGTTCGGGTCGCAGAAGCGCGCGAAGTACCACGAGGATTCGAAGAAGGTGTCGAAAGTGTCTGTTTCGCGCACCGCGGCTTCGCCGCAGCAGGGGCAGGCGACGTGCTTCCAGGTTGGATGACGCGCGAGCGGGTTGCCGGGCTGGTCGAAGGTGACGTCGTCGGGCAGGGTAACCGGCAGCTGGTCGTCGGGCACCGGCACCGCGCCGCAGCTCGGGCAGTGGATCACCGGGATCGGGCAGCCCCAGTAGCGC
>DBTR01000057.1:18449-19525 GCA_002307145.1 Rhodospirillum sp. UBA1311 | reverse complement strand
GGCAGCCCCAGTAGCGCTGGCGCGACACGCCCCAGTCGCGCAGGCGGAACTGCACCGTGCCCTGGCCGCGGCCATCGGCGGCGAGCCGGGCGATCGCGGTGCGCTTCGCCTCGTCGACGCCCAGGCCGTTGAGGAAGCCTGAATTGATCGCGACGCCATCGCCGGAATAGGCTTCGGTGGCGGTTTCGAGGGCGTTGGCGAAATCCTGCGCGTCGGCTTCCTTCGGTGCGACCACGGCCTTGACCGGCAGGCCGTATTTCCGCGCGAAGTCCATGTCGCGCTGGTCGTGCGCCGGGCAACCGAAGATCGCGCCGGTGCCGTATTCCATCAGCACGAAGTTGGCGACGAATACCGGCAGCTCCCAGTTCGGGTCGAATGGGTGGCGGACCTTGAACGGCGTGAGATAGCCTTTTTTCTCGGCGGTTTCGATCGCGGCTTCGCTGGTGCCCACGGCGTTGCAGTCGGCGATGAACGACTGGAGCCCGGCATCGTCGGCGGCGAGCGCCTTGGCGATCGGGTGGTTGATCGAGATCGCGCAGAACGACGCGCCGAACAGAGTGTCGGGGCGGGTGGTGTAGACTTCGAGCTTGTCGTCGGAGTCCACCAGGTCGAAGAACACCCGCGCGCCTTCCGAGCGGCCGATCCAGTTGTGCTGCATCAGGCGGACGCGGTCGGGCCACTCGTCGAGGGTGTCGAGCGCGGCCAGCAAGTCGTCGGCGTATTCGGTGATCTTGAGGAACCACTGCGCCAGCTCGCGGCGCTCGACCGGGGCGCCGGAGCGCCAGCCCTTGCCGTCGATCACCTGCTCGTTGGCGAGCACGGTGTGCTCCACCGGGTCCCAGTTGACCATGCTGGTCTTGCGGTAGGCGAGACCGGCCTTGAGGAAGTCGAGGAACATCTTCTGTTCGTGGCGATAGTATTCCGGCTCGCAGGTCGCGACCTCGCGGCTCCAGTCGATCGAGAGGCCGAGCGGCTGGAACTGCTCCTTCATCGTGCGGATGTTCTCGCGCGTCCACGCGGCGGGATGGACGTTGTTCTGGATCGCGGCGTTTTCGGCGGGCAGGCCGAAGGCGTCC
>DBTR01000057.1:6757-18193 GCA_002307145.1 Rhodospirillum sp. UBA1311 | reverse complement strand
GCGTCCCAGCCCATCGGGTGCAGGACGTTGAAGCCTTGCGCGCGGCGGAAGCGCGCGATCACGTCGCCCAGGGTGTAATTGCGCACGTGGCCCATGTGGATGCGCCCGGACGGGTACGGAAACATCTCAAGGACGTAGCATTTCGGCTTGTCCGAGTTCGCTTCCGCGGCGAAGGCGTTGGCCTCGGCCCAGGCGCGCTGCCACTTCGGTTCGGCTTCGCGGAAATTATAGCGTTCGTCCATCCGCGTCATGATCAGGGTACCCGCCTTTCGGAAATTCGTCTGCTGTCGGTCGATAGAGAATGCCGGCCCCACGGAGAGCGGGACCGGCGGGGAATGGGGCGAACCGCGAGGCTCAGTTGCCCGCGCCGCTCTGCGCCGTGATCCGCATCTTGCGTGCGCGGGTGAGGACGGTGTTCTCAAGATCGGTGATCACCGCCGGGTCCATCGGACGATCGGCCCAGTTGCCCGAGCTGTCCTTCGCCTGGCGGAACGCCGCGATCTTGAGGCCGTCGGCGCGGAGCGCGCGTCCCATGATGAAGACGTTGAGCTTGAAGCGCTCGTCCGGGGTCTCGGGCGGCGCGTACCAGTCGGTGATGATCACGCCGCCGAACGGATCGGCCGACGCGATCGGCATGAAGCTGATGGTGTCGAGCGACGCGCGCCAGAGGAAGCTGTTGATCCCGAGGCCCTGGCCGCCGCCCTGGTCGTCGCCCTTCTTCGACTGGCCGAAGATGTCGATGCCGCCCTTGCCGAACACGCTCTCGGGGGGCGCTTCGCCCGGCGCATAGACCTTGTTGCCGTACCTCTGGGGATACGCGTATTGGGTATTGTCGCTGTCGCAACCCGCGAGCATCGACGCGACGCCGAGTGCGAGTGCAATCGCCAGGACGCGCGGACGATACGGGATCTTCGAAAGAGTCATGACCATCTTCATCGCCAAGGGTGACCGAGTTCGCGAAAAGCCTTTGCCAACGCCGCGACAGTTTGTCTTGGCGCGCGCGGATCGTCCAGCGGTAAAACAGGCATTCGAGCCATTGGCATAGGCATTGCCGGTCAACCCAGTGTGGCAGCATTGCCACACCTGCCCGATGAAGTGGGACGGGATCGGCGTTCCGCGTTGACGCAAACCGGCGATCATGACTTCCTAGCTCCTGAGCAAGGTTCCGCCGTGTGGGGTCGGGACCGAAATCGATCCTATCGAACGAGGGATAGTCATGAAGAAGATTCTTTTCGGCACCACCGCGCTGCTCGCCGCTGGTGCTTTCGTTTCCACCGCTCAGGCCTCCGATCCGATCAAGTTGAGCCTCGGCGGCTACATGGAATACTGGGTGGCCGCTGCCAACCAGGACGGTGATTTCGCCAATGGCGTGAACGGTGCGAACACCGGCACCAACAACTTCGACATCCAGGGCGAGTCCGAAGTCTGGTTCGGTGGCAAGACCACCCTCGACAACGGCATGACCATCGGCGTCGACGTTCAGCTGGAAGCCGGCTCGAACGACAACGGCACCGACACCATCGACGAGAGCTATCTCTGGGTCGAAGGCAAGTACGGTAAGATGATTCTCGGTTCCGAGAACGATGCCGCTTACTTGATGCACGTCAACGCTCCGGATGCTTCCCAGATGGGCGGCGCGTATACCGCTGGTGAATCCGATACCCTGCAGTACCTCCCGCTGGGTGCCAGTGTTTCCGTTCTTGAGCAGACCCACACCTTCACGGGCGACGCCAACAAGATCACCTACTTCACCCCGTCGTTCTACGGCTTCCAGTTCGGCGCGTCGTACGTTCCGTCGAACAGCACCGGTGGCGATGACTCGGGCGTTGCGGCTTCCGAATCCGTTGCCAAGGTCACCAACTTCGACGAAGCCCTCGCTTTCGGCGCGACCTACACCGGTTCGTTCGCGGGCGTCGGTGTGAAGAGCTCGTTGGGTTACGTCCGTATCGACGACCACAACTCCGCTGCTAGCAACTCTTCCGATCCGATCCAGGAATACGGCGCTGGCCTGAGCCTGTCCTACCAGGGCTTCACCCTCGGTGGCGCGGTCAACCGTCGCGTGGCGAACTCGTTCTCCTCTGCGGCTGCGACCGACGGCTTCGCTTGGGATGCCGGTCTGATGTACGCCGAAGGCCCGTACAAGGTGTCGTACAACTACGCCTCGTCGGAAGTTGAAGGCGCTGCGGCGGCTGGCGAAGACACCGTCCGCGTTCACCGCATTGGCGGCAGCTACGACCTGGGCCCGGGCGTGATCCTGTTCTCCGAACTGGCTTACTCCTCGACCAAGAGCGAAGGCACGGATGTCAACGACGGCGCTTACGGCGGCGTGGTCGGTCTGCACCTGAACTTCTAATCCTTTCGATCCTTCGGGATCGGAGAGATTGCGCGGGGCGGTCCTTTTGGGCCGCCCCGTTTGCATGTTATGAATGCCCCCATATTGTGCAAAATCGAGCCGGCCTCTAAGATGTGTGATATTTTAAGCACGCTTTGCCATCGAAATGCCCGGAGCGCCAATCCCGATATTGCCTCGTATCCCCACCCATGGTTTCAATCCTCTTGACGTAGGGTCCGCCCATTGCCGTGGGACTGGTGCTTAATCAAGAGGGAACCACTTATGAAAAAGATTCTGATTGGAACGACCGCGCTGCTCGCGGCCGCCACCGCCGCCCAGGCTTCCGAGCCGGTCAAGCTGCAGCTCGGCGGTTTCATGGAATACTACGTCACCGGCGCCAAGCAGGACGGTGACTTCTCGACCGCCAACGGGGCGAACGTCGGCACCAACAACTTCGACGTTCAGGGTGAAGGCGAGATCTACTTCAAGGGTTCGACCGTCCTCGACAACGGCATGACCATCGGCGTGATGGTCCAGCTCGAAAACGGTACCGACAACAACGGCACCGACACCATCGACGAGAGCTACCTCTACATTTCCGGCAAGTACGGTAAGTTGACCCTCGGCTCGACCGACAACGTTGCGTATCTGATGCGCGCCACCGCGCCGAACGCCGCGTACACCGAAGTCGACGACACCGCGATTCCGAACTACCTGATTCGCCCGTTCGATGACGACAACATCACCGACATGGGCTTCGACGGCGACGCCAACAAGATTTCCTACATGACGCCGAAGTTCTACGGCCTGCAGGCCGGCGTGTCGTATACGGGATCGGGCAACGCCGGTGGCGATGACTCGGGCGTCGCGGCTTCCGAATCCGTCGCCAAGGTCGCCGACTTCGACGAAGCCTACGCCTTCAGCGTCTCCTACGAGCGCGAGATCGGCCCGGTCGGCCTGCTGACCACTGCCGGCTACACCGTCGCTAACGGCGGCGCGATCAACAGCGGCAAGGCCGAGGATTGGGCGTTCGGCCTGAACTTGACCTACGCGGGCTTCACCCTGGGCGGCGCCTACCGTGGCGTTTCGGCCAACGACGACTCCGGCTTCGCCGCCTACGACGGCTATGGCTGGGATGTCGGCCTGATGTACGCCGAGGGCCCGTACGCGGTGTCGCTGAACTATCGCCAGTCGATCACTGCAGGTGACACCACCGTCGCCGGTGACAACCAGATCGACACCTACGCGATCGGTGCGAAGTACACCCTCGGCGCTGGCGTCGACCTCTTCGGTCAGCTGGCTTATGCCAGCTACGACCAGGAAGGCACGGGCGTGGACAACAAGGGCGCCTACGGCGGCGTCGTCGGTATCCACCTCGACTTCTAAGTCTTACGCGCACGCGTTTGCGATCAGGGCGGCCCTTGGGCCGCCCTTTTTGTTGTCACAGTGCCCAGTCGATTCCGGCGATGCCGATGGCGCGCGTGGTGCGAAGGCCGCATGCGGTGCGGGGGGTGACGCCACCGAGCGCATACACCGGGCGCGCGCTCTGCCGGGCGATCAGGCGAAAACGGGTGATGCCGAGCGTGGGCGCGCCCGGATGGCTTGCGGTCGGGAACACCGGCGAGAGCAGGATCGCGTCGGCCCCGGCGGCGACTGCGGCGCGAAGGCTGCGGCCCGAGTGCGCGGCGGCGAAGATCAATCTTTCCGGCTGCCGCCGTCGCCAGGCGCGGGCCTCGGAAGCGCGGCGATCCGGATGGTCGCGGAGGTGCAGTCCGTCCGCGCCGAGCGCGAGCGCCCGGATAGCCGCGCCCGCGGCCACCAGCAGTACGCCGCGGCGGCGGCAGAGCGTGGCGAGGCGGGGGTCGGTGCACCGGGTGCGCTCGATCAGCGCGACGCCTCTCGGCAGGCGCGCGGCAAGGCCTACGGCGTCGGGCAGGCGCAGCGGGTCGGTCATCGCGATCAGGGCGGGGAGGCGGCGATCGCGGCAACGGGCGTTGAGCCGCGCCGCGACGGTTGCTATGGTGCGCACCGGAAGTGCCTCCGAAGCAAGGACGAAACCAGTGGAAGCCACTATCGCGGAAAATCTCAATGCGGTGAAGGCGCGAATTGCCGCCGAAGCCGCTGCCGCCGGACGCGATGCCGCCGCCGTTCGCCTGGTCGCGGTCTCGAAGACCCACGGCGCGGAAACCGTCGCCGAGGCGCTCGATGCCGGGCATCGGGTGTTCGGCGAGAACCGGGTGCAGGAAGCGGCGGGCAAGTGGCCGGATTTGCGTGCCCGCTATGCCGGGGTCGAGTTGCACCTGATCGGGCCGCTGCAATCCAACAAGGCGCGCGAGGCGGTGGCGCTGTTCGATGTGATCCACACCCTCGACCGCCCCAAGCTCGCCGAGGCGCTGGTGCGTCTGCGCGACGAGGGCGTGGCGCTGCCGAAGCTGCTGGTCCAGGTCAACACCGGCTGCGAGCCGCAGAAAGCCGGAGTTCTGCCCGCCGACGCCGACGCCTTCCTCGCGCGCTGCGCCGAGACATGGAAGCTGCCGGTCGCCGGGCTGATGTGCATTCCGCCGGTGGAGCAGGAGCCCGCGCCGCACTTTGCGCTGCTGCGCAAGATCGCGGCCCGTCACGGTATCGCCGAACTCAGCATGGGGATGAGCGACGACTATCCGGTCGCGGTCGGTTTCGGCGCGACCCTGGTGCGGGTCGGCTCGGCGATCTTCGGCCGCCGTCCGCCGGTGGCGGGCGCAGGGCAGTAGGTTCGATATCTGTTCCGCAAGAGTCAAGATCCGCCCTTCACCTCGGGCCCCCGCGCCTCCATATGCTCCCTCGGAGGGATGATCCCTCATTCAAACCAATTCAACGCTCAAGGGAGCTTTCACCATGAAAATCGTGCGCAAGGGTTCGGCGGCCTGGTCCGGCGGTCTCAAGGACGGCAAGGGTGCGATCTCGACCGAAAGCGGCGCGCTGACTTCCAAGGTCTATGGATTTGCGATGCGCTTCGGCGACGAGAAGGGCACCAATCCGGAAGAACTGATCGGCGCGGCGCACGCGGGTTGCTTCACCATGGCGCTGTCGAAGATTCTGGGCGAGGCGGGGTTCACCGCGAGCCAGATGGATACCGTGGCCAAGGTGACGCTGGAAGAGGCCGACGGTGGCTTCGCGATCACCACCATCGCGCTCTCGATCAAGGCGAAGATCCCCAACATCGACCAGGCGAAGTTCACCGAACTGGCGAATATGGCGAAGGCGGGTTGCCCGGTCTCGAAGCTGTTCAAGGCCGAGATTACGCTCGACGCCCAGCTCGTGGTCTGACGAACCGGCGGGGAGGCCGGAAACCGGCCTTCCCGTCGGAAATTTTACCAAGCTCGGGGAATAAACCCCGGCGCCGGGTGTCTCCCCTCATAAGTCCCCTTCCACACAAGGAGAACATCATGCGGATTCCCTTCGCCCGAGCCTTGGTTTTCGCCACTGCGACGGTCCTCACTCTCGGCGTCGCGCAGGCGGCGGAACCGGCGATGACCGGCAAGACCGACAAGGGCCCGGCGCTCGTCGACGCCAAGGGCATGACCCTCTACACCTACGACAAGGACAGCGAGGGCAAGTCGGTGTGCTACGACAAGTGCGCCGTCAATTGGCCGCCGCTGATGGCTCCTGCGGGCGCGAAGGCGGAAGGCAAGTACACGGTGGTCGACCGCACCGACGGCACCAAGCAGTGGGCCTATAAGGGCTTGCCGCTCTATACCTGGATCAAGGACGCGAAGCCGGGCGACGCCACCGGCGACGGCGTCGGCGGGGTCTGGACCCTGGCCAAACCTTAAAACCGGTCGCGGGCGGCGCAGGGTGGGCGGCATGGACGAAGACCTCGGTTCGCGTCTCGAACAGCAGATCCCCGCTCTGCGCCGCTACGCCTTCGCGCTCGCCCGCAATTCCGCCGAGGCCGACGATCTGGTCCAGGATTGCCTCGAACGCGCGCTGTCGCGCTGGGGTCTGCGCCGCACCGACGGCGACTTGCGCGCCTGGCTGTTCGCCATCCTCCGCAACCAGTTCGTCAATGCCTACCATCGCAACAAGCGGCGCGGAACCCAGGTGGCGGAGGACGCCGACGCCCAGAGCCCGGCGGGGCAGGACCGGGCGCTCGAACTCGGCGACGCGCTCGCCGCCCTCGACCTCCTGCCCGAAGAGCAGAAATCCCTGCTGCTGCTGGTCGGCGTCGAGGATTTCTCCTATGCCGAGGCGGCCGAGGTGCTGGGCATTCCCGAGGGCACGGTGATGTCGCGGCTGTCGCGGGCGCGCAAGCGCTTGCGGGAAATTCTCGAATCCGGGCGGGTGCCCCTGTTGCGGAGAGTGAAATGAGAGACGTCCGCGCTCCGATCGGCGAAGACGACCTTCAGGCGTTCATCGACCAGCGCCTCGACGAACCGCGCCGCGCCGCCGTCGAAGCCTACCTCGCCGAGCACCCCGAGATCGCGGCGCGGGTCGAGGCCGAGGGCCGCCAGCGCGACCTGCTGCGCGAGCTCCTGCAGCCGAAATTCGACGAGCCGATCCCGGCGCACCTGCGCATCGACACGCTGGCCGCCGCGCGCCGCGAACGCCGTCGCGGCCGCTGGCAGACCGCCGCCGCCGCGTGCGTGATGTTCGTCGTCGGCGCGGGCAGCGGCTGGTTCGGCGCGATGCAAGCCCGCCCCACCGCCCAGTCCCGGCCGATGCCGATGGTGGTGGCGGATCAGGCGACGCTCGCCTATTCCACGTTCGCCTCCGAGGTGATGCACCCGGTGGAGGTGCGCGCCACCGAGCAGGCGCACCTGATGACCTGGCTGTCGAAGCGCCTCGGCCACCCGATCTCCGCCCCCGACCTTTCGGGCCACGGCTATCGCCTGATGGGCGGACGGCTGCTGCCCGGCGGCAGCGGCGCGGCGGCGCAGCTGATGTACGACGACGACCACGGCAGCCGCCTCACCCTGTTCGTCGAGGCGGCGAACGGCGACACCACCGCGTTCCGCTTTGCCCAGGACGGTGACATGGCGACCTTCGTCTGGATCGACAAAGGCATGGGCTTCGCGGTCACCGCAAAGACGCCGCGCGACGCCCTGCTGCCGATCGCCGAAGCGGTCTACCGCCAGCTCGACACCGCCCCGCCTCCTGCGCGCGGCAGCTGAACCTTGCGGCGCGGCCGCGCCAGTGCTAGATCATCCGTTCCCGTTTCGTTCATCGGAGGCGCGGATGGCGCGGCGCGCGGGCAGTGCGGATCTGCCGCTGCATAACGGCTTCGTTCCCGGCTGGCTGCGCACCCGCATGGCCGGCCTCGGCGCGTTGATCGCCGAGGCGATCGTGCAGGAATACGGGCGCGACGAATTCCTGCGGCGGCTCGCCCATCCGTTCTGGTTCCAGTCGTTCGGCGCGGTGATGGGGATGGACTGGCATTCCTCCGGCATCACCACCTCGGTGATCGGCGCGCTCAAGCGCGGCCTCGGCCCCCGCGCCGGAGAGCTTGGCCTGCACGTCTGCGGCGGGCGCGGCAGGCATTCCCGCGAGACGCCCGGCGAACTGCTGGCGATCGGCGAGCGGGTCGGCTTCGACGGCGCAGCGCTGGCGCAGGCGAGCCGCCTCGTCGCCAAGGTCGACAGCGCGGCGGTGCAGGACGGCTTCGATCTCTACCTCCACGGCTTCATCGTCGCCGACGACGGCAAGTGGACGGTGGTGCAGCAGGGAATGAACGGCCAAGCGCGGCAGGCGCGGCGCTATCATTGGCTCTCCGAGGATTTGAAGAGCTTCGTCGACGCGCCGCACGCCGCGATCGACGGCGAGAACCAGGGCGAGATCGTCAACCTCGCCGACCGCCGTGCGGCGGCCTCGCGCACCGCCCAGCTCGACCTCCTGGAAGACTTCGGCCCCGCCCGCATTACCCGCGAACTCGCGGCGCTCGAAGGGATTGCGTCGCCGCCGCCCGCCCAGCCGCTGCTGCCGCACCTGATCATGCCCGCGCACCACGAGGTGCGGGCGGAGAACGTGGTATTGCGCCGCCTGCACGGCGCGCTCGCGGCGGCGGCGGAGGCAGGTCCGCGCGATTTCGCCGACCTGCTGCTGGTGCCCGGCGTCGGCGCGCGCACGGTGCGGGCGCTGGCGCAGGTCGCCGAGGTTGTGCACGGCGCGCCTTGCCGCTTCAGCGATCCGGCGCGCTTCTCCCTCGCCCACGGCGGCAAGGACCGCCATCCCTATCCGGTGCCGCTCAAGGTCTACGACCGCACTCTCGAAGTGCTGAAAGCGGCGGTGGTCGCGGCGCGCCTCGGCAACGACGACCGCATGGCGGCGCTGAAGCGCCTCGACGCGCAATCCCGCGCGCTCGAACGCACCGCGCGCGGCCCGGCCTTCGACGACCTGCTCGCGGCGGAGCGCGACGCTTCGCACTGCTATGGCGGCATGAGCGTGTTCGGCCCCGAGCCCGAGCCTAGCGCACCGGCGCGACCAGCGCGAATTCGCCGCCCTGGGGATCGTGGCACTGGATGATCCATAGTCCGCCCGGCACTTCCTGCGGGCCGAACGCGACCTTGCCACCCTTTTCCTGCACCCGCGCCATCGCCGCGTCGAGCTCCGGCACGTTGAAATAGAACAGCCAGCCGGTGCTGACGCCCGCGTCGGCGGTCATCATCCCGCCCACCGCCTCGCTCGCGGTGGCGAACAGTTGGTAGACGCCGTTCGGCCCCATGTCGAAGGCCTCGGTCTTGGTCCAGCCGAACAGCTGGGCATAGAACGCGAATGCCGCCGCGCCGTCCTTGGCCCAGAGCTCGTGCCAGCCAGTGAACCCGGGAGGGCCCATCGGCGGCGGCGGCGGGCCCTCGCAGGCGCTCTTGTAGAGCGCGAACACCGCGCCCTGCGGGTCGGCGACCACGGCGAAGCGGCCGACTTCGGGGATCTCCATCGGCCCGACGTGGAGCTGGCCGCCCAAGGCCTCGACCTTGGCGACGAAGGCATCGACGTCGTCGACCGAGACGTAGCCGACCCAGCCGGGTTCGCTGCCGATGCCGCAGCCTTCGGGAAATTTCATCAGCCCGGCCACCGGGCGCTCGCCCGCGCTCAAGATGGTGTAGGGCGGTGCGTCGGGGATGCCGGCGGGCGCGGCGCTCCAGCCGACGACGTGGCGGTAGAACGCCGACGCCGCCTCGGCGTCGTGGGTGAGATGCTCGTACCAGACGAATTGGCCGTTGGGGATGGTCATGCCGTGTCCTCCGGTGATCGTGAAATCAGGGATCAGGTCAGCGCGCCAAGACTTTCGAGCCCGGCGCGCAACGCATCGGGGCCGGGCGGCGGCAGCGTCGCCTCCACCGCCCGGTGGGTCTCCCGCCAGATCGGCACCGCCGCCCGAAGCGTTTCGCGCCCGGCATCGGTGAGGATCAGGCGGCGTCCGCGACGATCCGCCGCGTCGGTTTCGACCGCCGCCAAGCCACGCCGCTGCAAGGGCTTCAAGGCGGCGGTGAGGGTGGTGCGGTCCATCGCGAGCAGGGCCGCCACCGCGCCGAGGCTCGGCGGCTCGGGCCGGTTGAGCGACATCAGCAGCGAGAACTGGCCGTTGGTCAGCCCCACCGGCCGGAGCGCGTCGTCGAAACGGCGCGCCAGCGCCCGCGCCGCCCGCTGCACGTGGAGGCAAAGGCACGCGTCGCGAATCTCGATGGTGGTGGCATAGGGGACGGCGTTCAACATCCCCACAGTTCGGTTGATACCAACGCTTCTGTCAAGCGCGGCGTTGTCGAATCCGGGAAACACCGTTGCGCCGCATTTCGGAAATTCGGTAACATGTTGAATTCACTTATGGATTTTTCCGAGGGGAAGATGCCCCCGGCGGGAGCGGCGCGATCGTGACTTGCGATTTGCCGCCAGGGGAATAGATCGCTGGAGAGAGTTTATTTTTGTCGTTTCAGGAGTACCACCCGTGAAAGCCAAGATTCTTGCCATTTCCGGCAGCCTGCGCCGGGAATCCTACAACACTGCGATCCTGAAGACCCTTGCCGAAGCGGTCGCCGACGTCGCCACCATCGAGATTTTTCCGCTTGAAGGCGTGCCGTTCTACAATCAGGACGAAGACACCGCGACGCCCCCGGCGCGCGTCGCCGCACTGCGCCAGGCGATCGCCGACGCCGACGGCATCGTCATCGCCAGCCCCGAGTTCAATTACGGCCTGCCCGGCGTGCTGAAGAACGCTCTCGACTGGGCGTCGCGCCCCTACGCCCGCTCGACCCTGATCGGCAAGCCGGTGTTGACCCTGACCTCGTCCCCGGCATTCACCGGCGGCGTGCGCGCCCAGTCGTCGCTCACCGAGACCCTGTTCGCGATCGGCGCGCGCCCGGTTTCGCGGCCGCAGACGGTGATCGGCCTGGTCCACGAGAAGGTCAAGGACGGCCGCCTCGTCGACGCGACCACCTTGGGCTTCCTCAAGGACGGCGTCGCCGACCTGCTGCGCGATGCCGCCAAATCCGCCGCCGCGCTCGAAACGGCTTGACGCATGGACCGCACCTGGAGCGACCTCGTTCTCGGCGAGGTCTGGACCAGCGCGCCGTTCGCGGTTTCGGCCGACGAGATCGTCGCCTTCGCCTGCGCCTTCGATCCGCAAGCCCAGCACACCGACCCGGAGGCCGCCGCCTCCGGGCGGTTCGGCACGTTGATCGCGAGCGGCTGGCACGTCGCGGCGCTGGCGATGCGCGCGTTCATCGGCGCGAAGCCGTTCGGCGATACCCCGGTGGTCGGCATGGGAGTCGACGAACTCCGCTGGCACCACCCGGTGAAGCCCGGCGACACCCTCACCGTCAGCCGCGAGGTCGCAATGCTCCGGCGTTCGGAAAGCAAGCCGGATCGCGGCATCGTGCGGTCGAAGGTGACGGTGGCCAACCAGGACGGCAACGCGGTGATGACCCTGTTCGTCACCACCCAGATGCCGGTCTCCAACCCCGGACTCGCGCGGGCCTGACCGGCTCGCCAGTCTCTCCTCCGACACGATTCCGTCGTACGCGGTCTCATAAGCCGGCTCAGATTCCGCTGCGTGGCGACCCGCACGGCAAAAAGGCCGCCGATCACGAGGATCGGCGGCCTTTTGAAACTGGAGCGGGCGAAGGGATTCGAAC
>DBTR01000057.1:0-6492 GCA_002307145.1 Rhodospirillum sp. UBA1311 | reverse complement strand
GACCCCAACCTTGGCAAGGTTGTGCTCTACCCCTGAGCTACGCCCGCGCTCCGCTGGTTCGGACCGAATTGGTCGTCGCCAAGGCCCGCGAATATATCGGGGATTTCGTCGATTGCAACAAAAAAATTCGGTCGTCGGTCCGGGCCCCGGAATTGCCGCTTAAGGCTTGCCTGATCAGCCCGAAAGCTCCATTTTGAGGGGCGTATGGAGCAAACCCAACCACATTCGCGAACCAATCGGGCGAGGGACATGGACTTTCTTTTCGGTGACGGCGCGGCTGCCAAGGGCGGCGCGACTGGCGGCCAGGACGTGATCAAGGCCTCCAACACGCAGGATTTCATGCGCGACGTCATCGACGCGTCGATGACCGCTCCGGTGGTGGTTCAGTTCTGGTCGCCGCGTAGCGCCCAGTGCAAGCAGGTCACGACGATGCTCGAACGCGCGATCCGCGCCGCCAACGGGCGGATCCGGATGGTGACGATCAACGTCGACGAAAACCCCCAGCTTGCCCAGCAGATGCAGGTGCGCTCGGTGCCCGCGATCTTCGCGATCAAGGACGGCCGCCCGGTCGACATGCTTGCCGGGGTCCCGACCGAGCATGACCTCCAGGCGTTCCTCGGCGCGCTCACCAACGACGCGCAAATGCTGGCACAAATCGACGCGATGCTCGCCACCGCACGCCAGGCCCTCGCCGACGGCGACCTCACCCAGGCGATCACGATCTACCAGCAGATCCTCCAGGCGGTGCCCGGCAATCCCGGCGCGATCGCGGGAATTCTCCGCTGCAACATGGCCGCCGGGCGCTTCGACCAGGCGCAGGCGATTCTCGCCAAGCTGCCCGACGAACTCCGCAAGAACCCCGAGATCGCCGCAGTGATCGCCACCCTCGAACTCGCCGCCGAAGGCACCGACGTCGACGTGCCGCTCGCGATCGCGGCGCTCGCCGCCAACCCGGACGACCACGAGGCCCGCTTCAACCTCGCCATGGCGGCTTACGCCCAGGGCGATTCCGCGACCGCGATCAAGGAACTCCTCGAAATCGTCGGGCGCGACCGCACCTGGAACGAGGACGGCGCGCGCAAGCGCCTGCTCAGGATTTTCGAAGCCCTCGGCCCCACCGATCCGGTGGCCAAGTCCGGCCGGCGGCAGTTGCAGATGATGCTGATGGTCTAACCCGGACGGCGAACCGCCCCGGGAACAACCGCTGGAGGGCGCATGGTGAGGGACCCGTTCACGACGCGGTACGAGGAATTGCCGGAAGTTTTGCCGGTATTTCCCCTCAGTCAGGTGATCGTGCTGCCGGGCGGGCGCTTGCCCTTGAACGTCTTCGAGCCGCGCTACCTCGCCCTCGTCGACGCCGCGCTGCGCGGCGACCGGCTGTTCGGCATGATCCAGCCGCTCAGCGAGGAGGACGGCCGTGATTCTCCGCCGCTCTACTCGGTCGGCAGCGTTGGCCGGATCGTCCACTTCTCCGAGACCGACGCGCGCCAGTTGTTCGTCGTCCTGCTCGGGATCTGTCGTTTCCAGGTGGTCGGGGAGCTCGACCCGCAGGAAGGCTTCCGCCGCCTCAAGGTCGACTACGCCCCCTTCCGCGAGGACATCGTGCTGCCGGGCGGCGGCACGATCACCGCGCCCCGGCAGAAGCTCGCGAAGACCCTGAAGCGGTTCATCGAGGCCCATGCGCTCGATATCGACCTGCGCGCGCTCGACGCCCTCGCGCTGCCGTCGCTGGTCTCGACCCTCTCGATGGCGCTGCCCTTCGAAGCGCCGGAGAAACAGGCGCTGCTCGAAGCCCCGACCCTCGAACGCCGCTACGCCGTGCTCTGCGCCCTGATGGAAATGGGCGCGGTCGGCACCGGCGGCGGCGGCGACGCGCCGCAATGACCCCAACCGAGGACTCCATGACCGAAGTCGATCCGAAGCTGCTCTCCCTGCTGGTCTGCCCGATGTCGAAGCTGCCGCTGCGCTACGACCGGCAGGCCTTCGAACTCGTCAACGACGCCCTCGGCATCGCCTATCCGATCCGCGACGGCGTGCCGATCATGCTGGTCGAGGAAGCGCGGCGGTTTCCGCCCGTCGACCGTCGCCACCGCTAGACGCCGGTCGGGTGGCGGAACACCTCGGGTTCGGGAATCTGGCGGCGTTCCTCGGGGTTCGGCGGCATCCGCTCCCAGCCGAGCTGTTCGTAGAACGTTGCCCGGTCGGTGGTGAACAGCCAGACCTCCGGATGGTCGAGCCACGCGGCGAGCCGCAGCGTCGCGTCCACCAGCGCGCGGCCGATGCCCCGCCCGCGCATCGCTTCGTCGACATAAAGTGCGGAAAGCCAGGGCCCGACCCGCAGCCGGGTTTGCAGGTCGTGGCGGCGCAGGCTGACGATTCCCGCCGGACTGCCTTGCCAATAGGCGGTGAGCGCAACCGGCAGACGATCGACGCGCATCTGGGCGCGCAACGCGAGGCGCCGAGTTTCCAGGCTTTCCCCGCGCGGTACGCTCCACTGCGCGTGCAGCCATCCGGCGAAGAGTTCGAAGTGGCGGTCGTCGTCGGCGAGGAATCCGATATCCGGGCAACCCTCGGCGGACGCCCCGAGACTCGGCCGCGCACGCGCCGTGCGGAGCTTCGGCCATTGCAGCCAACGCCTTGTCAGCACTGGCATGATTCCCATCCTCCGTGCGGCGCTTCGCCGGGCCGGGGATGCCGCCGCGAAAGCGGGCAACCCACCCTTCCGCACAAAATTTAGTCAGCGACGCTGACGATTGGACAATTTTTGATGCACCCAGTTTAGCGGAAATCCCCGCAGATACGCTGAATTTTTATCAACACATTGAATTCACTGAAACTTAACACCCATGTCAGACATGGCACGTGCTATGCATTACTTAGCGCAGGTGCTGAGGCCACAGGCTTTCCAGAGGCATCCCGCCTCTTTCTCGAAGCCCGTTGGACGGATCGTCCCGATTTGCGGGGATGGTTTGGTTTCCTGAGTATCAGTGTTTGTTCCTCCCGAGACTCTGGCCCGGTGGCATGTCCACCGGGCCATTTTTCGCGCCTTTTGACAGGCGCGGCCTCACGCGCTATAGGGCTTGGCGCAGGTTCGCATGGAGGAGCCCCGATGACCGACCGCGACGACAAGCAGAAGGCCGCCGAGCCCGAGATCCCGTTCGTGGACAAGAAGGGCATGTTCGGCACGTCCCCGATCGACAAGGAACTCACCGACGAGGAAGTCGCCTTCCTCACCTCGCGCACCGCGCCGCGCGTCACCCTGACCAAGTCGCGGCGCAAGGTCGTACGCTACCTCAACGTCTTCCTGATCCTGTTCTTCGCGCTCCGGATCGTCTACTACCGCACCGCGCCGATCACCGGCCTCGCGGTGCCGCCGGTGCTGGGGATGGGCGAGGTCGGCCTGCTCGCTGTCTCGATCGGCCTCGCGGTGCTTAACTGGTTCATGCTGACGCCGGAAGACCAGCCGATCCGCTGGCTGGTGCGTTTCCTCGGCACGGGCCTGCCGATGCTGGTGCTCGGCGCGATCTACCTGTTGCCGCCGGCGAAGCTTTACGAACTGACCCAGGCATTCTTCCACTAACCGGCGCAGGCGACGACGACCCGGCAGGATTTTTGATCTGGCCGGGTTTTTCGGCTATACCCTTGATCATGTCGTCATTCGCCGCACCTTCGGCCAAGGAATAGCATGGTCAATCCCGCTCTTGAGCGTTTGCCGGGCAGCGCGTTCGTCCGCCTGCGCGAACTTCTCGATCCCGTCGCCACCCAGGTCGAAACCCCGCTGTCGATGTCGATCGGCGAGCCGCAACTCGCGCCGCCGCCGCTGATCGCCGAGGTGGTCGCCGCCCACGCGCACCTCTGGAACCGCTACCCGCCGAACGAAGGCACGCCCGAGCTGCGCGCCGCCTGCGCCCGCTGGCTGACGCGGCGCTTCGGCCTGCCCGCGGGCGCGGTCGATCCGGAGCGCAACGTCCTCTCCGCCACCGGCTCGCGCGAGGCGCTGTATCTCTTCTCCCAGGTCGCGATCCCGGCGGAGAAGGCCGGCCAGCGCCCGGTGATGCTGATGCCGAACCCCTATTACCAGGTCTACCGCGCCGCCGCCGAGATGAGCGGCGCCGAGGCGGTTCTGGTGCCCGCCTCCCGGGAAACCGGCTTCCTCCCCGATTTCGCCGCCGTCGATCCGGAGATCCTCAAGCGCACCGCGCTCGCAATCTTCTGCTCGCCCAGCAATCCGGAAGGCGCGCAGGCCGACCTCGAACGCCTCACCGGACTGGTGCGCCTCGCGCGCCGCTACGATTTCGTCCTCGCTTGCGACGAGTGCTATTCCGAGCTGTACTTCGGGCCGCCGCCGCCCTCCGGGCTGAATGCGGCGATCAAAGCCGCCGCGCCGGGCGAGGACCCGTTCGCCAACGTCGTGGTGTTTCATTCGCTGTCGAAGCGATCCTCCGCGCCTGGGCTGCGCTCCGGCTTCGTCGCGGGCGACGCCAAGCTCCTGAAGGCGTTCCTCAAGCTTCGCTCCTACGCCTCGGTGCAGATGCCGATGCCGCTCGCCGCCGCTTCGGTGGCGCTCTGGGACGACGACGCCCATGTTGTGGAGAACCGCGCCCACTACGCGCGGCTGGTGGCCGCCGCCGACCGGATCTTCGCGGGCTATCCCGGTTATCTCCGGCCGCAGGGCGGGTTCTTCCTGTGGCTCGACGTCGGCGACGGCGAGGCGATGACCAAGCGCTTCTGGCGCGAGGGCGGCATCCGCGTGGTGCCGGGCCGCTACCTCACCGCCGACGACCCGGGCGCGCCCGACGGCAACCTCGGCCACCGCTTCGTCCGCATCGCGATGGTTCACGACGAAGAGCGGGTGACGCGGGCGCTCGGCGTGCTGCGCCGCATTCTCGACGATTCCGCCAACTCCGCATGAGGAAATCCATGGCCCGATCCCACGCCAGCTCCGCCTCGCGCCGGTTCTTGCCCGAATCTTTGTCACGCCTGTTGCGGCAAAGCGGCATCCGCGCCTTCGGGCTGTGCGTGATCGGGTTGGCGGTTGCCGCCGGCGTCGCACTCGGCAGCCATTCCCCCGGCGATCCGTCGTGGAACACCGTTTCCAACGCCTCGGTCAACAACCTCCTCGGCGTGCCCGGCGCGATCGCCGCCGATGCGCTCTACCAGGGCCTCGGCCTCGGCGCATGGGCGCTGTGCTTCGTCGTCGCCGCCTGGGGGGTACGCTGGACCCTCCTCCGCCCGGCGGAGCGGCTGATGCTGCGCGCCCTGGTGCTGTTCCTCGCGATGCCGCCGCTGACTGCCGCGCTCGCCTACGTGCCCTGGGCCAACCAGGCGCCGGTCGCGGCGGGATGGGGCGGCGCGCTCGGCGCGGTGCTGCGCCAGAACCTCGCGCCGCTGCTCCGCGCCCTGCCCGATTGGCTGCCCTCGGTCGCCGCCTGGGGCCTCGGCCTGCCGCTCGCGCTGATGATGCTCGCCTATGCCTCGGCGGTCGCGCCCAGGGTCTGGGCCCACGCCGCCCGCGCGCTCGCCCTGCCGCTCCGCCTCGCCGCCCGCGTGCGCGTGCCCGAGCCGAGCCCGGCGGCGCGCAAGCGCCGCGCGCCGGTCGCGGTGCCGCGCGAACCGAAGCGCCAGGAGCCGGGGATCGACGGCGTGCTCGCCCTCGATGCGGAGGACGAGGTCGACGACGAGCCGATCGTCGATCGCATCCCCGAGCCCGCGCAAACCCCGAAGGAAGCGCAACGCGCCCGTCAGGGCCGCCTGCCTCTCGGCCGCCGCGCCAAGGGCGCTTTCGAGCTGCCGCCCCTCGACCTTCTGACCCTGCCGCGCCAGGGCGGCGGGCCGAAGACCAACGACGAAAGCCTGACCCAGAACGCCCGCCTGCTGATTTCGGTGCTGAGCGAGTTCGGCATCAACGGCGAGATCGTCAAGATCCGCCCCGGCCCGGTGGTCACCCTCTACGAGCTCGAACCCGCGCCGGGCACCAAGACCTCGCGCGTCGTCGGCCTCGCCGACGACATCGCCCGCTCGATGAGCGCGGTCTCGGCCCGCATCGCGGTGATCCCGGGGCGCAACGTGATCGGCATCGAGCTGCCCAACGCGCGGCGCGAAACCGTCTATCTGCGCGAGCTGCTAACCTCGGATTCCTTCGTCAAGTCGCCGCAGGTGCTCTGCCTCGCGCTCGGCAAGGACATCGGCGGCGGCCCGGAGTACGTCGACCTCACCCGCATGCCCCATCTCCTGATCGCGGGCACCACCGGCTCGGGCAAGTCGGTGGCGATCAACACCATGATCCTCTCGCTGCTCTATCGCCTGACGCCGGAGCAGTGCCGGATGATCATGATCGACCCGAAGATGCTCGAACTCTCGGTCTACGACGGCATCCCCCACCTCCTCGCGCCGGTGGTCACCGATCCCGGCAAGGCGGTGGTGGCGCTGAAATGGGCGGTGCGCGAGACGGAAGACCGCCATCGCGCGATGAGCCAGCTCGGCGTCCGCAAC
>DBTR01000015.1 GCA_002307145.1 Rhodospirillum sp. UBA1311 | reverse complement strand
AAGGCAGCCGTCAGATGACGCTTACCGTGAAACAGAACAACGCCAACTCTCTCCCAATCGCAATTGGCCAAAGGGAGAACGGCTATGGGACGCTCCGAATATGATCCATGTACGAAAGATCGGCGGCCGTGGAACGCGGGCCGAAAGATCGGCGCCAAGCGCGCGCTGAAGCAGCAACAAGTTTGGGCTATCCGGTTCTGGTTAGATCGAGAGCAGAGATTGCGTGATCGCGCGATGTTCGACCTAGCGATCGACAGCAAGCTTCGCGGGTGCGATATCGTCAAGATGAAAATTGGAGATGTAGTCAGAGGTGGACAGGTTCGCTCAAGGGCGATCGTCGTTCAGCAGAAAACCGGTCGGCCGGTTCAGTTCGAGCTCCTTGAGCCTGCTCGCAACAGTATTCTTGTTTGGCTCGAACGTCGAAGAGGTGCGCTCGAAGACTTTGTGTTTCCAAGTAGGATCAATCACGCCAAGCATATCAGCACCCGCCAGTATGCACGTCTCGTCGATGAATGGGTAACTGGTATCGGCTTGCGTCCGGAGGACTACGGGACGCATTCTCTGCGTCGTACCAAGGCGTCCATTATCTGCAAACAGACGGGCAACTTGCGTGCCGTGCAGATCCTGCTTGGCCACTCCAAAATCGAGAGCACAGTCCGCTACCTTGGCGTCGACATAGAGGACGCGCTTCATCTCGCGGAATGCACCGAAATCTAAGACCGAAGGGGGCTCCTCGGCTACAGTGTTGAGGAGTCCTGCCTGCGATCCGGATGATCCGGGCCGCGTCCATCATGGTTCTTCTCTGCCATCGTCGCGGTGCTACGAAAGCAGTCGTTCAAGATGAGTTGGTCGTGACGTCGGCAGTATGGACTGCGACCGTGAACGCGGTGTCTAGTTTTGTTCCCACGATGCTATTTCGGCAGGATGTAGCGCCGAGCCACGGTCATCGAAGAGCATCGATATCCGGACGATGTGAAGGTGGCAGCTTTCGTTAACAGCTGCTTCGTTGGCGACAGCCACGGCAACCTGCGCTCCGAGATAGTCTCCGTACGCAATGAACTCCGATCCGATGCGTTCGATCCCGGTCATGACAAACGTCGCCCTCCCTTGATCCGAAGTTTCAAGCAAAAGATCTTGGGGGCGCAGCCCAAGAGCGACCTGGCCGGTGTGCGGGAGACCGGAAGCTAGGTGCAGCGTCTCGCCGTTGGATAGGGTGAGGGTGTTACCCTCCATCCTGGCCGCGACGAAGCTCATCGGAGGCGTTCCAAGGAAGCCCGCGACAAACCGCGTTACGGGATGAGACCAAAGGTCTTCGGGTGGTCCCACTTGCTGGATACGCCCGCGCTCCATGATCGCGACAACATCAGCGATCGCGAGAGCATCACCTTGATCGTGGGTGACCATCAGAACCGTGATCCCAAGTTCGCGCTGGATCCGGCGCAACTCCCCACGAAGAGCAACGCGTAGGTTGTGATCGAGACTGGAGAATGGTTCGTCGAGAAGCAGGACCTCGGGGTGCAGCGCCAACGCCTTGCCAAACGCGACCCGTTGGCGCTGACCTCCCGAAAGGGCATGGGGTCTACGCGCCATTTCCGCCGCCGACAGCTTCAGAAGGTCCGCCGCCCACGCCACGCGACGTTGTCGTTCCTTCACGCCGATACCGCGGACGCGCAACGGATAGGCGATGTTCTCCGCCGCGCTCATCTGTGGATACAGCGAATAGTTCTGGAACACCAACGCACAGCCGCGCTCGCGCGGAGGCAGAGCATCGAGCATCCTGCCGTCGAGGGCGATGTGGCCGCAGTCGGCGCGCTCAAGCCCGGCGGCGAGACGAAGCGCCGTTGTCTTGCCGCTTCCCGAGGCTCCGAGCAGAACGCTAAGCTTTCCTTCAGCTATGTCGAGCGTGAAGGCGTCGAGGGCAGGAACCTTTCCATAGCATTTGCTGACGTCATGGAAGCTCAGTGTTGGCAAGGGACTCTCCTAGGGCGCGTCCGCGCCAGCTTCATGCACGATTGCACGATCGATCACATAGCGGTGGGCGAACAGCAGCAACGCCACCGACGGCAAGGTCATAACGACGCCGCCCGCCATCACCAACGACCATTGTGCCTGATGCAGATCACGAAACGTCATCAGCCCCACCGGCGCGGTCAACATCTCGGGCGACGACGCTATTAGCAACGGCCAGGTGAAGCTACGCCAAGCGCCGTGAAATGCCAGAAACGCGACGACCGCCAAGGGAGCCCGTATTGCCGGCAAGCAGGCATCCCGGAACGCGCGCCAAGTCGACCCCGTATCCAGCCAGGCCATTTCGAAGAGGCTGCCCGGAACTTGGCGGATCGCCGCCGCAAGAAGAAATGCGGCGGTCGCGGAGAAACATCCCGGCACGATCATCCCAAAAAATGAATCGAGGCCGAGCAGACTCCCGACCACGATACCGTCGTTGCCGAAACCGACCTCGCGCGAGGCGGCCCAGAATTTCCCGAACGGCAGGAAATCGGGCATCGACGCGACGACCAGAAAACGGGGAAGCAGCACGAAGGTGCCAGGAATCAGCCAGGCCAGATACAACGTCCAGAACAGCATCCGCCCCCGTTTCCCACCAATCACCACCATGACGAATGCCGCGGCGGCCGCGATTAGGGTCTCGAGGCAGGAATGAATCGCCGCCACAGCGGCACCGTTCGCGAGATATCGCCCCAACGGGATCTGGCGGAATATCTCGACGTAGTTCGTCCATGCCCAGTGTTCCGGGAGAAACCGCCACGCAGAGCCGGGCGCGAACAGATCGCGATTGTCGGTCAGTGACGAGATCACCATCCACACGAACGGAAACCCGAAAGACGTGAGAAGCCCCACAGACAAGCCTATCCGCATCAGTATCCGAGCCGTCATTGCGCACCTTCCCGCGTGCGCCGTCCGACAAACACGCGCAGGGCGATGAGCGGGGTCGACGCCAGCGCCATGGCCACGCCGATGGCTGCGGCGTAGCCCGCGTTGCGGAGCTCGAACGCGGTTTCGAAAGCGTAGAAGGCAAGGGTCGTCGTCGCGTGCAGCGGCCCGCCGCCGGTCATTGCATAGGCGATTTCGAAGCCTCCATGAAGCGCCGCGAGATACCCAAGCGCGAGGCAGAAGCCGAACACATGCCGCGTCCACGGCCAATAGACGACGGCCAGCCTGTCAAATCCGGTGACGCCGTCGAGGTTCGCCATTTCGTGAATCTGAACCGGGATCTGCCGGAACGCCGCGAGGAAGAACAGCATCGTAAAGCCTCCGACGCTCTCCCATGCCATCACCACCATCAGGGCGGGTTTCGCCCATATCGGGTCCTCCAGCCACGCCGGAACCGCAATCCCCACGAGGCCGCCCAAACGTGCGAGAAGCCCATAGTCGGCCTGGTAGATCCAGCGCCAGAGCACAAACAGCGCGATCGGATTGACGAGTGTCGGTAAGAACACGGTCAACCGAAGGACCTGATTCAGCGTTCCGCGGTCACGGAGCAACAGCGCGAGTATGTAGCTTCCCGCCACTTGGACCGGCACCACCAACGCCATAATGCATGTGTTGAGCGCGGCTTGACGGAACAGGCCGTCGGCAGCCAGACGGGCGTAGTTACCGCCACCGGTCCATTCCGGCGCGTCTCCGAGAGACCATCGAAACAGACTGAGCCCCACGCCGACCATCGCGGGCAGCACGGAAAACACTAGAGTGCCGATCAACATGGGCAACGCCAGCAGCCACGCAGCATTCCCCCATCGCGTCATCGCGCGGCCTCCCCGCGCAGCGCCGAGAGGATCGCACGTGCAGCGTCCGCGTCTCCGAAATGGCCAAGGCGGTGCGCATCAAGTGTCTCACGAATCCGGATTTCCGCAGCCACCGCGTCAACCCCTGGGGCATAGTCGGCGGTGCGCCCGTCGGCGATCGTGTCCAAAACCGGGCGAGCGATTTCCGGTACGGCCACATCCTTGCGGGAGGGAAACACGATACCGGATGCCACGTGAACGGTCTCAACGGCATGACTCCCGAGAAACTCGACAAATCGGGTCGCCTCGTCCGGATGCTGCGTACCGCGATAGACGCCGAACGCGTTTCCACCGAGCAACGTTGTGTTTCCACGCTTGCCACCCGGCACGCCGCGCACGCGCCACGGGACGCGTGACTGGCGAGACAAATCCCAGATTTTCCAACTTCCCGACCAATAGAATGCAGCCCGCCCCTGGAGAAAGAGACTGCCGAGAACCCCCTGACTGGCGCCAGTGGACGGGACATTGAACCGGTCCTTTGGCTCCGGGATAATGCCTGGAATCTCGCGCCAGCGGCGCATTTCGGCCAGCGCGCTTTGAATGCAAGGCAAGATTTCGGGGGATCCGCGCAGGTCCGCACCGCACTGCCACACCAACGTCTGCAGCCAGAGCAGATCGGAATGCGGCTCCAACCCAAAGACCATCCGACCGTCGTCGCCGCGATGCGAGGACATCGCCGCCGCCCGCAGGAGATCATCCCAGGTTCGCACGGCTTCGGCGCGTGCCTGCGGGACAAGGTCGGGATTGTAGAACAGGACATAGGGATAGGCCACTTGCGGAATCGCCATAAGGGCGCCGTCGCGGGAACGGAACGCGTACGCCTGAAGCGTCGTGAAATGCGGCCATGGCGTTTCCTGCGGTAGCGGCAGCAACAAATCGTCGCGCGCGAAATCCTGAAAGGCGTGCGTCTGGAAAAACGTCAGGATGTCGGGGCAGCGTCCGAAGCGGCACTGCAATTGCAATTTCCAAGGTGTGGCGACCGGCAGGATCCGGATCCTGACATCCGGGTTAGCACGCTCGAACGCGACAACGGCCGCACTGCGCGTCGGGTGTGCATTGGTTGCCCATACCAAGTCGATCGACGAGGCGAAAGCGGGAAGCACTATCGCGCTTCCCGCCATAAATAGGCCCGTGAACAGGCCCATCCATGTTCGCCGCAAGGCTTTGCGACCGATCATCGGCTCAAAACGAAGCCCGAAGAATCAAGGCAAATGACCGCGGTTCGCCCGGATAACCCGATTCCGTCGCCGAGAAGTCGTCAGCGATGTAGTACTCGTCGAAAATGTTGTTAACCACGAACTGCGCGGAAAGGTTCTCGTAACGGTAGGTGATCGCGGTATTGACGACGGTATAGGGATCGAGATTCTGCACTGCGGTGGTCATGTTGTTGTCGCGCAGATTCCTATCGCCGGTGTAGTTGGCGCTAACGTTCCATGTTAACGCCCCCCATCTCAGGTTCGCGCCGACGCCGGCCATGTGATACGGTGCCATCCGCACTCGGTTGCCGGAAAAATCGTTACCGGAACCGTCGGTGAAATTGCGATAAAACGCATCCTGGTAAGCATAGTGTGCGTAGACGTCAAACATCGGATTGAACGCGTAGTGCACTTCACCCTCAATACCGTCGACCTGAATCTTAGCATTGGTGAAGAGGAAATCGTTGGTCGAAGTCCGATAGCTACGTGGGCCGAGTTTGTTAGTACGAAAGACGCTGATCTGCCCGAACAGATCACCACCATACGTGCTGCCCTTCACGCCGACCTCGCGAGACTTGGTTACCTCTGGCGCGAGCAAACTCGGCAAGGTCACGCCGCCACTGGTGCTCAAACTTGGAGATTGGCTCTGAAAACCTTCGGCGTAGCTAGCAAAGGCCATCAGATCGGTATTTCCGTCGTTGTAGAACCGCCAATCCGCACCGACGCGCGGACTGAACCGATCGTCATTCTGATCGGCGGTTACAGATGTGTTGCTGCGACTCAAGCCGCTTTCGATGCGGTCATAGCGGATACCAGCCTGTAGGCCAACTTGGCCGATTTCGATCCGATCCTGGAAATAAACGCTGACGGTCTCCTCGTCAGAATTCGTAATGGTCGTCCCGGTTTGCACGCCTGTCGCTGGATTGCTGTTGCTCGGCGTGCTCCACGACGTGCTGCCGCTGTAGGTAGGCGCGCCTGAGTAGCTCGGCGAAACGACTTTTTGCTTGCCTCGTTCGTAATACATCCCCGTGATCACCGTGTTTCGCAGATCGTCGAAGCGCTTGTCCCAGGTCAGATGCAGATCGTTGCTGACGCTATGCTGCTCTGTGTCGCTCTGCCACCAGCCCTTTGTCGAAGTCGTTGGCAAGATGGTGGTGCCGCCGGTAGCGAGGCGATCGTAGTTTGCATACGTAAACGAATTTTCAACGACTACCCCCGGCGCTAATTCCACCTGGGGCGCTAGAGTCAAAGAATCATAGACGCCGTGGAATTTAGCTCCCGGAACGGCGTAGTTATCCTCGATCCCAACCCCGTACGCGGGCTCCCCATTTACCAAAGGAGTCGTCGAACCACGATTTGCATCTACGTAGGAGTGAAGGAACTGCGCTGTCATCGAGAATCTGTCCGAGAGCTTCTGATGGACCTGTAACATCGCGTTTGCGGTGTCCTTGTCGGTATTGTCCTGAAATCCATCGGTCATACCGCGCGCGAGATTCACCAGTGCGTAACCATCTTTCCACGGAAGGACGCCACGGGTACTGGTTTCGTAGGTGCCGAAACTGCCGATCGACATTTCAACGTCGGCCGACTGTTGGGATGCGTCGGCAGGTTTGGTAATGATGTTGAGCACACCACCAACCGCGCCGCGGCCCCAGATTGCAGAACCGGGACCTTTCACGAATTCGATCCGTTCGACGATATTGAGCGGCAACATCGTCAAGTCGGCGGACCCACCTACCTGTCGAAATGGGACGCCGTCGATCAGGATCGCGAGATCCTTAGTGTCGCGGAATCCGCGCACGGCGATGTGGGGATATGCATTGCCCTGAGTGCCGATCTGCAATCCGGGCACGGCTCGCAGAGCCTCGGAAAGGGTGCGCGCCCCCGAATTTTCGATGTCTTCGCGCGTAATCGTGGTGGTGTTCGCCGGTACGTCCATCCGGCTCTGTTCGTAACGGCTGGAAGAAACCACAAGGTCCTTCAAGTCAATCGCGTCATCCGCAGACGCGATGGAAGCGGACAGCGCGAAAACGGCCGCCGTTGAAGTTGTCAGATAGGTTTTGAAAAGCATACTTCCCCCTTGTTGCACGCCCAGGGCTCCCCCCATGAGAAATACAACGTTATAGTGTATCGTTTTGGCGGCGCTCTCGATCTCCTGGAACATTAGAAAAAGAACGAGTACACGAATTCACCTAAGCGGCGAAAACCTTAGACAATCCAACACAGCGCGACAACCAAAAATGTTATACTGTAACACTTATTTGCGGCCCGATCTCCAAGATGGTCAATCCTCGGTTTGGCTGTGTTCCAACGCACCGTACCCCTAATCGTAATCGGACATGTCGACATCTGTTCAAACCTATGGCGGCCTAGAGACGTGACGAGCCCTATTGAGGTGATGTGCAGAACGCGCGAGGCGTCCGTTGCTCTTGGTTCCGCACCACAAAGCCGTCGGTCCGCTCCCGGCCCTTTGGGCTCGTTCCGGAGAACGTCCTTCATAGCCATCCACCGAAACCAGCATTTCCCTTCGCTTAAACCGCGGTTAATGCGACAATCGTGTAATATACCCGATAGCAGGTCAGTACCGCTCCAGTGTTTTTGGCACGTCCGCGCAAACTAGATGCAGCAAAAATGACCGTTCCAGATCGCAGGGTAATTGCAACTGTCAAGCGTGCGTCGTCCATCGTCCTAAGAGCCCTCAAGCGTACCTTTCCAGAGGATTTTGACCGACGCTGCATCTATGCCGCCGCTGGAATTAAGCATTTGCTTACATCCGCAGGCATCGACGCGCGTATGTGTGGAGGAGATTTCCTCGCTCTCGTCGTCTCGAAAGATGGTTCTCGCGCGATGATGCAGGGATTCGGCGGAGCGAGCGGAGAACTCAACTTTTCTCACTACTGGGTCGAAACCCCGCGCCTTCTCGTTGATCTCGGACTGCATCTCCTGCCGAGGGGGTCGAGCTTTCCGGCCGTGGCAATGCCTGTATTGGCGTGGGATAAGGCCGAACCGCTATATACGGCACTGCGGTACCGAGCACTGGAGATCTATGCGCCAGATGCGAAAATGTCATCTCCAGACGACATCACTCAACGAATGTCAGTGTTTCTGGATGATATAGAGAAACGGGGGCTCCAGAAAAGAAATTCATCAACCTTTCCGGTTTGGCTGTTGACGGGGGAAAGCTCTCTTCACCGGGAGGCTCGCCGAGATGTCTGGGCATCTGCGGTTTTGCGATTTGAGCGGGAGGCCGATATCTCAAATTTGCCGTTCTGACCGGGCCGCCACTGCTTCGGGTCACGTTTCGCCAAAGCTGTGACAAACGCAACGTCCGCTTGCCCCATTCTTCGTCTGACAACATCCCTTCCGTTCACGGCCCGATTAAGCCATTTCGGCACTGGAGGGCGGGTTGCCCCGCCTCCCAGACCGTGATGTTTTCAAAATACGTCGATGCCGTTGTTTTCGACCGGCGGTGCAATGCGCCTCGGCGGTTGAAAATGCCGTGTGCTGTTGTCCTCTCGTCCGGCGTATGCCGCATCTGAGGAACCCTCGCCGCCGTCGTCTTCGACCTTGATCCGACGCGCCAGGATGGCGAGACCGTGCCGTTTCTCTCCGTCCTTTTCCCACGTATTGACGGTGCCCGTGCCTTCGACCCGTATCCGCGTGCCGGTTTTGATCCGGTTGGCAACCTCCTGTGCCCGGTCACCGAAGAGGGTCGTGCGACATATCGACGTCGAGCCGTCGTACTCGTCGTAGCGGAGCGTCGCTCCGAGCATTGGTACCGTGCCGTTTTTAACCATGCGATATAGCGGCTTGCCGATGACGGTGCCGGTTACCGAGCAGCCCAACCCAGTGCCATGCGGCAGATTTTGTTCAGACAT
Organism: Rhodospirillum sp. UBA1311; assembly: GCA_002307145.1. Taxonomy (GTDB): domain Bacteria; phylum Pseudomonadota; class Alphaproteobacteria; order Rhodospirillales; family Rhodospirillaceae; genus Oleispirillum. The sequence goes on along the minus strand of DBTR01000015.1, from coordinate 33,473 downwards.
TCTGAAATTCCTTCTTTTCTTGTGTTTCTCACCCCTTCCCGTGCCTTGACCGCTCGGTGATGAGGACGGAGCGTCATGCGGTTTTGCTCTCCGGATGCTCCGTATATTATTGATTGTTGATATGATTTTTTATGTTGTCGGAGTCGTGTTTCGTCTTCGCGATAGTGCGGGTCCGGAAAAAAAATGATCCCCAGCGGCAGGAGCACCGACCGGAGGATTGCTCCTCCGGCCGGCCCTCGTTTGCTGTGCGGATGCCGTAATGGGCTAAGCCGTGTTGCGCTGACCCGGCAGCACCGCCTTGCCAACGAGGCCGAATAGCGCCGCCGGCAGCTCCGAGATCCCCTCAATGGGAATGCTGGTCTCCGGCATCAGAGGCTTCAAGTGGTGCGACAAGATACCGATCCCGTAGACCTCGATGCCGACCCGCCGTGCCGCAGCAATCGCCTCTTTGGCGGCCACCGGATCATCCGGCACCCCGTCGGTGATGACGATCACCAGCTTCCGCTCCTCACGTCGCTGCACCAGGCGCTGCAGCACCCACCACAACGCCTCGCCGAGCGGCGTGTTACCGATCGCATCGACCATGCCGAGCTCCCGCACCCGCTGACCGGGCTTGAGGATCGGCGTGACCGACGCCGCGTTGCTCGGATCCGGTCGTCCCGCAAACGCGGTGATCGCGACCGGAATGCCGGAGCGGATCATCGCCTGCGCGACAGCCCAGCAACACTGACCCGCGAGATCGATCCTTTTCCGCATCGACCCCGAGGTATCGAGGAGTAGATGCACGGTGGTGTCGATACCGAGCTTACGCTGCCGGGAGAGGAACAGCTTGGGTTCGCCGACGGCGATGCCATACAGCCGATGCGGATCGAGAACGCCCCGACGGGACGGCCGCACCCGTACCAGCTTGGTGGCCTGAAGCAGACCATGGAGCCGGGCACTCAGCCCCGCCGCCACAGCATCCACCTCACGCTTCGCCTGGGGATCGAGGGGATGGAGCGGCTTCTCCATCACCTTCGCAACGGCACTTCCATGACCGAGGGTTTTGATCCCCTCGACCAGGTTGCGCCGCAGCTCCGCCCCGAGATCCTCTGGCAACTGGCCCTCGGATGCGGCGAGAAGATCGCGGAGGTCCCGACTGTCGGCGATCGGAGAGCTCTTGGGCGTACCTTTGCCCTTGCGGGTCTTCTGGCTCTTGCCGGGCGCTCCGCCTTTTGAGGCTTCCTCCGGCAGTGCCCTCGGCGTCGTTGCCGCCACGTCGCGGATGCAGACCACCACCTGCCGGGCGTAGTCGAGACAGGCCCGGCTATCGGGGCACGAGATCATCATCGCCTCGAGGATCGGATCGATGCGCGGGATCAACCCCGGCCACAGGACCTTCACCCGTTCCGCCAGTTTGTCGCGGTCCGGGATCAACTCCGGCACCGCCCAACTGCGGACGGTGTAGAGCAACCAGTCGAGCACCGCGAACAGGGTGGTCTCGTCACCCTGGCCAAGGAACATCTTCTGGATCAGCCAGCGGAAGTTGGCGGCGCACCCCGGGAACAGACGGGCGAGCTCGCGCTCCACCCGCCAATCCTCGAAGCTGTTCCAGATGTGCTTCTCGAGCGGATTGGGGTTCTCCGCCGCGAGCAGCGCCAGGTCGGTGTAGCGGATGTGCGCGGCCTCATGGTCGATGTAGCCGCGCACCAGCCCGAGGAAGTCGGGATCCGCAGTGGCGGGAAGTGCGGGGAGACGAATGGTCCACCCGTCGGTGAAGGCATCGTCACCGCCAATCTCGACGGCGACGCCATAGCTTCGCCCGAGGACGTCCGCCAGCAACGGCAGACACCCCAGGACCGGATCGGTCTTGGTCATGTGAGGTGGGTCCTTACCAGAGCCCGAGACTGTCGAGAAGCGGAGCCGGCATGGTGGCCTCGTCCTCGATCACAGTGTCGGCGACGGACGCGTCGCAAACGGACGCATCGGGATCATCATCGTGAATGCCGGGCAGCACGTGCCCGGCGGCGAGTTCGTCGAGGAGCCGCTCCGGGCTCACGCCGTCGAGGATGCGCTGTCCATGGGAGACCACCGCTTCCGGGTCACGCAGCAGGTCGAGCATCCCCTGCAGCATCGCGAGGTGCGCACCGCCGATCAGTCCCTTGGCGGGCGCCGCGGTGAGCGCCGCCTGGATCAGATCGGCGATCGGAGCGACGCGAGGCTCGATGAAGGCGAGACCGGTGAGCTTGGCCCGCAGGCTACGCAGGGGCGACAGTGCCTTCTGCGAGACCTCGGTCTTGTCGGCGTAGCTCTTGCGCCAGGTCTCGGTGGCCGACTTCGCCACTTCGTCGAACAGGGTGCCGGCGAGACCACCCACCTCCGAGTTCAGGGAAGAGGTGAACTCCGCCTTGCCCTTGCTCCGCGGCGGTGCGACCTGGAACACCTGCCAGCCGAACCCGAGACGTGAGCGCACGGTGTCGACGCCGACGGTCGATCCGGCGATCAGCGTCTCCCAGCCCGGGTTGTCGCTGATCCACTGGCGGATCGCTTCGTCATAGCGGGCCAGGAACGCCGCCTTGGCATCCTCGAACGCAGAGCCAATGCGCCCGAGCTCCTCGACCACCGCAGCAGTCTTGGCTTCAGGGATCGCCCAGCCGCCAAGGAAGCGCACGCCGGTGCGCTCCAGCAGAGCAATCGCACGTGCCTTCAGGGCGGCGAAGATCCGCAGGTCTTCGGGATTGCAGACACGCTTGCTGCCGAGGGACGCCAGCTTCTCGGGCGGCAGGTCGGAGGAGCCGAAGTCGGCAGCGGTGAGCTTCTTACGGGCAGTCCAGATCGCGACGTCGAGACGGATCGCGGTGAGCTGCTTCAGCACCGTGATGTCTGTGCGCAGCACAACAGGTGACGTGGTCATGGTGGGGGTCTCCGAAGGGGAATGGGCAAAGAAAAACGGGAGCCGGTGAGGGCTCCCGTTCAGGGCGTGTCGGTTGGGTTCGTTTGCGGCGGATCGCCGCCGAACATCCGCTGCACCAACTCGTGCAGCAGGGCGCGGGTGGTGAGACCGGCGCGGTAGGCGAGTGCCCGATCGAGGGCATAGTCGATCGGCTTGATGCCTTGGCGCGCGAGCGGCAGGAAGCGCAGGGTGAGATCGGCCCAACGGATCAGAGTGCGGGTGGAGAAGGTCACCTCGATCGACTGGGTGGAGGTCTCCTCGGTGCCGACGAAGAGACGGCGCACATGGTTGGCGTAGTCGACCATCGCACGTCGGACACCTTCCGGAAGATTGGGTGCCGCACGAGCAAGAATGCGGAGCTCAGCTTCGGGCTCGGGGTAACCGATCTCGCAAAGACGGAAGCGATCCATGAAGGCGAGGTTCTGGCGCAGGGCGCCCTGGTAGAGGCCGCTGTCATCGGAACCGCCGTTGGTGTTGGCAGTGGCGACGAAGCGGAACATCGGATGCGGCGGGATCACCTCACCCCCGTTCATCGGCAGGCACAGCGGTGCGCCGTCGAGAATGCCGTTGAGACCGACGGCGGTTGCCGGATCGAGCAGGTCCATCTCGTTAAGGAGGAAGATGCCGCCGTGGCGCATCGCCAAAGCCAGCGGGCCGTACTGGAAGGTCATCGACCCGTTCTCGACGCTCAAGTGACCGACCAGGTCGTCGAACTCGAGGCGACCGTGGGCGGTGACCTCGAAGACCGGATAGTTCAGGCGCGCAGCAAGCTGCCGTACCAGGCTGGTCTTGCCGGAACCGGTGGGGCCGAAGACGTAGAGCGGATCGGTGGGATCGAGAAACCACACCACCACCTCCCGCATCGCGTCGTGGAAGAGGTAGTGCGGATCCCAGATCGGCGTGTGCAGGCAGGGGCTCTTGTAGCCCTTGACCATGCGGCCGGACGTCTGGCCGGAGAACAGCTCTCCGGCATCGAACTCGGCCGGCTGCAGCTGGTCGAACGAGGGCAAAGGAAGCGACATCGGGATGTCTCCTGAGGTTGTGTGCGAAAGAAAGGGACCTGCCTCGCGGCAGGATGGGGCCAGCCCCATGCCCCGCCGGAAGCGCAGCTTCCGGGCCTTCAGTCTTTTGAGGGTTCAGGCTGAGAGGGACTGAGGTGCCTTGATCGGGGAGACGGTCAGGCGTTCGTAGTCGGCGCCGATGGTGGTGGCATCGGTGAGGACTTGGTCGACGATCGGGGCATCGAGGTGGTTGCCGAGTACCGAGCGGAGTTTGTTGGGATCGAGGGTTCTCCGGCCCGGCACGCGGGCGGTTTTGAAACGGTAGAGGCCGGAATGAAGCCACTGCGCACGGTTACCCGAGAGGTGGCAAAACCGGCGTATCCGCTCCTCCCGTTCGTCGATCTCGGCGTCCAGAGTTGAGCGCCGGGTCTTGAGGCCGATAAGGTCATCCAGATCCTGATCGAGAGCTGGATCGGCAACGCACAGGCCACGGAACTTCGGGCAGTCCTCGGCGAACGGACAGCAGTCGCAAAGGGGGTGAAAGCCGGGGCAGATCGCGACTGCATCGAGGTTGGTAGCGCCGGAGCGCACCTCTGCCGCCGTCTGCCAGATCGCCTTCGCGGTCTTGCGGCAGAGGGATAGCATGGTGGGCGCGGGTACGTAGGGACCGAAGGGCTTGGCCTCGGTCATCGAGACGGCCAAGACCCAGCCCTGGAGATCAACGAGACTCGGATCCTCCGGCAAGTCGACGCCGAGGGACTTCCTGACCAGGTCGGGAAAGCTGACGCCGGAGACCCGGACACCACCGGCGTTATCCCGCAGCGCGAACACCGGCTTCGCCCACTGCTTCGCCAGCAGGCCGATCTGGCCGTAGAGTTGTGCCTCGTGGGCCGGATAGAGGGATGGCGGGATCCGCTTCATGCTCTTGAGCTCGAGCACCCGCACGGCGGGCTTCGGCCCACCGCGCAGGATCACGAAGTCGAGGTGGGCGCGGATCGGCACGCCGCCGTCATCAAGGGCGATCTCCACCTGGCTGAGCAGCGGCGTGTGGTTGGCGTGGAACGCGGAGGCGATCCCCGCCTCGAACCAGTGGCCGCGATGCAAGGTGAGTTCGCGGTTGAGGATCGCGTTCACCGCCAGGGCGTTCCCTTGCCGGTACGCAGCAGTCGGATCAGCAGGCGGATGATGAACCACCTTGTGTGCAACGGCGGCACGCAGACAGTCGATCGCCTTGCCGATGTCGGACATGCCGACGTAGGTGGCGCGGTCGCCGAGGGATCGGCGGGTTTGATCTTCGCCGTGGCGGATGAGGCCGCGGGCGAGTTGGGCCAATAGCGCATGGCCGGGATCTCCTGGATTGGGCATGGGGGTCTCCAGAGACAAAAAACGCCCCGGGGGAAAGCTGGGGCGATGGGATCAGTCGTCGAGGGCGGCGGCGATCTTCTCGACGCACTCGAGGACGAGCTTGGCGACGATGATCGTCGTGGGGGTGATGGGCGGGATCATCGGAATGAACCTCCAGGCATGAGAAAACCCCGGGCGGATGCACCGGGGCGGATGGGAACGGAATAGGGAACCGAACGATCAGGCGGCGGCCTGGCTCTCGGCGTAACGCCACCAGATCTTGCGACCGGCATCCCAGCGGAAACCGGCCTCTTGGAGAAAGGCCTTCTTCGCCTGGGTGGCGCCGGAGGCGGTGATACAGGTGCGGCCATTGCCGGCCTGCACCGTGGCGTAGGTGACGCCGTCGATGCGCGGAAGGCCGGAGAGGACCGGGTCGGGTGCGGACGACACAGATGGCGCCTTTGCCGAAGCAGCTTTGGCGCTGCGGTTCCGGCCAGGTGTCGCGGCGACCGCATCGTCGTCGAGTTCGCTCACCAGTCCGACCAGGGTGGCGAGGCCGTAGCGGCGGGCGTAGGTGAGTGCGGAGCCGTAGCCCTGCGGATCGGCTTTGGGCAGCGGCATCATCATCAGGGATGCCTGCCACTGGCCGGTGGTGGCGTGGACCAGCTTGGTAATCAGGCCGAGGTGGCCCGGTTCGACCGGCACCGGGACCTGGACGATCCAGATGCCGTTGGCGATCAGGGCATCGCGGCAGGCTTCGATGACGGAGTTGAGGGTGGCGTAGCGGCTTTTGGCGAAGGGGTTCTCGGCGTCCTTGCAGGCAGGCACGAGAGCTTGCTGCACCTTCACCATCGCCGCGGCGAGATCGGCGATCTCTGCCGAGCAGTAGGTCTCGGGCATGATGGGGACCTTTCATGCAAAAAGCCCCTCTGGCGGGAGCTGAAGGGGAGGGCGGATGTGGGGATGAGGAAACAGGGGAAAACGGGGCGGATCAGGCGGTTAATCCGGCCGTCTCAGTAGGATAATGTATGCCTGAAATCGGATGAAATGCAGGTGCATTTACTGTCTCCGAAGGGCCGAAAGCGGACGAGCGGGTTTCGGGTGAGCGAAGTCAGTTAGTTGCCGTTGAGTAGATGGAGCCTTAGGCGTTTTTCATGGAACTGCCCCTAAGCATTCATACGGCGACGATCCTGCCGTTCTCGATGGAGATGGAGCGGCGGCAGGCGCGTGGAGTCTCCTCCGACTGGTGGGTGGAGAACAGTACTGCCGCTCCGCCCGTCACGGCGTCGTCGATGGTTTCCGCCACGCGCGCGCGCCACCCCGCATCGAGAAACGCGAACGGCTCGTCGAGCAGCAGCACCGCCGCTTCCGCCGCGAACGCCCGCGCCAGCGACAGGCGACGGCGCATGCCGCCCGACATTTCCGCCGGAAGCAGTCCGGGCGGTAACTCGAAGTGCGCCAGCCAATCGGGAATCCGGGTGCAGGCGGAGGGACGCGCGGCGAGTGCGTAGAGGAGGTTGTCCGCCGCACTTGCCCATGGCAGTAGGGCGTCGTCCTGAAAGGTCATCGCCACCGTGCCACTCCTGATGACCCGCCCTGCGTCCGGCGGCGTCAGACCGGCAGCGATTTCGAGCAAGGTAGACTTGCCGAGACCGGAAGGGCCGACGAGGCGTACGCAATCGCCGGGATTGAGACGAAGATCGATGCCGTCGAGGATCGGACGACCGCTGTAGCTTTTGCCGACTGCTTGGAGTTCGAGGATCATCGCGCCGCTCCGCGCCCGCCTGCCCGCGCCAGCCCGGCATCGATGGCGACTCCCAAAAGCATGATCGTCAGCGCCCAGGCATAAAGGTCGGCCATTTCTAGGCGTCGGTAGGCCCAGTAGATGCTTGCGCCGATGCCATCGCTGCTGCCGAGAAACTCGGCCACTGCCGCAACCTTCCATGCGGCTGCTGCGGTATGGGCGAACGCGGCGCGCCAGAACGGCAGAGCCGTCGGCGCCACCAGACGCCGCAGCTGCGTCGTCGTGGGAACGCCGTAGAGACGGCTCATCGCCGCGAGGCGCGGGTCGACCGCGTGCACCCCTTCGAGGACGGCGAGGAACAGCGGCGGCAGCGTCGCAGCCGCAACGGCGAATACCGGGGTGCCGCCGCCGCTGCCGATCCACACCATCGCCAACGCGATCCACACCACCGGCGGGCAGGCATTAAGGGCGGCAAGTAGCGGTCGAAACACTCTCGCTGCGGGTGCCCACGCTCCCGCAGCAAGGCCGAGGACGATACCGACAAGATTGGCAGCCGCGACCCCGGCAAGACCACGCCCGAGAGTCCGCAGGCCTTCTGCGGCAATCTCTCCCCCAAGCACGAGGGCGAGCAGCCGACCGAGAATTTCGGGCGGCGGCGGCACCATCGCCGTGCCGAACACAGCGGTGGCTCCATAACCAAGGGCGATGCAGAGGACGGCGAGGACGGGCGCGATCATGGGCTGAAGAAGAATCCTTCGGCAACCGGATGCGGGCCGTCGATGATTCGCAGGGCGCGGATGACATCGTCGCGAGCCTCGGCGGCATCGACGACCAGCAGGGGATCGTGATGCAGGGACTCGGACAACACCGCCTCGCCGATCGCAGCCCGGGTTTCGGTTGGCAAGGTTGCGGCGATCGCGGCAGGATCGTCGGCATGTCGGACCGCCCAGGCGCGCATGGCCGCAGCAAGCCCAGCGGCCAACTCCGGATCTTCTGCGGCCAGTCCCGCACGCACCGCGACGCCCGCCATTGGCAGGCCGTGCGGTTCGCCGGGCACGAGGTCGGCGACGCTTCCGGCGCGGCGCAGCGCCGCGAACCTGGCGAGCAGTGCCGACGCGAGCGGTTCCGGAACCAGCATGTGGCGAACCGAGCCGCGTGACAGTTCGAGCCCCGCCTGCTGCGGCGGCATCGGACGCAGTTTCAGCCCTTCCACGTTTTCGACGAAGCCTTGCGCCGGACTCCCCTGCGGCACCACCGCCAGTGCCTCGCCGCGTGCCGCCAGGGCGGCGAGCAACCCCGCGCCATCGGTCGGAGCGGGGTCGAGGGTGAGGAAGGCGAACTTTTCCGACCAGGCGGTGACTGCCAGCAACACCACCGGCGCGCCGCGCCGCGCCGCCTGGGCGAAGCCGTCGAGATGGCCGATCCAGACGTCTCCGCGACCGGAGAGGATCACACCGCGCAGATCGTCGAGATCTTTCCAGGCGCGGATTTCGACAGCCCGGTCCTTCGCCCAGCCCTCGGCGAGAGCGCCGAGGACCGGGGCCTGGGCGGTGGTCGCGGCGGTGGCGGTATAGATCACCAGCGGTTTCGGCGGTTCGGCCGTCGCCGTTCCCGTCCAGAGCGCCATCACCGCCGCCGCGAGCCACCTGAGCATGGTCAGAACTCCATGCTGTAGGTGAGGGTCGCCGCGAAGCCCGGTTCGACGAGATCGATACCGCGCGCGTTGGCGAGGTAATTGCGGTACTTGGCGTCGAACAGGTTGTCGAGCGACAAGGCGACGCGGTGCGCGGTCGGGCCGATGTCGAAGGCGTAGCCCGCCGCGACATGGGTGGTGGCGTAGCCGCCGACGTGATCGACCCCATCGGGCGTACGCGTCTGCGGCGCGGCCCAGCGCTCGTCGAGGCTGGCGAACCAGCCGTCGGTCCGGTAGCCGACGCCGACCTTGCCGGAGACCGGGGCGATGTAGCGCAACGGCTCGTCGGCGCTCTGGTCGCGGCCGTCGACGGCGGAAACGTCGCCGTGAAGGTTCCATGCCGGGGCGAAGTTCCACTGCCCGTCGAGTTCGACGCCGACGATGCGCGCCTCGCCGATATTGGTCATTTCGAGGGTCGTGGAATTCACCTGCCGCTCGCTGATGTAGTTGTGGATCTTGTTGCCGAAGATGCGCACCCCAGCCTCGAACTCTCGAGTTGTGTAGTCGAGGCCCCATTCGGCGAACAGGGTTTGTTCGGGCTTGAGGTCGGGGTTGCCCCAAAGCACCACGCCGCCGGCGAGGCTGATGTACTTGAAGCGTTCGAGCAGGTCGGCAGCGCGATAGCTGCTGCCGACGAGAACGTTCTGCGACCACGGCCCGCCCATCTGCCAGGTGGCGCCCGCATGGAGATTCCAGCCGAGATCGTTATCGTCGCTTTCGGAGAAGTAGGCGTTGTCGGCGTTGTGGGTGGAGAGATGGTCGAGGCGGCCGCCGAAGTTGAGAGTCCAATCGGGGGCCAGGGCGTAGGTGTCCTCGGCATAGACGCCGAGCGACGTCTGGCGCGCGTCTGGAACCGGTTGATCGCTGAGTACGCTGCCGTTAGCGAGGTAGCGGCGACGCAACGATTCCATCGTCCAGCTCCAGCCGTCGACGCCGGCGATCACGGTGTGATCGCCGAATTCCGAACGACTGCGCAGGTTGCCGCCGAGAGTGGCGTGGTCGGCAGCGGGCTGAAGGTTCCGGATCGCCGCCTGCCCGGTATTATCGACGTAGACCCGTCGTTCGATGAAGTTGTAGTAGACCGACCCTTCGAGCTCTTTGAGTGTTTCGCCGTCGACGTCGAGCGTGGCATCGGCGGAAACCAGGGTGCTGGTGGTGCGCGGGTACATTACCCGACCGTTGGTTGGCAAGGTGGAGGGACCGCCGGGAATGCCGACGTCGCGCGCCTCGGTACGTAGAGCCGAAAGCTCGACGGTGAGATCCTCGGTGGGCCGGAAACCGCCGGCTATCCGCACCTGTCCATCGCGGTAAGCGCTGCTGTCGATGCGGTCGCCGCCGCCGTCGCGATAGTCGGTATGGCCGCGGAAGCCGCCCGAAGCGAGCAGCCAGACGTCTTTGTCGTCGTACTCGAGGTTGTCGTAGGCGTTGCCGCCCGCCGCATTGGTGGTGAGGCTGAGATCGGTGCGACCGTGAATCTCGGGCTTGCTGGTGAACTTGCCCTTGCGGGTGATGATGTTGACCACTCCGCCCGTGGAGCCGCTGCCGTAGAGCGCGCTGATCGGGCCTTTTAAAACCTCGATCCGTTCCACGTCGGAAGGGTTGATCAGCCCCAGGCGGGCGTTGATATCGGTGGCAGTGTTGATGCGCTTGCCGTCGATCAGGATCACTACCGAGGTGCCGGTCATGCCGCGGATCGAGATGTCCCGTCCCCACGGGGAATCGCCCGATGCCGCGACGCCCGGGATCCCCGCCAGCACGTCGGCGACGCTGTCCTTCTTACTCAGGGCGATGTCCTCGGCGGTGACCACGGCGATACTGCCGGGAGTCTCCGACAGCGGCGTCTCATAGCCGCGCGCGGTCACCGCGAGCTCGTCGAGCTGAATCGATTGGGCGTGCGCTCCCGGCGCGATTACCGCTAGCGACGGCACCAGCGCCGCCAAAACTCCCCACATGCTTCTCATCATCAATCCCCCTTGGTTCAGTCGTTTGGCGCGAGATGCGCCGTCATCGCCCGGCCGACGTCGACGAACGCCTCCCATCCAGGCCAGAGCACCCGCCATTCGGCGGCTTCGAGTTCGGCGAATCCTGTGGCGTCGGCGGTGACGGGAGCGAGGCCGCCGTGTTCAGCGAAGGTCGCCTGCATCTCCGGCGACAGCAGGAATTCCAGGACCCGGATTGCATCGGACGGAGCGTCGGGAGAGATTGCGGCGACCATCGGCACCGCCAGTGCACCGCTCGCGGGCCACACCAGAGCCACGTTGCCCTCGCGAACGTTGCGGCAGAACGCGGGCGGCAGCAGTCCGGCGGCGAGTTCGCCACGCGATAGGCGTTTGTTGATGTCGAGAGGTGGGCTGGCGCAATCGAAGCCCACGAGAACGTCGCTGGAGGGTCTTCCCCAGCGCGCGCCGAGATAGGCGGCGAGCAGAAACGGAAGGGGCGTGTCCACCGGCGGAGCGCCGATGCCATGGGGCCGCCGCAGCAGCGGTTCGAGGTCGTCCCAATCGCGGGTGCCGGGCGCGAGATCGCGGTTCACCGCCAGCACCAGCGGCACTACCGCGACGATCCGTACCGTTGGCACCGGTGGCGTCATGCCGGTCGTCTGCCACTCGCACCGTAACGGCGCGGCATCGAGGCGGGACAGATCGACGGCCGCAGCACCGTCGCACCAGATCCGTTCGAGCATGTGTGGATAGGCGGTGATCAGGATGTCGGCGGCTTCGCTCTCAGGTTCGCCGAAGCCACGCGCCGCTTCGAACATTTCGAGGTGGGTCGCTGGCGGCGAGAGTTCGTAGTCGGGAAACGCGCGCTCGATCTCCTGGCGCAGCCGCCGCGCCAGCATTGGCGGCGAGGCAAAACGGATCATGCGCTTCATAGGATTCCTCCGAGTGTCAACCGTTCGCCGCCGCGCAGGGTCTCTCGCGCGTTGCGGAAAATCTCGTCCAATCCCCGTAACCGCTCCTGCCAAAGGGTTTCCGCCGCGTCGCGCTCGTGCAGGTGCACCATCGCGCCACCGCGCATCACCACGCGGCGGCGGCTCATCAGCACCAGAACCGGGTCGTGGGTGGCGGTGAGGATGATCTTTCCGCGATCGGCGAGCGCGGCGATCGCCGCGTGCTTGTCGATGCCCGCGTTTTCGAGTTCGTCGAGGAGGATCACTGGCGCGTCGGATATCAGCGCGATGTCGGCGATCATCAGCGCGCGGGTTTGACCACCGCTCAAGCCTTGCAACGGATCATCGTGCCGGATCGGCTCGCCGCATAGGCGGTTGGCAAGGCCGAGGACGATGTTCGGCCAGTCCTCGCCGGGCTTGTCGAGGCAGGCGGCGTGGGTGGCGACGAAGGTCGCGACGTTGGTGTCGATAACGAAGTTGGTACGCTGCGACAGGGTCGCCACCAGCCCGAGCGGCGAGCGCTCCGGCGCGCGACCATTGAGGAGGATGCGGCGCCCCGAGGGGGTGTCGCCCTCGGCGAGTTGCTCGATGTCGGAGAGGAGCACGCTCTTGCCCGAGCCGGTCGGTCCGACCACCGCGAGGGTGTCGCCGGGGACGAGATCAATGCGCCGCACCACCTCAACGCCGCCGTCGCGCCCTTGCCCGGCGAGAATGGAGATACTCGCGAGGCTCACGGCGCCGCCTTCCAGTCGAGTTTCTCGACGTTGCCGGTCTGGTAGACGCGACCGATGCGACGCTCGCCGGTGCAGTAGGAGCAGATCGAGGCGGGCATGTCGTGCCGCAGTCGCGCGGAGGCGGCGTTCGCGCCTTCCGGCTGGCGGTCGAGCCAGCGCAGCACTGCCCGCACCCCGGTACCGGTGAGCCCGTTGACCGGCAGCACCTCTGCGCGCGGCGCGTTGCGCGGCAAACTGTGGATGAATACCTCGCGCTCGGCCTGTGAGACGAGGTCGCCCTTGGTGACGACGATGAGGTCGGCGCACGAGAGCATCGGCCCCATTTTCGTGGGGACGTCGAAGCCGCCAAGGCAATCCACCACCGTGACCGCCGGGATGCCCTCGATGTGCGGTGCGCAACGCAGACACAGTCCGGCGGTTTCGACGAACAGCACGTCCGCCTCCTGGTGCGCGCCCCAGTCCATCGCCTCCTCCATGTTGGAGACGAAGTAGTGGTCGGGACAGAGATAGCCGGAAAGCCCGCTGATCGTCGGGATGCCGAAATCCCGCTTCAGGCGTTCGGCGTCCACCGGGCTGCGGGTATCGAACTTGACCGCGGCGGGCTTTCGCCCGGCGGCCAGCAGGACGCGGATCGCGTGGGCGATGATCGCGGTCTTGCCGACGCTCGGCGGTCCCGCCAGGGTGATGATTTTCATGATTGATCTTGATACTCATTCGCAGCAGGCGTTACACCGATACCCTGGGGACGAGGTGACGCGCTACCCGAGGGGGGCATTTCTCTGCCCCGAAATGGCGCGAAGAGGAGGCAGCGATGATCGAATTGCAGTGGGCGACGGAGCCGAGCGCGGCCGAACTCGAGATCTCGCGGATCGAACGGCTGCGAGAGGGGTTCTGGCTGGGGGTCACGGCGGGGACGCCGCTACGCCTCGATGCTGCGGATACTCGCGCGGTGCTGGTGGCGTGCCCATTGGGCGGCGGCAGGGACCCGCTGCGCGATTCAGGGAGAGACCGGGTATTTCTGTCGTCAGCGGGGACGGGGCCGTTGGCGATCCCGGTGGACGGCAGCGCGGTGGTGTTGGCGATGGATGTGCAGTTGTTGCGCCTCATCCTCGGCGCGGATTTCGATAGCCTGCCGCACGCCGCCCTGGCGGTGGCGACCGGCGCGGGCGGAGAAGTGCGGGTGATCCGTTCGGCCGAGCAGATCCTCGCCGCCTGCGCACTCAGGGACTGCACCCACGAAGGGGCGGTGCGCAACGTATATCTCAAAAGCCGCGCCTTGGAATTGTTGGCGCTGTCGTTCGGCGCTCTGAAGCGGCAGGAGCGGCCGTCCGCCTCCGATGTGATGCCGTCCCGCGAGGCCGAGAGGATGGTGCGGGCGCGCGAGATTCTTCTCGCGCGGGTCGAAGATCCGCCGAGCCTAGGAGAATTGGCGACTCTTGTGGGGGTATGCGAAACCCGGCTCAAGATCGGCTTCAAGTCGACGTTCGGCGACACGCCGTTCGGCTTTCTACGCCGGTACCGGATGACGCTGGCGCGAGAGCTGCTGCTGAGCGGGGACGTCGGCGTCACCGAGGCGGCATCGAGGGTCGGCTATACCAACGTCAGCCATTTCATCGATGCCTTCGTCCGCCACCACGGGGTGCGGCCGGGTGAACTGGTGCGGGCGCGCCGTCAGCCGCCCACCGCTTGATTACAGCCTGAGACGCAGGGCGTTGAGCAGAATGCCGATGGTAGTGCCGTTGTGGAGCAGCGCGGTCGCTACCGGCGACAGGACACCGAGGCCCGCCGCCGCCAGGATCGCGGTGTTGAGGCCGACGGTGAGGCGGTGATTGGCGGTGATCCGCCGCATCGCCTTGACCGCCGTCGCGTGGGCGTCGGCGACCCGTTCGAGATCGTCTTCAAGCAAGGCGATGTCGGCAGTGAGGCGGGCGATGTCCGCGCCCTTCTGCATCGCGATACCTACGTGCGCGCCCGCCAGCGCCGGGGCATCGTTGATGCCGTCGCCGACGAAGGCGACCCGCGTGCCCGAAGCGGCCAACTCTTCGACGATGCGCGCCTTGTCGTCGGGCAGCAGTTCGGCACGGAAATCGTCCAGCCCCAGCTCGCGGGCCAGTTCGGCGGCGCGAGCGCGATGATCGCCGGTCAGCATTAGAATGCGCTTCGCCCCGGCGGCGCGCAGTCGCGCCACGGTCCGCGCTGCGCTTGCCCGCACCTGGTCGCGCATCGCCAGAATGCCGAGGAGTCGCTCGTCGTATCCCACGTAAAGCAGGGTCTTGCCTTCGGCGAACAGGGCATCGGCGGTGGCGCGCCAAGCACCGATCGAAATTCCCTCGTCGTCCTCGACGAAGTGGCGCGAGCCCACCACCACCCGTCGTCCGGCGATGGTGCTGGCAACGCCGTGAGCGACGATGAACTCCACCTCCTGATGCTCGAAGTGGCGATTGCCGGCTTCCTGGGCTGCGGCCACCACCGCCGCCGCGAGGGGGTGGAAGTAGTGCTCTTCGACCGAAGCGGCGAGGCAGATCAGATCGTCTTCCGAATAGTCCTCGTCGCAGACCACCACCTCGGTGACCTCAAGGGTACCGGTGGTGAGCGTGCCGGTCTTATCGAAGACGAAGGTATCGGCCTCGGCGAGGCGTTCTAGGGCGTTCGCGCCCTTCACCAGAATCCCCGCCTGCCCGGCGGCGTACATCGCCGCCTTGAACGCCACCGGAGTGGCAAGCTTGAGGGCGCAGGAATAGTCCCCCTGGAGCACCGAGGCCGCACGCCGCCAGTCTCCCGAAACCACGAAGCTCGCGGCGGCGAGACCGAGCACCGAGGGCACCAGACGGTCGGCGAGCCGGGTTGCCGCGAGTTGGGTCTCGCTTTTCGCCTCCAGCGCCTGTTCGACATAATCGGCGATTCGCGCGGTGGCGGTGTTCGCGCCGACCTGTTCGGCATAGATCGCGATGCGCCCATCCTCGACCAAGGTACCCGACAGCACCGTGTCGCCGCGCGCCTTTTCCGCCGAAGTGCTTTCTCCGGTCATCGTCGCTTCGTTGATGCGTGCTGCACCGGTAAGGACAGTGCCGTCCACCGGCACCACTGCACCCGCACCGACGATCACGGTTTCGCCGACCTCCACCTCGTCGGCGGCGATCTGGATTTCGGCGCCGTCGCGCAGGACCCACACCGCGTCACCCGCCGGGCGCAAAAGGTGCTTGAGGAGGTCGTCGGAGCGCCGGGCGATCCGGTTTTCCATGTGCTCGCCCAAGGCCAGCATGAAGGTGGTGGTGTTGGCGGCGAAAGTATCGCGGCGGGCGAGCGAGATCGAGACCGCCAGGGCTTCGAGCATGTGCGAGGAAAGCGGATTCTCCCGCGTTTCGGCCAGCGCGCCGCCGAGCACCGGCAGCGCCGCCAATGCGGAAACCGGCAGGCGGAGCCCCGGCGGCAGCAGCGGCGTTCCCAGCAGCACCGCGAGGCTGGTTGCCAGTGCGCCGATCTCCGCCGTGCGCGCGGCACCCTCACCGGGAGCGAGCAATGCCGCAAACGCCGCGCACAATCCGGCGGCGTCGGTGCGTTCCGGATCGAAACCCAGAACCGCCGAATGCGCCGCCGGGTTGATGCGAACCTCGGTCACGCCCGGCAGATCGGCGGCGACACGGTGCAGAATCCCCTCGTCGCCGGGGGTGTCCGGATTGCGCCGATATCGCAACCGCACCCGCGACGGCAGAGCGTGCGCGATCTCGACCGACCGGAACCAGCGGGTCATCACGCGGCGCTTTCTTCCGCCTCGATCTCGGCTTTCATGTCGGCGACCTGCTCCTTCATCTCCTCGAACCCGCCCGCGAGACCGGCATAGAGCTTGAGGCCGGATTTGATCAGCTTGCCGCGCAGTTCGGTATCGGACAGGAGGTAGGACGCGCCTGCGCCGAGCAGCAGCCCGAGCAGAAACTGATCCGACCGTTTTTTCGGCAACAGGCGGCCAAACCCGAGGCCGTTGCCCTGGGTCATGCCCTTGCGGGCACGCTTTCCGTCACGCTTCCGGTTCTTCTTCTTCGCCATGGGAAATCTCCTCGATCGCAGGGGCCGCGAGCAACTGCTCGACGGCATAAAGTGCAGCGGCCCCAGCCATCGTCGCGGCAAGGGCCTGGGACCAGTCGGAACGGCGCAACGCTTGTGCCGCGGCAGTGCCTGCCGCCAGCGCCGCGCCGCCCTGAAGCGCGTGGCGCGCCACCTTGCGCGCACCGGCCGGTTTGCGTCCGGGTTCGCGACGGTCCTGGAGCGTCGAAAGCAGGCCCGAAACCACGACGCCGCGCAGGAACGCGGTGCCCACGGCCTCGCGACGGCGGTGCTTCATTCGGCAGCGCCTTCGGCGGGCGGAGTGGCTTTCTTGGTGCGGGGTTTGCGTGCCGGAGACGCCTTGGGTGCGGCCTTCGGCGCCGGAGCTTCGGGCGCCGGATCGACGCGGCGGCGCAGGTCGGCGGCGGTTTTCTCCACCGCATCGAGCCCGGAGGCCGCTGCGCGCCGCATCTTGGCCTCGCCCTTGGCAAGCGCCTCGCGCGCCGTTTCTGCCTTCGCCCCGCGGGCATCGCGAGCCAATTTTACGCCGAGGCCGCCGATCAGCAGGCCGGAAGCGAACGTCAGGAACGGCAACATCAATGATCTCCTCTCGGATCGCTCCGGCTTACGCGCCGGACGCCAGGGCTTCTGCGAGGGCTTCTCCATCCGGCGAACCGGTCCCCTCAATCAGGTCTTTCCATGCCGTCGGCGAAATTGCCGCCGGGTCGTAGCTCACCACGCACGAGCGCGCCAGCGGATTGACCGAGACGTCGCGAATTCCGGGTGCGCGTGCGAAGGCGTCGGCCATTTTCGTTGCCAAGGATTTCACCTCGGGCGGAATTGAGCCAAGCGCGAGTTTGAGACGGATACGGCCCGGAACGTGATGCGCGATCTGCGCCAACGCCGCGTATCGGCGCACCGCCTGCGCATCAATCATTTGCCCGTCTCCACTGTCGAACGCGTTTCGAAGTTTTATTGTAACAATTTTTTTCGGTGATTGGCCAGATGGAGTACAAGGAATGCGAGATGCACAACCCCGAGTGCCGCATGCGCCGCCCGGCTGGCGGGTAGAACCGCCAGAAGCGCCGCCATGCTCGCGAGCCCGCCGACCTTCGCGGTTCGGTTCCAATCCTTCAGGTCGAAGCTTAAACGCTCTTTCGATTTACGGCGAGGCGGTGCGGGCTCTGCCTCTCCGCACAGATCGGTGCAGACTGCCGCTATGCGGGCCGCAAACGCTTCCATCCCGAGCGCGCGATCATAAAGGATCAGCATTCCGCCGGTTCGCGGATTGGCCTCAACCTGTGAAACCTCTTCCCAACTCCGCAATACCGAGGCAAGTGCGTCACTCGTCGTCCGGCGACGGAGCGCATCGGCGCGCAGTCGCAGGCGCCCGGGAATATGGGAAGCGATCGACGAAGACGGCATGGTGGGTTCCGGCACTAGGGTTCGGGGGCTCGCGGCAGAGGTGGCTCCATCGGAGAACGTTTTTTAGAATACGCCCCAGAAATTGCGAATGCTAGGCCCCGGCCTCATCCCTCGCACCGGACGTGAACAGGGAAGAGACGAAGGGGGCAGGAAAGAGACAGTCGGCTTTGGAAAGTGCTGAAGGAAAATACGACGCTCGCTCTACGGTCAACAGGGTGAAGACTTCCGTGGCGGGTCATCAGCCCTCATACCTATCGCGCGAGATCTGCTCGCATTGGGCCAAATGCGGTATTGACCTCGAAACTCTCGACGCGCTCGAAACCAGCAACGCAGGCCGTCTCGGCGATGTGGCCCAAATCGAAGGACACGTCCTGTCCCCGCAGCGCGGGCATCAGACGGCCGATCACGTGGGTTTCGGGCGCAGTGCGCTCGCCAGTGAGTCCTTCGTGGAAGCTCACGAACACGCCGCCCGGCGTGAGCGCGCGGCGGATCCGCCGCAACACTCCGGTCAGGTCCTCGGCGTAATAGAGCGTCATCGACGCCCAGATCACGTCGTAGGCCTCGCCGAAATCGTCGGCGTTATAGTTGCCCGGGCGGATCTCCAGCAGGTCCGTCTGCTTTGCCGCCGCGAGATCGGCGGCGATGCGCGCCGCGCCGCCCGGCAGGTCGAACAGCGTCACGGCCATCTCCGGTCGCCGCTCCTTGACCGCGAGGCAGAGGGTTTCGGAGCCCGCACCGATGTCGAGGAAGCGCCGCGCGCCCTGCCACTCCGGTAGGGACTCCAGCACCTCGAGCATCGCCGCACGGCCGAGGCCGCGATGGAACGATCGCAGGCTCGCCACCGCGCGCCGCCAGAACTCCGGATCGCCGAGATCGAGGTCGGCTCGCGCCGCACTCTCGCCGCGCAGCAGGTCCGGCAGGCGTTCGAGCCCCGCGTGGCGCAGCCCGCCGAGTTGGAGCAGCGAGCGCGCCAGCGACGTCGGCGACGCGGAGGAAAGACATGCCACCGCGTCCGCCGTCGGACGATAGCGCCCCGAAACCTTGCTCATCAGCCCCATCGCCGCGAGAGCATCGAGGAACAAGGCGGCGCGATCCGCGTCCAGACCGAGGCGCTCCGCCACCTCGGCGGCGGAAAATCCGTCCGCCGGGAAGTCGAAGACGCCGAGTACGATCGCGGCGCGCACCACCTGCCAACGGATCGGCGCCTGCACGAGGTCGAACAGCGATGCGCCGAGGTCCGGATTTCCCATCGCCATCGCGCTCACCATTTGGCGCTCAGGCGCAGGCCGACTTCACGGCCAGCGCCATCCTCGACGATTTGGCCGAGCGGCGCGACCAAGCCGCGGGTGTAATAGCCTTCATCGAACAGGTTGGTCGTCCAAAGGGAGATCCGCACGCCGCCGAAGTCGTAGCCCGCCTCGACGTCGACGGTGGCGAACGCCGACTGCCGCACCAGGTTGGCGCTGTCGAAATAGTACGGGCCCGAACCCCGCACCCGCGCGCCCGCGAACACGCCTTCGCCCTTGCCGTAGTCGACACCCGTCGCCCAGGTGTAATTGGCGGTCATGGGCAAACGGTTTCCCGAATAGTCGGCGGTGGCGGTGGTGTAATCGGTGGCTTCGCCGTGCTGGAGGCCGAAGTTGCCGAAGAGCCGGAGCTTCGGCGCGATTTCCGCGTCGGCCTCGAACTCGAGGCCGGTGACTTCCGCCTCGCCCGCGTTGGAATAGCTGGTTGCGCCGCCCACAGCGACCTCCACCACCTGCTTGTCGCGGGTCACGGTGCGGAACGCGGCGACGCCCGCGCCAAAGCGGCCGTCGGCCGAGCGGGTCTTCACCCCCACCTCGGTGGTCCAGCTGTATTCCGGATCGTAGCCAAACGACGACCCGCTCGACGCCATGGCGTAGTTGTAGCCGCCCGGCATGTAGCCCCGCGCCTGGGAAGCGTAGAGCATGGTCTCCGGCGTCAGGTCGAACGCGGCGGTGAAGCGCGGCAGGAACGCCGTCACATCCTGATCGGCGCTGTAGGAGGTGTTCCGGGCGGCGCTGAGATAGTCCTGGTCGCCCGACTGCGAGACATGCTCGACGCGACCACCGACGCCGAGACGCAGGCGTTCGAGTACCGCGTATTCCACCTGCCCGAACCCGGCGACGCCGGTCTGGTCGATCTCGGTGTTGCGGGTGACGCGCGGCGTGCCGATGGCGTAGTCGATGTCGGTCCACTCACGATAGACGTGGATGCCGCCGAGCCATTTCAGACGTGCCGCCGGGTCGACGGACGCGAGCCGCAGTTCCTGCGAAAGCGCGTCGTCGGTGTGGGAATAGAGCGCCGGAAGGGTCGGCAGAAACGCGGTGTCCACGTCCATCTGGAAATCGCGGTCGTAATGGGTCCAGCCGGTGATCGAGGTCAGCTCGATGTCGTCGATACGGTGGTTCACCTGCAACGCCTGCACCGCGCTGGTGCTGTCGTCCCAGGCGTCGGTATTGTAGTTGGTCTCGAAGCGCGGCGTGGCGTAAGCCCCGGTGACATAGCGCATCCGCATCTTGCCGAGGTCGTTGCGCGCCACCGTACTCTTGAGCGAAACGTCGGTGTCGTCGTTCACGATCAGGCTCGCGGCTGCGGAAACGCCGAGGCGGCTGGTATCGCCGCCGTCGTCGCGTCCGTCGAGGCGGTTGCGGAACGGACCCTCGGCCCCGTCGGCGCGGAGGGTCAGGCCGATGGCGAGACGATCCGGGATCGCCGCGCCGGAAACCCAGCCCTCCAACGAGCCGAGCGGTGCGTTGCCGTCCGCTCCCTTCGCCAGCCCGGCGGTCAAATCGAGGCTGGCCGCCGGCGTCCACGACGGCGCCCGGGTTTCCACCTTGATCGCCCCGGCCTCGGTATTGCGCCCGTAGAGCGCGCCCTGGGGGCCCTTGAGGATTTCCATGCTCTGGAGGCCGAAGAAGCCCGGCGCCTGGGTCGCACCGAACGGCAGGGCGACACCGTCGACGAAATAGCCAACCGGATCCTGAAGACCGGTGTTGGCCGCCGACATGCCGCGCATCACCACCCGGCTCTGCACCGACGACTGTTCGATCGCGACGTTGGGAGTCGCCGCCGCGATCGCCTCGAGATCGTCGCCGCCCGGCCCGTTGAGGCGCTTCGCATCGATCACCGCGACGCTTTCCGGAACCTTCGCCGGATCCTCCTTCCATTGCCGCGCCGTCACCTCGAGCGTCGGCAGGACTTCCTCTGCCATCGCCGGCACGGCCATCGCCAACCCCGCCGCAACTGGCAGGATCGCATAGCGGATCGCTTTCATCGCTTCCCCCTTTTCCAATTCGCGCGAGGACCCTAACCCGCCGAAGCGGGACGCGCCGCCGTCCGGCGAACGGAGATCGATCAATCGGCGAAAGGGTTCGGCGCACGCCACGCCAGCACCGCGACACACGCAAGCGCCATGGCGGCCGCAAAGTAGGGCGCCTGGGGCGAGACGCGGTGCAGCATTGCGCCCGCGATCGGCCCGAGCGCCATGCCGAGCCCCTGGGCGAGCGCGTTGATACCGGCGGCAGCGGCCTGGGTACCGCCGGCACGCAGGCTGATCTGCGCGAGGTTGCCCGGCAACAGCAGCCCGAGCCCGAGCCCGACCCCGGCCATCGCCGCCAACAGCATCGGCAACACCGGGGCGAATGCCGCCGCAAGCAGACACGCGGCGGCAACCACGGCGCCGACGCGGCTGAGGAGCAGTGGCGTCCAGGCCAGGCGGCGCGCCAACAGGAGTTGGCCAACGACCATCGTCGCCATCGCCGTCATCATCATGCCGCCGCCGACCCGCATCGCCGCGTCAACGGCGAGGCCGAACCCGTCCTGGAGACGCAGCATCGTCACCTGCTGCAGCGCAGCGTAGGCGGATAGAGCCAGCAAGGTGATGACGAGGAACCGCGCGAGGTAGCGCACGAACCGCAGGCGCGGCGGAACAGCGGTAACGCTGCCCCGGGTCTCGGGAAGACGCAGCGCAACACCAAGGGCGGCAACCGCCACCAGCGCAGCCAGAAGCGCGAGGGCGAACGCAGGTCGGTCCGCCGCCATGCGCCACGCGAATGCCCCGCCCGCGATCGAGCCGATGCCGAATGCCGCGCCCATCAGCCCCATGCCTCCGGCGCGGCGGTCGTTCGCGGTGATGTCGGCGAACACCGCCTGGGCGGCGGGCATCAGCCCCGCGCCCAGGCAAACCTGCACGAACCGGGCCGCGAATAACGCTGCGAACGTGGTCTCGGCATTGATGGCCCCGGACAGCCGCCAGCGCACCAGACCCGCCGCGAACGCCAAGAAGGCCGTGCCAGCACCGAGTCCGGCGAGGATCAGGCGCCGCCTTCCGCCGCGGTCTCCGGCGACGCCCCAGAGTGGCGCAGCCAGAGTCGC
This sequence comes from Rhodospirillum sp. UBA1311, assembly GCA_002307145.1. Lineage (GTDB taxonomy): Bacteria > Pseudomonadota > Alphaproteobacteria > Rhodospirillales > Rhodospirillaceae > Oleispirillum. The sequence goes on along the minus strand of DBTR01000015.1, from coordinate 11,271 downwards.
AGCGAGGGCCGACAAGCCGATCAGGAGGCTCGCCTGCAGGTCGGAAAACCCCAGCCGCCGCGCGAGACCGGGCAACACCACCAGGATGAAGGAATGCCCGGCGGCGTTGGCGACCAGAGCGAAGACCAGCAACGCCGCGATCTTGCGGGGCTGGGCGGTGGAATGAGGCATGACGGCGATCCGGAAGCGGCTGGAAAACGTTTGAGCATAACAGCGGCGTTGCGCCGTCGCCGTCATTCGGCGAACGCGCTTCCGGCAGCCGGCGAACCCTGCCGCCGGTACTCCTGCGGGGAACAGCGGAAGCGCTCGCGGAACGCCGCGGCGAAGTGGCTGGAACTGCTGAAGCCGCAACGGAACGCGACTTCGGTAACGCTTTGCCCTGGGTCCTCCAGACAGCGCCGCGCGCGATCAAGGCGGTAGCCTCGCAGCCACTCGAACACTGTCATGCCGTAGGCCTTGCGGAAACAGCGGTTGAGACGGACATGGCTCATCTCGGCGGTCGCGGCGAGGGCATCGAGGCTCGGCGGCGCGCTGAGGTCGGCGGTCAGGATATCGACCACCCGGCCGAGGCGGCGCGCGTCGTCGCCCGACACCCCGGAGGCTCCGGCGGCCGCCTCAAGCGGCGGTCCGAGCCAACGCGCCAGCAGTGCCAGGGATTGACCCTCGGCCAGCAGGCGATCGAGGGGCGACGCCAGGGGATTATCGAGAATGCCCCCGAGACAGGCCCGGGCACAGGTATTGCGGCCGAGGCGGATGACAGGTGGCTGCTCGTCCCTCCTCCCCAGTGCTGCGCCGATCCGCGCGGCGTCGAACTTGATCACCGTCATCGCTGAGGAGATTCCGGGCGGAGTGTGCCGGCACAAGTCCTCGGCGCGCATCAACCAGACGTCGCCCGGCAGGATCGTCAGACTCGTACCCGAGACCTCAAAACGCGAACACCCGCTCTCGCCAAAAACCAGCATCGCCGTTGCCGTGGGATGGCTAATGGAGGCATCGTAGGCGCGCTCGAACCGGCAAGCGGACCGGGTTACGGTGATGCCGGAGGAAATTCGTGCGCAGTGGAAAGTCGCGCGCCCCGGGGCATCCGTCATGCGCGTCTCGCGCCAACCGGACGAGGGCATATAGGAGTCAAGCTCAGCCGCGCCGAGCCGACGTGTTCCCGACGGATCGAGAGATGGATATCCCCGGGCTCCGTCCATGCTGCCTCCGTCGCAAGAGTGGGGTACCAGCTCTATGCGGATCATGGGATGCGCGTCAATAGGTTTGTTACACTATAACAAATCAAAGCGACTTCGGCGCGCGTAGGGAAGCGGAGCAAGCGACAGAAATGTCGCGCGGTTTACATGCGGTCGTCGTACATCGTCACGGTGCCGTCCGCCTCCACGCGCAGGGGGGCGTCGAGGGGAATGATCGTTGGCGGTGCGTCGTCGGCGGTGAAGATGCCGAGGGTATCGCGAAACGTACGTTCCTCCATGTCCCGCGCGATGAAGACGAGGCGCGAACGCCGGTCGTCTCCCGGCCATTCGGGCAGCATGCGCGGCGGATGGAAAATATGCTGGATGCCGTGGATCAGCAGCGGGCCGGGCAGTTCCCGAATGTTCACCAGCCCCTTCATCCGCAGCAGATCGGGCCCCTTGAGCATCAGCAGGAATTCCATCCACATGTTGAACGCGCGGCCGGAGACCGGCTCGGTCAACGTCAGGCACACCGCGCGGATATGGTCGTCGTGGCGGTTGACGTCGTGGGCATGGCCATGGTGGTCGTGGCCGGCGTAGGCTTCAGCGTCGAGCCAGCGGCGGACGTCGGGGATCTTCTCGCCGGGGTCGAAGGCGCCGACGGCGAGCAGAGCCGAGGGTTCGACGGCCCCGTTGATCGCGCGAATCACCGGAGCCGCGGGATTGAGCCGGTCGAGCCGCTGCAGGAGCGCTTCGATCTCGCCGCGCGACACCATGTCGCTCTTGGTCAAGAGGATCCGGTCGGCCACCGCCACCTGCTTGACCGCCTCCTCGTGTCGATCGAGGGTGGCCATGCCCACCGCGGCGTCGACGGTGGCGATCACGCCATCGAGCCGATAACGCCGGGTGAGCGCTGCGTCGGTCATCAGGGTGTGCAGGATCGGCGCGGGATCGGCGAGACCGGTGGTTTCGATCATCACGCGGGCGAACCCTGCACCTTCTCCCCGGTCGAGGCGATCGACCAACCGTCCAAGGGTCTCCACCAGATCGCCGCGGATCGTACAGCACAGACACCCGCTGCTCAGAAGCACCATCTCCTCGGTGGTATGGGTGACGAGTTCGTGGTCGAGGCCGATCTCTCCGAATTCATTGATGATCACCGCGGTTCCGGCGAACTCCGTTCGCCGTAGCAGACCATTGAGGACGGTGGTCTTGCCGCTGCCGAGAAATCCGGTGACTACAATCACGGGCAGGCGGTGGTCTTCCGCGGCAGTGCCGCGGAGCGGGTCGTCGAGCATGTTCGGCCTCGTGCATTTTTTTAACGCTATAATGTTGCGCTAAACGCTACATGATATCACATGCGTTCGCAACGCCGGATTCGCCGCGCCCGCGCCGGACCTGCCCGCAAGACAAAGGAGTTGGCATGCGCAAGAAGCTTCCCGTCACCGTGCTTTCCGGATTTCTGGGCGCCGGAAAAACCACCCTTCTCAACCACATCCTCAATAACCGCCAAGGCATGCGGGTGGCGGTGATCGTCAACGACATGAGCGAGGTCAACATCGACGCCGACTTGGTTCGGGAAGGCGCACCGCTTTCGCGAACCGAGGAAAAGCTGGTGGAAATGACCAACGGCTGCATCTGCTGCACCCTGCGCGACGACCTGCTGCGCGAAGTCCGTCGCCTCGCGACCGACGGGCGTTTCGACTATCTCCTCATCGAGGCGACCGGCATCGCCGAGCCTCTGCCGATCGCCGCGACCTTCTCCTACCAGGACGAACAGGGAGAAAGCCTGAGCGACATCGCGCGGCTCGACACCATGGTGACGGTGGTCGACGCGGCAAACCTGCTCAGAGACTATGCGTCCACCGATTTCCTCACCGATCGCGGCCAGTCCCCCAACGAGGCGGGAACCCGGACTCTCGTCGACCTACTCGTCGACCAGATCGAGTTCGCGGACGTGATCGTTCTCAACAAGGTCGACCTAGCCGACGACGCCCAACGCGAGGGCGCGCGAAAGATCATCACCGCCCTCAATCCGGACGCCGAGGTCATCGCGACCGACATGGGGCGCGTCGCCCTCGACGCCGTTCTCGGCACCAGGCGGTTCGATCCGGAAAAGGCCCAGGATCATCCCCTGTGGGCGAAAGAACTCTACGGCTTCGGCGATCATGTCCCCGAAACCGAAGAATATGGCATCGGCAGCTTCGTGTTCCGGTCGCCGCGCCCCTTCGACCCACAGGCGTTTCATCGTTTCATCGGCTCCGTGTGGCCCGGCGTGATCCGCGCCAAGGGGCATTTCTGGCTGGCGACGCGGCCGGATTGGGTGGGCGAGATGAGCCAGGCGGGTTCGTTCGTGCGGACCGAAGGGTTGGGATTCTGGTGGGCGTCCGTCCCACGCGCGCGCTGGCCGCAGGACGCCGCCTGGAGAAGGATGGTCAAGCAGAAGTGGGATTCGCGCTTCGGCGACCGCCGCCAGGAACTTGTCTTCATCGGCACCGGCATGGACGAGGACGCGCTGCGGAAGCGGCTGGAGGACTGCCTGCTGGACGTCCCCGAAACCCCGGACTTCACAGCATGGCGGACTCTCCCCGATCCGTTCCCGGTCTGGCGGAGGTAGCCGATGCGCGGTGACAGCACTCTCATCGGCACACGAAAAACGGTATACCTTCTATATTCTTGAACATGCGGGTTTCCGCTAACCTCGCTCTCGCCGGATAGAAAAACACACTCTCCGGAAGGGATGGTGTGCTCTAAGGACCCAGTCTAGGCCCCGTTGACAAAAGCCGGTAACCAGAGCTTGGCAGCGGCAATGAATCTGTACTACCGGGATTGGGTGCACTCATGCAGCTGAGATGCATAGCCCAACCGCGACGATCAGATGAACCCCGAGAAGGCCTGTTATCTGGAATGGGTGCCAATCCCCAGAATGGCCTTGAAGGGGCCGGAAGCGGACGGGCGGCTGTCAGGAATACTCCATCGGAAAACTGCCATAGGTCGAGCACCGCCTCGGGAAGACTGAAGTCGCGGATCCTCACCGGCAGCACCCTTCGCTCCTATAAAATCAACTAGTCAGATCGCCGGTGTACGAGAATGCGAGCTGTTGCCCGTGCGCCGAGTAACGGCCAGGGCAATATCCGGCGCATCTGCGCCTCCTACAACCAGATCAGATCACTCGCGGCAACGCCTCCGATCAGCATCTGCCAGTGGGAATTACCCCGGCATCAACGCCCTGCTCGCCCAGGAAGCCCCTACTCCCCAACTGGCACGACCGCATCGCCTGGGAACCTCGCCCGCGTCTCCGCGGGCGAGGTCAACCGTCTGATCATTGATCATCAACATCCTGCCCCGCCACCTCATATCGATCTGCACCACCGTTGAGGCCCGCGAATGGATAGCTTCGCGTTTTTTGGCGCACCCGGCTCTTATTGCGCGCCACCGTCACCTTGCTTCACGGCAATGTGAGTTCCGCGCAAGCGGCGGAGATTCTGCGGCATCCCTCGACGATCTCGGCGACGTCGGTAGCGAAGGACAGGCGGAGATAACCGGGACTACCATAGCTTTCGCCGCCAACCGTGGCGACTCCGGCGCGTTCGAGCAGATCGAGCGCGAGATCGCCCGACGAGGCGATGATTCGTCCGTCCGGGTTTTTTCGGCCGAGCAATCCCACCACTGACGGAAACGCATAAAATGCGCCGGAAGGGCTCGGGCAGGTCAGCCCGTCGATGCCCGCGAGACCTGTAACCATCGCGTCGCGGCGCTCGCGGAACAGGGCCACCATCGCGTGGAGCGGCGATTGATCGCCCGACAAGGCCGCCGCCGCCGCCGCCTGGGCGACCGCGTCGGCGCAGGTGGTGGTCTGCGATGAGATTTTTGCGATCGCCGAGATCAAGGATCGCGAACCCGCGCCGAAGCCGATCCGCCAGCCGGTCATGCAGTAGCTCTTCGAGACGCCGTTGACGATCAGAATGCGCTCGCGGAGGTCAGGTGCGACCTCGACGGGAGAGACATGGATCGCGCCATCGTAGACGAAATGCTCGTAAATCTCGTCGGAAAGGAGCCAGACGCGCGGATGCCGCCGCAATATCATGGCCACCGCTTCCAGCTCGGCGCGCGTGAGGACGCGACCGGAGGGATTGTTCGGGGTGTTGAGCACCAGCCAGCGGGTTCGCGGCGTGATCGCGGCCTCGATCGCTTCCGGAGAAATCCGCCATCCGTCGTTGGCCGACGCCATCACCGTTACCGGCTTTGCGTCGCAAAGCAGCGCGATGTCGGGATACGACACCCAGAACGGAGCCTCTGCGACGACCTCGTCGCCGGGATCGAGGGTCGCGGCGAGCGCGTGAAAGATGACGTGTTTCCCGCCACAGCCGACCACGATCTCGTCGGGTTCGTAGTGCAGATGATTGTCGCGGTCGAGCTTTTCCGCGATCGCGCGGCGCAGCGCCGGGGTTCCGGCGGCGGCGGTATAGCGCGTCTGGCCGGAGCGCATCGCCGCCGCTGCCGCCTCGACGATAGCCGGGGGCGTCGGCAAGTCGGGCTCGCCGAGGGTGAAATCGACGATCCGACGGCCCTCGGCGCGCAGGCGATCGACGGCGGCTTTCGCGGCCATGCTGGGGGATGACTGGATACGCTGCAGGCGCGCGGCAAACATTTTCGGTTCCTTTTCAAGGTTCTGGGGAGTGCGCCGAGCCAGACTAAAGGAATCTGAGAGATCGTTTTAGCGATATTAAATCGTCATACCAGATCAAAATTAGAGATATAATTTCGACACTCACCCTCCGTCATCAACTGACCAATGCTCACCTTCAAACAAATCGAAGCCCTCTATTGGATCGCCGAACTCGGCAACTTCGCCGCCGCAGCAGACAAACTCAACACCTCCCAGTCGGCGGTGTCGAAGCGAATCCAAGAGCTTGAGACGGCGTTCGGCGTCGAGATATTCGATCGCCGGAAGCGCACCGCACGCCTCACCGAGAAAGGCGAGGAACTGCTGGTTCACGCCCGCGACCTGCTGGAACGCCGGGACCGCGCGGTCGAGCGTGTTAGCGCGGCGGACGTGCTACTGCGGCGCTTTCGCCTCGGCGTCACCGAACTCACCGCGCTGACCTGGCTCCCCGCGTTGATCGACGCGATCCGGGGGCGGTATCCGCGTTTGGTCATCGAACCCGAGGTCGGCATCAGTTCCGAACTCTTCGAGCGCCTTGAGGCCGACAGCATCGATATGATCATCGTTCCCGACGTGTTCGACGACGCGCGTTGCGTCCTGACGCCGCTCAAAAGCGTTGAAAACGTCTGGATGTGCTCGCCCACACTGGCCGAGACGGTTCTCGCCGGGCGCGATCCGAACGAACCGATCCGTCTTGAGGAGATTCCCGGGCTCACGGTCCTGACCCAGGGCGAGCGCTCGGGCACAGGCATCATCTATGGCCGCTGGCTGCGCCAGAATGGAATCCGCGTCGCCCGCCAGATTACCTGCGACAACCTCATCGCACAGCTTGGGTTTACGGTTTCCGGTCTTGGAATCACCTACCTGCCGATACAGACGATGCGACCGCTCTTGCGTCGGGGGCTGCTTCAGGTGATCGGAACCACACCTCGCTTGCCGCGCGTGCGCTACGCCACCCTCTATCGCGCCGAGCGCTCGCCGTTGCTGTGTGCCGACGTCACCCGCTTCGCCGAGCAGACCTGCTCGTTTTCCGCCTCGGTGCTCGGAGAAGGCGTCCCGCCCCTCCAGGAATGAGCTTTATGCGTGGCGCAGGTCGGCAAGGAAGCGACGCGCGCGCGGGTGACGCGGCGCGACGAAGAATTCCTCGGGGGACGCATCCTCGAGGATCACACCGGAATCCATGAACCATACCCGGTCGGCGACCTCGCGAGCGAACCCCATCTCGTGGGTGACGCAGACCATGGTGATGCCGCTTCCCGCGAGATCGCGCATCACCGCCAGGACTTCACCGACCATCTCGGGGTCGAGAGCGCTGGTGGGTTCATCGAACAGAATCACCGGCGGCGACATCGCGAGCGCGCGCGCGATCGCGACCCGCTGACTCTGTCCGCCCGAGAGCTGGCCCGGGTAGACGTTCGCCTTCTCCGCGAGGCCGACGCGGGCGAGCAGCGCGCGCGCCTCCTCTTCCGCCTGTTCTCTCGGCAGGCCGCGCAGCTTGCGCGGCGCGAGGCTGACGTTGTCGAGCACGGTCATGTGGGGGAACAGGTTGAACTGCTGGAAGACGAAGCCGATCTCGCGCCGCAGCCGGTTGATGTCGGCCTTGGGGGCGTGAACATCCTGGCCGTTGACGACGATGCGGCCGCTGCGGATCGGCTCCAGGCCATTGACGGTGCGGATGAGCGTGGTCTTGCCCGAGCCCGAAGGGCCGCAGATCACCACCACCTCGCCCTTCGCCACGTGCGCGGTGATCCGGGTTAGGCAGCGGTGTGAGCCGTAGAACTTGTCGACCGATTCGAAAAAGATCATGGCGTGGGTTCCGTCGCGAGGAGAGCCGTGGGCTCGCCATCTTTCGCCATACCGTTGCGTCGCCGCGCCACGATACGCTCCAGGCGGCGAGCGGTCTGGGTGAGGGTGAAGCACACGGCGAAGAACGTCAGCGCAAGGATCGAGAACACCTGCACCGGTTTCGTCAGGAGTTGGTTGTTGACCTGCGCGGCGGCGAAGGTGAACTCGTTGACGCTGATGACGTAGCCGAGCGAGGTCTCCTTGATCAGGGACACGAACTGGGTGAGCAAGCTCGGCAGGGCATTGAACAGCGCCTGCGGCAGGATCACCAGCCCCATCGTTTGCCAGTAGTTGAGGCCGAGCGCGCGCGCCGCCTCGCGTTGGCCGCGTGGCAGCGCCTCGATGCCGGCGCGAATTGCTTCGGCCAGGTAGGCGCTCTCGTAAAGCACCAAAGCGCCCACCAGGGTGACGAAGCCGTTGATCGGCCGTCCGAGTAGGATCGGCAGCCCGAAATAGCTCCAGAAGATCACCATCAGGAACGGCGTTCCCCGTACGGTATGGACGACGAAGGCGGCGGCGATCCTCACGGGCATGTAGGGACTGATCCGCCCGAGCGCGATCGCCATCGCGCACGGCAACGCGAGGCCGAGCCCGCAGATCGCCACCAGCAGAGTCGCAACCAGTCCGCCGAGCGGTCCGTTCGGATACTGCCCAACCAGGAACAGCAGCCAGTATTCGCGCAGGATATCGAGCATCAGCGGCCCTCGCGCTTGATTCGGCGTTCCAGCAACGCGCCACCCGCCATGATCACGAACGAGATCATCAGGTAGAGCACGGTCGAGACGGTGAAGGCCTCGAACGTGCGGAACGTGTCGTTCTCGATCTGCCGGGTTTGGGTGGTGAGTTCGTGAACCCCGATCGCCATCGCGAGCGAAGTATTCTTGAATAGCAGGAGCGAATAGTTGATCAGCGGCGGAATTGCGAGCCGGGCGGCCTGCGGGATGACCACGTATTGCATCGTCCGGAGGTAGCCGAAGCCCAGCGCCCGGCCGGCTTCATGCTGGGTTTGGGGGATTGCCCGCATCCCCGAGCGCAGCGCCTCCGACATGTATGCGGCAAAGCAGAACGACAGCGCCAGCATCACGAGAAGGAACTCGCTGTTGCGTTCGTTGAGCCAGATGCGGCCCGCTTCCGGCAGCAACTCGGGTACGGCGAAATACCAGAACAGCACCTGCACCAGCAGCGGCACGTTCTGGTGCACTTCGACATAAGCGGTGACGAACCATTCGGCGGGTTTGATGCCGCTACTGCGCAGCAGTACCAGGATCACGCCGAGCACCAGCGCCAGCACCCACGACGACAGGGTCAGCTCAAGGGTAAGGCGGAGTCCCGATATCAGCCAGCGCAGATGCTCTCCGCTCAGAATCGCACCGAAATCGAGTGTGTATCCCATGGCTACCGGTCTTTCATTGAGACGCGGGGGGGGGGGGCGGCGAACCGCCCCCGGGCGTCGGATCGGCGGGATGTCAACGATCAGGACTTCGGCGCGAGGACCGGATTGCCCGCCGGCTGGTCGAGGCGGAACGGTCGATCGAGACCGTAAACCGTGCTTTTACCGAACCACTTGGCGAAAATCTTTTCACCCTCTCCCGACGCTTCGAGCGACTTCAGGGCATCGTTGACCGCGCCAAGGAACGCGGGTTCGTCCTTGCGCACGCCGAGCCCCCAGAACTCGATCGCGACCGGCTGTTTGATGAAGGCGAAGCCATCGCCCGCCTGGCGTATGAAGTTGATCAGCCCAAGCTCGGAAAGCACGAACGCGCTCACCTTCGACTGCTGCAGCGCGAGGAAGGCGCTCGGCGGGTCCTGGAAGGTCAGGAGATTGGCGTCGGGGAACAACGAGCGGACATAACGCTCCGAGCTCGACCCCTTGGGCGCGCTGATCTTCTTGTCCTTAATCTGATCGAGGGTGGTGAAACCGCTATTCGCTTTGACCAGCAGCATCTGGCGGCTGACGAACGAGGTCAGGCTGTAGTCGATCTGCTTCGCCCGCTCGTCGGAATAGCCGAGCGCCGCCGAGAGGATGTCGACGCGCCCCTGGACGAGCTCGGGGATGCGGGCCTCGACCGCGAGCAGCTTCATCTCGAGGCCGACGCCGAGCGACTTCGCCACGGCGCGGCAGAGATCAACCTCGTAGCCGATAGTCTCGCGGGTCGCCGTATCCTGGAAGCTGAAGGGTTCCATCGTGCCCATGGTGCCGCAGATCAGCTTGCCGCGCGCCTTGATGTCGGCGAGCTGGTCGGCCTGGGCGGCGGTGGAAGCCGTCGACAGACAGACCACTGCGGCCAGTACGAACCTAGTGAACGTCCTCATCGTTGATCCTTTCGTGGATTGGGTCAGTGAGTGCGCGCCTCTTACGCCGCCGATGGTGGCTTGCCGTAGGCGCCGGCATATCGGCCGTCGCGAATGCTTTCTAAGATCTCGGCCTCTCGCGCTTCCTGGCGGCGAACCGCGTCAAGAAGTTCGGCCGCGTCGGCTTGCGAAAATGCGACGACGCCATCCGCGTCGCCGACCACGATGTCTCCCGGCTCGATCGTCAAACCGCCGATCGAAACCGGGACGTTGATTTCCCCCGGACCGTTCTTGTAAGGGCCGCGATGGATCACCGCCCGTGCGAAGCAAGGGAGCCCGAGCGCCCGGATCGCCGCGATGTCGCGGATCGCGCCGTCGATCACAAAACCTGCCGCGCCGCGCGTCTTCGCGATCGTCGCCATGATTTCGCCGATCAGGGCGCGGCTGCAGTCTCCGCCTCCGTCAACCACCACCACGTCGCCCGGCCGAACCATGTCGAGGGCTTGGTGGATCGTAAGATTGTCCCCCGCGGCAGTGCGGACGGTGAGCGCGGTGCCGATCATCGGGCGGTCGCCGTGTAAGGCCAGCAGACCAACGCAGCCGGGCAGCCGGGCGAGATTGTCGCTGATGATGGCGGTCGCAGCGTCGGCAAAACCGGCGAGCACGGCGGGGTCCGCCTGAGGCGGGGAGGGAATGCGGCGATTACCGATCATGATGCACTCGAAAGCATGCGGGGATGTGATGCCTTCGACCGTATGTCATCTAGATCATTCAGAAAAAGCGATTAAATTTCATATAAATCCATATCAAAAACGACACGTTTCACAATCTCCGCGCTCGCGCGAAGTGCGCCACGGGCCTTAAACGGTGGCTTACACGCTTTACCTCTTGTGGCTTGATGGCGGTTAGGTCGTGGGCTCATAAGCTCTGAGCCACAGGCGGATCGCGGCGAGCATGAAGGCGGCCGGGAAATTCCCGGCGAGCTTGTCGAAGCGGGGGGCGATCCGCCTGAAGTGTTTGAGCTTGTTGAAGAGCCGCACGATCAGGTTACGCTGCCGGTAGAGGCTGGGGTCGACCGAACGCTGCTTTTTGATATGGCGTCGGATCGGGATTTGAGCATTCCCCCTGCGTTGACCACCTCCACCATCCTCCACAGATGGCAACGACTTCAGGAGAAGGTCCGTTTTAGAGGCCTCGCATCGCTCTACGGCACGACCCCAAAGGGCGCCAAGCCGCTACAACGACGTCGCTCAGTTAGCTGAGGCACACTGAGCTGCTGCCGGTTTTGTGGAC
>DBTR01000037.1:19547-32241 GCA_002307145.1 Rhodospirillum sp. UBA1311 | reverse complement strand
TGTCCACAAAACCGGCAGCAGCTCATGCCGCTGCATCCTCAGCCCGTTTGGGATGAGATCGCGAAAAAGCTTACAAGCAGATCGTGGCGCACTCGTTTCTATATCGAGAACCTTCTAGAAGCACATAACGGTTTCCAGGACGATCACCTGGGACGGGGGCTTGGCATCGATATCCCGCCTTCACAATTTCTCACGTGGGTCAGAGCGAAGCCCGAAAAACGCGCAGCTGTGGCGGTAGACTGGCTGCCAGTAGCGCAGCGAGATATGAATGGCGTTCTCTCGTGGCACAAGGAACTCGAAGCTTACATAGACGAGTTCGGTAACGCGCCCGGAGTCCTTGAAGCTCTTGCGTTCCGGCTGCGACCTAAGTCATCGTGGGGTGGTCTGGCGCCGTACCTCGAACCCCTTTTACCTCTCGTGCAGACATGGAGTACCCATAAGAATCCGGCAGTGCGGGACTGGGCTTTAAAGCAAATAGAATGGCTCACGGACAGCATCCGGGCTGAACGCAAGCGGAGCGAAGAGGATATCGTGCGCTACGTATGATCCTTGTCGCGATTGCGCTAGGACATTGCCAAGAGGCAGTCCAGAGCGGACTGGAAGCGATCGATTCATTGGGCTCGTTGGATGTACGCTCCTCAGGGGCATTCATCACAAGTTCAAGTCGCTTCTGATCTACGCCAAGGTCCCTCCCCCGGGGCCTGGGCGAAACAAAAGGGGGCGATTGCTCGCCCCCTGGAAGGTTTTTCCAATTTTCTTGGTTATGGCTTACGCGCTGGCGGGAACCGGTTCCTCCGGTTGCGGCAGCGGGGTGGGCGGGACGAAGGCTTCGATCGTCTCGGGGGCGGGCGGCCAGGCCTTTTCGCGGTCCTGGAGGTATGCGCCGATCGCGCGCGCGGCGCGGCGGCCGGCCCCCATGGCGAGGATCACCGTGGCGCCGCCGGTGACGATGTCGCCACCCGCGAACACCTTCGGCATCGTCGTCGCCTGGGTCTGTTCGTCGGCGACGATGTAGCCCCACTTGTTGCGCACCAGGGCGGGGGCGGTGCTCGCCACCACCGGGTTGGCGTTGGTGCCGAGGGCGTAGATCACCGTGTCGCAGTCGAGGTCGACGAACACGCCGGTCGGGATCGGCTTGCGGCGGCCCTTGTCGTCGGGTTCGCCGAGTTCCATTCGCTCGACCCGCATGCCGACGACGTTGCCGTCGGCATCGGTCTTGATCTCCACCGGGCCGTGGAGGAAGTAGAACTCGATGCCTTCCTCCTTGGCGTGGCGGAGTTCTTCCTTGCGCGCCGGGGCTTCGTCTTCCGAGCGACGGTAGACGCAGCGGACCTTGGGCGCGCCGAGGCGCTTGGCGACGCGCAGGCAATCCATCGCGGTGTTGCCCGCGCCGATCACCACCACGCTCTCGCCGATGCTCACCGGCGTGTCGACGATCGGGAAGGTGTTGCCCGCCATCAGGTTGACGCGGGTGAGGAACTCGTTGGCCGAGTACACCCGGCCCGCGAACTCGCCGGGAATGCCGAGGAAGCTCGGCGCGCCCGCGCCCGCGGCGATGAACACCGCGTCGAAGCCCTTGTCCTCAAGCAACTGGGGCACGGTGAAGGTCTTGCCGATCACCTTGTTGGTGAGGAAGGTGACGCCGAGATCCTTGAGCTTCTGGATTTCGCGCTCGATGATGTCGCGCGGCAGGCGGAACGGCGGAATGCCGTATTGCAACACGCCGCCGAGCACATGCAGTGCCTCGTAGACCGTGACCTCGGCGCCGAAGCGCGTGAGGTCGGCAGCCGCGGCGAGGCCGCCGGGGCCGGAACCGACCACCGCCACTTTGCCGATCGACTTGGCGAACTTGAGCGGCACGGTCTTGGCCGGGCGGGCGTAATCGCCGATGAAGCGCTCCAGCCGGCCGATCGCCACCGGCTCCATCCGCTTCGCCAACAGGCACTGCGCCTCGCACTGGCTCTCCTGCGGGCAGACCCGGCCGCAGATCGAGGGGAAGAGGCTCGACTCGTTGATCACCTTGAGCGCGCCTTCGAGGTCGTGAACCAAGAGGCTGCGGACGAAGCCCTGGATGTCCACGCCCACCGGGCAGCCGGAGACGCAGTTCGGGTTGCGGCATTGCAGGCAGCGCTCGGCTTCGCGGAAGGCGTCTTCGGCGGAGTAGCCGAGGTTGACCTCCTCGAAGTTGGTGGCGCGTTCGGCAGGGTCGCGCTCGGGCATCGGCGTTTGGTGCGGCGCGACCTCGGCCATTTTCTTGTAGGTGCGCTTGCCTTCCTGGATCAGCACCTTGTCGAGGTTGCAGACGTGTTCGAACTGCGCGTTCGCCTCGCTTTCCTCGATCTTGAAGCGTTTCTGCCGCATCAGCAGCTCTTTGAAGTCGACCGCGTGGCCGTCGAAATCGGGTCCGTCGACGCAGGCGAACTTGACCTTGCCGTCCACGGTGACGCGGCAGGAGCCGCACATGCCGGTGCCGTCGACCATGATCGTGTTGAGCGACACCATGGTCTTGACGCCGAACGGCCGGGTAACCTCGACGCAGGCGTTCATCATCGGCAGCGGGCCGATCGCGACCACCATGTCGGGCTTGTCGGTCTCGATCACGTGCTTGAGCGCGTCGGTGACGAAGCCGGGGCGGCCGTAGGAGCCGTCGTCGGTGCAGATCAAGAGGGTGTCGCACTGCGACTTGAACTGGTCTTCCCAGAAGATCAGGTCCTTGGTGCGGAAGCCCATGATCCCGGTGGTGCGGTTGCCCTTCTCCTTGGCGACGCGGAGTTGCGGATAGATCGGCGCGACGCCGAGGCCGCCGCCGACGAACACCACGTGGCCGACCTTGTCGAGGTGCGCGGGCAGGCCGAGCGGGCCGACGAAGTCGCGGAAGCTGTCGCCCGCCTTGTAGCGGTCGCGCATTTCGCGGGTGGTCTTGCCGAGCGCCTGGATCACCATGGTAATGGTGCCCGCCTCGCGGTCGAAATCGGCGACGGTCAGCGGAATGCGCTCCCCGCCCTCATAAAGGCGCAGCATCACGAACTGACCCGGCTGCGCAGCCTGTGCGATGTCGGGGGCGAGAACCTCCCAGAGGAAGGTCACGTCGGAAAACTGCTCGCACCGAATGATCTGGTACATGCTCATTCCCTACTGCTGAACGACCGCGCGGCCCCGACCCCCCGGGGCGCTGCGGCGGCAGGGGGAAGCGCGTTCCCCCGTGCCCCCCTTCTTGGGGCAGGGGAAAAATACCCCTCCGAGGGGTGGTACGGCAACCCTTCGATTGCACATCGAGAAATCTGTATGTGCGAGGGGTTCTCAAGTGATTTGGAACGGTTAGCGGCACGGCGGGTAGGCACGGACTCGGAGAAGAGCCCACCCAAAGGTCAGGAAAACCTTACCGATTCTAAGGATTTGCAGATGGCCTCGGGCAGGGGGCCTGTGCCCGGGTCCAAGGTGGAGCGTACACGGAAACCGGAGGCACGGCGACCGGCTGCCGCGAGGCGCACGCTGGCCGGGCGAGGGGCGGACGCGCCGCAGTCCCGAAAGCCCCCGAGTCGCCGGGGCAAGGCGGTGCGGGTTGCTTATCCCGCGATTGCTGGGTATGGGTAGGCACTGCCGTGTCGTACCGGCCGGAAGGCCGGAGCGGCAGGAGAAGTCTTCGGCGAAAGCGGGTCCATGCCTTATTCCCAGAATCCTTCCATGCTCCCGCCGGAGATCGGCGACGGGAAAGACCCGCTCGCGATTCTCAAGCGGGTCTACGGCTATCCCGGCTTTCGCGGCAGGCAGGCCGAGGTGGTCGACCATGTGACCTCGGGTGGCGACGCGGTGGTGCTGTTCCCGACCGGCGCGGGCAAGTCGCTGTGCTTCCAGATTCCGGCGCTGCTGCGCGACGGCGTCGGCATCGTGATCTCGCCCCTGATCGCGCTGATGCGGGATCAGGTGGAGGCGCTGAAGCAGCGTGGCGTGCGTGCGGCGGCGCTGAATTCGTCGCTCACCCGCGAGGAATTCCTCGACGTCCGCCGCGCGATCCTGAACGGCGAACTCGACCTCCTCTACGTCACGCCGGAGCGGATCGTTACGCCGGGCTTCCAGGACTTGGTCGGGCGGGCCCGGATCGCGCTGTTCGCGATCGACGAGGCGCACTGCGTTTCGCAATGGGGCCATGATTTCCGCCCCGAATACCGCGAACTTGGGCGCATCGCCGAGCTATTCCCCGGCGTGCCGCGCATCGCGCTCACCGCCACCGCCGATCCGCACACCCGCGAAGACATCATCGACCAGTTGGGCCTGCGTGGCGCGGTGGTGTTCTCCACCTCGTTCGACCGCCCCAACATCACCTACGAAATCGTCGAGCGCGACCAGCCGCGCCAGCAACTCCTGCGCTTCCTCGCGCGCCACAAGGGATCGAGCGGCATCGTCTATTGCCTCTCCCGCGCCAAGGTCGAGGACACCTCGAACTGGCTGAACACGCAGGGGATTCGCTCGCTCGCCTACCACGCGGGAATGAACCGCGAGATGCGCGACGCCCACCAGGACGCGTTTTTGAAGGAGGAAGACCTCTGCCTTGTGGCGACCGTCGCCTTCGGCATGGGGATCGACAAGCCGAACGTCCGCTACGTCGCCCACCTCGACCTGCCGGGCTCGGTCGAAGCCTATTATCAGGAAACCGGCCGCGCCGGGCGCGACGGGCTGCCGTCCGACGCCTGGATGACCTACGGCATGGCCGACGTGATCCAGCGCAGCCGGATGATCGAGGAAGGCAACTCGGACGACGACGTCAAGCGGGTCGAGCGCGCCAAGCTCAATGCCCTGCTGGCGATTTGCGAAACCCCCGGCTGCCGCCGCCAGGCGCTGCTCGCCCACTTCGGCGAAACCTATCCCGGCAACTGCGGCAACTGCGACACCTGCCTCAAGCCGGTGGAGACCTGGGACGGCACCGAGGCCGCGATCAAGGCGCTGGCGGCGGTCTACCGCACCGGCGAGCGTTTCGGCACCGGCCATTTGATCGACGTGCTGGTGGGCAACGTCAACGACAAGACCGAGCGTTTCGGCCACGTCGAGATGCCGGTATTCGGCGCGGGCAAGGATATCGCCGCGAAGACCTGGCAGTCGATCTACCGCCAACTGCTCGCCGCCGGGCTGGTGAGCGTCGACCACGCCGCCTATGGCGCGCTCAAGCTCGAACCCGACGCCCGCGCGGTGTTCCGCCACGAGCGCGAAGTGCGCTTGCGCAAGGATCGCCCGACGACGGCGAAGGCGTCGAAACGCGGCTCGCCGCGCGCCGCCGAGGCCCGGTCCGCGCTCGACGGCGCGGACATGGAGCTGTTCGAGGCGCTTCGCGCCAAGCGCACCGCGATCGCCAAGGAGCTTTCGGTGCCGCCCTACGTGATCTTCCCCGACACCACGCTGGTCGCCTTCGCCACCGAGCGCCCGGCCAGCCGCGACGATCTCCTCGGCGTTTCGGGCGTCGGCCAATCGAAGCTCGAACGCTACGGCGATGCGTTTCTTGAGGTGATCGCGGCTTACGTCGGCGGCGTGCGCTGACCTTCGAGTCGTTTGGCGGGATCGTGGCTTCGCCCCGAATGAGTCGGCGTCAATGCCGGGGCGCGGCGGTTTGCCCGGGTGAATGCGGCAATTGGGGCGCGATTGACCGGCTGCCGGGCGCGGCCTACCGTCCAGTACCCCGATCGCATGACTGCGGCAGTCCAAGACGCCCATGCGCCACATGGTCCGCGCGCCTCGTGATATCGGACAGGTGTCCCTGTCGCGAGTTGAAACATGTCCTTAATCATCACCGAGATCCGGAATACCACCGGCGTCATCACCCTCGACCGTCCCAAGGTCAATGCCCTCAGCCAGGAGCTGGTCGACGAAATCATCGACGCGCTCGCCGAGATGCAGCGGCAGAACCTGCGCGCGGTGATTCTTCGCGCCAAGCCCGGCGTCAAGGTGTTCTCCGCCGGGCACGAGGTCGCCGAATTGCCGCTCAACGGGCGCGATCCGCTCACCTACAACGACCCGCTGCGGCGGCTGATCCGCGCCCTCCAGCTCCACACCTCGCCGGTGATCGCGATGGTCGAGGGCACGGTCTGGGGCGGCGCGTGCGAGATGGTGATGTGCTGCGACCTCGTCGTCGCCGCCGACGACACCACCTTCGCGATCACTCCGGCGAAGCTCGGCGTGCCCTACAACATCTCGGGCGTCCTCAACCTGATGCGGGTGGCGAGCCTGCCGCTGATCAAGGAAATGCTGTTCACCGCGCGCCCGATCGGTGCGGAGCGGCTGCGCGAAAGCGGCGTCATCGGCCACGTCCTGCCGCGCGACGAAATCGAGGCCTTCACCTTCGACCTCGCCGCCCAGATCGGCGACGTGTCGCCGCTGGTGGTGCGGATTCTGAAGGAGGAGCTGCGGATTCTCTCGGCGGCGCGCCCGATCGTGCCGGAGGCCTACGAGCGCATCCAGTCGCTGCGCCGGGAAATCTACGACAGCAAGGACTACCAGGAGGGCATCCGCGCGTTCTTCGAGCGGCGGACTCCGGCCTTCCAGGGCAAATAGTTCGGGTCGATCTTCCGCAACCGGCTGCCCCGTGCGGGGCGGCCGGTTTTTTCATGCCCGATGCTCTTGCGGCGGACCGGAAAAATCGTAAGATATGTCTTACTATGAAAACCAAGACCGATCCGACCGCGCGGCTTCTCGGTGCGATATTGAAGGTGAGCCGGGGCCTGCGCGCCGTGCCGCATGCGGGTGCGCTCGCTCCGGCGAAACTCCTGGCGCTGGGTGCGTTGTCGCGCGACGCCGGAATCACCGGCCGGGCGCTGGCGGCCCGGTTGCGGGTTCGGCCCCAATCCTTGACCCGCCTGCTGGCGGAGCTGGAGGCGGCGGAACTGATCGCTCGCGACGGCGATGCCGACGACCGCCGCAAGACCCGCATCCGGATCACCGGCGCGGGGGAGGCGGCGCTCGCCGCCGAACTCGGCATGCGGCAACGTCGGCTTGCGGCGGTGCTCGGGATGACCGACCTGGCGGAGGCAGCGCGCGTCGCGGCCTTCCTCGAACGGTTGGCCGCGGCGATGACGGACGACGACGATGCGGATGTTTGACCTGGTGCCACCGTTGCGGCTGGCGGTTGCGGCGTTGGCGGCGTTCGCGGCGTCGGCGGCCTTGGGGTTGCCCGAAGGATACTGGGCGGCGTTGAGCGCGGTGATCGTCGCGCGGCCGCTCCCCGGCGCGGCGACGCAGGCGGGAACCGACCGGCTGGTCGGCACGTTCGTGGGCGGTGGCGTGGCGTGCGGCGCCGCGTTGCTGCGGCCCTGGGTGGAGTCGGACCTGGCGTTGCTGGCGCTCGCGCTGTTGCCTTCGGCGCTGGCGATGACCTGGAAGGACGGTTGGCGCACCGCGCCGGTGGCGGCGGTGATCGTGATTTCGGCGGTGCCGGGCGCGCACGGCGCGGCGGGCGCCGCGCTGCTGCGGGTGGCCGAGATTGCGCTCGGGGCGGGTTTCGGCGTTGCGACGGCTTGGCTGCTGCTGCCGGCCAGCTCGGAGCGCGCGGCGGAAGGGTTGGCGGCGAAGGCGCTCGGGTTGCTTCGCGAGGTGCGGGCGGCGGCGGAGGCCGGAGAGGCGGAGGCGGCGCGCGGGCATCTGGCGCGGGTGGGGGTTCTGCGGTTGCGGCTCGGGCGGGTGATCGGCGGGTCGAAGTGGGAGCGGGCGGATCGCGACGCCCTGGCGCGTCTGCAGGCGGCCCTGGCACGGTTGTCGATCTCCACCGCGTATCTGGCGCGGGCGCTGGCCGAGGCCGCCCCCGAGGCCGCAGCCGACCATGCGCGCGGCCTCGCGCATCGTGACGCCGCCGCGTTGGCGGCCTTGCTCAAGAGCCGGAGGCCGGATGTCCCGGGCGCATGACCTGAGCTTCTACCACCTGTTTCCGCTCGGCTGCCTCGGCGCGCCCAGGGCAAACCCAGGCGCGGGCGAGGCGGTGGCGCGCCTCGCGAACCTCGAACCCTGGCTCGATCACGTCGCGGCGCTCGGGCTCGGCGGGCTTTTGCTCGGGCCGGTCTGCGAATCCGCCACCCACGGCTACGACATCCTCGATCTCCGCCGCATCGATCGCCGCCTCGGTGCCGACGCCGACCTCGCGCGCCTCGTCGCCTCGGCCCATGCGCGCGGGATCAAGGTGGTGCTTGACGGCGTGTTCAACCACGTCGGGCGCGGCCATTGGGCGTTCCAGGACGTGCTGGCGAAGGGGCGCAACTCGCGCTTCGCCGACTGGTTCGTCCTCGATTTCGAAAAACCCGGATTGCGCGGCGAGTCCTTCCATTACGAGACCTGGCGCGGCCACGATATCCTCGTCACCCTCAACACCCGGAATCCCGAAACCCGCGAATATCTGTTCGCCTCCGCCGAGGGCTGGATCGACGCCTACGACATCGACGGCATCCGCCTCGACGCGGCAGACGTATTGTCGCTCGGTTTCCAGGCCGAACTGGCGGCGCGGTGCCGGGCCAAGCGCCCGGGTTTCTGGCTGCTCGCCGAGGCGATCCACGGCGACTATCGCCGCTGGACCGACGCGGGCAACGATTCGGTCACCAACTACGCGCTGCACAAGGCGCTGTGGTCGGCATTCAACGACGGCAACATGTTCGAACTCGCCCACACCCTCGATCGCCAGTTCGGGCCGAAGGGAACCCTGCGGGGCCTGCCTCTCGCCACCTTCCTCGACAACCACGACACGCCGCGCATCGCCTCGAAGCTGAAGCACGCGGCGCACCTCGCGCCCTTGCAGGCGCTGCTGTTCGCGCTCCCCGGCGTGCCGTTCGTCTACTACGGCAGCGAGGCGGGGATCGCGGGCGAAGCCCATGCCACCGCGCACGACTGGCCGCTGCGCCCCGAACTCCAGCCCGGCGACCTCGCCAATCTGCCGCATCCCGAGCTGATGCCCCTGATCGCAGGCCTCGCGCGGGCGCGGGCGGCGCATCCGGCGCTGTGCGACGGCGACTACGAAACCCTCCTCGTCCAGCCGCGCGCCTTCGCCTGCCTGCGTCGCGCCGGGGATGGGATCGCGGTGACGGCGGTCAACGCGGGCGTGAAGCCGGTGCGGCTCAAACTCCACCACGACGCGCTCGGCAATCGCCGCCTCGCCGACGTCCTCGACGCCGGGCGCGTCGTCCAGGCCAACGACAACGGGGTCGAAGTTGCCCTCGACCCCGCGTCGGCAGTGATATTGGTCTAGATCAGAACAGGAAGCGGACGCGCAGCGTGCCGTCGATCGCTTCCAGCTCGCGGCGGAAGCCCATGCCCGGCTGGATGTCGGCCTCGACGTCCACCACCACGTAGCCGATCTCGCCGTCGGTGCGGAGATACTGGCCGGAGATGTTGATCCCCTTGGCGGAGAAGATGTCGTTGATCCGCGAGATCACCCCCGGAACGTTGCGGTGGATGTGGAGGAAGCGGGTCTGGGTGCCCTGCACCGGCAGCGCCACCTCCATGAAGTTCACCGCGCCCAAGGTCGAGCCGTTGTCCGAATAGGTGATCAGCTTTTCCGCGACTTCGGTGCCGATGTTGGCCTGCGCCTCCTGGGTCGAGCCGCCGACGTGCGGCGTCAGGATCACGTTCGGAATGCCGCGCAGCGGCGAGGTGAACTCGTCGCCGTTGTCGGCCGGTTCGCTCGGGAACACGTCGATCGCCGCGCCGCCGATCTGGCCGTCCTGCAGCGCCGCCGCGAGGGCGTCGATGTCGACGACGTTGCCGCGCGACGCGTTGACCAGCATAGCGCCCTTTTTCATCAAGGCGATCTCGGACGCGCCGAACATCCCCTTGGTCTGCGGCGTCGACGGCACGTGCAGGGTCACGATGTCCGAGGTGCGCAGCAGCAGGTCCATGGTGTGGCATGCCTTGGCGTTGCCGAGGGCGAGCTTGTTGACCACGTCGAAGTACTGCACCTCCATGCCGAGCGCCTCGGCGAGGATCGAAAGCTGCGAGCCGATGTGGCCGTAACCGATGATGCCGAGCTTCTTGCCGCGAATCTCGTGCGCGCCCTTGGCGGTCTTGAGCCAACGGCCCGCATGCGCGGCGGCCGACTTCTCGGGGATGCCGCGGTAGAGCATGATGATCTCGCCCAACACCAGCTCCGCCACCGAGCGGGTGTTGGAGTAGGGGGCGTTGAATACCGGAATCCCCGCCATCTTCGCGGCCGAGAGATCCACCTGGTTGGTGCCGATGCAGAAGCACCCCACCGCCATCAGCTTCGGCGCCTGCTGGATCACCTGGGCGGTGAGGCGGGTGCGGGAGCGAATGCCGACGATGTGCGCGTCGGCGAGCGCCTCCCGCAAGGCGACGCCGTCGAGCGCGCCGGGGTAGCTGTCGACGTTGGCGTAACCCGACACGTTGAGCGCGTGGATGGCGTTGTCGTGGATGCCTTCGAGCAGCACGACCTTGATTTTATCCTTGGGCAGGGAGAGCTTGCTCACCGGGAGCCTCCGACACTAATCTTCATGCGATCCGCCCGGAACCGGGCACCGCACAATAGGCCGATCCGCCCTTCGAGGCCAATTGCGTTTTCCGCAACGCCCCCGGCCGGGTCGAACATGCGAACCCTAACGGAGACTAAAAGCCATGGCCGACGCCGTGAAAACCCGCCTCGCCGAACTCGGCCTGACCCTGCCGGTATCCGCCGCGCCGGTCGCGAACTACGTGCCCTTCCACGTCGTCGACGGCTGGGTCTATACCTCCGGCCAACTGCCGATGACCGACAAGGGCCTGAGCTGCACCGGCCGCCTCGGCGCGGACGTCGACGTCGCCACCGGCGTGGAAGCCGCCAAGCTCGCCGCCCTCCAGGTGATCGCCAAGCTCAACGACGCCACCGAAGGCAATCTCGACCGAATCGAAAAGATCGTCCGCGTCGACGTCTTCGTCGCCTCCGCCATCGACTTCTTCGACCAGCCGACGATCGGCAACGGCGCCTCCGACCTCTTCGTCGCCGCCTTCGGCGATGCCGGACGCCATACCCGCAACGCCGTCGGCGTCGCCGTCCTACCGCGCAACGCCCCGGTCGAAGTGGCGGTGATCGCGAAGCTGAAGGCGTAAAGGCAAGGTCAGGGGCTTTGCCCCTGGGCCCCAAACCCCGTCGGTTTTGCGCGAAGCGCCATAAGCCTGCGCCTTGCAGGGTGAGTGATTGCGCTGACGCGCGAAAAACCAAAATGCACGGGATCCAAGGGCCGGCGGCCTTTGGTGGGGCCCGGGGGCGAAGCCCTGGCCTTGTCTTGCCGCGCCTTCGCGCGTACAGTACCGCCCGGACCCAGGGTTTGGTGGGTAGGGGGTGGCTGAGCCCCCATGGATAGATTTTTGTCAGGTAAGCCGGTAGCGCGATGAGTGATCTGTTCCAAGACGTGACGTTGGCCAAGGCCGAATCCTACACCGCCAAGGACATCGAGGTTCTTGAGGGGTTGGAGCCGGTGCGCCGTCGTCCGGGCATGTATATCGGCGGCACCGACGAGCGTGCGATGCACCATCTGGTGGCCGAAGTCCTCGACAACGCGATGGACGAGGCGGTTGCCGGCCATGCGAGCATCATCGACGTGGAACTGCTGGCCGATGGCGCGGTGACGGTGCGCGACAACGGGCGTGGCATTCCGGTGGACCCGCATCCGAAGTATCCGGACAAGTCGGCGCTCGAAGTGATTCTCACCACGCTGCACTCGGGCGGCAAGTTCGGTGGCGACGCCTACAAGGTTTCGGGCGGCTTGCATGGCGTCGGGATTTCGGTGGTGAACGCACTGTCGGCGTCGCTCGTCGTCGAGGTGGCGCGCAACCGCAGGCTCTACACCCAGGCGTTTTCGCGCGGGCTGGCGCTCGGGCCGTTGGTGGATGCGGGCGCGGTGCAGAACCGGCGCGGCACCACCGTGACCTTCAGCCCCGATCCGCAGATCTTCGGCGCACGGATGCGCTTCCGCCCCGCCGCGCTCTATCGCATGACCCGCGCCAAGGCGTATCTGTTCCGGGGCGTGACGGTGCGCTGGAGTTGCGCGCCCGAGCTGATCGCCGAGGGCGATCCGACCCCTGCGAGCGCGACCCTGCATTTCCCCAATGGCTTGGCGGATTACCTGGCCGACGTCACCAGCGACCGCACGCGCCTGACGCCGACGCCGTTCGCCGGAACCGCGACGCTTTCCGACGACATGGGTTCGGTGGAGTGGGCGGCGATCTGGCCCGACGACATGGACGACGGGTTCTTCTCGTCTTACTGCAACACGATTCCGACCCCCGAGGGCGGCACCCACGAGAACGGCTTCCGCAACATCGTCGCGCGCGGCCTGCGCAGCTATGCCGAGATGATCGGCAACCGCAAGGCCGACAAGCTCAACGCCGAGGATGCGTTCGGCGGCGCGTGCGTGTTGCTGTCGCTGTTCATCCGCGATCCGCAGTTCCAGGGCCAGACCAAGGAAAAGCTCGCCTCCGCCGAGGCGACGCGCCTCGTCGAGCAGGCGGTGAAGGATCACTTCGACCATTGGCTGACCGCCGATCCGGAAGTCGCCAACCGGCTTCTGGCGATGGTGCTGGACCGTGCCGAGGAGCGCCAGCGCCGCAAACAGAGCAAGGAGCTTTCGCGCAAGTCGGCGACCAAGCGCCTGCGCCTGCCCGGCAAGCTCGCCGATTGCACCCGCGCGGTGGCGGAGGGCTCGGAACTGTTCCTGGTCGAGGGCGATTCGGCCGGCGG
>DBTR01000037.1:2063-19294 GCA_002307145.1 Rhodospirillum sp. UBA1311 | reverse complement strand
AGGGCGATTCGGCCGGCGGCTCGGCGAAGCAGGCGCGCATTCGCGAGACCCAGGCGATCCTGCCGTTGCGCGGCAAGATCCTGAACGTCGCCTCCGCCTCGCTCGAAAAGCTCCAGGGCAACCAGGAACTGAAGGACATGATCGAGGCGCTCGGCTGCGGCGTCCGCGATCGCTACGAGGAAGAGCATCTGCGCTACGAGAAGGTCATCATCATGACCGACGCCGACGTGGACGGCGCGCACATCGCCTCGCTCCTGATGACCTTCTTCTATCGCGAGATGCCGAAGCTGATCGAGGGCGGGCACCTCTTCCTCGCGATGCCGCCGCTTTACCGCATCACCGCCGGGACGACGAGCGTCTACGCGCGCGACGACGCCCACCGCGAGGAACTGCTCAAGACCACGTTCGCGGGCAAGAAGGTCGATATCAGCCGATTCAAGGGCCTGGGCGAAATGCCGCCCGCGTCGCTTCGGGAAACCACGATGGACCCGGTGAAGCGCGTGCTGCTCCGGGTGATGGTGCCCAACCCGCGCACCGACGAAGGCGCGGCGGACGCCAAGGACACCGCGCGCCTCGTCGAGGACCTGATGGGCCGCAAGCCCGAACTCCGCTTCCGCTTCATCCAGGAACGCGCCCGCTTCGCCGAGGATCTGGATATCTGACGGCCCTTGCCGACGCGGCAGATTTTCCTTAAATTGTTTCCATGGAAACGAAGGAGGGAAAAATGCTTCAGCAGAAATCCGCTGCGCTTCATCCCGATGCCGGACCGACGCTGACCAAGGCGGTGGTCCGGGCTGCTGAGTTTCTCGGATTTTCCCAGGCTGCGATGGCGGATGTGCTCTGCCTCAGCGCCGCCAGCGTTTCCCGGCTGTTCGCGGGAACCTACGTTCTCAATCCGGCGCGCAAGGCCGAGTGGCAGCTCGGGCTGATGTTCGTGCGTCTGTTCCGTTCGCTCGATTCGATCCTCGGGCGCGGCGAACCGGCGCGGCTCTGGATCAACGGCGAAAACACCGCGCTCGGCGGGCGCCCGGCGGATCTGGTGCGCAAGATGGAAGGGCTCGGTCGTGTCGTCGCCTACCTGGACGCCTATCGCGGTCGCATCTGAGGCGCGTTCCGCGCGCCTCGCTTCCTGGCGCGCGGTCGAGGCGCAGCATGTGATATCCACCCGCCCGCTGGTGGATACCCTCGCCGAGCAGGACCTCCTCGAATCCCTGCTCGACGAGGCCAAACCGCCGCTGCCGAAAGCAGTCGCGCACCTGCATTACCTGCTCGCCACGCCGTTCCGCTATCCGCCGTCGACGCATGGATCGCGGTTCCGCTCCGCCGTCGATCCCGGGGTGTTCTATGCCGCCGACGCGGTGCGAACGGCTTGTGCCGAACTCGGCTACTGGCGCTGGCGGTTTCTCCTCGACAGTCCCGGCCTGCCGGAGATCGAGGCGCGGCAGCAGACCCTGTTCCGGGTTTCGATCGCGACCGCATGCGTCGATCTCCGCGATCCGCCCTGGGTCTCCGATGCCGCGCGATGGACGGATCCCGCCGACTACTCGGCGTGCCAGGGGTTCGCTCATGCCGCGCGGGAAGCCGGGGTGGGGGCGATCCGCTATGTGTCGGTGCGCGATCCGGCGCGTGGCGGCTGCGTCGCGCTGTTGCGCGCCGATGGCTTCGCCGCCAGCGGCCCCATCGAAACCCAGGGCTGGCTGCTGGCGGTGACACGGGAGCGGGTTAGCTGGACGCGCGCCGATCCGCTCGCACCCGAGGCGTGGGAGTTCGGCTTCAGCCGATGAGCTTCGCGATTTCCGCTTCGATCGCGGCGTCGGGCGGAGTGAAGCTGGCGGGCTGGTCGATCGCGAGGTTGAGCGCCTTCAGGTAGGCGGGGCGGGCAATTTCGACCGCGCCCATGCCACGCAGATGTTCGGTGGTGAACTGGGTGTCGAGCAGGGCGAAGCCGCCCGCGCGCAGCCTCGCCACCAGATGCACCAGCGCCACCTTGGAGGCTTCGGTGTGGCGGGAGAACATGCTCTCGCCGAAGAACGCCGCGCCGATGGAGACGCCGTAGAGGCCGCCCGCGAGGCCGCCGTCGATCCAGCATTCCACCGAATGGGCGAAACCGCGTGCGTGGAGCTGGACGTAGAGGTCGGCGATCTGCGGCGTGATCCAGGTGTCTTCGCGATCGGGCGCGGGCGCGGCGCAGGCATCGACGACGCCCGCGAAGTCGCGGTCGACGGTGACGGCGAAGGGAGCCTTGCGCAACACCTTGCGCAACGACCGTCCGACGTGCAGGCGGTCGAGCGGCAGCACGCCGCGCCGCAGCGGCGACAGCCAGACCAGATCCGGATCGTCGCGGCCGCGCCCCATCGGGAACGCACCCTGGCGATAGGCGGCGATCAACAGCTCGGGCGTGATCACCAGGCGCATGGTCGCTACATCGAATCGAGCGAGGCGAGCGCCATCAGGTATCCCTTCGCGCCGAAGCCGCAGATCACGCCGGACGCGGCCTGCGAGACGAAGGAGTGGTGGCGGAACGCTTCGCGTTTGTGGATGTTGGAGAGGTGGACCTCGATCACCGGGATGTCGAGCAGCAGCAGCGCGTCGAGAATCGCGACCGAGGTGTGGGTGTAGGCGGCGGGGTTGATCACCACCGCGTCGGCGTTCTCCCGCGCTTCCTGGATCCACGACACCAGCTCGCCCTCGTGGTTCGACTGGCGGAAGTCGAGATCCCAGCCGCGCGGCGCCGCGAAGTCGACGCAGGCGTCGCGGATGTCTTCCAGCGTGTCGTGGCCGTAGACCTCGGGCTGGCGGCGGCCGAGCATGTTGAGGTTCGGGCCGTTGAGAACGAGAACGCGCTTGGGTGCGATGGGTGCGGGCACGGTTTGGCCTCCGGCTGAATGGATCGGGGTGCGGTTGCATCCGCCACCGGACCGTCCCATACTCTGGCATCTCGGCACGGAAAACAACACTGCAACACGGGAAAGCCCATGCACATCAGCTTGAATGGCGAGGTTCGCGCCCTGGACGAAGGGCTTGACGTGGCGGCGCTTTTGGCGACGCTCGGGCTCGATCCGCGCAAGGTCGCGGTGGAGCGGAACCTCCAGATCGTGCCGAAATCGGCCTATGGCGAGACGCCCGTCGAAGACGGCGACCGTTTCGAGATCGTACACTTTATCGGCGGCGGTGCGCCGCAGGGGGACGCAGTGAAAGAGGATCGTTTGGTCGTCGCGGGGCGGAGTTTTTCCTCACGCCTGTTGGTCGGCACCGGCAAGTACAAGGATTTCGAGGAGACCGCGCGGGCGATCGAGGCCTCGGGTGCGGAGATCGTCACGGTCGCGGTGCGGCGGGTGAACATCAGCGACCCCAAGCAGCCGATGCTGATGGATTTCGTCGATCCGAAAAAATACACCTACCTGCCCAACACCGCCGGATGCTTCGCCGCCGAGGACGCGGTGCGCACGCTCCGCCTTGCCCGCGAGGCGGGCGGCTGGAACCTGGTGAAGCTCGAAGTGTTGGGCGACCAGAAGACCCTCTACCCCAACATGATGGAAACCGTGCGCGCCGCCAAGGCCCTGATCAAGGACGGCTTCGACGTGATGGTCTATTGCAGCGACGATCCGATCATGGCCAAGCACCTGGAAGAAATGGGCTGCTGCGCGATCATGCCGCTCGCCGCGCCGATCGGCTCGGGCCTCGGCATCCAGAACCCGGTGAACATCCGCCTGATCATCGAGGACGCGCGCGTCCCGGTGCTCGTCGACGCGGGCGTGGGCACCGCTTCCGACGCCGCCGTGGCGATGGAATTGGGCTGCGACGGCGTGCTGATGAACACCGCGATCGCGAGCGCGAAAGACCCGGTGAAAATGGCGCGGGCAATGCGCTTGGCGGTTGAGGCCGGGCGTCTCGCCTACCTCGCCGGGCGGATGCCGAAAAAGCTCTACGCCGACCCCTCTTCGCCTCTTGCGGGCCTCATCTGAAGCCCTTGAAAAGCCAAGGGGAAAAGCTATGCGATCCGCTCATTGGCGGGTCGCATTTTTATTTGAGATTTTTTCTTTACCGGGGGGTGTTTTGGACCTATATAGACCGTCCTTGCGCACGTGCCTCTGACCCTTGGTGGCTACGCAACGACGCACGACACGTGACCGAGCGAAAGCTCGGGGTGGAACTGAATTTTGACCGCCGTATTGCGTATTGTACGTCAAGGCAATTTGCTTCCCCCACAGGATGGTTCGCCCATCGGGTGATGCAAGTGGAACCGAGGGTCGGTGTGCCACGGCAGGTCAAGTTCTGTCTCTTCTCCGAACGATTGCTGGGTTCTAGTTACGGGGTGTTTTTCGGGTGGAAACACTTGAGAAACATGTCGTTGGACCAATTAATCCGATGACCTGCGCCTATGTGATCGTGTGATCCGGCCTGGTCCTTCGAACGGGGGACTGAACATAATGTCCGATCGTATCCGACGTTTCCTGGAGCAACAGCGCCCGCCCACCCCCTGCCTGGTGGTCGATACGGAAATCATTCGTCAAAATTACCGAAACCTGCGCGAACACTTGCCTCTTGCGCAGGTCTTTTATGCGGTCAAGGCCAACCCCGCCCCGGAAGTGGTGCGGATGCTGGCCGCCGAGGGTTCGTCCTTCGACACCGCGAGCCTGCCGGAGATCGACCTCTGCCTGTCGTCCGGCGCGAACCCGCAGAACGTTTCGTTCGGCAACACCATCAAGAAGGAATCCGATATTCGGGAAGCCTTCGGGAGGGGTGTTCGCCTATTCGCACTCGACTCGCAGGAAGAACTCCACAAGATCGCCCGCTCGGCGCCCGGCAGCCGCGTCTACTGCCGCATTCTCGTCGAGAACACCGGTGCGCAGTGGCCGCTGAGCCGTAAGTTCGGCTGCGCGGTCGACATGGCCGTCGACCTCCTTACCGAGGCCCGCGACCTGGGACTCGACCCCTACGGCGTCTCCTTCCACGTCGGCTCGCAGCAGACCGCGCTCGACCAGTGGGACGTCGCCATGGCGCGCGTCGCGATGCTGTTCACCTCGCTGCAGGAGCGTGGCATCGAGCTGAAGGCGGTCAACCTCGGTGGCGGCTTCCCGGCGCACTACATCGACGAAGTCGAAGGCCTGCCGGCCTACGCCAACGCGGTGATGCACGCGGTGACCAACCACTTCGGCAACCGCATTCCGGCCCTGATGATCGAGCCCGGCCGCTCCCTGGTGGGCGACTCCGGCATCCTCCAGGCGGAAGTCGTGCTGGTGTCGAAGAAGTCCTACGACGACGAACGCCGCTGGGTGTTCCTCGACGTCGGCCGCTTCAACGGCTTGGCCGAGACCATGGACGAGGCGATCAAGTATCGCATCACCACCACTCGCGACGGCGAAGAGACCGCACCGGTGATCCTCGCCGGTCCGACCTGTGATTCCGTCGACATCCTCTACGACAAGGCGGGCTACTGCCTTCCGGTCGGTCTCCAGGCCGGCGATAAGGTCGAAATCCATGCGACCGGGGCGTACACCTCGTCGTATGCGAGCGTGAACTTCAACGGCTTCGCGCCGCTGAAGCAGTACTGCATCTGATTGCAGATATCGCGGCCCGGGCGGCAGAAGCTGCCGTCCGGGCGCCACGCGATCCGGCAAAAACTGCCGCCCGGGCGTTCCGCCCTTATAAAATCCATTGAATTCTAATGCGTTAGGTTTGGCCTGACGGTTGCAAAGACTCCCACGGAAATTTCTCTTTCGAGGGCCGTACCATGAGTCTGATCGGTGCATTGAACACCAGTTCCCTGGCGATGCTGTCGCAGAGCCAGGGGATGCAGACCGTCTCCACCAACATCGCCAACGTCAACACGACGGCCTATAAGCGCGAGGACACCCTGTTCCAGACGCTGCTCTATGCGCAGCGCGGCAACGCGATCGCCTCCGAGCGGGTCGCGGTGAAGCCGGTGGACCGGCGCGAGGTGATGGGGCAGGGGTACATTCTCGCCACCGGGCGCGCCGACGACCTTGCGGTCAACGGCACCGGCTTCTTCATGGTGACCTCGTCGTTCAACCAGGCGACCGGCAAGAGCGAGACGATGTTCACCCGCGACGGCTCGCTGACGCAGAAGTACGTCGACACCGGCAACGGCGTCCAGGAATCGTTCTACCAGGCCGGAAGCGGGCAATACCTGCTCGGCTGGAAGGCCAACGACGACGGTACCTTCAGCACTGACCCCACCGGAGCGGGCCTGGTGCCGGTGCGCTCGAATTCCCTCGACGAAATCGACGGCACCGCGACCACCGAGGCGCTGCTCGCGGGCAATGTCGACGCGCGCACCGCCATCGGCGGCAACGCCAGCCTGCAGGGCACCGTCTACGATCAGTCCTGGACGGCCCAATCGCTCAACTACGTTTGGACCAAAACCGGTGCGAATAACTGGAGCCTCGACTTCCAGGTCAGCGGCGGAACCGTCGACACGCCGATCGCGGGCGGCACGCCCGTCGTCTTCAATGGCAACGGCCAGCTTCAAACGCCGTCGACGGTGGCCGTCGGCGTCACTTGGGACGACGGGACGTCGAGTACGGTGAATATCGACCTCACGGAAATGCAGCAGTACGCCGACACCACGCAGGTGCGGCGCACCACCCAGAACGGCAACGAATCCGGGCGCCTCTACGATGAGAGCTTCGACAAGAACGGCGTTCTCTGGGGCAGCTATACCAACGGCCGCAATCGCCCGCTCTATAAGCTCGGCATGGCGAATTTCGTCGCGCCCAACAGCCTTGAGGCGGTGTCGGGCAATCTCTTCCGTGCCACCGAGGAGGCGGGGAAGATGACGGTGAAGGACCTGGAAACCGATGGCAACGGCACCTCGATCGAGGTCGGCAGCCTCGAATCGTCGAACGTCGACATGGCCGACGAGTTCACCAAGATGATGATCGTGCAAAAGGCCTATTCGATGGCCTCGACCAACTTCCGCACCGTCGACGAGATGATGGAACTGACCGCATCCCTGAAGCGCTGATCGCCGTGCTGCGCGGCGACGGAAAAGGCCCCGGGCGCACGCCGGGGCCTTTTTGCATGGAAGCGCGCGCCTCAGTGCGAAAGGGCGATCGCGAGCGGCGTCGTCACCGCGGCGAACAGGGTGGAGAGAACGATGCCGGACGCGGTCGCGCTCTGCATCTTGCCGAACTGGTTGGCCATCAGGAAGACGTTGAAGCCGACCGCGATCGACGCGAGCATGACGATCGACTGGGTTTCGAGCGGCGGCAGGCCGAGGAGCCGCGCCAACCCCCAGACCACCAAGGGCTGGACCGCGAGCTTGAAGATGGCGACCACCGAGCCTTCCCGCCACCCTGAGCCGAGGCCGAACCTCGCGAGCCCCATGCCGAGCACCACCAGGGCCATCGGCGAGGCGGACTGCGCCAGCATCTTGATCGGGATGTCGAGAACCTCGGGCATCACGAGGCCCGAAGTGTCGAAGGCGAGGCCGGCGGCGATCGAGACGACGATCGGGTTGGTCAGCACGCCCCGCGCCATCTTGGCGAATCCCTTCACCGACAGGCTGCCGTGAAGCGACCATTCCACCGACACGGTGACGAGGGTCCAGAGGATCAGTGCGTTGAACGCCACCACCAGCGACACGGCAGGCAGCGATGCGTCGCCGAGCGTCGCTTTGGCGAGCGGGATGCCGAGAAACACGTTGTTGGAAAAGATGCAGCCGACGCCGAACACCGACTGGGAGACGCCGTCGAGTCCGAACATCTTCCACGACACCAGGCGGCCGATCACGAACACGATGATGCAGCTGCCGAAGAACGCGATGAGCAGCCGCATGTCCACCGGCGGCAGGGAGGAAAACCGCGACATCGTGGTGAACAGCAGCGCCGGAAGCGGCACGTAGAACACGAACTCCGACATGAAGTCCGAGGCCGATGGCGGCCACTTGCGAAGCTTGGTGACGACGTAGCCGAGAAGGATCAGCAGGAACAGCGGGGCGGACAGCAGGATGAGGTGGAGGTTTTCGGACAACATTTTCGGGGACCGCCTGGACCGCTCGGGACTCTTGGAGAAAACGACGACGGGCGCGGCGATCCTGCCCGCCGCTGAGGGCGGGCAGGCTGGAGCCGCGTGGGACTCAGTTCTTCGCGGTCTTGCGCGCTGCGGCGATCGCCTGGTCGAGGACGTCCGTGCCGACCTTGCCGGGGAACAGGGTGTCGCCGATGACGAAGCTCGGCGTGCCGTTGATGCCGAGGCTCTCGGCGAGCGACTGGTTGCGGTCGATGGTCTCGTCCACCGCCTTCGCCGCCGCGTCTTTCTTCAGCCGCGCGACGTCGAGCTTCATGTCCTTCGCGATGGCGAGCGCGGTGGCTTCGTCGAGACGGCTGCGGGTGCTCATCAATGCGACGTGGTATTCGGCGTATTTGCCCTGGGCGCGGGAGGCGAGCGCGAGGCGCGACACCGCGACGCTATCCGGGCCGAGAACCGGCAGATCCTTGATCACGATCCGGGTATCGGGGTGGGCTTTCAGCGTCGCCTGGAGGTCGGGGAAAGCGGCGCGGCAGTAGCCGCAGTTGTAGTCGAAGAACTCGACCACCGCGATCTTCGCCGCCTTCGGCCCGAGGACCGGGTCGTCGGCATGGACGAGGTCGGCGGCGTGATCCTGGATCGCCGCCTGCTGGGCGACCCGGGTTTCCTCGGCGCGCTTGGCCTGCAGGGCCTGCATCGCCTCGGTGAGGATTTCCGGGTTCTCGATCAGGGTCTGGCGGACCAGGGCGCGCATCGCCTGGGCCTGGGCCTCGGTGAGCGGGGGCTCGGCGGCAACGGCCGGGAGGCCCGGCAGGCAGAGGCAGGCGAGAAGGGCGGCGCGGGTCAACAAGCGGTTCATGTCGGATCCTGGTCCTAGCGGTTGCGGTCTTTCTTTTCCTGCTCCAGCAGGCGTTCGGCTTCGGCCTTGATGTCTTCGGCGCGCAGCCGCGCCGGCGATCCGGCGGGCAGGGTCTGCACCGCTTTGCCGGCGTGGAACTTCGCTTCCGAATTGCGCCCGGTGCGCAGCGCATATTCCGCCATGGCGTAGGAGGCGGTGGCCTCCTCGCCGTTGCGGCCGCGCGCGATCGCGAGTTGCTTCCAATATGAGGCACCGTCGGGCTCGTCGCGCAAGGCCTGTTCGAGCGCGCGCTCGGCTTCCTTCAGTTCGGCGGGCTCGCCATGCGCGATCAGCGCGCGGGCGAGGCCCAGTTGCAGCTGCGCCGCGTGGGGCATCAGCTTGACTGACTCGCGATAAGGGGGGATCGCCATTTCGGCGTCGCCGGATTCGTAGAGCACCTGGCCCTTGAGTTCGAGGAAGTAGGGGTCGTTCGGCACGTCGCGGATCAGGGCGTCGATCATCGCGACCGCCTTGTCGGTGTCGGCCTGGCGATAGAGCGCGATGGCGCGGCCGTAGCGCGCCGGGATGCTGGTATCGGTTTCGGGGTAGCGCTGCAGCGTGCGCGCCGGGGATTCCATGAAGCCGAAGAGCTTGGCCCGCACCCGCTGGTACTCGACGTCCCAATTCTTCGGCAGCG
This sequence comes from Rhodospirillum sp. UBA1311, assembly GCA_002307145.1. Taxonomy (GTDB): domain Bacteria; phylum Pseudomonadota; class Alphaproteobacteria; order Rhodospirillales; family Rhodospirillaceae; genus Oleispirillum. Next base: position 9,767 of record DBTR01000037.1, on the reverse strand, counting down.
AGCCGGGCGGGATCTTCGAGGCCTTGACGTGGTTCTCGATGAAGGCGATGCGGTCGCGGGTAAGCGGGTGGGTGCGGAGATAGGGGTCCTGCCGCGCCGTGACCAGGAGTTCCTGGCCTTCGAGAATCCGCATGAACTTCAACAGGCCCGCCGCCGAGATGTCGTTGGCGTCGAGGTATTCGAGGCCGGCCTGGTCGGCTTGGCTTTCCTCGCTGCGGGAGAACGCCATGAGGTTTTCGACCATGCCGCTCTGCACCCCGAGCGCGACTCCGGCGAAGGCGTCGCCCCGCCCGGTGGCGAGCGCCGCCGCCGCGCCCATGGCATAGGCAAGCCAGAGGTTCTTCTGCGTCGCTTCGAGCTGCTGCTCGCGCTGGATTACGTGGCCGCCGGTGATGTGGCCGATTTCGTGGGCCATCACGCCGATCACCTCGGAAGGGTCCTCGGCCTTCATCAGCAGGCCGGTGTGGATGAACAGGTTCATCCCGTGGGTGACGAAGGCGTTGAGGGTCTGGTTCTTGACCAGATGGACCTTGAATTCCGACGCGTCGAGATCCGCTGCTTGCAGCAGTGGCGCTGCGAACTCATGGATGGTATTTTCGATTTCCGCGTCGCGGATCAGAGAGATCTGATTCGCAGCGCGCGCCGGTCCGATGGCGCCGAACAGCGCCACGGTCCAAGCCGCGAACGCCATCACCAAATCCGGAAGTCTCATGCGCACCTTGATCCCCGAAACTCGTGTCCACGGCAATCCCCGCGCGGCAAAGGCTAACCTCCTGCGGCGAGGTGGTCAAACGACGGTTGCCCGGGCCGTGATCGCGGCGTCGGTCCTCGGCCTTTCCGCCTGCAGTCCGGAAAAGCCCGCCCAGGGCGTGGTCGGCTACGTTTCCGGTTTTGCGGGCTTCATTTCCGCCGAGGAGCCGCGCGCCGCGGTGGTCGGCGAGAACACCTTGAGCGCGGGCGGCACCGCCGCCGACGCCGCGGTGGCGATGGCGGCCACCCTGACCGTGACCATGCCGTCGCGCGCCGGATGGATGGGCGGCGGCGTTTGCCTCGCGCGGCAGCCCAAGGATAAATCTGTGCAGGTTTATGCGTTCATGCCAGAGGCCTTGCCTGGCGGCGGCTTCGCGCCCGGCATGCCGCGCGGCATTTACGCGCTCCACGCGGCTTCGGGCGTGTTGCGCTGGGAGCAAATTCTCACCTCGGCGGAGAACATCGCCCGCTTCGGCCAGCCGGTATCCCGCGCCTTCGCCCGCGATCTCCAAACCCTCGGCTCGCCCACCGCGCTTGGTGCGGAGGTGCGTCCGGCCTTTACCCGGCCCGATGGCGCGCTCCTGCGCGAGGGCGACAACATGCTCCAGCTCCGTACCGCAAGCGTGCTGACCTCGCTGCGGATCAAGGGTGCGGGCGACGCCTACAGCGGCGGCATCGCCGCGCTGATCGCCCAGGCCAACCCGGACCGCGCCGAGGAACGCCGCGCTGCGTTGCGCGCCTATGCGGTGAAAAAGCTCGATCCGATCACCGTCGACGTCGAGAACGAGACCGCCTTCTTCCCGCCAGCGCCGTTCGCGGGGGCGCAGGCCGCCGCCGCCTGGGCCTCGGCGGCGAAGGCCGAGCAGGTCGGTCCGGCGCGTGCCGTGGCCTCCGCACCGACGATCGAGGGCGCGACCGGCTTCACCGTCGTCGATCGCGGCGGCATGGCGGTCAGCTGCGTCTTGACCATGGGCCAGTTGTTCGGCGCGGGCGCGGCCGACGGCCCGACCGGGATGCTCGCCTATTCCCCGGCGGGCGGCGATGCCGATACGCGTGCGATGATGCCGATGATCGTCTCGAACAAATATGTGAAAGACCTCCGTGTCGCGGCGGCGGGTGCGGGCGCAACCGCGATCGCCGACGTTCTCGACTTCGCGGTGCGCGGCCGGGTGCTGAAGCAGAACGCCCGCGCCGCTTCCGACGCGGTGGCCAAGGCGGGCGAGGCGGGCAGCCGCGTCACCGGGGTGGTCTGCCCCGACGGTGCGCCCGCGAACGTCGCCAACTGCACCCTCGCCGACGATCCGCGCAGCGCGGGGATTTCGCGCGCGGTTGGGATCGACAAGTCCGAATCCGGGCTTGGAGCCTTGATTCGATGACACTTAAGATCGCCGACCGGGGACGGGTTCCGCCGTTCCTGGTGATGGACGTGCTGCGCGACGCCTCGAAGCGTGAAGCGGCGGGCGCGAGCGTTCTCCACATGGAAATCGGCCAACCTTCCGCCGGAGTGCCGCGCGCCGTCGCCAATCGCTTGGCCGATGCCTTGAGCCAAGGCGTCGACCCGATGGGCTACACGATGGCGCAGGGGCTGCCCGCGCTGTGCCAGCGCATCGCGGCGCATGGCGAACGGCTCTACGGCTGCACCATCCCGCAGGAGCGGGTGTTCTGCACCATGGGCTCCTCCGCCGCGTTCCTGATCGCCTTCCTCGCCGCGTTCGCCCCCGGCGACCGTGTCGGCCTGGCGTCGCCCGGCTATCCCGCCTACCGCCATATCCTCAAGGCGGTGGGGATCGAGCCGGTGCTGCTGCCGGTGGGGCCGGAAACCCGCTTCCAGCCGACGCCCGCGATGCTCGAAGGCTTGAATCTCGACGGCCTGATCGTCGCCAGCCCGTCCAACCCGACCGGCTCGATGCTGCCGCCCGAAGCCTTGAAGGCGCTCGCCGAGCACTGCCACGAGGCGGGTATCCGCCTGATCTCCGACGAGATCTACCACGGTATCGGCTACGGCATGACCTTCGCCACCGCGACCGCGTTCAGCCCGTCGGCGGTGGTGATCAACTCGTTCTCCAAATACTACTGCATGACCGGCTGGCGGCTCGGCTGGATGGTGCTGCCGGAAGACATGCTGCGCGCCGCCGAATGTCTCGGCCAGAACCTGTTCATCTCGCCGCCGACGATCTCGCAGCACGCGGCGATCGCGGCGTTCGACGAACTCGCCACCTTCGACGCGCTGGTGGCGGGCTACGGCCGTAACCGCGACCTGTTGGTGGACGGTCTGGCGAAGCTCGGCATCGACAAGGTCGCGCCGCCCGACGGTGCGTTCTACGTCCATGCCGACATCTCGCACTTGGGCCTCGATTCCGCCGATCTCTGCCGCCGCATGCTCGCCGAAACCGGCGTCGCGGTCGCCCCCGGCTGGGACTTTGACCCGGTGCGCGGTGGCGCCGCGATCCGCTTCTCCTACTGCGCGTCGGAAACCACCGTCACCCAAGCCCTCGCCCGCCTCGCCGACTGGCTCCCCCGCCTCGGCTGACGGGGGTCAGCGGCCCTTGAACAGGCCGCCGAGGAGGCCGCGGACGAGGCCGCCGACGACGCGGGCGCCGGTGCCGGATTTCGAGCCGAACATCGCCTTTGCCACTTGCCCCGCAACTTCGCGGCTGACCGCCGAGGTGGCGGAGCGGGCGGAGCGCATCGCCTGGTTCCACGGGCTTTCCGCTGTCGTGCGTTCGGCGGCGCGTTGGGCGCGTTCCGCCTCACGGCGGGCGCGCTCGGCTTCCTTGGCCTGCCGCGCGGCGTCCTTGGCGGCCTCGGCCTCGGCCTTTTCCTGGGCGCTTTGGGCTTCGGCCTCGGCGGCTGCGGCGGCGGCTTCGTCCGATTTCGCTTTCAGGATTTCCTCCGCCGAGTCCCGGTCGACGGCGGTGTCGTATTTTCCGCCGATGGCGTCGCTCTCGATCAGGATTTTGCGTTCCTCGGGGCTGAGCGGGCCGACGCGGGAGCCGGGCGGGCGGATCAGGGTGCGCGCCACCGGGCTCGGTGCGCCGTCGGGCTGGAGCAGCGGGACCAGGGCCTCGCCGACCTTCAGTTCGGTGATCGCGGTGGCGACGTCGAGGCCGGGGCTGGCGCGGAAGGTGGTGGTGGCGGCGGCGCGCACCGCCTGCTGGTCGCGCGGCGTGAAGGCGCGCAGCGCATGCTGCACCCGGTTGCCGAGCTGCCCGGCGATGCGCTCGGGGATGTCGATCGGGTTCTGGGTGATGAAATAGATGCCGACGCCCTTGGAGCGGATCAGCCGCACCACCTGCTCGATCTTCTCGACCAGCGCCTTGGGAGCGTTGTCGAACAGCAGGTGCGCCTCGTCGAAGAAGAAGGCGAGCACCGGCTTGTCCGGGTCGCCGATTTCCGGCAGGTGCTCGAACAGCTCGCTCATCAGCCAGAGCAGGAAGGTGCCGTAGAGGCGCGGGCTCGCCATCAGGCGGTCGGCGGCGAGGAGATTGACCACGCCGCGTCCGGCTTCGTCGGTGCGGATGAAGTCGCTTAAACTGAGCGCCGGTTCGCCGAAGAAGCGGTCGCCGCCCTGGTCGCGGAGTTGCAGCAGCGCGCGCTGGATCGCGCCGACCGAGGCCTTCGAGACGTTGCCGTAGGTGGTGGAAAGCTCGGCCGCGCGCTCGGCGCAGGCGGCGAGCATCGCCTGGAGGTCGTCGAGGTCGAGGAGTAGCAGCTTTTCCTGGTCGGCGAGGTGGAAGGCGATGGTGAGCACGCCCTCCTGCGCCTCGGTCAGCTCCATCAGCCGCGCCAGCAGCAGCGGCCCCATCTCGGAAATCGTGGTGCGCACCGGGTGGCCCTGCTCGCCGAACAGGTCCCAGCATTGCACCGGGCAGGCGGCGTAGCGCCAGTCGGCGAAGCCGATCTCGCGGGCGCGGGCGGCGAAGATTTCGTGGGTCTTGGCAAGCGGCGATCCGGCCATGCCGAGGCCACCCAAGTCGCCCTTGACGTCGGCGACGAAGGTCGGCACGCCTGCCGCCGAGAAGCCCTCGATCAGGCCTTGCAGGGTCACCGTCTTGCCGGTGCCGGTCGCGCCCGCGATCAGGCCGTGGCGGTTGGCGCGCTTGAGGGTGAGGGCTTGCGGCGCGCCGTCGGCGGTGCTGCCGATGAAGAGTTCCGTCGTCGCGGCCATGCCTGCCTCCCCCGCCGTTGCTCCGGCGAAGCGCCGGGCTCAGGCAGAGATAGGCACGGAATGGGAAAGTGTCAGCCGTACATCAGGTTGCAGATGAACACCGCGCCCGCGACGCCCGCCACGTCGGCGGTGAGGGCGGCCCAGAGGGTGTGGCGCATCCGCTTGACCTGGATCGCGCCGAAGTAGACCGCGATGACGTAGAAGGTCGTCTCGCTGGAACCCTGCAGGGTCGAGACGATGTAGCCGGTGAGGCTGTCCGGCCCGATGCTCGGGTCGTGGATCACCGCCGCGAGGATACCGTAGGCCCCCGAGCCCGAGAGCGGGCGCAGCAGCGCCATCGGCAGCGCCTCGCCGGGCAGGCCGATGTGGGCGGTGAGCGCGCCCAAGGGGGTGAGGATCAGCTCCATCGCCCCGCTGGCGCGGAACATCGCGACGGCGGTGAGGATCGCGACGAGGTAGGGGATGATCTTGATCGCGACCTGGAAGCCGTCCTTCGCGCCTTCGACGAACACCTCGTAGACCGGCACCTTGCGCACCAGGCCGTAGCCGAGGAAGGCGATCATCAGGCCGGGGACGATCCAGGGCGCGATGGTGCGGCCCCAGAACACCGTCGCCGGGATCATCGCGGCGATGAAGCCGAGGGCGAGGATCGACACCCAGAGCGGATACGCGCCGGTTTCCTCGTCGGCGGCCGCGTCGTCTTCGGGCTCGGCGGAGGGCACCGACTCCCCGCCGGGGAAGAAGCGGCAATAGAGCTTGGCGCCAATGATCGCGATGGCGGTGGAGCAGATCGTCGCGAACAGGGTAGTGGGGACGATCCCTGCCGCGTCGGTGGAGCCCGCCGCCGCACGCAGCGCGATCACGCCGGTGGGGAGGATCGTCACCGACGAGGTGTTGATCGCGAGAAACAGCACCATCGCGTTGGTGGCGGTGCCCTTGACCGGGTTGAGGCGGTCGAGTTGCTGCATCGCGCGGATGCCGAACGGCGTCGCGGCGTTGCCCAAGCCGAGCGCGTTGGCGGAAAGGTTCATGATCATCGCGCCCATCGCCGGGTGGTCAGCGGGCACGTCGGGGAACAGGCGCACCATCAGGGGGTGCAGCGTCTTCGCGATCACCGCGAGCAGGCCGCCCGCTTCCGCCACCTTCATCAGGCCGAGGAACAGAGTCATCACCCCGATCAGGCCGATGGCCAGCGTCACCGCGCCGCCCGCGCCGTCGATCATGCCGATGCCGAGCACCTCCATCGGGCTGGTGCCGGGGGCCATGCCGTCGGGCGCGGCGATCTGGCGATATCCGGCGACGCCGAAGGAAATCGCGACGATCCAGAAGAAGATGGCGTTCATCGGCGCGCTCCGGTCAGCAGGGGATGTGGCGCAGGCGGTCGAGTGCGCCTTGCAGGATGAATGCGGCGGCGGAGCGGTCCACCACCTGCTTGCGGCGCGCGCGGGTCATGTCCGCCTCGCCGATCAGGTAGCGCTCGACGCCCGCCGTGGAGAGGCGCTCGTCCCAGAACAGCAGCGGCGCGTCCCACGCCGCCGCGACGCGGTCCGCGAACACGCGGGTGATCTCGGCGCGCTCGCCCTCAAAGCCGTCCATCTGCAGCGGCAGGCCGATGATCGCGCCCACCGCCTCGCGGCTTTTCACCGCGTCGAGCAGGGCGGCCATGTCGCGCTCGCGCGACTTGCGTTCGATCAGGGTGAGGGGGGAGGCGATGGCGCGGGTGACGTCGGACACCGCGACGCCGATGGTCTTCGACCCCAGGTCCAGCCCGAGGATCGCTCCGAAGCCCGGCAGTGCGGCGGCGAACGCCTCGATGCTGTCGCAAATCATCGGAAATTCCTGAGAGTTGGGCGCTCGGCATTGCGCCGAGGCGGTGGGTTTGATAAGCCATGCCGATGCGCGTTCGCGCTGCAGAGACTCTATTGGAGACAGATATCCCATGTCGCTCGACAAGGCCACAGTCAGAAAGATCGGATTTCTGGCGCGATTGGAAATCCCCGAGGAAGACCTTGAGGGACTCGCCCACGAACTCAACGGCATTTTGGGTTGGGTGGAGCAATTGGCGCAAGTGGATACCGAGGGCGTCGCCCCGGTGGCCTCCGTCTCCCAGATGAAGCTCTTCTGGCGCGACGACGTCGTCACCGACGGCAACATGCCCGAGAAGGCCTTGGCCAACGCCCCCGAAGCGGTGGATGGCTACTTCCTGGTGCCGAAGGTGGTGGAGTGAGCACGATGACCGATCTGACCAACCTGACCCTCGCCGAGGCCCGCGACGGGCTCGCGAAGGGCGACTATACCTCCGTCGAACTGACCGAGGCGTTTCTCTCCGCGATGGAGGCCCGCAAGGACCTCAATGCCTTCATCGTCACCTGCCCGGACGTCGCGCTGGAACGCGCCAAGGCCTCCGACGCGCGCCGCGCCAAGGGCGAGGTGCGGGGGCCGATGGACGGCGCTCCGGTGGCGATCAAGGATCTGTTCTGCACCGAGGGCGTGCAGACCACCGCCGCGTCGAAGATCCTCGAAGGCTTCAAGCCGCAGTATGAGTCGACCGTCTCGGGCAAGCTCCGCGACGGCGGCGCGGTGATGCTGGGCAAGACCAATCTCGACGAATTCGCGATGGGCTCGGCCAACATCACCTCGGCCTACGGCAACGTCACCAGCCCGTGGGTGGCCGAGGACGACCCGGAAAAGCTGGTTCCCGGCGGTTCCTCGGGCGGCTCGGCGGCGGCGGTTTCGGCGCATATGTGCCTTGCCGCCACCGGCACCGACACCGGCGGCTCGATCCG
>DBTR01000037.1:582-1817 GCA_002307145.1 Rhodospirillum sp. UBA1311 | reverse complement strand
ACACCGGCGGCTCGATCCGCCAGCCTGCCGCGTTCACCGGCATCGTCGGTTTGAAGCCGACCTACGGCCGCTGTTCGCGCTGGGGCATCGTCGCGTTCGCCTCGTCGCTCGATCAGGCGGGGCCAATGACCCGCACCGTGCGCGACGCCGCGATCATGCTCGGCCAGATGGCGGGCTTCGATCCGAAGGACAGCACCTCGGCCAAGGTCGCGCTGCCTGACTTCGAAAAGGCGCTCACCGGCGACATTCGCGGCCTCAAGGTCGGCATTCCGAAGGAATACCGCCCCGACGGCCTCGATTCCGAAATCGCCGCGCTCTGGGACCAGGGCATCTCCTGGCTGAAGGACGCGGGCGCGGAGATCGTCGAGATCTCCCTACCGCACACCGACAAGGCTCTGGCGACCTACTACATCGTCGCCCCGGCGGAAGCGTCGTCGAACCTCGCGCGCTACGACGGCGTGCGCTACGGCCTCCGAGTCGAGGAAGGCGGCAACCTCGACGAGATGTACATGAAGACCCGCGCCAAGGGCTTCGGCAAGGAGGTCAAGCGCCGCATCCTGATCGGCACCTACGTCCTCTCGGCGGGCTACTACGACGCCTATTATTTGAAGGCGCAGAAGGTCCGCGCGTTGATCGCCAACGACTTCGCCGAGGCGTTCAAGAAAGTCGACGTGATCCTCACCCCGACCGCGCCCTCCGACGCCTTCCCGATCGCGGGCGGCAACAAGGTCGACCCGATCACGATGTATCTCAACGACGTGTTCACGGTTCCGGCGTCGCTCGCGGGCGTTCCCGCGATGTCGCTGCCGGGCGGGCTTTCGCAGAAGGGGCTGCCGCTCGGGTTGCAGCTCATCGGCCGCCCGTTCGACGAGGAAACCATCCTCCGTGCCGCGGGCGTGATGGAAACCGCTGCGGCGTTCACCGCCGTGCCGACGCTCCTGCGGGGAGGGAAGTGAAATGAGCAGCTACATCATTCAGGGCGAAACCGGCCCGTGGGAAGTCGTGATCGGGCTTGAAGTCCACGCCCAGGTGATCTCCCAGGCGAAGCTGTTCTCCGGCGCTTCCGCCACCTTCGGCGGCGCGCCGAACACCCACGTCGCGTTCCTCGACTGCGGCATGCCGGGCATGCTGCCGGTGATCAACGCCGAGTGCGTGCGCCAGGCGGTGAAGACCGGCCTCGGCTTGAACGCACAGATCAACCGCCGCTCGGTGTTCGACCGCAAGAACTACTTCTA
>DBTR01000037.1:0-486 GCA_002307145.1 Rhodospirillum sp. UBA1311 | reverse complement strand
CTTCGGCGGCGCGCCGAACACCCACGTCGCGTTCCTCGACTGCGGCATGCCGGGCATGCTGCCGGTGATCAACGCCGAGTGCGTGCGCCAGGCGGTGAAGACCGGCCTCGGCTTGAACGCACAGATCAACCGCCGCTCGGTGTTCGACCGCAAGAACTACTTCTACGCCGACTTGCCGCTCGGCTACCAGATCAGCCAGTTCGCCCACCCGATCGTGGGCGAAGGCACGATCATCCTCGACCTCAAGGATGGCACCAGCCGCGAGGTCGGCATCGAGCGCCTGCACCTCGAAATCGACGCGGGCAAGTCGCTCCACGACCAGCACCCGACCAAGTCGTTCATCGACCTGAACCGCGCGGGCGTGGCGCTGATGGAAATCGTCTCGAAGCCCGACATGCGCAGCCCGGAAGAAGCGGGCGCGTATTTGAAGAAGCTCCGCGCGATCCTCCGCTACCTCGGCACCTGCGACGGCAACATGGAGGAAGG
>DBTR01000104.1:51133-51287 GCA_002307145.1 Rhodospirillum sp. UBA1311 | reverse complement strand
CCCAGACCGCGAAAGCGACCGAGGACATCAGCCGGCAGGTGGCGGGAATCCAGACCACCACCGAAAGCGCGGTCGCCGCGATCCAAGCCATCACCACCGCCATCGGCGAAATCAACGAAGGCACCGCCGCGATCGCCGCCGCCATCGAGGAACA
>DBTR01000104.1:50725-50845 GCA_002307145.1 Rhodospirillum sp. UBA1311 | reverse complement strand
CAGGAAATCGCCCGCAACGTTCAGCTCGCGGCACAGGGAACGCAGGAAGTCACCGAAACCATCCAGGGAGTGGCCGGAGACAGCCGCCAGACCGGCGCCGAGGCGAACGAGCTCTTGGGG
>DBTR01000104.1:50159-50456 GCA_002307145.1 Rhodospirillum sp. UBA1311 | reverse complement strand
CCGTGGAACTCATGGTGCACGAGGTAGACGGCCTGCGCGCACAGGTCCAGGGCTTCCTGGACGGACTGCGCAAGCTCTGACCTGCGGCGATACCCAAACCAGACGAAAGGCGCGGCCCCGAAGGGTCGCGCCTTTTTTATTGTGTCGAAGCGTGTGCCTTAGGCGGCGACGGCGTCGAGCTTCAAGCGGCCGTGGACGAGGTCGTCGTAATCCTGCATCAGGACCTTGGTGACTTCTCGGCCGGGGAACTGGTAGGCGTCGATCGACTGGACCGGCGTGACTTCGGCGGCGGTGCCG
>DBTR01000104.1:36732-49932 GCA_002307145.1 Rhodospirillum sp. UBA1311 | reverse complement strand
GTGACTTCGGCGGCGGTGCCGGTGACGAAGGCTTCGTTGAACAGCGGCATTTCCTCGGGGAGGATGGCCCGTTCGATCACCTTGTAGCCGCGCCGGGTGGCGAGCTGGAGCACGGTCTGGCGGGTGATGCCGTTCAAGAAGGTTTCCGGGATCGGCGCGTGGATTTCGTTGCCGCGGACGAACAAGAGGTTCGCGCCGGTGGTTTCGGCGATCCGGCCCTTATGGTCGAGCATCAGGCTTTCGTTGAAGCCGGCGGCTTCGGCGGCGTGCTTGTTGAGGGTGCAGATCATGTAGACGCCGGCGCACTTGGCGTGGCAGGGGATCGAATCCGGGGCCGGGCGGCGCCACTTGCCGGTCTGCACGGTGAGGCCGGCCATCCGCGCTTCGGGGGTGAAGTACGACGGCCATTCCCAAACCGCGATCGACACGTGGATTTTGTTGAGCTTGCCGGAGACACCCATCTGTTCCGAGCCGCGCCAGGCGAACGGACGGATGTAGCCATTGGTGAGCTTGTTGGCGGCGATCGCCTCGGCTTTCGCCGCGTTGATTTCGTCCTGGGAATAGGGGATGGTGAAATCCATGGTTTCCGCGGACTTGAACAGGCGTTCCGTATGTTCCTTGCCCTTGAAGATCGCGCCGTCGTAAAGGCGTTCGCCTTCGAACACCAGCGAGGCATAATGGAAGCCGTGGGAAAGGACGTGGATCTTGGCATCGCGCCAGGGAACCATGCGGCCGTCGAACCAGATGAAGCCGTCGCGGTCGTCGAAAGGAATAAGTGACATGGCGAAGTCTCGTTATGTTTGCGATTGTTTCCGACTTGGTGATGCTTTGCGTAACATCCAACACGGAATATGTCAACATGGCTGACGTACCAGCGCGCATCAATCCGCTCTTCCTGCGCGACGAGGAGCTGCGCCAGGGCATCGAGCTGCTCTACTTCGCCTATCGCGAATTCACCAACGAGGCCGACGCGATCCTTGCGGATCAAGGACTTGGCCGGGCCCACCACCGGGTGATCTACTTCGTCGGGCGGCAGCCGGGGATCAGCGTGTCGGACCTGCTATCGACTTTGCGCATAACCAAGCAGAGTTTATCGCGGGTCTTGAGCCAGCTCCTGAAGGACGATTTCATCCACCAGAAGCCGGGTTTGCGCGACCGTCGCCAGCGCCTTTTGACCCTTTCGCCGAAGGGAGTCGAGCTGGAGCGCCAGTTGACCGAGAACCAGCGCAAGCTCCTCGCGCGAGCGTATCGCGAGGCGGGCGCGGAGGCGGTGGAGGGCTTCCGCAAGGTGATGCTCAACATCATGAAAGAAGACGACCGCGGCCGCTTCCCGGCGCAGACCACCCCGCCGTTGCCGGGGTGGCGCGGCGGTCCGGCGTGACCCGAGACGAAGGATGACCATGGACCCGAATTCCCCCGCCCACATTCTCGTGGTCGACGACGACACCCGCCTGCGCGGCCTCTTGCAGCGCTTCCTCACCGACAACGGCTTCCTCGTCTCGCAGGCGGCGGACGCGGCGGAGGCGCGGCGCGCGCTCGAATCCCTTGAATTCGACTTGCTGATCGTCGATGTGATGATGCCCGGCGAGGACGGCATGAGCCTGACCCGATCCTTGCGCGAATCCAAGGATGTGCCGGTGCTGATGCTGACCGCGATGGCGGACGCCGAAGACCGGATCAATGGCCTTGAGACCGGCGCGGACGATTATTTGAGCAAACCTTTCGACCCGCGCGAGTTGCTGCTCCGGATCACCGCGATCCTCAGGCGGGCACGGCGGGGCGAGACCGCACACCCGAGCTTCGCCGCCGTCGAAACCCTGAACCTCGGCGCATGCGTCTACGACATGCGCCGCGACGCGTTGTTGAAGGGCGAGGAGGCGGTGCGCCTCACCCCGGCGGAAGCGGCGCTGTTGAAGGAACTGGCGCGGCACCCGGGCGAGATTTTGTCGCGCGAGGAGCTTGCGGCGGCGACAGGGGTTTCGCGCAACCTCCGCACCGTCGACGTGCAGGTGACGCGACTGCGCAAGAAGATCGAGTCCGACCTGCGCCTGCCCCGCTATTTGCAGACCGTGCGCGGCAAGGGCTATATGTTGATGCCCGAGTAGCCGCACACGAGGACATGCCGCGATGGCGGACCACGCCCACGCATCGACCGAGATTCCGGCAACCGCGCCGCGCTTCCGGCTCAAGGCGTTTTTGCCGAAGAGCCTGCTTGGCCGTTCGCTGCTGATCATCCTGACGCCGCTGATCCTTCTCCAGTTGGTTACCGCGACGGTGTTCTACGACCGTCACTGGGGTACGATCACGAAGCGCCTCGGCGCTTCGGTGGCGGGCGACGTCGGGGTGATCGTCTCGTATCTGCGCGACCACCCCGGCCCGGCGGCGCGCGCCTGGATGGTCGCCGAAGCGCGCAACCACATGCAGCTCGAAGTGACCTTCGCCGACGGCGAGGTGCTGCGCAATCTGCCCGCCGAGGACTCCGACATCTCGCTCACCGCGCTCGCCGATGCGCTCAAGACCACCATCACCCTGCCGTTCCAACTGAGCAACGCCGACGACGACCGGGTGGCGATCCGGGTGCAGACCGCCGATTCCGTGCTGTCGGTCACCACGCCGAAGAAGCGGCTGTCGTCGTTCACCGTCTACCTGTTCCTGGTATGGATGGTCGGCACCTCGCTCTTGCTGTTCGGCGTCGCGACGATGTTCATGAGCAATCAGGTGCGCTCGGTGCGCCGCCTCGCGATCGCGGCGGAGAGCTTCGGCAAGGGCCGCGACGCACCATGGTTCAAGCCCGAAGGCGCGACCGAGGTGCGCCAGGCGGCGCAGGCGTTCCTGGTGATGCGCGACCGGATCAAGCGCCAGATCGACCAGCGCACCGAGATGCTCGCGGGGGTCTCCCACGACCTCCGCACGCCGCTGACGCGGATGAAGCTGCAACTCGCGATGATGCCCTCCGACCCCAACGCCGCCGACCTCAAGGAGGACGTGGCGGAGATGGAGCGGATGGTCGAGGGCTACCTCGCCTTCGCCCGGGGCGAGGGCCGCGAGGCGATGCGCCCGGCCAACCTCTCGGAACTCGTCGAGTCCGTGGTCGGCCGCTTCACCCGCAACGCCGCGCCGATCGACCTGCACATCGAGCGCGGCCTGACCATGCCGCTCAGGCCGCACGCGGTGGAGCGCTGTCTCTCGAATTTGATCGGCAACGCGGTGCGCTATGCCGAGCACGTCGCGGTGCGGGTCGGCCAGCGCGCCGACGCGGTGGAAATTTTGATCGACGACGACGGCCCCGGCATCCCGGCGGCGAAGCGCGACGACGTGTTCCGCGCGTTCGTGCGGATCGAGACTTCGCGCAATCCGGAGACCGGTGGCGTCGGCTTGGGCCTCACCATCGCGCGGGACGTGGCGCGCAGCCACGGCGGCGACATCCAGCTCGACGATTCGCCGTTGGGCGGCCTCAGGGTGCGGATGCTCCTGCCGCTCTAGCCACCGATCTCGCCGTGCAGCCGCGCCGCGATCTCGGCGGCCTGCTGGCGGATTTCCGAAATCGCGATGATCTCCCAGAACGCCGCGCGGGCCACCGGGCCGATGCCGTAGAGCCGCGGGGTCGGATTGCCGTCGGCGGCGACGAGGTGACCGGTCGCGGCGACCTCGATCCCCATGCCGCTCGCGTCCGGGCGGATCAGCCCTGCGGCGAGCAGGGCCCGGATCACCGGGTTGGGGCAGGTGTAGGGGTTTGAGGACACTCCGGTACAGTCGATGACGTGGTCGACGGTGAGGGTTTCCGGAACGTCGGCGCCGCGCCGCCTGAGGGTGACGCGGAGGCCGGCGTCGTCCTCGCGGAGATCCAGCACCCGCGCCGCGATCGGCTTCAGCCGCCCCACCGCCATCGCTTCCGCGACGCTCGCATAGGGCGCGGGTGCGGTACGGTGGCGGTGGACGTCCCAATACGGGCGAAGGTGGCGGACGAAACGCTGCCGCGCCGGCATCGGCCAGCTCCGCCAGATCGTCTGCAGATACGGGCGCAGGCTGTCGATCACCGCGCGCCAGTTGCCGCCCGCCGCGACGTGGGCGTCGACCTCGCGCCGCGCCCAGGCGAGGGTGCGGCTCACCGGCAGGCCCAGCGGCGGCGGCTCGGCCCGCTTGAGCGGCACAGTGTCGTCGCTGACCCGGGGCAGCAAACCGCGCCGCGACACCACGAAGATCCGGCCGCGATGGCCGCACCGGGTGAGGGTGACGACGGTGTCGATCATCGTCAGGCCCGCACCCTTGATCAGCACGTCGGCGTCGGGCGCGATCCGGGTGACGTGGCGCGCCCAGCCGCTTTCGGTCGTGCCGTCGTCGGGGGCGGCCTCGTTGCCGGTGGCGAGAACCGCCGCATCGCCCGCAATCTCCCGACCGTCTTCGAGGCGGAGCAAGACGCCGCCCGCGCGCGGGACGATGCCGACGCAGACGCCGCGCACGACTTCGAGCACGCCCTGCTCGCGCAAGGGCACGCTCAGGGATTCGAGATAGTCGCCGTAAAGGTGGCGCGGCACGAACCCACCCGGCCCGGCGATGCCCGGCAGCTTGCTCCGCCCGGTGGCTTCGAGCCAGGCCCAGAAGTCGCCGGGTTTCTCGGGGAAGCCGCCCATCGCCTCGGCGCGGACGTTCAAGACATGGCCGTCTTCGGGCGAGGCGTAGGCGATGCCCCGGCCGAGGCTGCCGCTGCGCTCGACCACCACGACGCGGAGATTCCGGCCGAAGCGCTCCCACGCCTGGCGCGCCATCAACGCGCCGCTCGCGCCGCCGCCGACGATCAGGACCGTGGGTTTGGCGCGACGCGGCATGGCGATCTCCTGGGCGGGGGTGTCAGGACTCTTCGGATGCGGGGGCGTACTTGGCGAGCAGCGGCGCCTGCGCGAGGGCGAAGGCGAAGGTGAGCGGCATGATCCCGAAAACCTTGAAGTCGACCCAGGTGTCGGTGGAAACGCTGCGCCAGATCACTTCGTTCAGGATCGCGAGGCAAAGGAAGAACAGCCCCCAGCGCCGCGTCAGGATCATCCAGCCCGCCTCGGTGAGGGAAAACGCCGCGCCGAACACATGGCCGAGCAGCGCCTTGCCGAACGCGAGACCGCCGAGCAGGATCGCGGCGAACAGGCCGTTGACCAGCGTCGGCTTCATCTTGATGAAGGTTTCGTCCTTCAGCCAAAGGGTGAGGCCGCCGAACACCAGAACCACCACCCCCGAGATCAGCGGCATGATCGGCAGCTTGCCGTCGCGGGCGAACGAGACGGCAAGCGCGATCGCGATCGCCACCATGAACAGCGCGGTGGCGACGAAGATCGGCGCGCCGAGCGCCTTCAGTTGCGGGAACCATTCCTGCAACCGCGCGCCTTCGGCATTGGCGAAAAAGAACACGCCGAGCGGGCCGAGTTCGAGGACCAGCTTGCCGAAGGACGTTCCCTTGGATTGGGTTCCGGACATCAAAACATCTTTCCACCCACCGGAACGGGACGTTCCGGTGAAAGCAAAACCACCGCGCCCTCGACGTCGGGCACGCCCAGCACTAGGCACGCGCTCTTCACCCCGGCGATGCGCTTTTCGGGGAAGTTGACCACCCCCAGCACCAGCCGTCCGACCAGGGAGTCGGGCGTGTAATGATCGACCAACTGCGCCGACGACGTCAACTCGCCGATCTCCGGCCCGAAGTCGACGGAGAGGACGTACGCGGGCTTGCGCGCCTCGGGATTGATCTCGGCGCGCGTCACCCGGCCGACGCGCACGTCGACCTTGGCGAAGTCGTCATAGGAAATCGTCATCGGCGTACCTCATTGTCTTGCCCCCGCCCTTGATATGTTGGGGCGGAGCGGCGATGCGCAATCGTCAGCCCGCGAGTTCGCGCGAGCGACGCGCCGCCTCGGCCAGTGCGCGCGGCAGCAGCTCGGGAAAGCCCGAGCCCGGATGCATCAGCACGTCGAGCGCCGCGGCGGTGGTGCCGCCCGGGCTGGTGACGTTGACCCGGAGCGTCGCCGCGTCGTCCGCGCTCTGGCGCATCAGTTCGCCCGATCCGACGACGGTGGCGCGCGCCAGGGTCATCGCCACTTCCGGCGAGAGGCCGAGCGCGACGCCGCCCTTGGCCATCGCCTCGACGAGGTGGAAAACGTAGGCCGGGCCCGAGCCCGAAAGCGCGGTGACGGCGTGGATCTGGTCCTCGGTTTCGAGCCAGACCACCTGCCCGACCGCGCCGAGCAAGGTCTGGCCGAGGGCCTTCTGCGCCTTGGTCACGCTCGGGTTGGCGTAAAGGCCGGAGATGCCCCGCCCGACCGCCGCCGGGGTATTGGGCATCACTCGCAGCACCGGGGTATGCACGCCGAAGGCTTCCTCGAACGCGGCGATCGGCTTGCCCGCGACGATCGAGATCACCAGGGGCGGCTTGGCGCCGCAAAGCGCGGCGACGCGGCGCGCCACTGGCGGCAGCGCGGTGGCAAGGCCTTGCGGCTTGACCGCGATCAGCACCGCGCCAGGCACGAAGCCGGCGGGAATTTCGAGCGGGTCCGCGACCGCCGTCAGTCCCTGGTCGGCCCAGGCCTGGCGGGTCGGGGTGTAAGCCTCGACGATGCAGACGCGGGCTTTCGGCCAGCCGTCGGCGAGCCAGCCGGAAAGCAGCGCGCCGCCCATCTTGCCGCAGCCGATGAGCAAAAGGTTAGGGTGCGTCATCGCGCGTCCTCGTGGTTCAATTTTGCTGGAACGCAGGCATAGCAGGTTCGACCGCGCGAGGCAAAGCCCGGCGCGGCGAAACCATGAAATCGAAAGACGAAGACCTCAGGCCTCGCCGACGGTATCCAGCATCGCGGCCTCGACCGCCTCGGACGGCGACTTGCCGCCCCAGATCACGTACTGGAACGCCGGATAGAAGCGCTCGCACTCGCTGATCGCGACATCGATCAGGGACTCGAGTCGTTCGGTGCCGAGGGAGAGTTCGGGGCCAAGCAGCAGCGAATAGCGGAACATCGGCAGGCCTTCCTCGGCCCACAGGGCGAAGTGGCCGATCCAGAGCTTTTCATTGGCCACCGCCAGGAGTTCGCTCACCGCGATGCGGCGATTTTCCGGCACCCGCATATCGAGCGCACAGGAGATATGCAGGGTCTCAAGCTCGGTGGACAGCGAGAAGAACACCCCGTAGTCGCACCAGCGACCCGGGACTTCCACCGCCAATTCATCGTCGCCACGCCGCTCGAAAGTCCAATCCCGCGCGGTGATCACCTGTTCGAGAAGTTCGAGGGGATGGAGGGTTTCGACGTCGAAAACCGAATCCGAGGTCTGCATGGGACACCTCCGCAACACTTTCGGCCCGCGCATCGGCGACGGGCCTTTGAACCGGACCGTTTGCACCGGAACCGTCGTCCGGTCAACGCGATTCTTTTCGACGGGCGTCGTCCGCGCGCGGCGCGAGCACGTCAGTTCAAAGTATCGGGGCTCCGCGCCCCGATCGACACAAGATTTAGAGTGCCAAACCCGGTTTCGCAATGCAAGGGTGGTTTCGTGACGCTCATGTGACTGACCTGCCCGCCACGAGCTCGCTCCAAATCCGCCCGAATCGCAGGGCCGCAGCTGACCACGGATATTCAAGGCCACGTGCGATGGACGCCTCGACGGCGGATCAGCGCCCGATCAGGCCTGCGTATCGCCCGGCTGGGCATCGGCCTTGGGCTTTTTCACGGGTTTGGGCGCGGCCTTCTCGGCAAGCTGGGCTTCGAGCGCGGCGATCCGGGCGGCGAGCTTTTCCTGCTCTTCGCGGGCGAGAATCGCCATCGCGCGGACGGTTTCGAACTCCTCGCGCGGCACCACGTCGAGATCGGCGAGCGCGCGCTCGATGCGCGACTTCACCGCGGTTTCCACTTCACTCTTGATGCCGTTGAGTGCGGTCGCGGCATCGCCGGCAAGGCGGGTGACGTCATCGAATATCCGGGACGGCATGGCGAATCCTCCTGATGGCGGCGCGTCGGTCTGGCGTCGCCTTCCGCTTGTCATTATGATGGCGCGAAGTCGCCCTGTCCATATCACGGGACCGGGCAAATGCGGCAATCGCCGGAAAATTCGCAAAGAACAACAAGGGGTCGGCTCATGTACGTGGTCACCGGCGGCGCCGGATTCATCGGTTCCAACATCGTCGCCGCGCTCGAACGCAAGGGCGTCGGCGATATCGTCGTGATCGACCGCCTGCGTCACGGCGACAAGTGGCGCAACGTTTCGAAGCGTTGTCTCGCCGACATCGTCCACCCCGACCGCACCCTCGAATTCCTGGAATCCCAGGCAAGCAAGGTCGAGGCGGTGATCCACATGGGGGCGATCTCGTCGACCACCGAGACCGACGCCGACAAGATTCTCGCCAACAACTTCAGCCTGACGCTCGCACTGTGGAAGTGGTGCACCGCGCGCGGCGTGCGCTTCATCTACGCCTCGTCGGCGGCGACCTACGGCGACGGCACCAAGGGTTTCGTCGACGACTTCGGCGAAGAGCCGCTCTCGCGCCTCCGGCCGATGAACCCCTACGGCTGGTCGAAGCACCTCTTCGACCGTCGCGTCGCGGCGAAGGTCGCGGCCGGGGTGGCCACGCCGCCGCAATGGGCGGGCCTGAAGTTCTTCAACGTCTACGGGCCGAACGAATACCACAAGGGCGCGCAGCAGAGCGTGATCGCGCAAGTCTACCCGCGCGCCGCCGCCGACGCCCACTGCCTGCTGTTCAAGTCGCACAACCCGGACTACGCCGACGGCGGCCAGATGCGCGATTTCGTCTGGGTCGGCGACTGCGCCGACGTGGTGATGTGGCTCCTCGACCACCCCAAGGTGAGCGGCCTGTTCAACCTCGGCACCGGCCAGGCGCGGTCGTTCGTCGACCTCGCGAGCGGCGTCTACCGAGCGCTCGGCAAGACGCCGAAGATCAAGTTCCTCGATACGCCGGTGGAAATTCGCGACCGTTATCAATATTTCACCCAGGCGGACATGCGCTCCCTGCGCGCCGCGGGCTACGATCGGCCGTTCACCTCGCTCGAAAGCGGCATCCAGCAGTATGTGGTCAACTATCTCCATACCGACGACCCGTACGTCTGATCGCTCCACCGGATTGGTTTCATGCACGCATATCTGACTTTCCCGGCGATCGACCCGGTGGCGTTCGCCATCGGGCCGTTCGCCGTGCGCTGGTACGCCCTCGCCTACATCGTCGGCCTCGTCGGCGGCTGGCAGCTCGCCGCCCGCCTCGCCCGGCGCGGCTACGGTGGGATCAGGCCGATCGACGTCGACGACTTCCTCACCTGGGCGACGCTCGGCGTGATCCTCGGCGGCCGGATCGGCTACGTGCTGTTCTACAATCTCGAATTCTACATCGAGCACCCCCTCGCCGCCCTCGAAGTGTGGAAGGGCGGGATGTCGTTCCACGGCGGCTTCCTCGGCGTGGTGGTGGCGGTGCTGCTGTTCTGCCGCCATCGCGGCCTCAATCCGTTCGTCCTGGGCGACATCTGCGTCACCGTCGCGCCGATCGGCCTGTTCTTCGGGCGGATCGCCAACTTCGTCAACGGCGAACTCTTCGGCCGGATCGCGCCCGACGCACGGTTCGCCATGGTCTTTCCCAACGGCGGACCGCTGCCGCGCCACCCGAGCCAGCTCTATCAGGCGGGGATGGAGGGGATTCTCCTGTTCCTCCTGCTGGTCGCGGCGTGGAAGCTCGGCGGCGGACGTCGGCCGAGCCTGCAGTTCGGCCTGTTCCTCGCGGGCTACGGCTGCGCCCGCATCGTCGGCGAGATCTTCCGCCAGCCCGACACGCAGATCGGCTATCTCTGGGGCGGCATCACCATGGGGCAATTGCTGTCCGTGCCGATGGTGCTGATCGGCGTGGGTCTGGTCGCCCGCGCGCTCAAGCGCCCGCCCCTGCCCGAGCCGTCATGACCCCGCCGCTCGCCGACGACGTGAAGGGGCGGATCGGCGCGGCGGGCCCCCTGCCGCTCGACGCCTTCATGGGATTGGCGGCAGAGGCCTACTATCGCCGCGCGCGGGTATTCGGCGCGAGCGGAGACTTCATCACCGCGCCCGAGATTTCCCAGGTGTTCGGCGAGCTCGTCGGCCTGTGGTGCGCGCTGCGCTGGCTCGCCGACGGCAGCCCGTCGCGTGCGATCCTCGCCGAGTGCGGCCCGGGCCGGGGCACCCTGATCGCCGACGCCCTGCGCGCCACCCGGGCGGTGCCGGGCTTCCACGCGGCGATCGCGCTGCACCTGATCGAGACCAGCCCCACCCTGCGCAGTCTCCAGGCCGAGGCGCTGGGCGGCTTCCCGGCGCGCTGGCACGACCGCCTCGCCGACCTCCCGACCGATGCGCCGATCTATCTCGTCGCCAACGAATTCCTCGACGCCCTGCCGATCCGCCAGTTCGTCCGGCGCGGCGCGGCATGGCGCGAGCGCCAGGTCGGCCTCGACGGCGACCGGCTCGTCCTCGTAGACGGACCCGACGCCTCGCCGCCGCCCGATCTCCTCGCCGACCTCCCCGACCCGGTGGACGGCGGCATCCTCGAACACCGCCCCGCCGCCGACGCCTTCGCCCGCGACCTCGCCACCCGCCTCGTCGCGCAGGGCGGCGCTGCGCTGATTCTCGACTACGGCCCGGCGCACAGCGGCTACGGCGGCAGCCTCCAGGCAGTGGCGCGGCACGCCTATGCCGACCCCCTCGCCGAGCCCGGCGAGGCCGACCTCACCGCCCACCTCGACTTCGGCCGCCTCGCCGCCGTCGCCCGGAGCGCGGGCCTCGCCGCGTTCGGTCCGGCACACCAGGGGCACTGGCTGCTTGCCATGGGGGTACGCGAACGCACCGCCCAACTCGCGGCCAACGCCACCCCGGCCCAAGCCGCCCTCCTCGCCTCGGGCGCGGCGCGGCTGTGCGAGACCCCGGCGATGGGCCGACTGTTCAAGGTGCTGGCGCTGCTCCCCGGCAGACCGGAGACGCCCGAAGGGTTCTGAATTTCCGTTGAACGTACCGTCAAATCCTATACTCTCGAACGTGGTGGGGGACGGTACTGGTTGCATTCGATGGCCAGTTTTGCTCGGAAAGATTGGAGTTGAGACGATGATCACGGTCTCCGCGCTGAACGACGTCTCTCGCGTTCGGCATGCTTTCTTCACCCGCAATCGCGGCGTCTCCACCGGCCTTTACGCCTCGCTCAATTGCGGCTACGGCTCGGGCGACAGCCCTGAGAACGTCACCCGCAACCGCGCGCTCGCCATGGAAATGATGGAGCAGCCCGCGTCCGCCCTGATCACCGTCACCCAGCAGCACACCAACACCGTGATCACCGTCGAGAAGGTCTGGGAACCCGCCGCCGGTCCGGTTGCCGACGCCATGGTCACCGACGTGCCCGGGATCGCGCTCGGCATCCTCACCGCCGACTGCGTGCCGGTGTTGTTCGCCGACACCACCAAGCCGATCATCGGCGCAGCCCACGCGGGCTGGAAGGGCGCGCTCGGCGGCGTCCTCGAAGCCACGGTCGCGGCGATGGTGGCGCTCGGCGCCCGCCCCGGCGCGCTTTCGGTCGCGGTCGGCCCGTCGATTTCGCAACGCTCCTACGAAGTCGGGCCGGAGTTCCCCGCGCCGTTCCTCGTCGAGGACGCCGAGAACGAGCAGTTCTTCGCGCCCGCCCGCAAGCCCGACCACTTCATGTTCGACCTCCCCGCCTACGTCGCGCGCAAGCTCGCGCGCCTCGGCATTTCCGAGGTCATCCGCACCCCCTGCGACACCTGCCGCGAGTCCGATCGCTTCTTCAGCTATCGCCGCGCCTGCCAGAACGGCGAGCCGGACTACGGACGCGGCCTTTCGGCGATCGTCCTGGAGCGATGAGCCGCACGTCGATCCGCGTCGGCATCGCGATCCTGGCAGGGCTCCTGGCCACCGCCTGCAGCATGCCGCGCCCGTTCGACCACACCAACACCGGCGAAATCGAACTCGGGGCGCCCGGCACCACCCTGCTCTGCGTCGCGCCGTTCCCCGCCCTGCCGCCCGAGCTCGCCCAGACCCTGCGCGGTGCGCTCGCCGACGAACTGGTGCGACGCGAAATCCTCGCCGTCGCCTCCGACGACTGCCCGCCCGCGACGCCGCGCATCCTCGCCTGGGAAACTCCGGCGCCGTCGGAAGGCACGGTCGCGCTGATGCTCAGCCGTCCGCCGAAGGCAGGGCGCAGCATTCCGCCGGTGGCAGTGACCCTGCCGGTGCCCGAGCCCGAGCTCTGGCAGGAGGCCTCGGCGCGCTGGGCGATGATGATCGCCGACCGCCTCGGCTATCGCCCGCCCGCGATTCCCTCGGCCCGCTCGCCCCTCGATCTCGCCGGCCGCCTCGCCGCGCCGAGCGCCGCGCTGCCCGACTCCGCCACTCCCGCGCCCACCGCCGAGAAGGTCCTAGTCGAACTCGTCGACGGTGCGGGCGGCGACGGCAACACCCTGCTCCGCTTCGCGATGATCGGGCATCTGCGCCACGCCGGATTCCAGCCGGTGGTCAAGGCGGAGGACGGCGCGCGCTTCGCGGTCAAGGGCAACGTCGAGCTCGGCGAGCCGCAAATGATGGGCACCACCGAGGTGCGGAAGGTGCGAATCGTGTGGACGGTGAAGGACGCCAAGGGCAAGACCCTCGGCACCCTCGAACAGGCGAATGCGCTCCCCGCCGCGACGATCGCCCGCGCCTGGGGCAAGGCCGCGGATCTGATCGCCGCCGCCGCCGCGCCGGGAATCGCCGACACCGTGATGCGCGCCCGCGCCGACCTTCCCCCACCCCAGCCCTAGGATGGGTGGTTTCGGTTTACAACCCCCGCCGACGCTGCTAGAAATCGCCCCGATTCCCGACCGACCGCCCGCACTGCCCGGGGCAGCAACGCCGCGCGGTCCCGCCATGGAGTGCCGCTGGCATGAAAGTCGTCACCTGTAACAGCAATCGTCCTCTTGCCGAGGCAATTGCCGCCTACATGAATATCGAGCTGACGAACGCCAGCATCCGCCGCTTCTCCGACATGGAGATCTTCGTCGAGATCCAGGAAAACGTGCGCGGCGAGGACGTCTTCGTCGTCCAGTCCACCTCGTATCCGGCCAACGACAACCTGATGGAACTGCTGATCACGCTCGACGCGTTGAGGCGCGGCTCGGCGCGCCGCATCACCGCCGTGATGCCCTACTTCGGCTACGCCCGGCAAGA
>DBTR01000104.1:22444-36486 GCA_002307145.1 Rhodospirillum sp. UBA1311 | reverse complement strand
TTCGGCTATGCCCGCCAGGACCGCAAGACCGGTCCGCGCACGCCGATCTCGGCCAAGCTCGTCGCCAACCTGATCACCGAGGCGGGCGCGTCGCGCGTCGTCAACCTCGACCTCCACTCCGGCCAGATCCAGGGCTTCTTCGACATCCCGCTCGACAACCTTTATTCCGCTCCGGTGTTCTCGAAGGACATCAAGGCACGCCTCGGCAAGGAACGCCCGATGATCGTTTCGCCGGACGTCGGCGGCGTGGTCCGCGCGCGGTCGCTGGCGCGTCGCCTCGATGCCGACCTCGCGATCATCGACAAGCGCCGCGAGCGCGCAGGCGTCTCCGAGGTGATGAACATCATCGGCGACGTCTCGGGCCGCGACTGCATCATGGTCGACGACATCGTCGATTCCGCGGGCACCCTCTGCAACGCCGCCCACGCCCTGATCGCCGACGGCGCCAACTCGGTGCATGCCTACGTCACCCACGGCGTGCTTTCGGGCGGCGCGGTCGACCGGGTGGAAAAGTCGCCGCTCGAAGAGATGGTGATCACCGACAGCATCCAGCCGACCGACGCGGTCAAGGCGTCGAAAAAGATGCGCGTTCTCTCGATCGCGCCGCTGCTGGCGGAAGCGATCACCCGCGTCAGCGAAGAACGCTCGGTTTCCAGCCTGTTCGATTGACCCGGCCTGCGAAACGGCGTAAACACTCGCTCTTCGCCGCCCGGGAAGCTCGGGCGGCATCCGGCGTCGGCACCCCTGGAGGCCGGCGTCACCCATGACGTCAAGGAGATATCTGTCATGAAAGCCACGACTTTGACCGCTGTGAAGCGGGAACGGGCCGGTAAGGGGGCAGCTCGTGCGGTGCGGAACGAAGGTTTGGTTCCGGGTGTCATCTATGGTGACAAGCAACCGCCGGTGCTGTTCGCGATCGACCCCCGCCAGCTGCTCGCCCAGATGGCCCGTCCGGGCTTCTGGACCCACCAGTTCGAGGTCGTCATCGACGGCGAAACCCAACTCACCATGTGCCAGGACCTGCAGGTCCACCCGGTGACCGATCGCCCGATCCATGTCGACTTCCTGCGCATCCGCGCGGATTCGGTCGTCACCGTCGAAGTGCCGGTGAAGTTCGTCAACGAAGAGGCCTCGCCGGGCCTGAAGCGCGGCGGCGTCCTCAACATCGTCCGCCACGAAGTTGAAGTGCATTGCTCCGCCAGCGCGATCCCGGAGATCCTCTATGCGGATCTGACCGGCCTCGACGTCGGCGACTCGATCCACATCAGCGCGATCACCCTGCCGGAAGGCGTGAAGCCGACGATCACCGACCGCGACTTCACCGTCGCGACCGTGGTCGCCCCGAGCGGCATGAAGCGCGGCGACGAGCCCGAGGAAGCCGAAGCGGCTGCCCCGGCGGCTCCGGAAGCCAAGGCGTAATCCGCCTGCCGAAGCGGACGGAAACGCCATGCGACTGATCGTCGGACTGGGCAATCCCGGGGCAGAGTACGCCCGCAATCGGCACAATATCGGTTTCATGGCGGTGGACGCGATTGCCCACCGCCATGACTTCCCCGCCTGGAGAGTCCGCAATTCGGGCCTCGCGGCGGAAGGCGAAATCGGCGGCGAACGCGTGATGCTGCTGAAACCCCAAACCTACATGAACAAATCCGGCGCGTGCGTCGGCCCGGTAGCGCGGTTCTTCAAGATCGCGCCCGCCGACGTGATCGTGATCCACGACGAGTTGGACCTCGCCCCGGGCAAGGTCCGGGTCAAGACCGGCGGCGGCGTGGCGGGGCACAACGGCCTCCGCAGCCTCGCGGAATTGTTCTCCAACGATACCCAGCGGGTGCGCCTCGGCATCGGCCATCCGGGCGACAAGGACCGCGTCCACGGCTACGTCCTCGGGGACTTTTCCAAGGCCGAGCAAACCGGCTGGCTCGAACCGCTGCTGGATGCCCTCGCCGAAGCCGCGCCGCTCCTGGTGAAGGGCGACGCCAACGGCTTCGCCACCAAGGTCGCGCTGCTCACCCAACCGCCGAAACCGCGCAAGGGCGAAGCCGCCCCCGCCACCTGATCTGACGGAGAGTTACACATGGGCTTCAACTGCGGCATCGTCGGCCTGCCCAACGTCGGCAAATCCACGCTGTTCAACGCACTCACCGCCACCGCGGCGGCGCAGGCGGCCAATTTCCCGTTCTGCACCATCGAGCCCAACGTCGGCCGCGTCGCGGTGCCCGACCCGCGCCTCGACAAGCTCGCGGAAATGGCGAAGTCGCAGAAGACCATCCCGACCCAGCTCGAATTCGTCGACATCGCCGGGCTGGTGCGCGGCGCGTCGAAGGGCGAAGGCCTCGGCAACCAGTTCCTCGCCAACATCCGCGAGGTTGACGCGATCGTCCACGTGCTGCGCTGCTTCGAGGACGACGACATCACCCACGTCGATGGCGGCATCGACCCGCTGCGCGACGCCGAAACCGTCGAAACCGAACTCATGCTCGCCGACCTCGACAGCCTGGAAAAGCGCATCGTACCGCTGCAGAAGAAGGCCAAGGGCGGTGAAAAAGAGGCGAAGATGCTGGTCGAATTGATGGAACCGGTGCTCGCCGCGCTGCGCGAGGGCAAGCCCGCCCGCACCCAGCGCCCGACCGACATCGACGGCCAGCGCGCCTTCGACCGCCTCCAACTGCTCACCGGCAAGCCGGTCCTCTACGTCTGCAACGTCGCCGAGGAAGACGCCGCGAAGGGCAACGCCCTCTCCGACGCGGTCGCCGCCCGGGCCAAGGCCGAAGGTGCCGCCAGCGTGATCGTTTCCGCCGCGATCGAGGCCGAGCTCTCCCAGCTCCCCGACGACGAACGCACCGAGTTCCTCGCCGACCTCGGCCTCGACGAAGCCGGACTCTCCCGCGTCATCCGTGCCGGATACCAGCTTCTCGGCCTGATCACCTTCTTCACCGTCGGCCCAAAGGAAGCCCGTGCCTGGACCGTCCGCGACGGCGCCAAGGGCCCGGAAGCCGCCGGCGTGATCCATACCGACTTCGAACGCGGCTTCATCCGCGCCGAAACCATCGCCTTCTCCGACTTCGTCGCCTGCGGCAGCGAACAGGCCGCCAAGGAAGCCGGCAAAATGCGCTCGGAAGGCAAGGAATACCTCGTCAAGGACGGCGATATCTTCCACTTCCTGTTCAACGTGTAAGAACAAAGGGGCTCCGCCCCTTTACCCCGCACAGGGCCTTGGCCCTGTGTACCCATAAGTTTTTGCGCGAAGCGCAATCAAACCGTCACGCCGCGTGAAGGCTGATTGCGCTGACGCGCGAAGAACCGGTTATGGGGCCTGGGGTCCGCGACCCCAGCGGGCGCGGGCAGAGCCCGCATCCTTCATTCATGTTACCCACAATCTATTGACCCCGGCAGCCGCGCGGGATGATGATGGGCATCATCAACCGGAGGGATCGGGCATGCCCCGCGTATCACGCGCCGAGACGGCGAAGCATCGGGTGGCGATCGAGGAAGCGGCATCGCGGATGTTTCGCGAGGCCGGGTTCCGCAACGTCAGCGTCGCCGACGTGATGGGCGCGGCGGGGCTGACGCATGGCGGGTTCTACGGCCATTTCGCTTCGAAGGACGCGCTCGCCGCGGCAGCGTGCGCGCGGGGATTCGCCGAGGGCGTGGAGAGCTGGACCAAGCGGGTGGCGAAGTCGCCCGACGCGCCACGCGACGCCTTGGTGCGGGGGTATTTGTCCGACGCCAATCGCGCCGCGCCCGGGGATGGCTGCCCGCTCACCGGGCTGGCGGTGGACGTGGCGCGCGAACCCGCCGGACGGCCGGTGAAGGCCGCCTATCTCGATGGCCTG
This sequence comes from Rhodospirillum sp. UBA1311, assembly GCA_002307145.1. GTDB lineage: Bacteria > Pseudomonadota > Alphaproteobacteria > Rhodospirillales > Rhodospirillaceae > Oleispirillum. The sequence continues at coordinate 32,653 of DBTR01000104.1, read as the reverse complement.
AACCAGCTACTGGCGATTCTCGTCGCCGCCCAGCCGGGCGACGACACGGAAGCATGCCGCCGTGAGGGCCTTGCCGATCTCGCGGCGATGGTCGGCGCGATGGTGCTGGCGCGCGCGACGGCCGGCGAGGCGATTTCCGACGAAGTCCTGGCCGCGACCCGCGACCGCCTGCTCAGCGAACGATCCCCTTGCGGCTCTCGCGATAGAGGATGAACAGGCCGCTCGCCACCACCACCGCCGCACCGAAGAAGACGTTGAGCATCGGCATGTCGCCCCAGACCAGCCAGCCGGCGAAGGTCGACCACAGCAGGCTGATGTAGTTGAACGGGCTGATCACCGCCGCAGGCGCGAGGCCGAACGCGCGGGTGAGGAAGTGCTGCCCCGCGCCGCCCGCGATGCCCATCAGGATCAACAGGCTCCAGTCGTGCATGTCGACCGGCCAGACCCAGATGAAGGGCAGCGGGATCGCGGTGAACAGACTGGCGAACAAGGTGAAGTAGAAGACGATGGCGACCGGGTGGTCGGTCTTGTTGAGCTGGCGGATGGTGATCATCGCGAGCGAGGAGACCACCGCCGCCCCGATCGCCACCAGCGCGCCCTGTGTGAGGAAGCCTTCGCCCGGGTTGACGATCACCAGCACGCCGACGAAGCCGACCAGCACCGCGAGCCAGCGGTGGATGCCGACCTTTTCGCCGAGCAGCGGCACCGAGAGCGCGGTGATCACCAAGGGCGACATGAACGAGATCGCAACGGCGTTGGCGAGCGGCATCATGGTGTAGGAGGCGAAGCCGAGCATCATCGCGGTGACGCCCAGCACCGCGCGCCAGACGTGGCCGGAGATCCGCGCGACCTTCAGCACCTGGAAGTCGCCGTGGCGGATCAGCATCACCACCGCCGGGATCAAGGCGAAGAAATTGCGGAAGAACGAGAGTTCGTAGACCGAGTAGCGCGGGGAAAGGAGCTTGACCAGAACCCACAGCGCCGCGAACAGCACGGTGGAGATCACGATCATCGCGATCCCTTTCCGAACGTCGTCGCCCGGGACCGGCACCATCGGCTTCGGGGGAAGATTGCCGAGCGGCGCCGATGTGGGCGGAACGAACACCATGGTTGAGCCTCGTGGATGGATTGACGGCGGACCCGCCGCAAGCGAACATAGTCAATGGGCTTTCCGCGCGGTCGCTTCAAGCCGTTCCCCCCGAAAAATACTTAATCACATCAGGAGTTTTCAGTCCATGGGCGCGATCGTGCACTTGTCCGCCGCCGACGGCCACCGCCTCGCCGCCTATCGCGCCGACCCGGTGGGAACACCGAAAGCCGGGGTGGTCCTCCTGCACGAGATTTACGGCGTCAACACCCACATTCGCGGCATCGCCGACGCACTCGCCGACGAAGGCTACGCAGTGCGGGTTCCGGCGCTGTTCGACCGCGCCGAAAAGGGCGTGGAACTCGACTATTCCGCCGCCGGAGCCGAACATGGCCGCTATCTCCGCGACCAGATCGGCTGGGACGCACCGCTCCTCGACGTCGCGGGCGCGATGGAAACCCTGAAGGGTTTCGGCAAGATCGCGGTGGTCGGCGAGAGCTACGGCGCGACCCTCGCCTGGCGCGCGGCGGCGCAGTTGCCGCTGGCGGCAGCGGTGTGCGGCTCGCCCGGCCACCTCGACGAATTCCTGGACGAAGCGCCGCGCTGCCCGGTGCTAATCCACTTCGGCGCGCGCGATCCGGCGACGCCGATCGAGGTGCGCGACCGCGCCCGCGCGATCGCGGCGGTGACCGCCTTCGACTACGACGCCGGCCACGCCTTCACCTGCCCGCACCGCGAAGGCTTCGACAGCCTCGCCACCCGCGCGGCGGAAACCCGCACGATGGACTTCCTCAAGCAGCATTTGCAGGGCTGAACCCGCCGCTCCCCGCCATCCGCATGTGATCGCCATCACAGGGAGCCGCGCCCCCCTCGTGCATTGTTTGCCATGATTCGGCCGTGATTCCGGCCAAGCTCCAGGGGACCACCATGATGTCACTCGTCTCCCGCGCCACGCGCGGGGCACTCGCGCTCGGTTTGACCACGGCGCTCCTGTCCGGCTGCGCGCAAGAGCCGGCCGAACCCATCGATCTGAAGTCAGCGACGACCCTCGGCGTCGGCTCGACCTGCGGCGAGGCTCTGCACCGGGAGTCCTACGGCTACATATTCGGGCGCGACGACAAAACCTCGCTGAAGGTCCCCGAATGGGGGCTGGACGCCAGCATCGTCGCGGAACTCCATGCCCACGCGCCGACGACGTTGCAGGTGGTCGACGTCAAGTTCGATCCCGTCCTGGTGGCTCTCGCGCAGATGTTGCGCAAGCGCGACGACCCGAACGCACTCTGGCAAAACGCGTTCGCCAAAGCCGAGCCGAAAGCGGATCTCTACGTCGTGATCTTCCCCCGCAACGCCGCCGTCTTCTGGCGCGGCGACCAGGGGTACATTTCCACGGAAGGAAAGTACAACGAGAAGTACGGTTTCGGGATCTACTCCCGTGGCTTCGCGGGCACCGCCCATGCGGGCTGCGGCGCGTTCGTCTTCGACACGCGCACCCAGAAAGTGGTCCGGCGCTTCTCTCCGACGGAACTCGCCGACATGCCGCGGGGACTGTCGAAGGACACCTGGAGCGACTACTCCGAGGACGAGCTCCGCCAGGTGCGTGCGATCCTCTCGCCGATGGCGACCCGCATCGGTGAAAAAATCGCGACCTGGCTGGTGCAGGACTCCAATCTCGTCCCCGCCGCCGTGAAATAGCGAGACATTCCCGATGCGCCTCGCCTTGCGTACATCACTCGCGTCAATCGGTTTGGCGCTTCTATCGGGCTGCACGACAGTCGAGCAGCCACCTCCGTCGCTCGACATCACAGCGGTCAAGAGCCTTGGAATCTCGTCGATGTGCGCGAGGTCCCTGCAGCGTGAGATTCATGCCGGAGGCGAACGAGAGAACGACGACCCCGAGTTCAAGATGCTTCCGCCGTTCTTGCTCGATGGCCTTCTCATTCGGGCGACGCAGAAGATTGCCCCCGGAGCCGTGCAAACCAGCGAGATATCCCTGGATTCTCAACTCATCACGCGAGCTATCATCGGCGAAGAGACCGCTGACGAAGACCTCCTCTGGCGAAATGTCTTTTCCGACGCGCCTCCGCGAGACCTCTATCTCGTACTGTCCCCCAAGTACGTGGGCACCCATTGGGCTGACCAACGTATGACCCTGTCCTACAACGACTTTGAAAAGCGGATGTTCGGCTTCGGGGTGATGTCTCGGGGAGCGTTCACCACCGCGCACGCCGCCTGCGGCGCGTATCTCTACGATCCGAAACTCGGCAAAGTCGTCCGCCGCTACAGCGTCGAGAAAATCGTTCCAGCTCCCGCGTGGATGTCCAAGGATCATTGGGCAGACTACTCGAAGGAAGAATTCTTCCGGGTCCTCCAACTGATGGCCGGCCTCGCCCAAGACCTCGCACAAGACACCGTCGCGCAAATCACCACCGATCCGAACAACTCCCGCCGTCCCGATATTTGAAGGCCCACCATGCGTTCATTCTCGATTTCGTCGCGCACGCCGATCCGGATCGCGGCTCTCGGTTTCGCGGCCACGGTTCTTGCCGGATGCTCCCTGCGCAAGCCGCTCGACCCCGTCGATCTCGCATCCGCCAAGACCATCGGCATCACGTCGACGTGCGGCGAGACGTTGTCCCGGGAAGCCAACGCCGTGTTCAACGTCGGGCTCGACGACCGGAGTTACCTCAAGGTTCCCGAGTGGGGCTTGAGCGCACGCGTGGTTCAGGGGTTCCGCGACCGCATGCCCGCGTCGCCTCAGATCGTCGACGTCGAACTCGACCGGGCCGGGATGACCCTTGCCACGAATTGGTACAAGAAGGACGACCCGAACGCGTTCTGGCAGCCGGTGTTTGCCAACGCAAAGCCCAAAGCCGACATCTACGTCGTGATCTTTCCGCGCAACAGCGCGACCTATTGGCACGACAGCCGCGATCAATTGTCGATGGACGACCCGACAAACGCGCAGATCGGTTTTGGGCTCTTCACACGCAGCTTTGCCCGTGCCGCTCACGCGATCTGCGGGGCCTATGTCTACGACGCGCGCAAGCAGGAGGTGGTGCGCCGCCTTTCCCAACGCGAAAGCATCCGAGTGCCGCGCGAGCTGAACAAGGACACGTGGTCGGAATATTCCGACGACCAACTGCGCCAAGTCCGCGACTATCTCTCGCCGATGGCGACTCACATCGGAGAGGCCCTCGCCGAGAAACTGGTGCAGGAGTCCAATCTCGTGCCCGCCGCCGCCAAATAGCGAGAAGGCCGGGGTTCCCCGGCCTTTTTCTTACGCTTCGCAGAACTCGATGAGGGTGCCGAGGGTTTCGGACGGCGGCACCCGGATCATTCCTTCCTTCAACATGCGGAAGGCGACGCGGTTGCCGGCCAGGACCTTGGCGGTCTCCTCGATGTCGCGGACCTTGAGGCCAATCGCCACCGGCGCGGGCGGCTTCGGCGCGTGGTCGAGCTCGACGTCGGGGTGGAGCTGGGTGATCTGGTCGGGCGAGCAGAGGAAGATGGTGTGGTCGCCGAGGTGCACCGCGACGGTGTGGTCGGTGATCGCCGCCACGCCCGCGCCGAAGAAGTTTTCGTAGGCGTCCTTCGCCGCCATCGGGTCGTCGACCAGGATGGTGAGGGAATCGATGCCGATGCTGCCGTTGGGGTGGGACATCCAGCCGTTCTGGCGCACCTTCTCGGGCGAGAGGTGCTGCGCGACGAAGGCGGAGAGGCCGACCAGCGCGTCTTCCGGCAGGCGCACCATCGAGAGCGCGGCGCGCACCGGGTTCGGTTTGGTGCCGATGCTGCGATAGACCGACTGCGGCGGCGCGGCGGCGACGCCCTTGCGCACCAGCGCCTGATGGGTGGCCGCGCCGTCGGTGCTGCCGAAGGCGACCGCCATCACCCCGTTGCCGCGCGCGTCGAGGTTCTTCTGCAGGCGGCGGCGCAAGTCGCTATCCGCCGATTCGGTCGAGACCGCCACGAGTTCCAGATAATCGTGCGGCATCATGATGCAGTGGTTGCCGGTGCCCATGCCTTCGTGCTGGCCGTACGGAGTGAGCGCGAAGCCGAGGCGGGCGTAGGTGTCCACCGCTTCCGCCAAGGATTTGACGCCGACGACGATGTGGTCGATGCCGGTGATGGTGTTCGCAGTCATGATGCTTCCCTTGAGTTCGGCGCGAGCCGGGCCAGACGCTCAACCATACCCCTAGGCCCTCCGGCAAGCCAGACCTCCGCCGGAAAAATTGTATCCTTACGCTTTTTTCGGCTGGCCGTAACCCCGGAATTTTTCCAGCACCCGGTCCATCTCGTCGTCGGGGATGACGATCGGCTCGCCGATCTGCAACACCCGCCAATACTGCTCGGCCAGCTCCTCGACCTCTTGCGCCAGCTTCAGCGCGGCTTCGAGGTTGGGGCCGGTGGCGATCATGCCGTGGTTGGCGAGCAGGCAGGCGCGGCGGCCTTCGAGCGCCGCGACCGCCGCGTCGGAAAGTTCCTGAGAGCCGAAGGTGGCGTACTCCGAGCAGCGGATGTCCTTGCCGCCCGCCACCGCGATCATGTAGTGGAACGCCGAGATGCCGCGGCGTTGGCAGGCGAGCGTGGTACAGAACGGCGCGTGGGTGTGGACCACCGCGCCGATGTCCGACCGGGCGGCGTAGATGTCGCGATGGAAGCGCCATTCCGACGACGGCGCGCACTCGCCGTGGAAGCGGCCGCGTTCGTCGATCTCGACCATCGACGCGGGCGAAAGCTTCGCCGCCGGAACCCCCGAGGGGGTAATCAGCAGCCCTTCCTCGAAGCGTGCCGAGACGTTCCCCGCCGTGCCCTTGTTGAGGCCGAGGCGGGTGAGTTCGGAGGCGGTTTTCAGGAGTTCGAAGCGCAACACGCGCGGCGGCAGACTCATGCTTTCGGGCTCCGCTCGGGGAACAGGGTGAGGAGACCGTCGCGGCTGGCGTCGCAACTGCCGCGCTCGGTGATCAGCGCGGTGACGAGGCGCGCGGGCGTGACGTCGAAGGCGTAGTTGGCGCAAGGCGAGCCTTCCGGCGTGAGGCGCACGGTCTCGATCCGGCCGTCGGCAGTGACGCCCGAGATGTGCGACTGCTCGGTGGCGGCGCGCTGTTCGATTGGGATTTCCTTCACCCCGTCGTCCAGGGTCCAGTCGATCGTCGGACTCGGCAGGGCGACGTAGAACGGCACGCCGTTGTCGAAGGCGGCGAGCGCCTTGAGGTAGGTGCCGATCTTGTTGCAGACGTCGCCGGTCGCGGTGGTGCGGTCGGTGCCGACGATGCAGGCGTCGACGAGGCCGTGCTGCATCAGGTGCCCGCCCGCGTTGTCGGCGATCACGGTGTGCGGCACGCCGTGGCGGCCCAGCTCCCACGCGGTGAGGCTGGCGCCCTGGTTGCGCGGCCGGGTTTCATCGACCCAGACATGGATCGGCAGGCCCTGCTCGAACGCCTGATAGATCGGCGAGAGCGCGGTGCCCCAGTCGACGGTGGCGAGCCAGCCCGCATTGCAATGGGTGAGGACGTTGAGGAGGACTTCGGGCTCGCCCTTGCCCTGGTGGATCGCGCGCAGCAGGCCGAGGCCGTGCACGCCGATCGCGTGGTTCATCTTCACGTCGGCGTCGGCGATCTCCCCTGCCCGCGTCCACGCCGCGTCGGCGCGGGCGGCGGGCGCGAGGGGCACAAGCGTCGCCTTCATATCGGCGAGCGCCCAGTGCAGGTTGACCGCCGTCGGCCGGGTGTTCAGCAGGCGGTCGTGCGCCGCCGCCAGCGCGGCGTCGGAGGCGTCGGCGTCCATCGCGAGCGCCATGCCGTAGGCGGCGGCCGCGCCGATCAGCGGCGCGCCCCGCACCCACATGTCGGCAATCGCCACCGCAGCCTGCTCGACGGTTTCGAGCCGCGCCACCGCGAACGCATGAGGCAGCTTGGTCTGGTCGATGATCTCGACCGCGCGCGCGCCCTCAGCGGGCCAGATCGTGCGGTAGGCCTTGCCGTCGATCTTCATCCGGTCATCCTTTGCTTACAGAACCCGGCCCGCGACGACCTTGAGCTTGGCGAGCAGCGCCTGGTCCCGCACCTCGGGCGCGGTGATCAGGGCGTGGTCCAGGGCATGGTCGCAGCCCATCGGGCAGGCGGCGGGCCGGTGCCGCAGCAGCGGCGCGACGCCCTTGACCAGCGCGCGGGCGTTGTCGGCATTCGCCACCAGCACCTTGATCACCTGGTCGACGGTGACGCTGTCGTGGCCGGGATGCCAGCAGTCGAAATCGGTGACCATCGCCACCGTCGCGTAGCACAGCTCGGCCTCCCGGGCGAGCTTGGCTTCCGGCATGTTGGTCATGCCGATCACGTCGCAGCCCCAGGTGCGGTAGAGCTGGGATTCCGCCTTGGTCGAGAACTGCGGCCCTTCCATCACCAGATAGGTGCCGCCGCGCTTCACCGGCAGGGCGAGCGCCTTCGCCGCCTGTTCGAGCGCGTCGCCGAGGCGGGCGCAGACCGGGTTGGCGCAGCTCACGTGCGCGACGAGGCCGGTCTCGAAAAAGCTCTTCACCCGCGCGAAGGTGCGGTCGATGAACTGGTCGACGATGACGAAGGTTCCGGGCGGCAGGTCTTCCCGCAGGCTGCCCACCGCCGAGATCGAAACCACGTCGGTGACGCCCGACTGCTTCAGCGCGTGGACGTTGGCGCGATAGTTCAGCTCCGACGGCGGAATCCGGTGGCCGCGCCCGTGGCGGGGCAGGAACACCAGCTTCTGGCCGTCGAGCTTGCCGAACAGGAGTTCGTCGGAGGGTGCGCCGTAGGGCGTCGCCACCTTGCGCCACGCCCGGTCGGTCAGGCCGTCGATGTCGTAAACCCCGGACCCACCGATGATCCCAAGAACCGGCTCGCTCATCTCTTCCCCCATCCCGAAGTGTGGTCAACCGGGGGCCAAGATACCGCCGAACCCTTTGGCAAGACAAGCGGAGGGCGCTGGCTCAGTGGACGTTGGCCCAGACCCGGCGCTTCAGCGCATACATCAGCACGGTCGCGGCGAAGAGGAACAGCACCGTCTTCACTCCGAGGGCATGGCGCTCCTCCAGCTCCGGCTCCGAAGCCCACTGGAGGAAGGCGGTCACGTCGCGGGCGATCTGGTCGGCGTTGTTGGGCGTGCCGTCGGCGAAGTCGATCGCACCGTCGGTGATCTGCGGCGGCATCGAGATCGCATGACCAGGGAAGGTGGTGTTGTAGTACTTGCCGGACGGCAGCTCGACGTCCGGCGGCTGGGTGGCGAAGCCGGTGATCAGCGAGAACACGTAGTCCGGCCCGCCTTCCCGCGCCTTGACGATCAGCGAGAGATCGGGCGGCAGCGCGCCGCCGTTGGAGGCCTTGGCGGCGTTCTCGTTAGCGAACGGCGAGGGGAAGCGATCCGACGGCAGCGCCGGGCGCTCGAACATGTCGCCGTTGTCGTCCGGGCCGTCGGTGACGGTGTAGGATGCAGCGATCTGCTTCACCGCGTCCTCGGTGTAGCCGAGCGCCGCGACGTTGCGGAACGAGATCAGGTGCATCGCATGGCAGGCGGAGCAGATCTCGCGGTAGACTTGGTAGCCGCGCCGCAATTGCGCCTCGTCATAGGTGCCGAACACCCCCTGCCACGACCAGTCCTGCTTGCGCAGGTGGGTTTCTTCATTGGCGAAGGCCGGGGTGGCGAGCGCGAACACCACCAGGGCGACGAGGATCTTCGCACCGTTGGCGACGGTCTCGCCGAGGTTGCTCTCGTGCAGCACCGGCTGGCCGATGCTCTCGGGCAACGGCCGGGTCTTCTCGAATTTCGAGAGCAGCGGCAGGATCACCAGGAGGTGGAGGAAGTAATAGCCCGAGGCGAGGCGCCCCATCAGGATCCAGGGCTCCTCGGCAGGTTTCGCGCCCGCGTAGCCGAGCACGAAGCAATCCAGCACGAACACCCAGAACGCGATCTTGAACCACGGCCGGAAGGTGCCCGAGCGCACCTTGCAGCTGTCGAGCCACGGCAACGCGAAGAGGATGAGGATCGCGGCGAACATCGCAATCACGCCCATCAGCTTGTCGGGCACGGCGCGCAGGATCGCGTAGAACGGCAGGAAGTACCATTCCGGCACGATGTGCGGCGGCGTCACCATCGGATTGGCGGGGATGTAGTTGTCGGGGTGGCCGAGCGCGTTCGGATACCAGAACACCAGCACGCAATAGACGATCAGGAACACGCCGATGCCGAACAGGTCCTTCACCGTGTAGTACGGGTGGAACGGAATGACGTCCTGCGGGCCCTTGATGTCGATGCCGAGCGGGTTGTTCGACTTCACCGAATGCAGCGCCCAGATATGCAGCACCACCACGCCGAAGATCACGAACGGCAGGAGGAAGTGCAGCACGAAGAAACGGTTGAGCGTCGGGTTGTCGACCGAGAAGCCGCCCCACAGCAGGGTCACGATATAATCGCCGACCACCGGCACCGCCGAGAACAGGTTGGTGATCACCGTCGCGCCCCAAAGGCTCATCTGCCCCCACGGCAACACGTAGCCCATGAACCCGGTCGCCATCATCAACAGCAGGATCACGAGGCCGAGCCACCACAGCAATTCGCGCGGCGGCTTGTAGGAGCCGTAGTAGAGGCCGCGGAAGAGGTGGATGTAGACCACGACGAAGAACATCGACGCGCCGTTCATGTGGAGATAGCGGATCAGCCAACCGTGGTTGACGTCGCGCATGATCCGCTCGACCGAGTTGAACGCCATGTCCACGTGCGGCGTGAACTGCATCGCCAGCACCAGGCCGGTGACGATCATCACCACCAGCATGAAGCCGGCGAGCGAACCGAAATTCCACCAGTAATTCAAGTTTTTCGGCGTCGGGTACTCGACCGCGCTGTGCTTCATCAAGGTAATGATCGGCAGCCGCTGGTCGAACCAGTCGATCGCTCTGTTCAGACGTCCGGGAGCAGTCATGGCGCAATCATCTCCAACCCGAGAAGCGTATAATAAAGAAACCCGTTCACCCGATGCGGACCTGGGTGTCGCTGAGGAAGGTGTATTCGGGAACCGCGAGATTCTTGGGCGCCGGTCCCTTGCGGACCCGGCCCGAGGTGTCGTAGTGCGAGCCGTGGCAGGGGCAGAACCAGCC
>DBTR01000104.1:0-22201 GCA_002307145.1 Rhodospirillum sp. UBA1311 | reverse complement strand
CCGTGGCAGGGGCAGAACCAGCCGCCGAAGTCGCCGTGGGGGTCGCCCGCCTTCTGCCCGAGCGGCACGCAGCCCAAGTGGGTGCAGACGCCGACCATGATCAGCCAGTCGGCCTTCTTCACCCGCGAGGCGTCGGTCGCCGGGTCGCGCAGATCCTCGACCACCACCGCCGAGGCGGCCTTGATCTCGTCTTCGGTCCGATGGCGGATGAAAACCGGCTTGCCGCGCCACTTCACCGTGATCGCCTGGCCGACCGCGATCGGCGCAAGATCGATCTCGATGGACGACAACGCCCGGGTGTCGGCGGCAGGGTTGAGACTGTCGACGAACGGCCAAACCGTGACCACCGCTCCAACTCCGCCCACCGCTGCTGCGGCGGCGAACAGAAAATCCCGGCGCGACTTGGGTGCGTCGTTCATCGCGTGGTCGGCCATATTCCCCCCTTGATCGAAACGCTGCTCTTGAGGCACTTGTGACAGCTAGGCACTCGCCCCGCCCATTCCTAGGCGAGGGTTTTAAAAATACCCCGATTCTGGGGATTCCTCAAAAGGTTCTGCGAAAATGCGGCTCGCCCTGTTCCAACCCGATATCCCCCAGAACGTCGCCGCGATCACCCGCCTCGCCGCGTGCCTCGGCGTTCCCCTCGATCTGATCGCGCCCTACGGCTTCGTCTGGGACGAACGCAAGCTCAGGCGCGTCGGCATGGACTACCTCGACGCGGCCGACATCACCCACCATTCCGGCTGGCAGGCCTTCCTTGCCGCCAAGGGCTCGGCCCGCATCGTCCTCCTCACCACCAAGGGCGCAACCCCGCTGCCCGCCTTCACCTTCCGCCCCGACGACGTCCTCCTCCTCGGCCGCGAGAGCGCGGGCGTCCCCGACGACGTCCACGACGCCGCCGACGCCCGCCTGATCGTCCCGATCCGCAAATCCACCCGCTCCCTCAACGTCGCCCAAACCGCCGCGATCGCGATCGCGGAAGGGTTGCGGCAGACGAACGGGTTTCCGGACGTGTGAGAACCGGGCGCTGCCCGCTGGGGCCATGGGCCCCAGACCCCGTTTGGTTTTACTTAAGGGAGGATCGGAGGTGAGCCCCTCCGATCGGAGTCCGGGGCGGCAGCTTCGCCTCACGACGGCGCGAAATAGAGGTTCGGGGCGGTGCTTTTGTCGAGCCAGTCGCGCCAGGGTTTCCAGGTTTCGACGGCGTTGGCGATGAGCGCCTGGCCATCGGCGTCGGGGAGGATGCCGGTGCCCTGGGCAAGGGATTTGGCGTAGCCGGACTTGGCGTCGAGGAGCGCGGCGAGGTCGAGGAACGGCACGCCGCAACGGGCGGCGATGGCGGCGAAGCCTTGCGAGAGGCCGCGCACCCGAACCGGGTCGTAGCCGAGGTTCTGGTTGGCGCGCCCGGGCTGGGGAATGGCGCTCGGCAGCACCGGCGGCGGGCCGATCCAGAACACCGCGCGCCACGATGCGGCGTCGGCGATCATGGTTTCGGCGGCGTAGAGGCTGTCGGGAAGCGAGACCTGGACGCCGTCCGTGCCGCTCGCCTGGTCGTTGACGCCGATACAGAACACCAGGGTGGAGGTGGGCAGCCCGGCGAGCCGGGCTTCGGATTCGCTGCGCCAGCGCGCCGCGACGTCGAGGGTGGTGTCGCCTTCGACACCGAGGATGTAGGGAACCAGGGCATGGCCGTGGGCGCGTTCGGCGCGGGTGAGGCGTTGCGGCCAGCCGAACCCTTCCGGATCGCGCAGGCCGAGCATCAATTCGTCGCCGAAAAATCCCACCGAGCGTTTGGTCATCGGATCCATCCCATTTGGCAATCGTCGACCCTGAGGGATTGCCGCGTGCATGGCAGTGACCGGGATCACGTTTCGCGGGCATCGACCACGCGGGCGAGGCGGGCGAGCAGATCGGCGCGGTCGGGGCGGAAGTCTTCCGCCCGCCATTCGGCGCGAAGCTGGCGGAGGAGCTGGCCGACCCGGGGGCCGGGTGCGACGCCTTGCGCCACCACGTCGGCTCCCGTCAGAGGAAAGGTTGGCAGCGGATCGGTCTCCGGCAAGTGGAGCAGGACCTCCCAGGCGCAAGTGCCGCGCGAGCCGGGCACCGGGCCGCCGGTGCCGTTGAGGTCGCGATATTCCGACCAGGCCAGCAACACCTGGTCCTGCCAGGCAATGGTCCCGAGGTCGTCGAGAGCGCGGCGGGCGGCCGCCACGGGCATCGCGACGTGGGGCACGCCTTCCGGCGAAGGCTGGCGCATCGCGAGGAGGCGGTCGGCCTCGGCGTTGGAAAGCCGCCAGCGCGCCGCGACCTCGGCGGCGGCATCGTCGGACGCATGGGCGATCAGCGCCCCGAGGCGGCGCAGCGGGTCGGCGGCGAATCCGGGAATGCCGCGCTCCTCAAGCCAGGAAAGCAAACGCAGGCGGCCGATGTCCAAGGACTCGGGAAGCACCCAGCGGGTGACGCCCTCGCCGCGCATCAGCACGATCACCTCGGCGGGGTGGTGGCCGCCGAGGATCTTCAGCATTTCGTCGCGGACGCGCTCACCGGAGAGGTCGGCGATTTTGGGCGCGAGACGGCGGCAGGCGGCGAGCGCGTCGGCGTCGGCGGGCGGCGCGCCGTAGCGGCCATGGAAGCGGAAGAAGCGGAGGATGCGCAGCACGTCCTCGGCGATCCGGGTTTCCGCATGGCCGACGAAGCGCACCCGGCGCGCGCCCAGGTCCGCCATGCCGTCCACCGGATCGAACACCCGGCCCTCGATATCGGCGAACAGGGCGTTGATGGTGAGATCGCGGCGCATCGCGTCCGCCGCCCAGTCGTCGGTGAAGGCGACCACGGCGTGGCGGCCGTCGGTTTCGACGTCGCGGCGCAGCGTGGTGATCTCGTAATGGCGCGAGGGGGTGACGGCGGTGATCGTGCCGTGGTCGATACCGGTCGGGATCGCGCGGATGCCCGCCGCCTTCAGCAGCCGCAGGGTTTCCTCCGGCGGGCGGTCGATGGCGATGTCGATGTCGGCGACCGGCAGGTTGAGGAGCGCGTCGCGCACGCAGCCCCCGGCGAAGCGCGCGGTTGCGCCTTCGGCGGTGAGCGCCGCGATCACCCGCCTCGTATCGGCGTGGGACAGCCACTCCTGTGGCGACAGTTGGCCGACCGCCTGCATCGTTTCCCTCTATTTCGGTTCGGGCGCGGGCAGATAGTGGCCTGGAATGACCTTGCCGTCCTTCCATTCCGGCGGCACGTAGATCGACCCGGCGGGCGCGCCGCCATTGATGGCGAAGTACGCCAGCACCGCCAGCAGGCACGCCGTACCGGCGGCGAACAGCCAATGCCAGGGGTGTTTCCACTCCCGCTCCGCGCCGAACCGGTTGATCAGCCAGACCCAGACGAAGTAGGCGATGAACGGGGCGAGGAACGGCAGGAGGTAGCGAAGGACGAGGTTACCCATGGTGCGCCAGAAGGTGGGCGAAGTTGACGAGAATACCCGCCGTCGCGCCCCAGATGAAGCGATCGTTGTAGGGGATCGCGTAGAAGCCGCGCCGCACGCCGTTCTCCTCGCGGAAGTGCCGTTCGTGCTTGGTGGTGTCGGCGAGGTAGGCGAGCGGGACTTCGAAGATGTCGGCGACCTCGAACGGGTCGGCGCGGAGGTCGAAGGGCGGCGCGATCACCCCGACCACCGGCGTGATCGCGAAGCGGGTGAGGGTGACGTATTGGGGAAGCTGGCCAAGGATGGTGACGAGGCGGGAATCGAGGCCGATTTCTTCCGTGGCCTCGCGCAGCGCGGTGTCGACGAGGGTCGCGTCGCTGTCTTCCTTGCGCCCGCCGGGGAAGGAAATCTGCCCGGCGTGGTGGTGCAGGTGGTCGGTGCGGCGGGTGAGCAGCACCTGCAAGCCTTCGGGCCGATCGACCAGCGCCACCAGGACTCCGGCGGGACGGGTCTTCTCGACCGTCGGACGCCAGGATTCGCGTCCCGGCGTCGCCGACAGGACCGCCGCGTCGGCGTCCGCGACCAGGGAATTGGAAATACCGATGTCGGAAAGCTCGGGCCCCTGGCCCAGGCTCGCAAGTTTGGACGCGATGGCGGGAACCGAAAGGTCGGCTAGACCGTCGTGCCGAGTACGAAAAACCGCCCGCTGCTCCATAGACCGATGACTTCCTTTCCGTCGACATGGCCGAACTCGCCCAAAGCGGCGAGTTCGTAATATACCGGGCGCGACAACCGCGCCGAAAGTCCGTTGCCGACGCCGAGGTAGGGCACCGGCTCGTCGAGGTCGGTTTCCCCCGACAGGTACAGCGGGTGTTCGGCGTCGAGAGTGACGATCTGGTCGATATTGGTGCGGAAGGTCAGGACCTGATCCCGCCCCGAGCCGCTCTTGAACACTTCGACGGCCAGGAACGGCACGTCTTCGACGATTACCGGCGACGGGTGGGACTCGGTCGGCAGCAGGACTTCGTAGCCGCCCGAGTCGCTGCGGCGCAGGCGCGACGACAGCAAACACACCAGCTCTTTGCGGGCGAATGGCTCGCCGCCGAAAAACCAGGTTCCCCGGCGGTCGATCCGCAACCCCTCGCCCATGGCGGAAGCGGGAACGGCGGTCACCGCCGCTCTGACCTCATCCGACACGGATACGACGCTCCCCGACCAACCCATCTCTCCCACGCCTTTCACGCTACCCTGTCAGCGATATATGGGCATCCCATAGGCGACGCAAAGGCCCGAATCGCCCATTTGCGTACATCTCGTGGAATTGGGTCGCCCCCAGCCCCTCCCCCCGGAGCGACAACAAGCATGCCGGTTCGCGGGCATCTACGCAACATTGCATGCAGGGGGACATCGCGTGGTTTCTGGACATATCGCGCCCGCTTGAGTATGGTGCGCGGCATTTTCCAGTGGCAGGAGGGGAACCGCCATGAACTTTCAAGCCATCGCCGATCAGGCGATCGCTAAGCAGCCGCTTAGCCGCGAGCAGGGTCTGGGGGTCCTGAACGCTTCCGATCTCGACACCATGGACGTGCTGAACGCCGCCTATCGCGTCCGCCGCCACTATCGCGGCAACCGCGTCCACGTCCAGCTCCTGAGCAACGTGAAGAGCGGGCTCTGCGGCGAGGATTGCCACTACTGCTCGCAGTCGCGGGTTTCCGACGCGCCGATCGAGAAGTACGCGCTGTGGCAGAAGGAAAAGGCGATGGGCGAGGCGAAGCGCGCCACCGCCATGGACGCCAAGCGCTACTGCATGGCGCTTTCGGGCGGCCAGCCGACCGACCGCGAGATCGACAAGCTCGCCGACATGATCCGCGAGATCAAGGCCACCACGCCGATCGAAATGTGCCTCTCCATCGGCTTCATCAGCCTTGAGCAGGCGAAGAAGCTGAAGGCCGCGGGTCTCGACCGGATCAACCACAACCTCAACACCTCGGCCCGCTACTACGAGAAGATCTGCACCACCCACACCTACGCCGACCGGGTGAAGAACCTGATGACGGCGAAGGAAGCGGGCATCGGCCTCTGCTCGGGCGGCATCATCGGCCAGGGCGAGAACGACGACGACATCTTCGACATGTTCGACGCGCTGCGCGCCCTCGAACCCCTGTCGATCCCGCTCAACTTCATGATCCCGGTGAAGGGCACGCCGTTCGCCGACATCGACACCAAGCTGACGCCGAACAAGTGCCTGCGGGCGCTGTCGCTGCTCCGCTTCATGCACCCCGACGTCGATTTGCGCGTCGCCGGTGGCCGCGAGCATCACCTGCGCCAGCTCCAGCCGTTGTCGCTCTACGCCGCGAACTCGATCTTCGTCGAGGGCTACCTCACCACCGGCGGCCAGGAAACCCCGGCGGCGATCCAGATGATCAAGGATCTCGGCTTCGAGCTGGAACTCGAAAGCGCCGGCGAGGACTCCCTCGGCGACGCGGCCGAGTGAACCGGACTCGCCCGAGATGACCCCGGATCAGGCGCTTGACGATCTGGAACGGCGGGGGCTTCTGCGCAGCCTGAAGCCCCTGCCGGACAATCGTGGCCGCCTCGTCATCGACGGCGAGACCTGGCTCAATTTCTCCTCCAACGATTACCTCGACCTCGGGCACCATCCGGCGCTGATCGCCGCCTCGGTGCGCGCGGTCGAGGCTTTGGGCTGCTCGTCGGCGGGCTCGCGCCTGGTCTCCGGGCACCTCGACCTGCACGCCGAATTCGAGGCCGCCGCCGCGGCGCTGATCGGCACCGAAACCGCGCTGCTGTTCGGCTCGGGCTTCCTCGTCAACCTCGGCACCGTCCCGGCGCTGATCGGCGAGCACGGCACGATCTTCTGCGACCGCCTCAACCACGCCAGCCTGATCGACGGCATCCGGATGTCGGGGGCGAAGTGGCACCGCTACCGCCACAACGACACCGCCCACCTCGACGACCTGCTGACCAAGCACCCGGCGGAAAACGGCGAGACGCGGCTGGTGATCTCGGACTCGATCTTCTCGATGGACGGCGACATCGCGCCGCTCGCCGAGATCGCGGCGATCGCCAAGCGCCACGACGCGCTGCTGCTGATCGACGAAAGCCACGCGATCGGCGTGATGGGGCCGAACGGCGCGGGCCTCTGCGCCGAACTGGGCTTGAAGCCCGATGCGATCACCTGCGGCATGGGCAAGTCGTTCGGCGGCTACGGCGGCTTCGTCGCCACCACCAAGACCCTGGCGGCATTGATCGTCAACCGCGCCCGCAGCTTCATCTATTCCACCGGCCTGCCGCCCGCCTGCGTCGGCGCGGGAATCGCCGCGCTCGACATGTTCGCGGCCACCGAGGGCGTGCTCGGCGCCGAGGTGATGGCGAAAGCCCGGCGCATGCATGGGCTGCTCGCCGAGGCGGGGTTCCCGATGCCGGAGTTTTCCTCGCCGATCCTGCCGGTGATGGTCGGCGACAACCACGTCGCGCAGACCTTCGCCGCCCGCCTCGCCGCCCGCCGCATCCTCTGCTCGGCGATCCGCCCGCCGACGGTGCCGCCGGGCACCGCGCGCCTCCGCCTCACCGTCACCCGCGCGCACGAAGACGCCGATTTGCTGGCGGCGGTTCAGGCCTTCGCCGAAGTCGGCCGCGACCTCGGAGTACTGAAATGACCCCGGGCGTGGTGCTGGTCTCCGGCTGGTCCACCGGCCCGAATGCCTGGAACGGCGTGCTCGCCGCCCTGCCCGAATTGCCGGTCGCGCACCTCGACTGGTGGCAGGGCCTCGCCGACCCCGCCGCCGCGCTCAAAGACGCCGCTGCGAAGGCCAACGCCGCCGCCGGCCGCAACCTGGACGCGGCGGTGATCGTCGTCGGCTGGTCGCTCGGCGGCCAGATCGCCCTCCAGGCCGCGCTCGACGCGCCGGAAGCGATCTCCGACCTGCTGCTGGTGGCGACGCCGGTGCGCCTGCTCGCCGACGAAACCGGCCTCGGCACCGACGCCGCCGCGCTGCGCGCGATGCGCCAGGGCCTGCGCCGCAATGCCGACGGCATCGTCACCGCGTTCTGGGGCGAGGCGCTCAGCGGCGACCGCACCGGCTACGACCACAACGAAATCTTCGGCATCCTCGCCGACGTCGACGCCAAGACCCTCGACGCGGGCCTCGCGGCGCTGGAAAAGACCGACCTCCGCCGCCGCCTGGGCCAGATCGACACGCCGACGATCGTGATCCAGGGCGACGACGACCGCATCGTCGGCGCGCACGCGGCGCAGCAATTGAACGACGGCCTGCGCCACGCCACCGTGCTCGCGGTTTCGGGCGGCAGCCACGGCCTGCCGCTGACCCATCCGCGAATGATCGCGGAGGTGCTGAATGCGCTGATCGTCGCCCACACCGGCGAGGTCCGGCGATGAGCCTCGCCAAGTCCGTCGTCGCCGCCAACTTCTCCGCCGCCGCCGCGACCTACGACGGCTGGGCGGCGGTGCAAGCTCCGGCGGCGCAGCATTTGGTAGACTGCCTGCCGCCCGGCTTCTCGCCGCGCACCATCCTCGACGTCGGCTGCGGCACCGGCTCGCTCACCCGCCGCCTCACCGAGCGCTTCCCCTTCACCCGGATCGCCGGGATCGACCTCGCGCCGGCGATGGTCGGCACCTGCCGCGCCGCGTGGCCCTATCCGCACGTCTTCCTCTGCGGCGACGCCGAGGACTTCGACGCCGAGGGCAACGCCTTCGACCTCGTCGCGTCGAGCTTCGCCTTCCAGTGGTTCGCCAACAAGCCGGGCACCCTCGTCCGCCTCGCCCAGGCGTTGACCCCGGGCGGCATCCTTGCCTTCACCGTGCCGGTCGCAGGCACGCTGTGCGAGCTGTCGGCCGCGCACCAGGAGGCGGTCCAGCGCCCGCTCGCCGCCCTCGACTATCCGCCCGACACCCACTACGTCTCCTGGGCGGTCGAGGCCGGTCTCGCGGTGGTGCGCGCCGAAACCCGGCCGATGACCGTGCATTATCCCGACGCCCTCTCCGCGCTCAAGTCGTTCAAGGGCATCGGCGCGGTGTTCAAGGGCGGCGCGAAACCGCTCACCCCGCGCGAGATCAGCCGCCTCACCAAGGTTTACGAGGACCGCTATCGGGACCATAACGGCGTTCCCGTCACCTATCAGGTCCTCACCCTGATCGCCCATCGCTGAACTTTACATAGGACGTTCGCCATGTTCCGCGGCTTCGTCGTCACCGGCACCGATACCGACGTCGGCAAGACCTTCACCACCGCCGCCCTCTCGCTCTGGCTGCGCCACAAGGGCCTCGGCATCGTGCCGATGAAGCCGGTGCAGACCGGCGCGAAGGTGATGTCGGATGGCCTGCGCGCCCCCGACCTCGACTTCACCCTGGGCGTGCTCGACCACGTTCCGAGCCCTGAGGAACGCGACCTGATGCAGCCGTTCTGCTACATCCCGGCGTGCTCGCCGCACCTCGCGGTGGCCGAGGACGAGGTCGCGCCGTCGGTGGAGGCGATCGTCGCCGCGGCGGAAGAGCTCGGCCGCCGTCATCCGGCGGTGGTGATCGAAGGCGCGGGCGGCCTGATGGTGCCGCTCAACCGCCGCGAAATGATGATCGACCTGTTCGCCGCGTTGAAGCTGCCGGTGGTGCTGGTCGGCCGCGTCGGGCTCGGCACGATCAACCACGTGCTGCTCTCGATCGACGCGCTGACCTCGCGGCACATCCCGGTGGCCGGGGTGATCCTCAACGAGACCAAACCGCAAGGACCGGAAGACGCCTTCATCCGCGCCGACAACCCCGGCACCATCGCTCACTTCGGCGGCGTGCCGTGCTTCGGCACCCTGCCCTTCATCCCCGAGCCGACGATCGAAAAGCTGCTCGCCGCCGCCGAGGGATTGAGTGGCCTCGACGCCGCGTTCGCCCACCTTTTCGCCCGCTAAGGAGTTCCCGATGACCAACCTGCTCGCGCGCGACCGCCGCTACATCTGGCATCCGTTCACCCAGGCGCTCACCGCGCCGGAACCGATCGCGGCGGTCTCCGCCAACGGCGCGGAAATCACCGACGCCGAGGGCAACGTCATCCTCGACATGATCTCCTCGTGGTGGGTCAACCTCCACGGCCACGCCCACCCGCTGATCGCCGAGGCGGTGGCCAACCAGGCGCGCACCCTCGAACAGGTGATCTTCGCCACCTGCACCCACGCGCCCGCCGTCGACCTCGCGGAAGGGATCGTCAACATCCTGCCCGAGAAGCTCACCCGGGTGTTCTATTCCGACAACGGCTCCACCGCCGTCGAGGTCGCGATGAAGATCGCGATGCAGTACTTCCGCAACCAGGGCGACACGCGGCGCACCCGCTTCGTCGCGATGGACGGCGCCTACCACGGCGACACCGTCGGCGCGATGTCGGCGGGGGTGAGCTGCGGCATCTTCGACGTCTGGGGCGAGATGCTGTTCAGCGTCGACAGCCTGCCCAACGCGCCGACCTGGGACGGCGACGAGCTGATCGAGGCGAAGGAAGCCACCGCGCTCGCCGCGCTCGACGCCTACCTCGACGGACATAAGGACGACCTCGTCGCCGCGATCGTCGAGCCGCTGGTGCAGGGCGCGGGCGGGATGCGGATGTGCCGTCCGGAGTTCCTCAAGGCCTGGGTGGAAAAGCTCCAGGCGGCGGGCGCGCTGATCATCTTCGACGAAGTGATGACCGGCTTCGGCCGCCTGGGCGACCTGTTCGCCTGCCTCAAGGCCAGGATCGAGCCGGATTTCGTCTGCCTGTCGAAGGGCATCACCGGCGGCTTCATGCCGATGGCGGCGACCGTCACCACCGAGGCGATCTACGCCGCCTTCCTCCACAAGGACACCGCGAAGGCGTTCCTCCACGGCCATTCCTACACCGCCAACCCGCTCGGCTGCGCGGCGGGCAACGCCTCGCTCAAGCTCCTCCTCGACCCCGCCTGCGCCAAGCGCCGCGCCGCGATCGAGGCGTTCCACCGCGCCGCCCTGCCCGAGCTGGCGCGCCTGCCGGGAGTGAAGAAGCCGCGCATCATGGGCACCATCGCGGCGGTCAACATCGAGACCGGTTCGGGCGAAAAGGGCCTCGGCGCGGAGGTCGGGCTGAAGCTGAAAGCCTTCTTCAAGGGCGAGAACATGCTGATCCGCCCGCTCGGCAACGTGCTCTACCTGCTGCCGCCCTACTGCGTCACCGACGACCAGTTGGCGCGCGCCTACGACAGCATGATCCGTGGCGTGAAAAGCCTTTCCGCCTAATGCATTGTCTCAAGAGGGTTGCGCGGGCACGGAACGGACACCCACATCAAACGTTGATGAACGAAAGCTTCGTTCCATGAATAGGAGACCGACCATGAGCGCCACCACTCTGAGCATCCAGGGCATGCGTTGCGAAGGCTGCGCGACGAAAGTCGAGGAAGCCCTGCGCGAGGTGCCGGGCGTTGCCACCGTCGCCGTGGATCTTGAGCACAATACCGCGATCGTCGAAGGCGGCGGCGAGGCGTCCAACCTGGTTTCGGCGGTTCGGAGCGCCGGTTTTTCCGCCTCCGTGCTTCCCGACGTCCAAGCCAATCCGAGCATCATCTGAAGTCTTCCCAAGCGGCGGGGCCCTCCCCGCCGCTTTCGATTCCAGGGCAGCCCCACTGTCCTTTTGACCTTGCGCGGGGACAACCCCCGTGCCCACATAGACCTCTCGTGTTCGCCACTATCGAGTTTTCCCAATGGCCGAAGCGTTGCACCTGGGAATCACCGGGATGAGCTGCGCCAACTGCGCGGCGAGCGTCGAGAAGGCGCTGAAGCGCGTGCCCGGCGCGCGCGACGTCTCGGTGAATTTCGCCCTGTCCACCGCCCAGCTCTCGCTCGACCCGCCCGCCAACGCCGCGGAAGCGGTGGACGCGGTGATCAAGGCCGGATACGGCGTCGCCACCCGCACCCTCGCCCTCGACATCGGCGGGATGAGCTGCGCGAACTGCGCTGCAATGGTGGAAAAGGCGCTCAAGCGCGCGCCGGGCGTGGCCGACGCACGGGTCAATTTCGCCCTCGCCACCGCCGAGGTCGATCTTGCCGACGCCGATGCCGATCCCCAGCCGCTGCTCGCGGCGGTGAAGGCTGCGGGCTACTCCGCCAGCCTGCCGGTGCAAAGCGCCTCCGCCGCCGAGGAACGCGCCGCCGAAACCGCCCGGCACGAAACCGCCGCCGGGCGGATGCTGCTGTTCTCCGCCGTCCTCTCCCTGCCGTTCCTGATCGCGATGGTGGCGATGCTCGCCGGGTATCCGAACCTGCTGCCGCCGGTCGCGCAGCTGGTCCTCGCGACGCCGGTGCTGCTGGTCGCCGGATGGCGCTTCCACACCGGCGCGATCAAAGCGCTCGCGCACGGCTCGGCGAACATGGACGTACTGGTCTCGCTCGGTACCTCGGTCGCCTACCTGTTCAGCATCTGGCTGATGCTCGATGCGCATGAAGGCATGGCGCTTCATCTCTATTTCGAGGCCGCGGCGCTGATCGTCACCCTGGTGCTGTTCGGCAAATGGCTCGAAGACCGCGCCAAGAAGGGCGCGACCGCCGCGATCCGCGCGCTGATGGCGCTGCGCCCGGAGGACGCCCTGATCGAGCGCGACGGCGCGACGGTGCGCGTCGGGATTTCCGAAGTCGCGATCGGCGACGTCGCAGTGGTCAAGCCGGGCGAGCGGATTCCGGTGGACGGCGTGCTGGCCTCCGGCGCGACCGAGGCCGACGAATCCCTGATTACCGGCGAAAGCCTGCCGGTGGAAAAGGCCGAAGGCGACAGCGTCGTCGCCGGGTCGATCAACGGCTCGGGCCTGATCCGGGTGCGCGCCACCCGCATCGGCGCGGATACCACGCTCTCCAAGATCGTCGCCCTGGTGGCGGCGGCGCAGGGCGGCAAGGCGCCGATCCAGCGCCTCGTCGACAAGGTAGCTTCGGTCTTCGTGCCGGTGGTGGTCGGCGTCGCGCTGGTCACCTTCGGCGTCTGGCTTGCGCTCGGCGCACCGCTCGATGCCGCCGTCACCGCCGCCGTCTCGGTGCTGGTGATCGCCTGCCCCTGCGCCCTCGGCCTCGCCACGCCCGCAGCGCTGGTCGCGGGCACGGGCGCGGCGGCCAAGGCGGGGATCCTGATCCGCGATATCGAAACCCTGGAACGCGCCCACGACGTCGACACCGTGGTGTTCGACAAGACCGGCACCCTCACCGAAGGCCGCCCGAAGGTCACCGCCGTGTTCGCCCCCGGCGACGAAGCCGAGCTGGTGCGTCTCGCCGCAGCCGCGCAGCAGGGCTCGGAACACCCGCTCGCCAAGGCGATCCTCGCCCACGCGGAGGGCGTGGCGCTGCCTCCGGTTTCCGAGTTCCGCGCCGTCGGCGGCGCGGGCCTCACCGCCAGGGTCGAGGGCCGCCGCATCGTCCTCGGCACTGCGCAACTGTTGCGCGGCGCGGATATCGACACCGCCCCCGCCGCCGAGATCATCCGCAAGTGGCAGGGCGAAGGCATGAGCGTCGCCCTCGTCGCCGCCGACGGCGCGCTGGTCGGCGCGTTCGGCATGAGCGACACCGCCCGGCCGGAAGCCAAGGCTGCGATCGCCGCGCTGAAAGCCCGCCACCTCACCCCCTGGATGATCTCGGGCGACAGCGCCGAAGCCACCGCCCGGGTCGCCGCCGACCTCGGCATCGCCGACGCCATCGGTGGCGCGAAGCCGGAGGACAAGTCCCGCAAGGTCGCCGAACTGCGCGCGCAAGGCCGCGTCGTCGCGGTGGTCGGCGACGGCGTCAACGACGCCCCCGCGCTCGCCGGAGCCGACGTCGGCATCGCGATCGGCTCGGGCACCGACGTCGCCATGGAAACCGCCGGCATCACCCTGATGCGTCCCGACCCGCGCCTCGTCGCCGCGACCTTCAACATCGCCAATGCGACCCGCCGTACGATCCGCCAGAACCTCTATTGGGCATTCGGCTACAACGTCGTCGGCATTCCCGTCGCCGCGCTCGGCTATCTCCATCCCTCGCTCGCCGCCGCCGCGATGGCGTTCAGTTCGGTGAGCGTGGTCGGCAACGCGCTCCGCCTCAAGGGCTGGCGTCCGCCGCAAACCTCCCCCTCCACCCCCACAGCAGCGAGAGCCGCATCTTGAACTCCTCCCTCCCCGATCACGCCGCGGTGCTTGCCGCGATCCAGGCCGAACAGGACGACATCATCGCGATCCGTCGCGACATCCACGCCCATCCGGAAACCGGCTTCGAGGAAACCCGCACCGCCGCGCTGGTGGCGGAAAAGCTGAAATCCTGGGGCATCCCGGTCGAGGAAGGGATCGCGAAAACCGGCGTCGTCGGCACGATCAAGGGCAAGCGCCCGGGCAACCGCGTCATCGGCCTGCGCGCCGACATGGACGCGCTGTTCATCTCCGAGCAGACCGGCCTGCCGCACGCCTCCACCGACCCCAAGCGGATGCACGCCTGCGGCCACGACGGCCACACCGCCATGCTTCTCGCCGCCGCGCGCCACCTCGCCAAGAACCCCGACTTCGCCGGGACCGTCCACGTGATCTTCCAGCCCGCCGAGGAAGGCCTGGGCGGCGCGCGCGAAATGATCAAGGAAGGCTTCCTCGACCGCTTCCCGATGGACGCGGTCTACGGCATGCACAATGCGCCCGAGGCCCCGGTCGGCACCTTCACCACCCGCACCGGCCCGATGATGGCCGCCGCCGACACCTGGACGATCACCTTCCACGGCACCGGCGGCCACGGCGGCGCGGCGGCGCATCTCTCCACCGACCCGACCCAGCCCGCCGCCGCGTTCGTCCTCGCGGTGCAGGGGATCATCGGCCGCAACGTCGCCGCCATCGACACCGCCGTGCTCTCGCTCGGCCATATCCAGGCGGGCGACTACAACTCGCCCAACATCATCCCGTCGAAGGTGGTCTTGCGCGGCACGGCGCGCAGCTATCGCCCGGAAGTCCGCGACATCCTCGAACGCCGCCTGGGCGAAGTCGCGCAAGGCCTCGCCGCCACCCACAACTGCACCGTCGACGTCCACTACCTCCGCCGCTACCCGCCGCTGGTCAACGCCGCCGCCCAGACCGCCCTCGCGGCCGAAGTCGCGGGCAGCCTCGTCGGCAACGCCAACGTCGACACCGACCTGCCGCCCCGCACCGGCGCGGAAGACTTCTCGTTCATGTTGGAAAAAGTCCCGGGATCGATGATCTTCATCGGCAACGGCAGCCCCGAACGCGGCCTCCACACCCCGGTCTACGACTTCAACGACGACATCCTCGCCCTCGGCGCGACCTACTGGGTAATGCTGACGAAACGGGAACTGGCGTAACCACAACGGAACGAGGAGCGGTCATGTCGCCGCCGATTCTGTCGATCAGCGCCGTTACCAAGACCTACAAAGGCGGCTTCACCGCCTTGCAGCCGATCGACCTTGCGATCGAACGCGGCGAGATCTTCGCCTTGCTCGGGCCCAACGGCGCGGGCAAGACGACCTTGATCAGCATCGTCTGCGGCACCGTCGCGATGACCTCGGGGCAGGTCCTCGTCGACGGACACGATACCCGCACGTCCTATCGCACCGCCCGGTCGATGATCGGTCTGGTGCCGCAGGAGATCGCCCTCGATATTTTCGCCACCATTTGGGATACCGTGGTCTTCAGCCGTGGCCTGTTCGGAAAGCCGCCGAACCCGGCCTATATCGAATCGCTCCTGCGCGATCTTTCGCTCTGGGACAAGCGCGACAGCCGCGTCATCGAACTTTCGGGCGGAATGAAGCGACGCGTGATGATCGCGAAAGCCCTGAGCCACGAGCCCGAACTTCTGTTCCTCGACGAACCGACCGCAGGCGTCGACGTCGCGCTGCGGCGCGACATGTGGGCGCTGGTGCGGCGGCTGCGCGACACCGGCGTCACCGTCATCCTCACCACCCACTATATCGACGAGGCGGAGGAAATGGCGGATCGGGTCGGCGTGATCGACGGCGGCCGCCTGCTGCTGGTCGAGCGGACGGCGCAACTGATGCGCAAGCTCGGCAAGCGCCGCCTGACCCTGGTCCTGCAGCGCCCGATGGCGACGATCCCGCCCGAACTCGATGGTTGGCCGGTCGAACTCGCCGCCGACGGCCAGCAACTCGTCTACAGCTTCGACGCCAACGCGGAGGACACCGGAATCCCGACGCTACTCCGGCTTCTCGGAGAGAAAGGAATCGACTTCAAGGATCTCGACACCAGCCGGACCTCGCTCGAAGACATCTTCGTCCGTCTCGTCGAGCGCGTCGCATGAGCCGGTCCTCGCTCAACGTCACCGGCATGTGGGCGATCTACCGCACCGAAATGGCGCGGATGATGCGCACCATCCTCCAGAGCGTGGCGACGCCGGTGATCACCACTGCCCTCTATTTCATCGTCTTCGGCGGCGCCATCGGCTCGCGGATGCAGTCCGTCGGCGGGGTGGATTACGGCGCGTTCATCGTCCCCGGCCTGATCATGCTGTCGCTCTTGACGCAAAGCATCTCGAACGCCTCGATCGGCATCTATTTCCCCAAGTTCACCAAGACGATCTTCGAGATCCTCTCGGCGCCGCTGTCGTTCGGCGAGGCGGTGCTGGCCTATGTCGGGGCGGCGGCGACCAAGTCGATCCTGCTTGCCCTGATCATCCTCGCCACCGCGACCGCGTTCGTGCCGGTCCATATCCTGCACCCCGTATGGATGGTCGCATTCATGGTGCTGACCTCGATCGCGTTCAGCCTGTTCGGCTTCATCGTCGGCATCTGGGCGGAGAGCTTCGAGCAGCTCGCGGTGATCCCGGCGCTGGTGGTGACGCCGCTCACCTTCCTCGGCGGCGCCTTTTACGCGATCGACATGCTGCCGGAACCCTGGCGGACGATCAGCCTCTTCAACCCCGTGGTCTATCTGGTGAGCGGCTTCCGCTGGAGCTTCTACGGCGTCGGCGATGTCGGCGTCGGCGCCAGCCTCGGCTTCACCGCCCTGTTCATGGCGCTCTGCCTCGCGATCCTCTGGTGGATCTTCCGCACCGGCTATCGCCTGAAACCCTGACCCGCCTCTCCCTCCCGTCCTCCCCGGCGCACCCCACCGAGTGATTTCGATCAAGCATAAAGCCCACGGACACCGCCCGTACCCGCGAGAAAGCTCCGCCCCATGGATCCCCCGAACACGCGTCAGCAGTCATCACCCCGTGTGATGACCGTATCGCGCCCATGGCGGTCTTACGGTACAGGGTCTACTGCACCCGAAAGCGGACGGGCATCGGGATTTTTCGCTTGCCGAATTCCATAATTCAACTATCGTTGAAATATGGAACAACGCATCGCCCTCGCCGCATTCGCCGCCCTGTCGCAGACCACCCGTCTCGACGTCTTCCGTCTGCTCGTCGCTTACGAACCGGATGGCCTCCCCTCCGGCGAGATCGCGCGACGCCTCGACGTGCCCGCTAATACGCTCTCCTCCCATCTCGGCGTGCTGGCGCGTGCCGGGCTGGTGATGACCGAGCGGCAGGGGCGGACGATCATCTACCGGGCGCGGATGGACAATATCCAAAGCCTCGTGGGCTTCATGGTCAACGCCTGTTGCCAGGGGCGCTACGAGACCTGCGGTTTCCCGCTTCCCGTTTCGCCGCAACGACAGATCGGAGGTCCCATGTCCGACCGTGTTTACAACGTGCTGTTCCTCTGCACCGGCAATTCCGCCCGCTCGATCCTCGCCGAAAGCATCCTGCGGATGGACGGCGAGGGGCGCTTCCGGGCGTTTTCCGCCGGGAGCCACCCCAAAGGCGACGTTCACCCGCTTGCACGCAAGGTTCTGGGCGAACTGGGCTACCCCACCGACGATCTGCGCTCGAAAAGCTGGGACGAATTCTCCGGCGCCGATGCACCGCAGATGGATTTCGTCTTCACCGTTTGCGACAACGCCGCCGGGGAAATCTGCCCGGTCTGGCCCGGCCATCCGTTGACCGCCCACTGGGGCATCGAGGACCCGGCGCAGGCGGAAGGAACCGACATCCAGAAGGAAGCCGCCTTCGTCACCGCGTTCCGCTACCTGAAGAACCGCATCTCGGTGTTTCTCGCGCTGCCGATCGAAAAGGTCGACCGTCTCGCGCTCGGCAACCGCCTGCGCGACATCGGCCAACTCGACGGCGCGACCATGAAGGTATCGGCGGATCGCGTTTGATGAGCGTGGTGATCTATCACAACCCGGATTGCGGCACCTCGCGCAACGTGCTGGCGTTGATCCGCCACGCCGGGATCGAGCCGACGGTGATCGAATATCTCAAGACTCCGCCGAGCCGTGAAGAACTGATCGGTCTGGCCCAGGCGATGGGCTTTGCGCCGCGCGAGATGCTGCGCCGCAAGGGCTCGCCGTACGACGCGCTGGGCCTCGACGATCCGTCGTTGTCCGACGACGCGATCCTCGACGCCATGCTGGCCCATTCGATCCTGATCCAGCGGCCGATCGTCATCACCCCCAGGGGGGTACGCATCTGCCGCCCATCGGAAACCGTGCTCGACCTGCTGCCGGATGTGCCGATGGGGGAATTCCGCAAGGAAGACGGCGAACTTGTGATCGCTGCCGACGGGCGCCGCGTCGCCCGTCGTTGAACACCGGACCCCTACGTCCGAAACCAGGAGAACCCCATGAAGCTCGAAGTCTACGATCCCGCGATGTGCTGCTCCACCGGGGTGTGCGGCCCCGACGTCGATCCGGCGCTGGTCGCGTTCGCCGCCGATCTCAAGTGGCTGGCGGAGCGCGGCGTCGAGGTGCGGCGCTACAACCTCGGCCAGGAGCCGCAGGCGTTCGCCGCCAATCCGTCCGTGGTCAAGGAGATGGAGGCCGACATCGACCGCCTGCCGGTGCTCGTGCTCGACGGCAAGGTGATCGCCACCGGCGGCTATCTCTCGCGCGACCAACTCGCCCGCAAGCTCGGCATCGAAGCGGTTCCCGCCGCCGCCTCGCGCTGCTGCCCTCCCAACTCCGGTTGCTGCTGAGGAGGTTCCCATGCCGCTTCCCGATATCGCCACCCGCTACGCGTTCTTTACCGGCAAGGGCGGCGTGGGAAAAACCTCGCTCTCCTGTGCCACCGGCCTCGCCCTCGCCGAGGCGGGGCGGCAGGTGCTGATCGTCAGCACCGATCCGGCCTCCAACCTCGACGAGGTTTTGGGAACCCCACTCGGCGCGCTTCCGACGCCGGTAGCGGGCGCGCCCAATCTGTTCGCCCTCAACATTGACCCGGAGGCGGCGGCGAACGCCTACAAGGAGCGGATGGTGGCGCCCTATCGCGGCGTCCTGCCGCCTGCCGCCATCGCCAGCATGGAGGAACAGTTCTCCGGCGCTTGCACCGTCGAGATCGCCGCGTTCGACGAATTCGCCAAGCTCCTCGGCGCGTCCGAGGCGACCGCAGGGTTCGACCACGTGATCTTCGACACCGCGCCCACCGGCCACACCCTGCGGCTGCTGACCCTGCCTTCCGCGTGGAGCGGCTTCATCGCCTCCTCGACCGGCGGCGCATCGTGTCTCGGGCCGCTCGCCGGGCTCGATACCCAGCGTGCGCTCTACGCCGCCACCGTGAAGCATCTCGCCGATCCGGCGATGACCACCGTGGTGCTGGTGGCCCGGCCCGATCGCCCGGCGCTGCGGGAGGCCGAACGTACCCGTGGCGAACTGGCCGACCTCGGCGTCCGCAATCTTCATCTCGCGGTCAACGGCGTTTTCGCGGCCGCACAGCCCGGCGATGCGATCGCCGACGCGATGACCCGGCGCGCCGCCCGCGCGCTCGCCGAAATGCCCGCCGGTCTGGCAGGATTGCCCTGTACCGAGACGCCTTTGATCCCCCAGGGCACCGTGGGCCTCGCCGGGCTGCACGCGGTGGCGCGGGAGTCGGACGAGGTTGCTGCCGAAGTCGTCGCCGAGCCGGTTCCGCCGATGCTGCAGGGACTCGACTCCCTGATCGACGAGATCGCCGCCACCGGGCGCGGTGTGGTGATGACCATGGGCAAGGGCGGCGTCGGCAAGACCACGATCGCCGCGGAAATCGCGGTCGAACTGGCCCGGCGCGGCCACAAGGCGACCCTCACCACCACCGACCCGGCGGCGCACGTCGCCTATTCCGTGAGCGAACCCGTGCCGGGCCTCGAGATCACCCGGGTCGATCCGGAACGCGAGGTCGCGTTGTATCGCGAGGAGGTGCTTCAGAAGGCGGGAGGCGGCCTCGACGAGGCGGGGCGCACGATGCTCGAAGAGGACCTGCGGTCGCCCTGTACCGAGGAGATCGCGGTGTTCCGCGCTTTCGCCCGCACCGTTGACCAGGGCAAGGACCGGTTCGTGGTGGTCGACACTGCGCCCACCGGGCACACCATCCTGCTGCTCGATGCCGCCGAATCCTATCACCGCGAGGTGCTGCGGACCCAGGCCGACATGCCGGAGGCGGTCCGCAATCTGCTGCCGCGGCTGCGCGACCCCGAGTTCACCCGCGCAATCATCGTCACCTTGCCGGAAAGCACACCGGTGCATGAGGCCGAACGGCTCCAGGGAGACCTCGCGCGCGCCGAGATCTCGCCGTTCGCCTGGGTGATCAACCAGAGCCTGCTGGCGAGCGGCACCGCCGACCCCCTGCTGAAACAGAGGGGAAGTTACGAAGCGCCCTACATCGCAAAGGTGACGGGCAACCTCGCACGGCGCGCCGCCCTGATTCCGTGGCGGGCGGACGAAATCTGAGGCGGAGGACGCGATGAGCAGCAGTTGTTGCGGGAAATCACCCGAGGAAGGGTGCGCCGTGCGCATCCTTTCCGTGGACCTGCTTTACCTCGACCGCGACGTCTGTACGCGCTGCCGCGGCGCGGACGAAACCCTGGACGCCGCCGTCGCATCGGCAACGCCCGCGCTTCGGGCAATGGGGATTGCGCTCGAGGTTCGGCGCACCCTCGTCGACAGCGAAGAGGCGGCGGAGCGGTTGCGGTTGATCACCTCGCCGACGATCCGCATCGATGACCGCGACATCGCGCCTTTGGTCGAGGAAAGCGCCTGCGAGTCCTGCGGCGACTTGATGACGTCGGGCAGCGTCGATTGCCGAGTGTGGCTTTGGCGCGGCGAGCAGTATACCTCTCCGCCGGAGGGCTTGATCGTCGAAGCGCTGATGCGCGCGGCGCTTGCGCCGCGGGAGCAACCGCCGGTCCCGCCCTCGGACTTCGCGCTGCCGGAGAATCTGCGGTCGTTCTTCAAGCTCCGCAAAGCCCGGGCGGCGGGAGCAGGCTGCCGATAGGAAGATCCCGTGTCCCCTCGAGCGCCCATAGTCTTGGGATAAACCTCGGATACTCCAAAGCCGTCATTCCGCTTCCGGCCCCTTTGGGCTCGTTCCGCCTCGCGCCCATTTGGGTCGTTCCGAGGATCAAGGCCTGTTCCAAAAGCGGAAGTCGTGATGAATTGCTAGACGGTGGAACGCTTGAAGGGAATGCTGGCGATGTTGGGGGTTGAGTGGAGTGTCGCCAGAACCCCTTCCAGTGGGCCGGCGAAACCTACGGGATGGGATCTACGATTTGGCAGAAGCAGCAGCACCTTTGATTATCTCCGTGCGATCTGTATCTCCGGCAACCCGATCAAGCGCTCGAAAGCAACGACCTGCTCCATCATTCGCTCGAATTCCCAAGGGAAGTGGCCAAGGACTTCAGCCATCACTTCCCCAGCTAGAACGGTGAGGTCGAGCGCACGCATTTCATCGATACGCTCTGAGGGTGTCACGGCCCTGCCGTCCACAATATCAATGTAAAGGCAGGCTTGCCGGGTCTTCTCCAACTCGTCGCTTTCCGCCTCGTGCAGGATTTGCCGAACGGTGTCCTTGCCAAGGACCCGGTCCAAGCGCGCATTGATGAGCGCGCCCGAGACTACCGCGATAAAGTGCTTCCGCCGGTGGCTGCGCTCGACGACCGTAGGCGACTGGACTGCGATGGGCACATCGAAATAGATCAGTTCCTCTGCCAGCCGTGACAGCTTGCCTACTTCCTCAATGACGAGGATGGAGAAGAAGGCGGCGAGTGGAAAATTTCTCTGGCCGAAGTTTCTGCACGCTTCGGCCCACCGGGTTTCGACGTATCCGATAAGAGTTTGGTACTGCGCGAGCCGCGTCGGGAAGTCTCTACCGGTGAGCAGCGAGGGCTGAGTGTTGACCGCGCGTGCACGCTCCTCGATCAGCTTTGAGAAGCGCCGATGACCGTCCTTACGCGCAAGTGCCTTTGAAATGGCATCATCATCGGGATCGAAGCCCGCTTCACGCATCGTTGAACGCATTTCTTGATTCAGGATGGCGGGGATACGGGGATCGGAGAGAAGCATGCAATACACCCGAGCCTGTTGCACGAATGCTTCATAGTCCCCCCAAGGCGCGGAGCGCATGAGATCTAGGATTGACTGCTTGCCGGACAACAAGGGGGCGACGAATGTCTCCCACGAGGCCGCCAGTTCCGGATCGTCGTTGAAGGGGGCTTTGTTCATTTTAGCATCGTGACAGATTGAGGCCAAGGGATCACCAACAACAGGGATGTCGGACCTTGCCCTCTGCATCCTCTCCAATGTAATTGGATCAGACTGCAAGGGCTTCCCTCAAGCAGTGATCGTTCGTAGAACTGACTCACGGTAACGTTAAACTACGCTTGGCGGTGTGACCGTCAGCGACCGATCTCCGCTTTGCGAGCTCCACGCCTGATACCCGCCCGTCCCCTCTCGGCCCTTTGGGCTCGTTCCGCCTCGCGCCCAGGGCGGACGTTACGCGCA
>DBTR01000041.1:8467-43246 GCA_002307145.1 Rhodospirillum sp. UBA1311 | reverse complement strand
CGCATTAGACACCGCGTAGCCGAGACGCTGGGCGACCTTGAGGCAGACCTTGAACGACAGCTTCTCCTGCTCCATGCGGGTCAAGATGTAGTTGCAGGTGCCGTTGAGGATGCCGACGACGCGATCGATGCGGTTGGCGGCCAGACCTTCGCGCAGGCCCTTGACGATCGGGATGCCGCCCGCCACCGCCGCCTCGAAAGCGAGCGCCACGCCCGAGGCTTCGGCAGCCGCGCTCAGTTCGCTCGCATGATGGGCAAGCAACGCCTTGTTGGCGGTCACCACGCCGCGCCCGGCCTGGATGGCGGCCAGGACCGAAGCCTTGGCCGGGCCGTTCGCGCCACCGATGAGTTCGACGATCACGTCGGCGTCGGCTTCGCGCGCCATCGCCACCGGATCGTCGTACCAGGCGAGGCCTTCGAGCGAGACGCCACGATCCTTGTCGCGATTGCGCGCGGAAACGGCGGTGACGACGATCGGACGACCGGCGCGCGCGGCGATCGCCGCGGCATTGTCGCGCAGCACCTTGAGGACGCCCGCGCCGACGGTTCCAAGGCCCGCGACCGCGACCTTCAGCGGCGTCGCGGCTGCGCGCCCGGGTTTCTTGGGTTCACTCAAGGCTTCAGCTCCCCGTGGATTTGACCCGCTCGACGAGTTCGTCGGTGCGCGCCAGGAACGATTTGATGCTGCGCAGCGCCTGGCGCGTGCGGTGTTTGTTTTCGACCAGCGCGATGCGCACGTGGGTGTCGCCGTATTCGCCGAAGCCGAGGCCCGGAGCCACCGCGACCGCGGCCTCCTTGAGCAGCAGCTTGGAGAACTCGACCGAGCCCATGTGGGCGAACGCGGGCGGGATCGGCGCCCAGGCGAACATCGTCGCGGGCGGACTCGGCACGTCCCATCCGGCCTGCGCCAATCCTTCGATCAGCACGTCGCGGCGCTCGCGGTAGAGGGTGCGGATATCCTCGATGCAGTCCTGCGGTCCGTTGAGCGCGGCGGAGGCCGCCACCTGCACCGGGGTGAACGCGCCGTAGTCGAGGTAGGACTTGATCCGCGCCAACGAGGCGACGAGGCGCGGATTGCCCGCCGCGAAGCCGATCCGCCAGCCCGGCATCGAATAGGTCTTCGACAACGACGAGAACTCGATGGCGATGTCCTTCGCCCCCGGCACCTGGAGGATCGAGGGCGGCGGATTGCCGTCGAAGTAGATTTCCGAATAGGCGACGTCGGAGAGGATATAGACCTCGTGCTTGCGGCAGAACGACACCACCTCGCGGTAGAAGTCGAGGGAGGCGACCCGCGCCGTCGGGTTCGAGGGGTAGTTGAGGATCACCGCGATCGGCTTCGGAATGCTGTGGCGCACCGCGCGATCGAGGGCTTCGAGGAAGGCCTCGTCGGGGGTCGCGGGCACGCTGCGGATCGAGGCTCCGGCAATGATGAAGCCGAAGGCGTGGATCGGATAGGACGGGTTCGGCACCAGGATCACGTCGCCCGGCTCGGTCATCGCCATCGCGAGGTTGGCAAGGCCTTCCTTCGAGCCGAGCGTCACCACGACTTCGCGCTCGGCATCGAGCTCGACGTTGAAGCGGCGTTCGTAATAGCCGCAGAGCGCCTTGCGCAGGCCGGGAATGCCCTTCGAGGCGGAATAACGGTGGGCGCGCGGGTTGCGGGCCGATTCGCAGAGCTTGTCGACGATATGCGACGGCGTCGGCTGGTCCGGGTTGCCCATGCCGAAATCAATGATGTCCTCACCGGCGGCGCGAGCTCGCGCCTTCATCGCGTTGACCTCGGCGAAGACGTAGGGCGGCAAGCGTTTTATCCGGTAAAAATCCTGTTCCATTTCGGCATCTGGCTTCGTGACTGGGGTTTAAGGGATTGATCGTTCACAGGTGACTGCCCGGTTTTCCGGGTCTGGGCTCGAATTCTAATCATGCCGGGGCGGACTTGGCCACTCGTTAATTGTCGTTAAAAAAAGGCCCGGCTGCGGGAGCCGGGCCTTTTCGCATCCGTGGCGAGGCGGGTTTCCCGATCACTGGTTCAGGAAGACTTCGGTTCGCCGGTTGTAGGCTTCACCCTCGGGCATGACTTCGCGATAGACCGGCTCGTTGTCGGAAACCGCGCCGACGAACACCGCGCGCGACGGGACTCCCATCTTCACCAGGGCGCGGGCGACTGCCTCGGCGCGACGCACCGAAACGTCGAAGTTCGCGATCTTGTGATCGAGCGCCGACATATCGCCGGTGCGGCTCGACGCATGGCCGACAACGGTGATCGCGCCGCCGACCTTCTTGAACTGCGCCGCGACGCCCTTCAGCAGGGTCATGTCGTTGGCGGAAAGCTGGGTCGAACCATGGCCGAACGGCACGCTGGCGGCGAGGTACGACACGCCGTACGCCCCCGGCACGAACGCCTCCAGGCCCTGCATCGCATCGGCCGGCTGGGTCGCGGGCGCAGGCTTGGCGGCGGCCTGGGACGGCTTGGCCGGAGCCGGAGCCGCGCCGGGCATCGGCGGCGCTTCGCCGGGAAGATCGGCGGCGGTGGCGACCGCACCCGGACGGGGCTCGGCAGGAGCCGGCGTCGCGGCAGCCGCGACACCCGGAGCGGACTGGGCCTGGCCTGCCGGAACGGTTTCGACGCGCGGCGGCAGCGCCCCGTCGCCGACCAACGGCGCGGCCGGAGCGGGCGCGGCGGCGACCGGAGCAGGAGCCGGTTGCGGCGCGGCGACCGGAGCCTGGGCAACCGCCGGAGGCGCTGGAGTGGGCGCGGGCGTGGCGGCGGGCGCCTGGGTCACCTTCGGCGGCTGCGCATCGGTGCGCAGCGGGCGAACCACGGTGACGTCGGAACGGGTTCCGTCGGCGTAGGTGCGATTCTGAGGATCGACCGAAAGTCCGCGAACCGGCTCGGCGCCATCGCTGGCGGCGGTCGGCTGGATCATTTGCGGCGGCTTTGGCGTGCTGTCGTACCAGGACGAACACCCGCTCAGCAATCCACCGACGACGGCGGCGACGCCGAAGACGCGGATCCGCGCGGCCCAGGTTTTCCCGGCGCCCCCCCGAACTTCTGCCCCAATCAGCATTCTATTCGATTCCCTCTTTGACGCGAACACGCGGAGCGAGCCTCCGGTGCGAGCGGCATGATCGCCCCCGAAACGACGAGCCGCGAACCCCGATCAGGTTCGCGTTCCATATAACATCAAAACCGAAACAGGTGAAATCCCTAACGCTCCCGGCAAACCGAGATCAGAGGGCGTTCTCCAGCTTGTATTCGCGGCTGAGTTCGACGTACTTCCAGGCGTGAGGCGCGAAGTTCGCAACCTCTTCGGGACGAAGATCGCGCAGGTAGCGCGCAGGCGACCCGCCCCAGAGCTGCCCCGACGGCACCCGCTTGCCCTGGGTAAGAAGCGCGCCCGCGCCGAGCATCGCGCCGCTTTCCACCACCGAGCCGTCGAGCAGGGTCGAGCCCATGCCGATGAAGCTCCTGTCTTCGAGGGTGCAGCCATGGAGGATCGCGCCATGGCCGACGGTGACGTCGTCGCCGATGATCGTCGGCGCGCCGTGGGAGAGGTGGACGACGGTGCCGTCCTGGATGTTGCTGCGCTTGCCGACGCGAATCATGTCGACGTCGCCGCGCAGCACGCAGCCGAACCAGATGTTGGAATCCTCGCCGATCACGACGTCGCCCATCACCGATGCGCCGGGGGCGACGAAGGCGGAGGGATGAATTTCGGGGCGCACGCCCTTGTAGGGCAGAATGATCGGGGTCATCGGGAACCTCTACTGGCAAAAAAGCGGGGCGCGGGCCGGAGCCCGCGCGGTTCAAGGAGATTTAGGGGAACATCGGCACCAGGGCCAGCCCCTCGGTCTCGGCAAAGCCGAGCATCACGTTCATGTTCTGCACCGCTTGGCCCGACGCGCCCTTGACCAGATTGTCGATGGCGCAGGTGACGATCGCCGCGTTCCGGCGGCGGTCGGCGGTGACGCCGATCAGGGCGAGGTTGGAGCCGCGGGTGTGGCGGGTGTGCGGCGTCGCGCCGAACGGCAGGACGTGGACGAACGGCTCCCCGGCGTAGCGCTTGGCGAGCGTCGCGTGCAGATCGGCGGCGGTCGCGCCGTTGACCATGCGGACGTAGATCGTCGAGAGCATGCCGCGGTTCATCGGGATCAGGTGCGGCGTGAAGCTCACCGTCACCGCCTCGCCGGCGGCGGCGGAAAGGCCCTGCTCGATCTCGGGCGAATGGCGATGGCTGGCGACGCCGTAGGCGTGCATCCCTTCCGCCACTTCGGTGTAGAGCGAGCCTTCCTTGGCGGCGCGGCCCGCGCCCGAAACCCCCGACTTCGAGTCGATCACGATCTGGTCGAGGTCGATCTGCCGGGCTTCGATCAGCGGGACCAGCGGCAGCTGCGCGGTAGTCGGGTAGCAACCCGGATTGGCGACGAGGCGCGCCTTCCCTACCTCGGCGCGTTTGAGTTCGGTAAGGCCGTAGACCGCCTCGGCCTGCAACTCCGGAGCCTGATGCGGGTGGCCGTACCACTCGGCATAGCTCGCGAGATCATGGAGCCGGAAGTCGGCGGAGAGGTCGCAGACCTTCTTATCGCGCGGCAGGGCGGCGATGATCTCCTGGGTGGTGCCGTGCGGCAGCGCGCAGAAGATGAAGTCCGCCGACGACGCATCGAAAGCATCGAGCGCGACGAGATCGGGAAGATTGAGCGGCGCAAGGTGGGGAAACACCGAGGCCATGCTCTGCCCCGCCTTGCGATCGGCGGTGAGCGCGCTCAATCGGACGCGCGGGTGATTTGCCAGCAGTCGGATCAGTTCGGCGCCGGTGTAACCGCTCGCCCCGAGAATCGCTACTTTGGCAATCTCCGCCATCGTCCTGTCCTTTCCTGTTATCGCATCAACATGCGTTGCAACACATTAGGGGAACCCAACATCCACCGCAACCGGCGCACCCGGCATGGCGGGTATGAAAAAAGGCCCGCACGGGGCGGGCCTTTTTTGGAAGTTCGACAGTGCGCGGGCAGCCGCCCGCTGCCGATCAACGCTTGGAGAACTGGAAGCTACGGCGGGCCTTGGCCTTGCCGTACTTCTTACGCTCGACGACGCGCGAATCACGGGTCAGGAAGCCCGCCTTCTTCAGCACGCCACGGAGATCCGGCTCGAACAGGTTGAGCGCGACGCTGATGCCATGACGCACCGCACCGGCTTGGCCCGAGAGACCGCCGCCCTTGACCGTGCAGACCACGTCGATCTGACGCTCACGGTTGGAGACGACGAACGGCTGGTTGATCACCATGCGCAGAACCGGACGCTGGAAGTATTCCAGGACGTCGCGGCCGTTGACGGTGATCTTGCCGGTGCCGGCCTTGACCCAGACGCGAGCGATCGCGTTCTTGCGCTTGCCGGTGGCGTAGGCGCGGCCCTGGGCGTCGCGCTTCGGCTCGGCCTTCACCGGCGCCGCGGCGACTTCGAGATCCTTCAAGGCCTCAAGGGATTTCAGATCGTCAGCCATGGAGTTACACGCTCCTCTTGTTCTTCGGGTTGAGCGCGGCGACGTCGAAGATCTCCGGCTGCTGCGCGTCGTGGGGATGCGCGGCGCCCGGGTAGACGCGCAGCTTCTTCAGCTGGGCGCGGCCCATCGGACCCTTCGGAACCATGCGCTGCACGGCCTTTTCGATGACGCGCTCGGGATGCTTGCCCGAGAGGATCTCGCCCATGGTGCGGTCTTTGATGCCGCCCGGATAACCGGTATGCCAGAAGAAGCGCTTGTCGGTCAGCTTGCGACCGGTCAGCTTCACCTTCTCGGCGTTGACCACGATGACGTTGTCGCCGCAATCGATATGCGGCGTATACATCGTCTTGTGCTTACCCCGCAGAATGTTGGCGATAATGACCGCCAGACGGCCCAGGACCACGTCCTCGGCGTCGATCAGCAGCCACTTGCGCTCAACTTCGGAGGGCTTGGCGGAATAGGTTTTCATCACACCGTCCGTCTTGTTCTGATTCGGTGAACAGTCGGCCGATGCACCATGCGCCGACCGTCAAGGGCGCGGAGTATGCCACAGCGCGCAGGCGTGTCAACGAGGAATAATCGTTATATTTCAACATATTGAATTGTGGTATTTTAATACCGTTCATGTAGTTCATAAAAATCAAGGCACTAGCCGAAATCTGCACCGCGCACCGAAGACGATCATTCTGCAAAAGCGCAACCGCAGGATTTGCAAATCGCGAATCCCAAACTGCGAATTCTCCTCGGCGCGCCCCCGCCTGCGGATCGTCATAAGCGTAATTTCAATGGCTTAGGGAGAATATCGGACTTGGCATAAGCCGTGCTTCCTTGGGGATCAGAAAAAAATGACGCATGCCCTGGGAGATTACGATGCGCGGAAAAATCGCCATCCGGCAGGATCACCACATCTGCGGACGCTTCGACGAGGCGTTCGGAACCCGCGATATCTATCGCTTCGGACTTCACCTCGGCGTCGGCATCGCGAACTCGGCGACGCCCAAGATCGTCGTGGCCTCGGACCGCCGCCCGCTCAACCGCACCCATGTCCACCTCGTCATCGGCGGCTTGCAAGGCGCGGATTGCGACGTGGTGTTCCTCGGCTGCGCACCATACCCGATGCTGGTCCACGCTTGCCGCGCCCTCGACATTCCGAACGCGTTGATGGTGACCTCAGCCGAGGCCGAGGACGGCACCATCGGCTTCCGCCTCGTCCTCGACAACAATCCGATGCCGAGTTTCGAATTGAAGGAACGGTTCGAGGCGAGCCGCACCGACCGCTTCGACGGCATCAGCGGCAACGGCCGCCTGACCGAGACCAATCTCTCGCACGGCTACCTGCGCTGGCTGCTCCACGGCGCGCGCCCGGCGCACGGCGACCTCGCGGTGCTGTGGGATGCGGGCAACGGCGCGACCAGCGACATCGTCACCAGCCTCGCAACGGCGCTGCCGGGGCGACAGGTGGTGATCAACCAGGGCGGCGACGCGCCCCTGATCGCGCGGGATGCGGAAACCGCGGTGCGGGAACTCGGCGAATCGGTGGTCGCGGGCGGCTTCGACATCGGCATCGCGTTCTCGGGCGACGGCATCGGCGTCCTGATCGTCGACAATTTCGGCGAGCCGATCCGCGAGTGGCACCGCCTCCATATTCTCTCGACGCGGCGCGGCCGCCAGCCGATCGCAGGAAACGGCCTCCTCGCCTCACGTCGCAAGGCGCGCAGCGACAGCATCAAGCATGCCCTCAAGGTGATCCGCGCGATCTCGGAAAGCGGAAAATCCGCAGCCGCCCTGCGTGCGGAACTGGACGAGGAAGACGTGGTGCTGGGCAAAGGTTCGATCTCCCCCGCCGCGTTTGGAATGGGAATGGGTCTCGCCGCATCCGCCGCGAAGTCTTGAATAGCGCACGCCGGAAGGGCATCATCATGAGTCTGCGCCACTTCAACCGCCCCGGAGGCCCCGATGCCCTCTTCCGCGATCAACGGCAACGACACGATCCGCGAGGTCCTGACCTCGGTTTCGACGATCGCCTTGGTGGGGGCGTCCGACGATCCCTACCGCCCGAGCCACGAAGTCATGGAGTTCCTCCAGAAGCAGGGCTACCGGGTGATTCCGGTGAACCCGGGGCTGGCGGGGACGACCCTTCTCGGCGAGGTGGTCCACGCGAGCCTGAGCGAAATTCCCGACCCGGTCGACATGGTGGACATCTTCCGGCGCAGCGAGTTCGCCGGAGCGATCACCGACGAAGCGATCGCGATCGGAGCAAAAGTGGTTTGGATGCAGCTCGACGTGATCGACGAGGAAGCCGCGGCCCGGGCGCGCGCGGCCGGAGTGACGGTGATCATGGACCGCTGCCCGAAAATCGATATAACCCGCCTCGGTATTCGTCGCTGAGTCGGCGGACCCAACCGGAGGAAACCGCCCCATGAGCTTTGCCGCCGTGTTGGGACTTACGCTGGTGCTGGTGACCGTCATCGTCCTCGGCATCACCCTCGTCACTTATCTCTCCTCGCTCGCCCGCAGCGCCTACGAACTCAAGGTCGAACTGCGTCGCGAGATGGAGGACGGAATGAAGCGGATCGAAGCGGAAACGCTCCGCCAGACCAAGTTCGCGCGCGGCGAACTGATGACGGAAATCGAACGCTGCCGCACCGCCACCAACGACGACATCGAACGCCGCCATGCGGAATACCAGACCGGCGCGATCGCCCGCGAGGCGCTCTGGGTCGAGCAGCGCGACGCGCTGATCGCCACCGTCGCCAGTCTTGAGGATCGCCTGGCGCGGCTCGAACCCCGCACCGTCGGCCGGGTTCGGGCGATTGCCGAGGCACAGGCGGCCATACCTTCCGCCCCCGCAGCCGAGCCGCCGCCGCCCGCCAACGCGGCGATGCCCCTGGCGCTCGAAAACTTCGAAACGCCGCCGCAACCGATCAAAGCAAAAGCCCGCTGAAAAGCGGGCTTTTGCTTCGAAGGGGAGTGGGGCGAGTGATCGGAATCGAACCGACGACATCCAGTACCACAAACTGGCGCTCTAACCAACTGAGCTACACCCGCCACACGAGGCGCCGTTAATAGCGCCCTTCGCCAAACCCGTCAAGAGCAAGAAGCCCTTCTCCGGTCACCTTTTCAATGCCGCTTCGGCTTGACCGGAGCATCGGGCGCAAGGGTGACGTTTTCGGGCCGGATTCCCCAGGCTTTCGCCCATTTGAGGCCCGGCAGAGTGCCCATGCGCGGGTTGTATTCGAGACCGATCCAGCCACCGTAGCCGTGCGCGTCGAGGAGATCGAAGAGATAAGGATAGTTGACCTCGCCGGTATCCGGCTCGGCGCGGTCCGGCACGCCCGCGATGTGGACGTGCGAGAGGCTCGCCATCCCGGTTTCGAGGGTCTCGGCGAGACGCCCCTGGCCGTTCTGCGCGTGGTAGACGTCGAACAGCAGGCCGAGGCCGGGGTCGTTGACGTCATTGATCACCGCGAGCGCCTGATCCGGGGTCGAGAGCATGTAGCCCGGGATGGTGAGTTCGGAGACCGGCTCGATCAGGATTTTCATGCCGTTCTGCCGCGCTTCTTTCGCCGCGCGCACGAGATTGCCGATGTAGGTGTCGTAGACGTCGTCGAAGTCCACGTCCTCCTCGTCGGGCACGATCCCGGCGAAGACATGAATCCGTTTCGCGTCGCAGAAGTCGGCGAGGTCGAAGGCTTTTTCCAGCCCGGCGAAGAATTCGTCCTCGCGGCCCGGCAGTGCCGCGATGCCGCGTTCGCCCGCTTCCCAATTGCCCGCAGGTGCGTGGAAGCTCGCGAGTTCCAATCCGTTCATGCTCAACAGGTCGCCGAGCCGCCCGAGCGGAATGTCATAGGGAAAGCCAAGATCGACGCCCTTGAACCCCGCCTCGCGCGCAGCGATGAAGCGGCTTTCCATCTCCCATTCCTGGAACAGAAACGATAGATGCGCGGAAAACCTCGGCATGGACGCTGACCCCTTTTTTGTCTGAACGCGATTTCGCGGAGTGTGCGCGGAGAGACTGCCCCTTGCAAGGTAAACGCGCTCCGCCTAGCTTCTGAATTGAAAGGGAGCACCATGCCGACCCAGTTGATTGCGAAATACGATACGCGCATCCCGCGTTACACGTCCTACCCCACCGCCCCGCATTTCCATGCCGGAATCACGCCCGAAATCTATCGCGGGTGGTTGAGCGGAATGTCGGACACACAAGAGCTTTCGCTGTATCTGCATGTGCCCTATTGCGAGGTGATCTGCTGGTTCTGCGGCTGCCATACGCGCGGCGCGAACAGCTATTCGCCGGTTGCCTCCTATCTCGACGTGCTGCGCCGCGAGATCCGCCTCGTCGCGGATGCGCTGGGCGGCGGCCGCGCGCCGCAGCCGGTGCGCCACCTCCACTTCGGCGGCGGCAGCCCCTCGATTCTCTCCGGCGCGGACTTCACCACCCTGATGGACGACCTGCGCGCCGCGTTCACCTTCCGCGACGACGCCGAGATCGCGATCGAACTCGACCCGCGCACCACCCGCCCCGACCTGATCAAGGCGATGGCCGCCACCGGCGTGACCCGCGCCTCGTTCGGCGTGCAGGACCTCACGCCCAAGGTGCAGAAGGCGATCAACCGGATTCAGCCGCTCGGCGTGGTCGAGCGCGCGATCAACGGCGTCCGGGAGGTCGGCATCGACCGGATCAACATCGACCTGATGTACGGCCTGCCCTACCAGACCG
This sequence comes from Rhodospirillum sp. UBA1311, assembly GCA_002307145.1. GTDB lineage: Bacteria > Pseudomonadota > Alphaproteobacteria > Rhodospirillales > Rhodospirillaceae > Oleispirillum. Next base: position 33,023 of record DBTR01000041.1, on the reverse strand, counting down.
AGGAGAATGTCCGCGACACCATCGCGAATATCCTGCCGCTTTCCCCCGACCGTCTCGCGGTGTTCGGCTACGCCCATGTGCCGTGGATGCGCAAGCACCAGAACCTGATCCCCGACGAGAGCCTTCCCGACGCCCCGGCGCGATGGGACCAGGCCACGGCCGCGCGCGACATGCTCCTCGACGCGGGCTACACCGCGATCGGCTTCGACCACTACGCCCACCCCGACGACGACCTCGCCATCGCGCTTGCCAACGGCACCCTCAACCGCAACTTCCAGGGCTACACCAGCGACACCGCCTTGTCGCTGATCGGCATGGGCGCGTCCGGCATTTCCGAACTGCCGCAGGGCTACGCGGTCAACGACGGCGACATCAAGGCCTATTCCGAAACCATCATGGCGGGCGAGTTCGCCACCAAGCGCGGCATCGCGGTTTCGGTCGCCGACAAGGCGCGCCGCGCGATCATCGAGCGCCTGATGTGCGACCTCCGCGTCGATATCGCGGCCACCGCAGAGCTTCATGGCGTCGACATCAGCGACCTCCGCGCCGACTACCCCCGCCTCGCCGAAATGGAAATTGACGGCCTGCTGGTGCGCGAGGGCGACGTACTCAAGATCACCGAAGCCGGGCGCCCGTTCGTCCGCTCCGCCTGCGCCGCCTTCGACCGCTATCTCGTCGAAGGCGAACAACGCCACTCGCGGGCGGTCTGACAGGCCTCCCGCGACGCCCCCACCCGCTCGCGAAAACTGCTTTCTTCCGGCGCGCGACCGTGCTCCGATCATGCGGAAGCATGCGGAGGCGGCGAAATGCATGGCGAGGCGCGTTCGACGGAGTTGGTTTCACACGTAGACTGCAAATCCTTGGCTGCGGCGCCGCGGGCGACGCCCGGGTACGGGTTCGCCTCCGACGCCCTCGCAACCGCGCAGCGCGCCCTGGCGATGAAGCAGATCCTGTTCATCGCGCCCTACCCCGAAATGTGCGACACCATCGCCGCCGTCCTTCACCGTTATCCGCGCCGGGACGAGATCGCCTACCGCGTCGCCGTGGTCCCCGTGGATTCCGTCGACGACGTTCCGATCGAACTCTGCGACGCGATCGTCGCGCGCGGATACTCCGCGCGCAGGCTGAAGCGCGAACGCCCCGAGGTCCCGGTGATCGAGATCGAGGTCGCGGGCTACGACGTGATCACCTCGATTCAGGAATGCCTGGAGCGGTTTCACTCGCGGAGCATCGCCTTCGTCGGATTTTACGGGGCGTTCAACGGCATCCGGCGTTTCGAGGGGATGTTCGACTGCCGGATCAACGTCTACATTCCCCGCGACGTGAACGACCTCGACAATGTCCTGCGTCAGGTTCGCGCCGACGGCTGCGACGCGGTGATCGGCGGCTATTCCGCCCACGCCCGCGCGCTTCTGCACGGCTTCAACTCCATCGGCCTGCGCTCCGGAGAAGAAGCGGTCGGCCTCGCCCTCGAAGAGGCGGTGCGGTCGGTCGAAATCATCCGCCAGGAGCGAATCCGGGCGGAAACCTATCGGATCATCACCCAGTCGGTCAAAAACGGCATCGTCTACGTCGACGCCAACGGCTTCATCCAGGTCGACAACAGCGTCGCCCGATCCCTCGCCCACTGCGATCTCGAAGCGCGGCGGCTGGAAGAAGTGTTCCCGTTCATGACCGAGAGCTTCCGGTCGTCGCTCCTGGAGGGGCGGCCGATCACCCGCGAACTCCGCCGGATCGACGGCACCATGGTCAGCCTCGATTGCACGCCGGTGGTGGTCGAGGGGCGCTCGGGGGGCGTGGTGATCACCTTCCGCGACGTCGTGCCGGAACCGCGCCGCGACGATATCTCCACCAAGAAAATCCACGAGCGCCGCCTCGTCGCGCGTCACGAGTTCGGCGACATCGTCCACCGGAGCGACACGGTCGCCGAGGCCATCGAAGTCGCCCGGAGCTATGCGCGGCGGTCGGCCAACCTGTTGATCATGGGCGAAACCGGAACCGGCAAGGAATTGTTCGCCCAGAGCATCCACAACGACAGCGTCCGCCGGAACGGGCCGTTCGTCGCGGTCAATTGCGCGACGCTGCCCGAATCCCTGCTCGAAAGCGAACTCTTCGGCTACGTCGAGGGCGCGTTCACCGGAACCGCCCGGGGCGGCAAAATCGGTCTCTTCGAACTCGCGCACAACGGCACCCTGTTCCTCGACGAAATCTCCGAGTTGCCGATCGGCGTCCAGGGAAAGCTGCTACGCGTGCTGCAGGAGCAGGAAGTCCGCAGGATCGGCGCGGACCGGGTGATCCCGGTGAACGTGCGGGTGATCTCGGCCACCAACACCGACCTCCGCGACCTGGTCGCGCGCGGACTGTTCCGCCGCGACCTCCTCTATCGGCTCGACGTCCTGAGCATGTGGCTGCCGCCGCTGCGCGACCGGGGCAACGATGCGGCGGTGCTGTTCGCCCACTTCCTCAATCGCGATTGCGTCCGCGACGACATGCCGGTTCCCCGCGTCGACGATGCCGCCCTCGAAGTTCTGCACGGACGGGAATTCCCCGGCAACGTGCGCGAACTCTCGAATATCGCCGAACGGGTCTGCGCGCTCCGGCGGGATCCTGGCCGCGTCACCCGCGAAGACATGGAACGCGCGCTCCGGCCGGAGTCGGCGCGGCGGCCGAGCGTAGGTTGGTCCGGAGACACGACCTCGCCTCCCCACCCCCTACCCGACCGGTTCGCGGAGATCCGCGACGACGCCGACCGGCAGGCGACGCTCCAGGCGCTCGCCGCGACCAAGGGCCACCGCGCGGCGGCGGCCCGCCTCCTCGGCATCGACCGCTCCACTCTTTGGCGTCGCCTGCGCAAGTATCACTCCGCCTGAACCGTCTCCCTTCCGACCGAACCGTGCGCCAGGCGTTGCGCCAGCGTTGCACGGACGGCGCGGCGCCGTTGCGCCGTCTCCGGAGGCATGCAACGTCGGCGCAACGTTTGCAACACCCACGCATTCGCGTCTCCGCTCCATTGCCTTGAGAACCCGAGCAAACATCCCGACCGCTCGAAATGGCATCGAACTTGCTCTCTCCTTGCCGCAAGACAAACAAGAAAACAAAAATATTCGGTGAGAAATCAAACCAAAAAAATTCGGCCATGGAGGCTCGAAATGTCTACGACCTATGTACTCGTTGCATTCGCAGTTTGTATTCTACTGATGATCGTATCCATTTCGAAATGGAAGGTTCACCCGGTAACAAGCATTCTCGTCGTCTCGATCATCCTCGCGATTTCCGTCGGGACTCCATGGGAAAAAATCGAGGACACGATCAATAGCGGCCTTGCCAGCACGCTCAAGAGCATCGCGATGGTGATCGTTCTCGGCTGCATCATGGGCAAGATCCTGGAAGAGACCGGAGCTGCGGTCCGGATCACCAAGTCGACGGTCGCGCTGTTCGGCGAAAAGCATGTGATCTGGGCGATCGCCGCCGCCTCCGCGATTCTCGGAATTCCGATCTGGGCCGACACCGTGGTGATCCTGTTGATCCCGATCGTGTCCAATCTCGCGCTCAAGACCAACAAGTCGATGATCTCCTACGGCACCGCGCTCTACATGGGCGCGCTGGTCACCGCCTCGCTGGTTCCGCCGACACCGGGCCCGGTGGCTGCCGCCGCCCTGCTCAAGCTGCCGCTCGGCAATGCCATCCTCTGGGGGCTGGTGGTCTCCGTGCCGTCGGTGATCGCCGCCACCCTCTACTGCATGACGATCAAGGAACCTTTGCTGCCGAAGGACGAATACGTCAAATCCGCGAGCGAAGGGGAAACCCGCGACCTCCCCGGCATCGGCAAATCCCTGATGCCGATCATCCTGCCGCTGGTCCTGATCTTCGCCAACACCATCCTCAATGCGATGTTCCCCAAGACCCCGATCGCCAAGTTCGCGACCTTCATCGGGTCGCCGCTCGCCGCGCTGTTGGTGGGGTGCCTGTTCGCGCTCCTGCTCACCGGCCGGGAATGGGCTTCGAAGAAAGTGCAGAACGACTGGGTCGAATCCGCACTGCGCTCGTCGGCAATGCCGATCATGGTTACGGCGATGGGCGGCGCGCTCGCCGCGTTCATCAAGGACGCGGGGGTGGCGAAGGCGATCGCCGACGGCGTGGTTCACGCGCACATCCCGGGGATCTTCATCCCGCTCATCATCGCCGCGCTGATCCACGTGGTCACCGGTTCGAACGCGCTCGGCGTGATGACGGCGGCGGCGCTGGTCGAGCCGATGCTCGACACCATCGGAGTTTCGCCCCTCGCCGCGTTCCTCTGCTGCGGTACCGGCGCGCTGATGTTCAAGCACGCCAATTCGTCCGGCTTCTGGGTGACGGTGACGATGTCGAACATGGACATCCGCCAAGGAATCAAAGGCGTCAGCGTCGCCTCGACGATCGCGGGCGGAGTCGGCGCCTTGGTCACGATCATCCTGCATTTCGCTGGCCTGATTTGAGCCACCCCCTTGTGACACGGAGGATGAAAATGAAAACCTTCACGACCCGGGCCGCCCGGCTCAACGGCATCCGCGACATCGAACTGATCGAACGCGAACTCGTGTGCGGCGACGACGACATCGTGGTCAAGAACCACATGATGGGGATCTGCGGCTCCGACAAATCGTTCTATCGCGGCTTCCTGCCGCCCAAGACCGCCGAATTCCGCCAGGACCCGAGCTTCCCATTCCTGCTCGGGCACGAGAGCGGCGGCGAAGTGGTCGCGATCGGCGACCGGGTCGCCGACTTCAAGGTCGGCGACAAGGTCATCGCCTTCGGCTGGAACAACAACTTCGCCGACTACTTCATGGCGAAGAGCTTCCAGCTCCAGCCCGTGCCGCACGACCTCGACATGGACATCGCCTCCCTCGGCGAGCCGATCTCGTGCGCGATGTATTCCGGCCTCAACAGCGGCGTGCAGCTCGGCGACACGGTGGTGGTGATGGGCGGCGGCTTCGCCGGGCAAATCATCGCCCAGTGCGCCAAGAAGAAGGGCGCGCGCCGGGTGATCGTGGTCGACGTGCTCGAAGGCAAGCTGAAGATCGCGCGCGCCCTCGGCGCGGACCTCACCATCGACACCACCGCGCAGGACCCGATCGCCTACATCAAGGACCTCACCGACGGCGTCGGCGCGGACGTGGTGGTGGAGGCGGCGGGAACCGCCGAGTCCTTCAACATCGCGAGCGAGATCATCCGGCACAACGGCAAGTTCGTGTTCTACAGCTGGGTGACCACGCCGGTCACCCTCAACATCAGCCGCTGGCACGACGACGGCATCGAGTTCATCAACACCTGCCTCGTCCATCACACATGGCAACAGCGCTACGTCTGGACGCCGGAGACCCTGCGCCCAATCGCGCAAGGGCTGGTCGACGTCAAGCCGTTGATCACCCACGAATTTCCGCTCTCCGAGATCAAGGCCGGCTTTGCCCTGGCGGACACCGACGAGACCGCGATCAAGATCGTGTTCCGCCCCTGATCCCTGCCCGTTTCGCATCCCTAGGAGTGATCATGTATTATCAGTCGTTGTTCCATCGTCCCGCCGACCGTCCGGTCCGCGCCTGCCTCGTCGGCGCGGGCGAATTCGGGGCCTCGTACCTGTTCCAGGCGCAGGCGATGCCGCACATGGTGGTTCCGGCGGTTTGCACCCGCACCGTCCAGCGCGCGGTCGACGCCTACGTCGGCGCCGGCATTCCGGTCGACGATGTGCGCATCTGCGACACCGCCGAGGCGGCGCGTGCGGCCTATGACGCGGGCCTCAACGTCGTCGTCGACAGCTTCGAAAAAATCGCCGACCTCCCGCTCGAAGTCCTGGTGGAGAGCAGCGGCGCGCCGGAAACCAGCGCCGCCGCCGCAGAGCTCGCGATTTCCCGGAAGATGCACGTGGTGATGGTCTCGAAGGAAACCGATTCGGTGATCGGCGCGATCCTCGGCAAGAAAGCCAGGGACAACGGCGTGGTCTACACCACCGGCGACGGCGACCAGCCGAGCATGCTGATCGGCCTGGTAAGCTGGGGCCGCGCCCTTGGGCTCACCATCGTCGGCGCGGGCAAGTCGAGCGAATACGACTTCGTCTACGATCCGGCGTCGCGGGCGATCGTCTGCGAAGGCCAGAAGCAGGTCATCCCCACGCCGGAAATGGAAGCGAACTGGCGGTTTGGCGACCGTTCCGCCGCCGAGGTGGTCGCGGCCCGCGCGGCGATGGTTCCCAGCCTGACGATGCGCTCGGTGCCCGACCTGTGCGAAATGACCGTGGTCGCCAACGCCACCGGCCTCGTCCCCGACCGTCCGACCTTCCACGCGCCGGTCGCGCGGATGGCGGAAATGCCCGACCTGTTCTGCCCCAAGGCCGACGGCGGCCTGTTCGACGCACCCGGACGCCTCGACATCTTCAACTGCCTGCGCCGTACCGACGAAATCAGCATGGCGGGCGGCGAGTTCATCATCGTCGAGTGCCGCGACACGGCCTCGTGGAAGGTCCTCGAAGCCAAGGGCCATCCGATCAGCCGCAACGGCAAATACGCGGCGATCTACATTCCCCAACACCTGCTCGGCGTCGAAACCGGCACCTCGGTGCTGGCCGCAGCGACCATGGGCCATGCGACCGGCGGCGACGACGTCCGGCCGATCTGCGACCTGCAGGGCCGCGCCGCGCGGAACCTGAAAAAAGGGCACCTGCTGGAAATGGGCGGCCACCACCATACCATCGACGGCGTCGACGCCTTCATCGGCAAGGCCTGTCCGGTGGGCGCGGGCTCGCCGCTGCCGTTCTACCTGTTCAGCCACCTCTCCCTGATCCGCGACGTTCCCGCCGGGCGGACGATCCAGTGGGAAGACGTGGAAATCCCCGCCGCGTCGGTATTGCTGCGCCTGCGCCGCGAGCAGGACAAGGCCTTCGGCCTCGCCTGACCCATCAGTCCGGCCGCACGGGAAATCCCCCTCCCGTGCGGCCGCGTTGCAGTCGAGACCCACTCGTTCGAGTGGGAATCCCAGCCCTTTCTCCTTCGTCCGCGCACACCATGGTGATAGTCTCGCCGGACCACGGCCGGACCTGGGTCGCTGCGAGGCTCATCCCGGCCTTCACGGAGAAAGGATGCCGCCATGCGCAGGCTTTCGACTGCATCGTCATTGTTCCTTTCCGTCCTGGTCGTCTCGATGTTCACGTTGTCCACCCTCCCGGCACACGCGGCGGACGACCATGAGAAATGGATCACGAGCTGGACCGGCTCGGTCCATGGACCCTACCCGGTCGGCAACCCGTCGGCCCAACCCGACCTCGGCCTGGCGTTCCCCGACGCCAAGGCCGGCGCACACGACCAGAGCTTCCGGATGATCGTTCGCCCCGACGTGTGGGGGCGCCAGACCCGCATTCGCTTGTCCAATGCGATGGGCGCGAAGGCAGTCACCTTCGACGGAGCCTTCGTCGGCCTGCAACTGTCCGGTTCGGCCCTGATCGCCGAAACCAACCGCGCGGTGAAGTTCGGCGGCAAGCCCAGCGTTACGGTGCCGCCGGGCAAATCCGTGTGGAGCGACCCCGTCGCCCTGGATTTCGCCGACCCATCCTCGACCCGGCTTTTGACCGGACGCAAGCTTGCCGTGAGCTTCCACGTCGTCGGCGATAGCGGCCCGATGACGTGGCACGCCAAGGCCCTTACCAGTTCCTACGTCACCTTGCCGGGAGCCGGAGCGCGGGGAGACGCGGAGTCCGAAATCGCATTCCCGTTCGCCACCGCGTCCTGGTACTTCCTCGACGCGGTCGACATGATGGTTCCGGCGGACACCCGCCTGGTCGTGGCGTTTGGCGATTCGATCACCGACGGCACCGCATCGACCCTCAACGGCGACGACCGCTGGCCCGACGTGCTGTCGCGCCGCCTGCACGCGGCCTACGGCGAGAAAGTCGCGGTGGTGAACGCCGGGATCGGCGGCAACCAGATCGCCGGGCCCGCCGAATACGGCCCCGACAAGCCCTTCCCCGGCGGGCCGGCGGCGAGCCAGCGCATCGACCGCGACGTCCTGTCGCTGTCCGGCGTGTCGGCGATCATCTGGCTGGAAGGCATCAATGATTTCAGCAAGAACGGCAACCGGGAAGCCGAGCCGGTGAAGGCGACGATGCGGGCGGTGGTCGAGCATATCCGAGCGACCCAGCCGAAGATCAAGATCTTCGGCGCCACCGTGGTTTCCGCCCTCGGCTCGACCAGCGCGGCGCACGGCTTCCCGGAACAGGACGAGAAGCGCAAGTCGCTCAACGCCTTCATCCGGACATCCGGGATTTTCGACGGCGTATTCGACTTCGACACCGTCACCCTGGATCCGAAAACCGGCGGCATGCGTCCCGAGTTCGTCCCCGAAAACACTCTCGGCGGCCCCGGCGACAAGCTCCACCCCAACCGCCTCGGCTATCAGACCATGGGGATGTCGGTCGATCTCCGCACGCTTCTAGGAAAGTGACGCAACCCTCTCCCGCAACGCCGCCGCGATATCCGTGGCGGCGTTGAGCGGCGCGCAATCCAGCCGGGGCAGAGCTGCAAGCAGGGCCTCGGTTCCGGCGTCGAGGCGGAGCGCGCGGTTGCGGGCGACGAGGTCGGCGTGGAGGCGGGCGTGCTTGGGCGAGGTTTCGGCGGCAGGCGCGTCGATCAGGACCGGTTTGGCGGTGCCGCAGGCCTCCGACACCATCGACATCGAATCGCCGGTAACGACGAGGATGTCGGCCCAGGCGAGAAAACCGAAATACGGATTTTCGCCCGCATCGCCCCAGCGATAGGCCCACACCGAGTCGGGAAGCTGGGCGAGCAGGGCTTCCTCGGAACTCGCGCCGGTGCGGCGCGACGTGGTGAGCATGATCTGGCCGCCGGTGGCGGCGGCAAGATCGGCGAGGCTCTTGCCGAGCGCGGCAGCGCGACCCTCGCTGAACGGCTGGTCCTTGGTCGCGCCGCCGATCAACGCGGCGATGCGCGGCGCCCGGATCGGTTCGAAGCGACCGACCCAGGCCTCGCGCGCGGCGGCGAGGCGCGGCGCGGCGATGCGGTGCGGCGCGCCGACGGTGCGAAGGATGTTGGCCCCGGTGAGCGTCTTGCCGTCGTGCGCGGGAACCGCGATCAGGTCGAAGCCGTCCCTGCCCGGCCAGCCCGGATCCATCACCTGGCAGAGCGCGACCTCCCGATCCTGCGCCTTGATCCAGCGCGCGACCGGCGCGAGGCGGCGTCCGGCGGCGATGACGAGGCCGGGCCACTCGGCCTCGCTCTTGAGCCGTGCCTGCGACTCGGCATCGACGCCGAGCAGGCCGGAACCCCGGATGATGTTCGGCAAACGCACGGCAGGCGCATAATTCACCCGAATCTGGCGGAATTCGCACCCGAGAGCCTCAGCCACGCCGAGAGTTTGGCCGGTGTTCCCGGCGCGGTCGTCGATCAGCGCCCAGATTTGCCGATTTGCCAAGGCGTTGCCCTCATGTTGGCGCGCGCGGCGGTGCATGCGCGGCGGTGGGAAACAGCGATATCGCTTTTCGCGGCTGAAAAAAAGCCGTATATCGGCGCGCGCGCCGGGCCGGAGCGAGCACCGCCGCCAAAGCCATTGTCAGGCGCGCCACTTCGGCCTAAAAACACAACCTCCGCCCCCGCCGACCAAAAGGATCGAGACATGTCCACCGCCTCCCGCACCTCGGAACAACGCCGGACCGGCCAGATCGTGGCTCGCATCCTGATCGAAATCGGCGCGGTCAACTTCCGCCCGGAAGAGCCTTACACCCTGACCTCGGGCTGGGTCAGCCCGGTCTACATCGACTGCCGTAAGGTGATCTCGTTCCCGCGCGCCCGCCGGGAAATCACCGAGCGCGCCCGGCAGATGGTCTGCTCCAAGATCGGCTACGAATCGCTCGACGCCATCGTCGGCGGCGAAACCGCAGGCATCCCCTACGCCGCCTGGCTCTCCGACGCGCTCGACCTGCCGATGCAGTACGTCCGCAAGAAGGCCAAGGGGTTCGGCCGCAACGCGCAGATCGAGGGCGACCCGAAGCCCGGCCAGCGCGTCCTCCTGGTCGAGGATCTCGCCACCGACGGCACGAGCAAGATCAACTTCGTCAACGCGCTCCGCGCCGCCGATCTCGAATGCGCCCACTCGCTGGTGGTGTTCTTCTACGGCGTGTTCCCGGGCGCGCTGAAGGTGCTTGAGGAAGCCGGCGTGACCCTGCATTACCTCGCGACCTGGTGGGACGTTCTCGAAGCCGCCGAGGACGGCGGCTACTTCGCCAAGGAAACCATCTCGGAAGTCCGCGACTTCCTCCACGATCCGGTGGAATGGTCGCTGCGCCATGGCGGGCGCGGCGCCGAAGCAACGGCCTGATCCGACAAAAAAACGCCCCCGAAACCGGGGGCGTTTTTTTAGGCCGGGATCACGACCAGGGCTTGAGCGCGGTGGCGATCGCATCGTGCATCGGCGTCGGCACGTTCTTCTCGTGGCCGAAGCGGCTGACCGCGCCGGAGAGCCACGGCACTTCGAGGCGATTGCCGTAGATCATGTCGACGAGCGCCGAAGTCCCCATCTCGGGCGGCATGGCGTCGAACATCGTCATGATGCTGCCCTTGAGCGTGGCGTCGAGCTGAAGACCACGGGACCGGGACACCTGGATCACTTCCATGATCGCGTCCTCCAGCATCTTCTTCGAATCCGGATCGGCGAGCAGTTCGCCGAGCGGCTGGCGGCGCAGTGCCGCCATTCCCGACAGCGGCGCGAGATAGGCGAACTTCTTCCATATCTCGACGCGGATGTCGTTGCTGACCTCGGCTTCGAGCCCCGCCTCGACCAGGACGTCCTTGATCGCCTCGGCGCGGAGCTGCGGCGCGGCTTCTTCCATCGCCTCGCCGCGCGCGGTCGCACCGGGTTCGAAGCGGCCGATGATGAAGCGGGCCCAATGCCCGAGGTGCTGAATCACGCCGGGAGATTCGGAATAGGCCATGGTGTAGGCGACACCGCCCAGCACCATCTCCGGCCCGAACGCCTTCATCAGGGGTTCATGGGCGGTGAGGCCGTTCTGGAACGAAATCAGGATCGTGCCCGCGCCGACCATCGGCGACAGCATCGCGATCGCCTCGTCGGTCTGGTAGAGCTTGACGGTGAAGAACACCACGTCGCACGCGCCGATCTCTTCCGGGTCGTCGGTGACTTGCGGCTTCGGGATATAGACGTTGCCCAAGGATTCGCTTTTCACCGTCAGGCCGTTGAGGCGCATCGCCTTCAACTTGTTGTCGCGGGCGAGGAAGTGAACGTCCTCGCCCGATGCGGCCAGCTTCGCCCCAAGGAAGCCGCCGAGAGCACCCGCACCAAAAATGCCGATCTTCATGACTGATCCTCCGCAGACGTTGTTTCCGTCGCTCCGGCGGAACCGGCGCCGCTTTGGCGCCTCGCATTCGGCTGCTGAGAGCCTATGCGATTGCGGGAAAGGGATGAGCCCCTACCCAACTTCAGATGTGGTATCTCCCCATTTGTTTTACAGGCTTGTCGGGCCATTTTTTCGGCCATTCTCAAAGCCGAAGGGCGCGCCGGAGACCTCCGCCGCGCCCTTCGTTCAGTGCCTATGAAAGGCGCGCGATCAGTGCGACATCAGCACTGGAACGGTCATGTTGTTGAGCAGGTGACGGGTCACGCCGCCCAGCACGAGTTCACGGAAGCGCGAGCGTCCGTAGGCGCCCATCACGATCAAGTCGACGCCGTCGTCGGCGGCGCGCGAGAGCAGCATCGCGCCGACGTTCATGTCTTCGGCGTAGACCGTCTTCGCCACCGCGGGCACGCCGTGGCGGGAAAGATGGGCGCAGATCGTGGCGCAGGGGATGTCGCCATGGACGCCTTCGCTATCCTGCGGATTGGCCGCGACCACCTCGACCGACGTCGCGCGGGTGAGGAATGGCAGGGCGTCGTGGGCGGCACGTACGGATTCGCGGGAGGCATTCCAGCCGAGCATGATCTTGGTCCCCACCTTCGGGAACTTGCCCGCATAAGGCACGACCAGAACCGGCCGCCCCGCGTCGATCACGACGTTGTCGGCCATACCCATCTCGCCCTCGCGATGGTCGTCGTCCGGATTGAACTGGCCGATCACCACGAGGTCCACGTATTTCGCGTGGAGACACACGGTTTCGGTCATGTCGCCTTCGTCGCAGCGCCACTCGCCCTGCTGGTTGGCTTCGGCGCAGCGTTCGAGGAAGGCCTTGCGCACCAGCATTTCCTCACGCTCGGCAACGCGTTTCTGGGTTTCGTAGATGTCGGGTCCGATCTGCGCCGCGACGAAGTGCGGCACGTAGGGCAGCGACCGGACGAATAGGCCGATCAGGCGCGCGTCGAAAGTCTTGGCGAGGCGAAGCGCGACGTCGACCCGTTCGGCGCACGCGGTGCCGGTGTCGAGGTAGACCAGGATGTCCTTGATGCTCATTGTTCCCTCCCGGCAGGAACCCCCGGGATTGGGGCGGTTCGCCCTCGGTGGGGGTTCCATGATTATACCTGGAATATGGGGTGTCGGCGACGGCTTTTCACCGTCAAAACAATGAGATCAACGGGGATTTCCGGCTTCGAGCTCGGACGAGACGACGCGTTCGAGAGTCGCGGGATTGGCGATTGGCTCTTCGATCCCGATCGGGTCGATGTGGACGATCACCTCGGCGTTGTCGAACGCGGCGGCAAGCGTGATCTCGACACGGTTGGCGATCTCGTGGGCGGCGACCACCGACATCGTGCGCGCGACTTCGAGGTGGAGCTGGATGAAGGTATTGGGGCCGGAGACCCGGGTGCGGAGGTCGTGGATCGCGAGCGCACCGGGCTCGGCCAGCGCGATTTCGGTGATTCGCGCGCGCTCCGCCTCGGGGAGTTCCTTGTCCATCAACTGGTCGAAAGCGGCGACGCCGATATTCCAGGCATTGCGCGCGAGATAGATCGCGATCCCCACCGCGAACACCGAATCCACCCACGGCCAGTCGAGGAAGCGATTGAACAGAAATGCGGCGATGACGCTCGCATTGACCAGGATATCGCCCGCGTAATGCGCCGAATCGGCGGCGATCGCGAGCGACTGGGTCTTCTTCACCACATAGCGCTGGAACAGTACCAGACCGAGGGTGGCGGCCATCGAGAACAGCATCACGCCGATGCCGACGCTCTCGTTCAGCACGATCGTCGGCGCGGCGAAGCGCCGCGCCGCCTCCATTCCGAGGAACACCGCCGAGCCGCCGATGAAGGCGGCCTGGCAGAGCCCGGCGACGGATTCCGCCTTGCCGTGGCCGAAGCGGTGGTCGTGGTCGGCGGGCTGGAGCGCATGGCGCACCGCCATCAGGTTGATCAGCGACGCGGCGGCGTCGAGACCGGAATCGACGAGGCTCGCCAGCATCGCGAGCGATCCGGTGAGAATCCACGCGACGAACTTCACCAGGATCAGCAGGCATGCGGTCGCGACGGCGAGCACCGTGGCGCGGCGCATCAACGCATGGGACTGGGAAACATCGTAGTCGGCGGCCATGATCGCCCCCTTACGGGTATAGCTTTTCCACCCTCCAGGCCTCGCCCTCGCGGACGTAGACCGCCCGCTCGTGCAGGCGGAAAGGCTTGTCGGTCCAAAACTCGATCCGCTGCGGCAACACCCGGAACCCCGACCAGTGCGGCGGACGCGGCACCTTGCCGAGGCCGAACTTCGCGGCGAACTCGGCGACCCGCTTTTCGAGCGCGAAGCGGCTTTCGAGCGGGCAGGACTGTTGCGACGCCCAAGCGCCGATCTGGCTGCCGCGCGCGCGGGAGGCGTAGTAGGCGTCCGCTTCTTCGTCGCTCACCGGCTCCACCGGGCCCTCGACGCGCACCTGGCGGCGCAGGCTCTTCCAATGGAAGCACAGCGCCACGAAGGGGTTGGCAGCGAGTTCGCGGCCCTTGCGACTCTCAAGGTTGGAATAGAAGACGAAGCCGCGCGGGTCCACCGACTTCAGCAGCACCATCCGGGACGATGGCCGGCCGCGATCGTCCACGGTAGCGAGATTCATCGCGTCGGGATCGTTGATCTCCTTGGCGGTCGCGTCCTTCATCCAGGAAGCGAAAAGGTCGAAGGGTTCCGACCACGGGAGCACGGTCATGTTTGTCGTCCGATCGGGGTATGTTGGAATGGGAAGGCCGTCCTCTCGGACGGCTGCGAAGTCTTTCATGGAATCGCACCCCTCGCAAGACTCTGGCGCTTGTCGCCTGAACAGCATACATCTTTAGGAGCCCCTCGGCACCGTCGGGCTCGTTGAATTCACGTGACAAAAAAGGACCAACACGAATGGCCGCGCGCGATCCCTATTCGGTACTGGGCGTGCCGAAAGACGCCGACGCCGCCGCGATCAAGAAGGCGTTCCGGGCGAAGGCGCGCACCGCGCACCCCGACAGCAACCCCAATGATCCGAAGGCCGAGGAACGTTTCAAGGAAATCAACAAGGCCTACGGCATCGTCGGCGACCCGGACAAGCGCGCCCGCTTCGACCGTGGCGAGATCGACGCCGAGGGCAACGAGGCCGCCGCCGCGTTCGGCGGCGGGCGGCGCGGCCCCGGAGCGGGCTTTGGCGGCGGCGCGGGCTTCGGCGGAGGGCGTGGCGGGTTTTCGTTCGAGGATATCTTCGGCGACCCCGAGAGTTTCAACGACATCCTGCGCGGCCAGGGCGGCGGCGGCCGGCGGCCGGCCAGGGGCGCGAACTCCAGCTACACCCTGCGGGTGAGCTTCCTCGAAGCCCTCAACGGCGCCACCAAGCGCGTCGGCCTCACCAACGGCAAGACCCTCGACGTGCGGATTCCGCCGGGCAGCGAGAGCGGCAAGGTGCTGCGCCTCAAGGGTCAGGGCATGCCGGGCGCGGCGGGCGCGGGCGACGCGCTGATCGAGATCCAGGTGGACGAGCATCCGCTGTTCAAGCAGCGCGACCACGATATCGTCTTCGACCTGCCGATCACGCTGAAGGAAGCGGTTCTGGGCGCGAAGATCGCCGCACCGACGCCGCACGGACCGGTGACCCTCACCATCCCGAAGGGATCGAGCAGCGGCAAGCAGCTCCGCCTGCGCGGCAAGGGCGCGACATTCACCAATCCAGGCGACAGCCTGCCCCGGCACGGCGACCTGCTGGTGACGCTGGTCATCGTCATCCCCGAACACGACCCGGCGCTCCAGGCGTTCGCCGAGGCCTGGACCCCCGCCGGGGCCGAGGACCCGCGCAAAGGCTTGGTCTGAGGCTTCACGCCGCCTGCTTCATCCGCGCGTCGATCACCGAGAGCACCGGCATCCGCCATGCCGAATCCTCGGCGGCGGCGGCGGTTGCCACCGCGTCGCCCAACACCCGCTCCCAGAGCGGCGGCAGCTTGACCGCACCCGCCCCGGCCCAGCCGATGCCAAGAGCGGCGAGCAGGCGGGTCATCGGTGTTTCGGAAAGGTCGCGCGCCAGCAGCCATTGACCGTGCTCGTCGCGGACGAGGAAGCCGCAATCGTGGAGATCGCGCATCATCAGGTCGAGCGTCGCCTCCGCCGCCGCGACGCTCATCAGGAACTCGCTGCGCTCCACCCGGTCGCCCGCCTTCTGCGCCTCGCGCAGCACCGCGAGCAGGTCGAGGGCCATGCCGAGCCGCGCGCCCGCGCCGCTCGCCGCACCGGCGGCGACGATCTTGGCGCGCCATTCAGGCAGTGCGGCGGTCATCACCCCGCCGAACAGCACCACCGCCCACGAGAGATACATCGACACCAGGAACAGCGGGATCACCGCGAGCGCGCCGTAGAGCGTTCTGTAGGTGTCGCTGTTGACGAGAAACTGGGAAAAGCCGTTGCGCAGGGCGACGAACAGCACCGCCGAAACAGCGCCGCCGATCGCCGCGTCGCGCCATGCCACCGGCCGGTTGGGGATCATTTGGAACAGCACGGTGAAGAACAGCGTCGAAAACACCACCGAGGTCATCGCCCGGACCAGCAGCGAAACGCTCTGTGGCGTCGCCCCGGCGATCGCGTCGCGATAGGCGGTCAGGCTCCCCGAAATCGAGAGCGACGCCCCCAAGAGCATCGGACCGAGGGTGATCACCGCCCAGTACACCAGCACCGAGGCGACGATCGGGCGCGGCTGGGCGACGCGATAGATCGCGTTGAACGCGGTCTCGATGGTGGTGAGCATCAGGATCGCGGTGACGCCCAGCCCGACCACGCCGACGGTGGTGAGCTTGCCGGTCGCATTGATGAACTGTTGCAGGTAGATGTGAACCGACTGCCCGGCGTTCGGCACCATCGACTGGGAAATGAAGTTTTCGAGCGAACCGCGCGCCCCCGCGAATGCCGGAAACGCCGAAAACGTCGCCACCGCGATCGCAAGCAAAGGCACCAGCGCGAGCAGCGAGGTATAGCTGAGCGATGCGGCGACCCTCAGGAACTGGTCGCGCTGCCCGCGCTCGTAAACGTAGATCAGGAAGTTGACCGCCGGGAGATGGCGGTCCACCCACGCGCGGGCTGTCTCCAGCCGCCCCCGGACTCCACCCGACCCGGTTTTGTGGTTCATTCCGTTCCCCTTTGCCCTTGCATGGGTTTCGTGTAGGATAGCCCGCTTTTCCGCCCCTAACTCCCCGATCGGCATGGCCCTATCTGGGAGTTTGGGCTCTTTGTGTATGCTATCAAGAGGAATTCAATGACAGCCGCAGCGTTGATGGCCGGTAAAAAAGGCTTGATCATGGGGGTCGCCAACGACCGCTCGATCGCCTGGGGTATCGCCAAAGCTTGCCACGCCCAGGGCGCGGAACTCGCCTTCACCTACCAGGGCGACGCCCTGCAGAAGCGGGTCGCCCCGCTCGCCGAGGAAGTCGGCTCGACGTTCATGATCCCGTGCGACGTGACCGACACCGCCAGCATGGACGCCGCCTTCGCGGCGATCGAAAAGGAATGGGGCGAGCTCGATTTCGTGGTTCACGCGATCGCGTTCTCCGACAAGGACGCGCTGAAGGGCAAGTACTACGACGTCACCGCCGACAACTTCGCCCGCACCATGCACATCTCGGTATTCTCGTTCACCGACGTCTGCCGCCGCGCGCAGAAGCTGATGAAGGCGGGCGGCAGCCTCCTTACCCTAACGTACTACGGTTCGGAAAAGTTCATTCCGCACTATAACGTTATGGGCGTCGCCAAGGCCGCGCTCGACGCCTCGGTGAAGTACCTCGCGATGGACCTCGGCGACCGCGGCATCCGCGTCAACGCGCTCTCCGCCGGCCCGATCAAGACCCTTGCCGCTTCCGGCATCGGCGACTTCCGCTACATCCTGAAGTGGAACGAGCTGAACTCGCCGTTGCAGCGCAACGTCACCATCGAGGACGTCGGCGGCTCGGGGATGTATCTCCTCAGCGATCTCGCCAACGGCGTCACCGGCGAACTGCACCACGTCGATTCCGGCTATCATGTCAACGGCATGATGAATCCGGGCAGCGCCCGGGGCAACGCCGAGCTGATGAAGGCGTTCGCCGAGGACTGAACCCGATCCTGCGGGGCCACCGATCGCGGCGGCCCCGCGCACTGAACGAAGGGCGCAGCGCATGCCCGGCAACGCATTCGGCACCGCATTCCGCTTCACCACCTTCGGCGAAAGCCACGGTCCCGCCATCGGCTGCGTCGTCGACGGCGTGCCGCCGCGCCTGCCCCTGTCCGAAGCGGACATCCAGCCCTTTCTCGACAAGCGCCGCCCCGGCCAGTCGCGCCACACCACCCAGCGCCGCGAGCCCGATGCCGTGCGCATCCTCTCGGGCGTCTACGAAGGCGTCACCACCGGCACGCCGATCGCGCTCCTGATCGAAAACCAGGACCAGCGCTCGAAGGACTATTCCAACATCGCCGACAGTTTCCGCCCCGGCCATGCCGACTTCACCTACCAGGCGAAGTACGGCGTGCGCGACCCGCGCGGCGGCGGGCGATCCTCGGCGCGCGAAACCGCGATGCGGGTCGCCGCCGGAGCGGTCGCCCGGGTCGTGTTGAACGCGCTGGTGCCGGGCGGCGTCACCCTGCGCAGCGCGATGATCCAGATGGGCGCCCACGCCGTCGACCGCGCCCGCTGGAACTGGGCCGCCGTCGACGCCAACGACTTCTTCTGCCCCGACGCCGAAACCGCAGCCCAGTGGGCGACCGAGCTCGACGCGATCCGCAAGGCGGGCTCCTCGATCGGCGCGATCGTCGAGGTGGTCGCCGAGAACGTCCCGGCGGGCCTGGGCGAACCGGTCTACGACAAGCTCGACGCCGACATTGCAAAGGCCTTGATGAGCATCAACGCGGTCAAGGCCGTCGAGATCGGCGAAGGCATGGCCGCCGCCACCCTCACCGGCGAAACCAACGCCGACGAAATGGAGCCCGACGGCCAGGGCGGCGTCCGCTTCCTCTCCAACCACGCGGGCGGCATCTTGGGCGGCATTTCCTCCGGTCAGCCGATCGTTGCGCGGATGGCGGTGAAACCGACCAGTTCGATCCTGATCCCGCGCCGCAGCGTCAATCTGGCGGGCGAGGCGGTCGACGTCTTGACCCGTGGCCGTCACGACCCATGTGTGGGCATCCGCGCCGTGCCGGTGGCCGAGGCGATGCTTGCTTGCGTCCTCGCCGATCATCTCTTGCGCCAGCGCGGCCAGTGCGGCGGCTTTTCCACCCCTTGAAGGCCGCCCTCACCCGTAGGGAGGTTTCCGCCGATGTTTTTCCATCGCGATAAGGTCGCGGAGGTCGATGCGCCAACCGCGCAGGCCTGGCTCAAGTCCGGCGATGCGGTGCTGGTCGACGTCCGCGAAGACGACGAAGTCGCCAATGCCGCCGTCGCGGTTGCGAAGTTGCTGCCGATGTCGCACGTTGGCGTGGACGAGTACCCTGATTTCGGTGCAAAAAAGGTCGTGGTCATGTGCCATTCGGGAGCCCGCTCCGCCCGCGTCACCGCGGCGCTCGCCGCCCGGGGGGTCGAGGCCTTCAATCTCAAGGGCGGCATCGTCGCCTGGATCCAGGCCGGGCTTCCGGTCAATCGCGGACGTTGACGGCGGGATTCAACCCGCCGCGAAAGGACGAGTAACATGCGGACTCTGGCACGCTGGCTGTTGATCCTGCTTGCGGTGATCGGCGTCGTCGCCACGGCGGCGGTGATTGCCGTGGTATTCCTGGTCAAGCACGCCGAGCCCAACAAGGTCGCGGTCCACACCGGCGACTACCTCGTCGCCGATTTCGATCGCGGGATTTCGAACCAAAGCCCGCGCGACGCAATCGAGGCGCTTTCGCAGGGCAAGGCCTACGTCTTCTCCGATCTCGTCGCCGCGCTGCGGCGCGGCGCGTCCGACCCCAAGATCGCGGGCTTCGCCGCCCACCTCGGCAACGCCAAGATCTCCGCCGCCACCGCGATGGAACTGGCCGAAGCGGTCGCCGACTTCCAGAAGGTCGGCAAGAAGACCTTCCTGTTCGCGGAATCCCTCGACAGTGGGCCGAGCGCGGTGGTTCTCGCCACCGCGTTCCAGCAGGTCTGGATGCAGCCCTCGGGCCTCGTCGGCCTGCGCGGCGTCGCGATCGAGAGTCCGTTCCTGCGCCAGGGCCTCGCCGACTGGGGCATCCACGCCGAAATCATCCAGCGCTACGAATACAAGTCCGCCATGGACTTCCTCTCCCGCGACGAGATGTCCCAGCCGGTGCGCGAAAATCTCCAGCGCCTGATCGACGACGTCTCCGCCAGCCTCGCCGAGCGGATCGCGGTACAACGCGGCCTCGACCCGTCGGCGGTGCGCACGCTCAGCCAACGCGGCCCACTGCTCGCCAAGGAGGCGCTGGAGGCCAAGCTCCTCGACCGCCTCGCCTATGGCACCGAGTTCCAGTCGACCCTTGCCAGCGCCTTCCCCGGCGGTCCGGTGCAGGCCGACGCCTACGCCGCCACCGCCGAAACCACCAATACCGACGTCAAGATCGCGCTGATCCAGGCCTCGGGCCAGATCGTCCCGGGCGACGCCGAATTCGAGCCGCTCTCGGATGACGCGATGATGGGCGCGCGCACGGTCGCGCACGCGATCCGCGACGCCTCCAAAACCGACGGCGTGCGCGCGATCATCCTCCGTCTCGACACCCCCGGCGGCGACTACGCTGCCTCCGACACCATCCGCGAGGCGATCGTCGCGGCGCGGCAGGCGAGCATCCCGGTGATCGTCTCGATGGGCGACGTTGCGGCTTCGGGCGGCTACTTCATCGCCTCGGCGGCGGAAACCGTGATCGCAGGCGACGCCACGATCACCGGCTCGATCGGCGTAATCGCGGGCAAGATCGTCCTCGAAGACGCCTGGAACAAGCTCGGCGTCCACTGGACCACCCTCAAGACCGGCGACACCGCCGCGATGTGGTCGCCCAACCACGGTTTCACCCCCACCGAACGCGCTCGCCTCGACGCGATCATCGACGCCGCCTACACCGACTTCACCGGCAAGGTCGGCGCCGACCGCAAGCTCTCGGCGGAAGCGGTCGACAAGCTCGCGCGCGGCCGGGTGTGGAGCGGCAAGGCAGCCAAGCAGCTCGGCCTCGTCGACGACACCGGCGGGCTGATGAAGGCGCTCGCCTATGCCAAGCGCTCGGCGGGCATCCCGGCGGAACGCATCCCCACGGTGATCACCTTCCCGCGCCAGAAGTCCCTCACCGAAACCCTGATGGATTACATGGGCGGCGACGGCAACCGCGAGATCGCCCAGATGACGATGCGGCCACTGCCCGAGCCGCTCGGCACCGTCGCCCGCTGGATGCGCCTCGACCTCGAACATGGCGCGGCGATCATGCCGCCCCTGGTCATGCGCTGATCCGCGCCACGCCGATCCAATAAAAAACACCGCCGCCGGAGCCCCCGGCGGCGGTGTTTTTCGTGTGCGGTTCCTCAGGCGGCCCGCACGCCGTTGAGGAAGGTTTCGACCACCGAGCGCAAGCCCTCGGCTTCCTGCGATAGCGACTGCGACGCGCTCAGAACCTGCCGCGAAGCCGCGCCGGTCTCGCCCGCCGCCTGGCTCACGCCGACGGTGGTGCTGGAGATCTCCTGGGTGCCCGCCGCCGCCTGCTGGACGTTGCGGGCAATCTCCTGCGCCGCCGCCGACTGTTCCTCGACCGCCGCGGCGATCACCGCGTTGACCTCGGCGATCTCGTTGATCCGGCCGACGATCGAACCGATCGCGGTCACCACCTGCCCGGTGGCGGACTGTACCGCACCGATCTGCGCGCCAATTTCCTCGGTCGCCTTGGCGGTCTGGTTGGCGAGGTTCTTCACCTCGTTCGCCACCACGGCAAAGCCCTTGCCCATCTCGCCCGCACGCGCCGCCTCGATCGTCGCGTTGAGTGCAAGGAGATTGGTCTGGCTCGCGATATCGGTGATCAGGTTGATCACTTCGCCGATCCGCGACGACCCGTCGGAGAGCCCGGCGACGAGCTTGTCGGCGCGCTCGGCTTCCTGGGTCGCGGCCTGCGAGACGTTGTTGGCATGCTCCACCTGGCGGCCGATCTCGGCGATCGAGGACGACAGCTGCTCGGCAGCGCTCGCCACGGTCTGGATGCTCGACGACGCCTCCTCGGTGGCGGCAGCCACCGCCGTCGCCTGCCGATCGGTCTGCTCGGCGGTCGCGGAGAGCGACTGCGCGGTGCCGTCCATTTCGGTGCAAGCTCCCGCAACGATGCTCAAGACCTGGGAAACCCGATTGTCGAACTCGCCGGTCAGGGCTTCGATCGTCGCCGCGCGCTTTTCCCGCGCCGCCCGCTGGACTTCCTGCTCGGCGGCCATGCGCTCCTGAGCGATCGCGTTATCCTTGAACACCTGCACCGCCGCAGCCATCGCGCCGACCTCGTCCTTGCGCCCTTGCGCCGGGATCTCGATCGCCTTATTGCCGTCGGCGAGCTCGCGCATCGCACCGGTCATCGCCACGATCGGCGTGGCGATCCCCGAACGCAGCACCACACCGGCGGTCACCGAGAGGATCGCCACGATCGCGAGAACCACGCAGACCAGGACTTCGGCAGTCGCCAGCGTCCGCCCGGCGTCGGCCGCCGACTGCTGGCTGCCCTTGGCGTTGATCTCGACGAGCTTGTCGAGCGCGGCGGTCTGCTTGAGATAGATCTCGCGCGCCACACCGTTCATCAACGCAGCCGCGTCGGCATTGGCGTTCTTGCGCGAAAGGGCGAGAACCTCATCGAGTTTCTGGTGATAGAGCGCGTTCGCCTCGACGAACTGGCGGTAGGTCTGCCGCTCCTCGTCCGAGGAAATCAGCGGCTCGTAGAGCGCGCGGGCATCCTCCGCCGCCTTCATGTACCCCGCCAGCCGGTCTTCGTTGAGCTTCATCTCCTCGGGGGTGGTCGCCATGATGTGCATGTAGCTGACCGCGCGGATCGCGGCATGCTGATACTGCATCGACCGGATCGCGTTGACGCTCGGCAACCAGTTGGTCGCGAGGTCGTTGGTCACCCGGCCGATCGCGTTGAGTTCGACGATCGACGTCGCCCCCAGCCCGAGAACCAGGGTGAGGAACAAGGAGAAGGTAACGAGAAGTTTCTTGCCGATTTTCAAGTTGCTGAATGCGTGCATAGCGGACACCTGCCTGAGTGCGTGGGGCCTTTACGGCCCGCGGTTTTTTTCTAACCGCACCCTTGCATGTCCAATGCCGTAATTATTTACGATTTAAACTCAATGTATTACACAGAAGCATCGAGAAAATTTGCGGTTTAGCATCGTTCCACAATGCAAAACACTTTGCATTTTGCAAATCGCCGCGATTGCCCCAATTCACGCAAGACGCGCACCGATGAGGAATTCCACGTTGCCGTCGGGCCCGGTGATCGGACTTGTCGTGATCCCGTCCACGGCCCATCCCTGGGCGGCGAACCACGCCGCGACCGCGTCGCAGGCCTGCGCGCGCAAGACCGGGTCGCGCACCACGCCGCCCTTGCCCACCGCCTTCGGCCCAACCTGGAACTGCGGCTTGATCAAAGCGATGACCCACGCTCCCGGTCTTGCCAACGCCAGCGGCGCGGTCAGCACGGTTTCGAGCGCAATGAAGCTCGCATCGCACACCACCGCGTCCACCGCCTCGGGGATCTCGGCGGATGACAGCGCCCGCGCGTTCACCCCCTCCAGCGACACCACGCGCGGATCCTCCCGCAACACCGGCGCCAGTTGGTCGTGCCCCACATCCACCGCATAGATCCGCTTCGCCCCCGCCTGCCGCAGCACGTCGGTGAACCCGCCGGTCGAAGCCCCCACGTCCAGACACACCCGCGCGCGCGCGTCATAGCCGAAGTGCGCCAACCCATGCGCCAGCTTCAATCCACCGCGCGACACCCACGGCAACGGCTCGCCCCGAACCTCCACCGCATCCTCCGCGCCGATCCCCCGCGACGGCTTGTCCACCACCGCGCCGTTGACGAACACCGCCCCCGCCTCGATCAACATCCGCGCCCGCGCCCGCGACGGCGCAAGCCCGCGCGTCACCAGCGCCTGATCGGCCCGCACGGTCATCGGAAAAGCTCCGCTTGCAAGGGGCGCTGCCCCTCGACCCCGCAAAGGGATTGGAGCACGGTCGCCAAAGGCGACAGGGATGCCCGGTGGGCATTCCCGAGTGCGGAAATCCCCCGGAGGGAGTGCCCTTTGATCCCATGCGTTTTGGTTTTTGCGCGTAGCACCATCGATTCATCGCTCGCAACCGGAGGAATGCCTGCCGCTTCGCGGCGCAAAACGAATGGGGTCTGGGGCCCTCGGCCCCAGTGGGTCCAGGGCAAAGCCCTGGCCTTAAACTGCCGCCAGCACCGCCTTGGCGATGCCGTCCGCGTCGAGGCCCGCGTCGGCGAGTTGGCCGGCCTGGGTATCCTGTTCGAGGAAGATATCGGGCATGTGGAGGGTACGGACCTTGAGGCCGCCGTCGAGCAGGCCCGCGTTGGCGAGGAAATCGAGGACGTGACTGCCGAAGCCGCCGACCGAGCCTTCCTCGACGGTGACGAGGACTTTATGGCGTGCGGCGAGATCGCGGATCAGGTCGAGGTCGAGGGGCTTGGCGAAGCGGGCGTCGGCGACGGTGGGCGCGATGCCGTCGTTGGCGAGGGCGTCGCAGGCTTTGAGCACGTCCTTGAGGCGGGTGCCGAGGGAGAGGATGGCGACCTCCTTGCCCTCGCGGACGATGCGTCCCTTGCCGATCGGAAGGATTTCCGGCGCATCGGGGACGGCCGCGCCGGTGCCGGTGCCGCGCGGGAAACGGATCGCGGTCGGGCCGTCGTCGTAGGCGGCGGCGGTGGCGACCATGTGCGCCAGTTCGGCCTCGTCGGAAGGCGCCATCACGATCATGTGCGGCAGGCAGCAGAGATAGGCGAGATCGAACGCGCCCTGGTGGGTCGCGCCGTCGGCGCCGACGTATCCGGCGCGATCGACGATCAGGCGCACCGGCAGGTTCTGCAGCGCGACGTCGTGCGCGACCTGGTCGAAGGCACGCTGGAGAAAGGTGGAGTAGATCGCGACGAACGGCCGCATCCCTTCCGAGGCCATTCCGGCGGCGAAGGTGACGGCATGCTGCTCGG
>DBTR01000041.1:7618-8190 GCA_002307145.1 Rhodospirillum sp. UBA1311 | reverse complement strand
GGCGATGCCGACGTCGAACATCCGCGTCGGGTGGTGGCGGGCGAAGGCGTCGAGGCCGGTACCGCCGGGCATCGCGGCGGTGGCGGCGACGATGCGGGGGTCGGCGTCGGCGGCGCGGATCAGCGCCTGGGCGAAGACCTCGGTGAACGACGGGCTGTTGCCCTTGGCCGCCTTCTGCGCGCCGGTTTCGACGTCGAAGCAGCCGACGCCGTGGTACTTGTCGGCGGCGCGCTCGGCGGGGCCGTAGCCGTGGCCCTTCTGGGTCACGACGTGGACCAGCACCGGGCGGCGCGACTTGGCGTCGCGGACGTTTTTGAGCACCGGCACGAGGTGGTCGAGGCGGTGGCCGTCGACCGGGCCGACGTAGTGGAAGCCGAGTTCCTCGAACATCGTGCCGCCGGTGACGAGACCGCGCGCGTATTCCTCAGCCTTGCGCGCGGCGCGTTCGAGGGGTGCTGGGAAGAACTGCGCGACGTCCTTCATCGCGCTCCTGAGGGTGTGGTAGGACGGCGAGGACAGCAGGCGCGAGAGATACGCGCTCATCGCACCGACCGGCGGCGCGATCGACATGT
>DBTR01000041.1:0-7343 GCA_002307145.1 Rhodospirillum sp. UBA1311 | reverse complement strand
GTCGTTGAGGATGACGATCAGGCGGCTGTTGGCGGCGGCGGCGTTGTTCATCGCCTCGAACGCCATGCCCGCGCTCATCGCGCCGTCGCCGATGACGCAGACGACGTTGCGGTTGTCCTTCTTGAAGTCGCGCGCCACCGCCATGCCGAGACCGGCGGAGATCGAGGTGGAGCTGTGCCCCGCGCCGAACGGATCGTAGGGCGATTCCTCGCGCTTGGTGAAGCCCGAGAGGCCGTGCTTCTGGCGGATGCCGAGCATCCGGTCGCGCCGCCCGGTGAGGATCTTGTGCGGATAAGCCTGGTGGCCGACGTCCCAGATCAGACGGTCCTTCGGCGTGTCGAAGACATAGTGCAGCGCGATGGTCAGCTCGACCACGCCGAGCCCCGCACCGAGATGGCCGCCGGTGATCGCCACGGTTTCGACCATCGCGGCGCGCACGTCCCGCGCCAGCGCCTCAAGCTTGTCCTCGGGCAGGCTGCGCAAGGATGCGGCGTCGGTCACCGCATCGAGAACCGGGGTTTTGTGCGTCGCGGGTTGGGTCAACCCTTGGTCTCCGTCTTGAGAGGTCGTCACTTGCGGCGTTCGACGACGTAGCGCGCCGCCATCTCCAGGAGTTGGCCGCGTCCGTCGAACGCGGCGAGATGTTCGGACGCTTGGGCGACGAGAAGCTGGGCCTGGGCGCGGGCGCGTTCGACGCCGAGGATCGCGACGAAGCTCGCCTTGCCGCGTTCGGCATCCTTGGCGGTAGCCTTGCCGACGTCTGCGGCCGTGCCTTCGACGTCGAGGAGATCGTCGGCGATCTGGAACGCAAGGCCGACGTCGTGGGCGTAGGCGGCGAGCGATTGGCGCAGACGCGGCGCGGCCTTGCCGAGGATCGCTCCGGCCTCGCACGAGAACGCGATCAGGCAGCCGGTCTTCATCCGCTGCAGGCGGGTGATGCCGGTGATGTCGAGGTCGGTATGCTCGGCGAGGAGATCGAGCATCTGCCCGCCGACCATGCCGCGCGCGCCCGAGGCGCTCGCGAGGCGGGCGACGAGCTCGCAGCGCACCGCCGGGTCGGCGTGCACCACCGGGTCGGCGAGGACGCCGAAGGCGGCGGTGAGCAGCGCGTCGCCGGCGAGGATCGCGGTCGCCTCGTCGAAACGCTTATGAACCGTCGGCTGGCCACGGCGGAAGTCGTCGTCGTCCATCGCGGGGAGGTCGTCATGGATCAGCGAATAGCAGTGCAGCATCTCGACCGCCGCCGCAGCGCGCAACGCGGAGCGGGACTCGACGCCGAACAGGCGCGCCGTCTCGATTACGAAAAACGGCCGCATCCGCTTGCCGCCGTTGAAGCAGGCGTAGCGCATCGCCTCCACCACCCGATCCTCGGGGGTGCCGGTGAGCGGCATCAGGGCATCGAGTTCGGCGCCGACGCGGGTCGCCGCGTCCGCCAGGGCCTCTTCAAACGAGGCGCCGATCACGGAAGTTGGCAAAGCCTCGTCCTTTCAGTCCATTTCCGGCAAGGGCGCGGTGCCGATGCCCTCGGGAGTGCGGGTGATCTGCTCGACCCGCTCGCGCGCCTCGGCCAGTTTCTGCTCGCAATGGCGCTTCAGCAACACGCCGCGCTCGAACGCGCCGACCGCCGCATCCAGTTCCACATCGCCCGATTCGAGGCGTCGGACGATCGCCTCCAGCCCGGCGAGCGCCTGTTCGAAACTCATCTGGGCGATCTCGGCGGGGGTACCGGCTTCCGCGGGTTGCATGCGTCCAATTCCGATTGCTGTTGCACCAAACGGCACGGGCGGCGCGGTGCCGCCCGAACTCCGGAGCCGGATACTTTACGCTGCCGCCACACTTTCGACAACCGCCGATGCCACCGGATCCACGGAATGCCCGACGAGAAATGCCACCAACTTGGGAACGAATCGCAATGACAAACGTTTGCATTTGACCCGAGTTCCATTATGACTGGAACGAGCGGGGAGATTTGTATCCCGGGATTGGGAAAACGGATGAATATCGAAAGTTTGCAAGAAAAGACCCGGCGCGCGAGCGCGCTGCTGAAGGCGATGAGCAACGAACACCGCCTGATGATTCTCTGTCAGCTGCAGAGCGGCGAGCGTTCGGTGGGTGAGCTGGAACGGCTGATCGGATTGAGCCAATCGGCGTTATCGCAGCACCTCGCACGGCTGCGCCGCGACGAACTGGTGCGGACGCGCCGGTCCGCCCAGACGATCTTCTACTCGCTCAATGGCGACGAGGCGACGGCGGTGATCAACACCCTCTACCGCCTCTATTGCGCCGATCCGACCGAGGCGGTGCGCGAGATCGCCGAGTAGCTCCGGTTCGCCCGATTCAGACGGCTTCAAACCGCAGCACGCCATCGTCGCTGCGGTTTTCACGCATCAGGCCCTTGCCCATCAGGTAGCGCACGTGCGCCAAAGCCTCGCCCGAAGCGATCACCCGCTCGTGGTCGGTGAGCCCGGCGGCGAACAGCACCGCGAGCATGTCGACGACGCTTTGGGGCGTCGCACAGGCCCCCAGGAGGCGGTCGAGGCGTTCGGCATGGTGCGCCTCGATCTCGTCGATGCGGAGGTGCAGGCCGCGGAACGGCCTCCCGTGCGAGGCCAGCACCAGCGCGTCTTCCGAAAGCGCGCGGAACGGCCGGAAGCTGGCGAGATACTCGCTTAACGGGTCGGCGTCCGGCTCCGAGGGATAGATGCTGACATTCGGCGTGATCGAGGGCAGGAGGTGGTCGCCCGCGATCAGCAGCCGGTCGGCGTCGGCATAGAGGCAGGCCATCCCCGGCGAATGCCCGGCGGCCAGCACGATGCGCCAATCCCGTCCGCCGATCCTGAGGATATCGTCGTGCTTCAGCCGGTGGAACGCCGGCGGCAGCGCCATCACCTTGGTCGCGTAGGCGTTGCCCACCGCATCGAGGCGGTCGAGCCAATCGGCGGCGTAGCCGAGCCCCCGGTAGAAGGCACGCTGCGCCGCCATCATCTCGGGCGTATGGTCGATGCTGAGGAAGCGTGCCGTCGCCCATTCGATCCGGCTCATTGCGAGAGGCGCGCCGAAGCGCGCGCACAGCCAGGCGGCAAGGCCGACGTGGTCGGAGTGGTAGTGGGTGCAGATCACCCGGGTAATCCGCCGCCCGGCGAAGCGGCCGCCGAGCACCGCTTCCCAAGTCTCCCGGCTTTCCGGCATATTCATCCCGGTATCGACGACGGTGAGTGCGTCGCCGTCTTCGAGGATCCAGAGATTGACGTGGTTGAGGCGATACGGCAGGCGCATGCGGAGCCAATAGACGCCGGGAGCGACGGGATGCAACTCGCCGGGGCGAAGCACCGGGATCGGAAATTCCAGGGCGGGGAACGCGGACATGAAGGACAGACTTTCGTCGAACGGAGAGAGTATGGAAAACAGTTTGCGCGCCCCCGAACCCTTTGACAACCTGGCCGAAACGCATAGCTTCGCGCTCGGCATCGACCTTGGCGGGACCAAGACCGAGGCGATCGCCCTGACCTCCGAGGGTATCGTCCTCGACCGTTGGCGGGTACCCTCTCCGGTCGGGAACTACGAGGCCACGGTGCGGATGATCGCCGACCTCGCGGCCTTCGCCGCGCAGCGCTTCGGCGAGCGGTTCAGCGTCGGCGTCGGCATGCCGGGCGCGATCTCGCCCGCCACCGGATTGGTGAAGAATGCCAACTCCACCTGGCTGATCGGCCACGCCTTCGGCCGCGATCTCGGCGAAGCGCTCAATCGCCCGGTGGCGCTCGCCAACGACGCCGACTGCTTCGCGCTCTCGGAAGCCCGCGACGGCGCGGGCGAGGGCGCGGCTTCGGTGTGGGGGATCATCCTCGGCACCGGCGTCGGCTCGGGCATCGTCGTCGGCGGCAAGCTCCTCGGCGGGCCGAACGCGATCGCGGGCGAATGGGGCCACAACCCCCTGCCCTGGCCGACCGACGCCGAGCGCGACGGCCCCGCCTGCTATTGCGGCCGCAAGGGCTGCATCGAGACCTTCCTGAGCGGCCCGGGCTTCGCCGCGGACCACCTGCGGCGCACCGGCGAAAGCCTCAGTCCGGCGGCGATCGTCGCTGCCGCGGCGGCGGGCGACGTCGGCGCGGCGGCGAGCCTCGCGCGCCATGCCGAACGCCTCGCCCGCGCTACCGCCGCGGTGATCAACATCCTCGATCCCGAGGTGATCGTCCTCGGCGGCGGTCTTTCCAACCTCGAATGCCTCTACGCCCGGGTACCGGAAATCTGGCCGCGTTTTGTCTTCTCCGACGCCGTCGCCACCCGGCTCGCGCCGCCGCGACATGGCGATTCGAGCGGCGTGCGCGGCGCGGCCTGGCTTGGGCGACTGGCGGCCCGCTAGATACATTTTGCCCAGCATGGTTGCCGACCCGGCAACTTTTGCCGATTTTCGGTTGCCGTAAGTCCTTGTACATTAACAAAGGATTAAGGCACGCGGTATGCATCGGAAGTACCCCAGCCCTTCAGATGCGGGAACCAACGCGAAACCTCCCGCCTTATGAATCCAGACGTAACCCGACACTCATTTGGATCAAGCCATGCGCGCGTTGTATCCGCTTCCCACCTTCAGCCTGCCGCCCGCGAGCGGCACCCTGAGCGTGGCCGACGGTTACGACGAACCCTTCGTCGCCGCCGAGCCGGACCCGAACGCCATCGCCCTGCCGCCGCCCGCAGCCGCCCACCCGGTACGGGCGATGAGCCCGCGCGAACTCGCGGCGCTGGCGCATGAGCTCTACCTCGACGGCAGCCTCGTCCTCGACGATTACCTGTTGCTCGGTTTCCCTTCCGAACTTCACCCGTCCTTCGACCGCACCATCGGCGCGCTCACCGGCCGCAAGGCGCAGCCCGACCGCCCGCGCGACCTGATCCGCGAGTGGGAAAACCGCCTCGCCGATCTCCACGCCTCTTCCGCGCCACTCCCCGCGCTGCTGGAGCGCGCACGGCGCACCCTCGGGCTGTTGCGCTGGCTTGAAACCCCGGCCCTCGGCAAACCGAGCTAGCGCGCCGCATCACCTCTCAACCGCGACGGCAGCAATTCGCCCGACTGATCCAGCACCGGATAGGCGGCGGCGACGAGGTGCGCGTTGATGCGGCGCAGGTCGCGCAGAATGTCGAGGTGGAGCGAGCTCGTACCGACGCTCTCCGTGCGCCCCGCCCGCAGCCGCGAGAAGTGCTCGCGGGTCGAGCGCGCCTCCAGGTTCCGCACCACCTCCTTCTCGCGCATCAGCATTTTCGCCGCGCGCTGGTCGCCGGAGATGAACACTGCCGCCGCAAGACGCTGGGTCTCGCCCAGGCGTTCGAGAATTTCCGCGAGGTCCGCCGCGCCTTCGTCGGAGAACTTGAGCTTGCGGCGAATCTTGCGTTGCGCCGTTTCCATCAGGTTGCGGTCGACGATGTCGCCGACGTGTTCGAGATTGATGGTGAAGGAGAGCACGTCGGTGACGCGTTGCGCATCGCGCGCGTCCAACTCCTCGATGTTGATCTCGGTAAGGTAGCGCTTGATCCGGTCGTGCAGCCGATCGAGGACGTCGTCCATCCGCCGGATTTCCTGCACCAGCTTGCGGTCGTCGGTCTTCAGCACCTGGTGCGCGCCGGTCAGCATCGTGCCCACCGTATCCGCCATGCGGAGAGCCTCGCGCGCAGCGTTCGCCACCGCGATGTGTGGCAGCCGCAGCGCCGCCGGGTCGAGGTACAGCGGCTGGGCCGGGTCGGCGCTCGCGGCGCGCTCGGGAAAGGCCCGCACCAGCAGGCGCGCGAGCCAGGGCAGCGGCCCGATGAACAGCACCGCCAGGGCGAGATTGAACGCAAGGTGGAAGACCGCGACACGCTGCGCCGGATCGGCGGCGACGTCCGCCATCCGCGCACCGAGCGGGTGGATCAGCGCGACCGTGGCGACGCAGCCGACGAGACGATTGACGAAGTTGCCGACCGGCATCCGCCGCGCCGCCGGAGCGTCGCGCGGCCCTTCGATCAACGGATTGACCGCCGAACCGAGATTGGCCCCGGCGACCATCGCGAGCGCGGCCTCCGGCGTCACCACGCCGCCGCCCGCGAGGGAGGCGATCAGCAGCACCGCCGCGACGCTCGAATGCGCCGCCCAGGCGATCCCCGCCGCCAGCACCACCGCCACCGCCGGGTCGCGGGTCAGCACTTCGAACGCCTCGCGCAGGGTCGGCGCGGATTCCGCCAAGGCGATGGTGTCGAGCAGCAGATGCAGGGCGAGCAGCATCAGCCCGAGACCGATCGCGGCGCGGCCGAGGTCGTGGACCCGCGTGCCGCCGCGCCGAAACGCGATGAATCCGCAAAGCAGCAGCACCGGCGCGATCCGGGTGACGTCGAAGGAGAGCACCAGCACGATCAGGGTGGAACCGACGTTGGCCCCGAGCATCACCGCAAGCGCGGGCACCAACGCCACCGCGCCTTCGGCCGCGAAGCCCGCGACCATCAGGCCGGTGGCGGTGCTGCTTTGCAGCAACAAAGTCATGCCGAGGCCGGAAACGAACGCGCTCAGGCGGTTGCGCAGGCCGGTGTCGAGCCAATGGCGAAGCTCGGCGCCGAGGGCACGGGTCAGCCCGCTCTGGACCATGTAGAGACCCCAGAGCAAGAGCACGACGTTTCCGGTCAGGTGCAGCAAAACCAACGGTGCATTCATTCGACGATCCCGGCAAACCTCCGGCATCCAAGGGCCGCGCCGCCGTGGCCGTCAGTTTGGAAGCGGTAGGGATTGAAACAAAACTGTCACAAT
Organism: Rhodospirillum sp. UBA1311; assembly: GCA_002307145.1. Lineage (GTDB taxonomy): Bacteria > Pseudomonadota > Alphaproteobacteria > Rhodospirillales > Rhodospirillaceae > Oleispirillum. The sequence goes on along the minus strand of DBTR01000041.1, from coordinate 580 downwards.
AGAATGGCCCTTCCCGCCCGGAGCGCAAGGCCTAAAAGCGCACTTTGTGCATATTTTTCCACAAACGAAAACCGGCGAGCCTTTCGGCCCGCCGGTTTTCGTTGGAATCGGAAAACCTCGATCAGCTCTCGGAGGTCGCCTCGGTGGTGACCTTGAGCTTCGGCTTCGGCAGGTCGAGCTTGATGTGGAGTTCGCGCAGGCGTTCCGGCTCGATCTCCGCCGGGGCCTGCATCAGCAGGTCCTGGGCCTGCTGGTTGAGCGGGAAGGCGATGATCTCGCGGATGTTCGGCTCGTCGGCGAGCAGCATCACGATCCGGTCGATACCCGGAGCCGAGCCGCCGTGCGGCGGGGCGCCAAACTTGAACGCATTCAGCATGCCGCCGAACTTCTGCTCGACCACCGAGGCCGGGTAGCCCGCGATTTCGAACGCCTTGTACATGATCTCCGGCAGGTGGTTCCGGATCGCGCCCGACGACAGTTCGATGCCGTTGCAGACGATGTCGTACTGGTAGGCCTTGATCGTCAGCGGGTCCTGGTTGAGGAGCGCGTCCATCTCACCCTGCGGCATCGAGAACGGGTT
>DBTR01000091.1:15119-15240 GCA_002307145.1 Rhodospirillum sp. UBA1311 | reverse complement strand
TTGGCGAAGGTGACGTCGCCCTGGACGTGATCGCGGATGATCGTCTCGCCTTCGCGCGGCGCTTTGAGGCGCAGCACCGGCTTGACGCCCGCAGGCGCTTCGGACGGGTCGCGGTCGCGCC
>DBTR01000091.1:0-15036 GCA_002307145.1 Rhodospirillum sp. UBA1311 | reverse complement strand
ACGGCGAGCATGTAGGTCGGATTGCCGTCCGNACGCAGCAGCACGAGGTCGTCGAGCTCTTTGTTGGCGAAGACGACCTTGCCCTGCACCTTGTCGTCGACGATCGTCTCGCCGTCCTGGCGCGCCCGCAGGCGGATCACCGGCCTAACGCCCGCCGGCGCCTCGGCGGGGTCGCGGTCGCGCCAGCGGCCGTCGTAGCGCATCGGCAGGCCTGCGGCCTTCTGCTCCTCGCGCATCTGCGTGAGTTCCTCGGGCGAGCAATAGCAGTGGTACGCATGCCCGGTTTCGATCAGCTTGCGCGCGACCTCGGCGTGGTGCGCGGCGCGCTCGAACTGCATCACCGGCTCTTCGTCCCAGTCGAGCCCCAGCCACGACAGGCCGTCGAAGATCGCGTCGACCGCGGCTTGCGTCGAGCGTTCGCGATCCGTGTCCTCGATGCGGAGCAGGAAGCGCCCACCGTGGTGCCGCGCGAACAGCCAGTTGAACAGGGCGGTGCGGGCACCGCCGATGTGAAGGAACCCCGTCGGCGACGGAGCGAAACGAGTCACGACGCTCATTGCGAACACTAGCCTGTCAGTCGGAAGAGAAAGTATCCGCCACGGTGGGCGGGATGGGTTCGGCGGCGAAAATCGGGTACTCTCGGATCGCACGAACGGCTTGGTTTTTATCACACCATCCGCGGTTCGGAAAGCCTGTCGGGGGAAGGAGATGGAGGACGCGCCGCGCGCGACCGCCGGTTGGGGGGAATGGGCGCCGTGGATCTTCGTCGCGGGGGTCGCGACGTATCTCGCCGCGCCGCTCGAACCCGGCTGGCGGGAATGGGCCGCGGCGCTCGGCTGCACGGCGGGAGTCGCTCTCGTCGCGCGCTGGCGCGGCGGCTGGAGAGTCACCGCGATTGCCCTAGCGTCGACGGTGTTCCTCGCCGGTGCGGCCTGGACCGCTTGGGCCGCGCATCGTGCGCCGGGCGCGCTCGCCGAAGGGATGGCCGCCGCGACGGTCTCCGGCCGCGTGGAAAGCCTCGAACTCCGCTCCAACGGCGTGCGCGTGGTGCTCGCCGACGCGCAGATCGTCGGGCGTGCCGATCCGATGACGATCCGCGTACTGATTCCGGCGCGCTTCGGCGAGCCCCGCGCGGGAGAACTGATCGGCCTCACCGCGCGTCTTTCGCCGCCGCTTCCGCCGCTCCATCCGGATGGCTTCGACCTGCCGCGCCGCGCCTGGTTCCAGGGCTTGGGCGCGGTTGGATTCGCGACTTCCGACTGGCGCACCCTCGCGCCGCCGCCGTCGGATCTCGGCGTCGCCGCGTTTCATGCGAAAGTCGAATCCTAGCGGCAGCGAGTCCGTCAACGCATCCTTTCGAGCTTCCCCGAAGGCGACGCTCGCGCCGGGGTCGCAGCCGCGCTGGTGATGGGCGACACCGGGGCGATCCCGCAAAACGTGATGCGGGATTATCGGGAGTCCGGCATCGCCCACATGCTGTCGATTTCCGGCTTGCACATGAGCCTGTTCGCCGGGCTCGCGTTCCTGGTGATGCGGCGCGGACTCGCGTTGATCCCGGCGCTCGCATTGCGCCACCCGATCAAGAAGTGGGCGGCGGCATTCGCCCTGGTGCTGACGACGCTTTACCTGCTGCTTTCCGGCGGCTCGGTGCCGACCCAGAGGGCCTGGATGATGACCACCATCGCCCTCACCGCGATCATGCTCGACCGCTCGCCGTTCTCGCTTCGCCTCGTCGGTATCGCAGCGCTGGTGGTGGCGATCCGCGATCCGGAATCGGTCGTCGGACCGAGCTTTCAGATGTCGTTCGGCGCGGTGGTGGCGCTGATTTCCACCTATCAACTCGCGGCGCTGCGGTTCGGCCTTTTCGGCTGGCCGGGGTGGCTGCGCATCCCCGTAGTCGCGCTCGGTGGCACCCTTGCGTCCACCGCGATCGCAACGGTCGCGACCGCACCGTTCGCGCTTTACCATTTCGGGCGGATCGCGGTCCACAGCTTACCCGCCAATCTGCTCGGCGTTCCGCCCCTCGGGCTTTGGGTGATGCCCTGGGGGGTGATCTCGATCCTCGCCATGCCATTCGGGCTGGAGGAGTTTCCCCTGCGCTGCATGGCCTGGGGGATCGGCTGGATCGACGGCGTCGCCGCGCGGGTGTCGTCGTGGCCCGGGCATCTCCTCGAAGCCGCGCAGATGCCCGACTTCGGCCTGGCGCTCTGCGCGGCGGGCGGGCTTTGGCTCTGCCTCGGCTTCGGCCGGACGCGTGCGTTGGCGCTCGTGGCGGTGATCGCGGGGATCGCATCGCCCTGGATGCGGCCGCCGCCGGATGTTCTGATCGCCGATCGCGGTGCGGCGATCGCGGTGCGGGAAGCGAAGGTGTACGGCTTCCTTGGTGGCGGGCGGACCGCGTTTCTGCGCGCGGTGTGGCGCGGCCAGACCGGGTTGCCGATGACGCCGGGCGTTGGTTGGAAATGCGATGCGGAAGGTTGCGCCGCGACCGTACCACGCGGCTGGACGATCGCGCGCAGCACCGCCAGCGCGACTCTCGGCGACGATTGTGGCGAGGCGGTGGTGGTGGTGGCGCGGTTCCCGGTGCCCGGTGCGGCGCGCGCGGCTTGCGGCGCGACACTGTTCGATGCGGAAGACCTGGAGCGCTCGGGCGCGCTCGCGCTCTGGCTTGATGAAGACGGGCGGATTGCCCGGCTCGACAGCGTCTTCCTGCGGCAGGGGCGGCGGCCCTGGGGAGTTTCGCGTGGCGAGACGGAGGATGGCGACGACGGTCAGTAGCCGTCGTCGGCTTGCATCATCCAGAGGTGCGCCGCGACCATTGCGCGCCACGGCGAGAACGGTGCGAGCCAGGCCTCGGTTTCGGCCTCGGTGAGCTTGTCGGCGCGCCCGAGAAGGACTTGGAGGTTGCGCCGGACCGCGACGTCGCCGTGCAGCGAACCGTCGAGCCAGCCGAAGCCGCGCAGCAGCGCGTAGCTGATCGTCCAGGGGCCGATGCCGCGTACCTCTCGCAAGCGCCTGCGGATTTCCTCGGCATCGGGCGCGGTCGTCCAGGTATCGAGAGGCAGTTCGCCGCTCGCCACGGCTTCGCTGAGGGCCTGGATCGTCCGTGCCTTGGCTGCGGAAAAGCCGAGGGGGCGGAGGCCTTCCTCGGTGAGCCGGAGGATGTGGTCGGCATCGGGATAGCACCACAGGCCGCCGGAGTGGCGGACGTCGACGGCCTGGATCAGGCGGCGGCGGATCGAGGTGGCGGCGCCGACGCTGATTTGCTGGCCGGTGATCGCCCAGGTGATCGCTTCGAACGGCGTCGCCGTGGCGGGCACTCGCAGACCCTTGCGCCGCGCGACCACCGCGCCGATTTCCGGATGGTCGGCGAAATCCCGTTCGAAGCGTGCGATATCCTGGGTCAGGCCGAGCATCCGCCGCGCCATCCGTTCGACCGCTGCCGCATCCGCGATGCCGCCATCGACGGCGAGCACAACCTCGGCCCTGCCGGACTTAAGGGCGATCCGGAGGCAGGCGGGCCTGCCTTCCCAGAGCAGACCCTTGGCGATTTCATCGTTTTCCACCCGCTCGGCAATAGTCTGCACGTCGCGGCGATGGAAGGCGAGGACGTCACCGACGCGATAGTCGCCGGGCAAGGGAATGCTGCAGGTCGCGTCCATTCAACTCCTCTCCCGATCCAGCAAGGCCCGCTTGCGCGCAATCCCCCAACGGTATCCCGCAAGAGCGCCGTCGAGCCGGACGACGCGATGGCAGGGGATCGCCACGGCCAAGGTGTTGGTGGCGCACGCCCGCGCCACCGCACGTACCGCACTCGGTGCGCCGACGCTGGCGGCGAGTGCGGTATAGGTGAGGGTATCGCCGCTGGGAATGCGCCGCAGCGCCTCCCAAACTCGTCGCTGGAAGGCAGTGCCGCGAATGTCGAGCGGCAGGTCGCATCCGGCTTGTGGGGTCTCGATCAGGCCCACCACCTGGGCGACGCGCCGGTCGAATGCGGCGTCGTCACCAACCAGGGCGGCGGTTGGGAAACGGGCCTGAAACTCCTCGATGAGCGTCTCAGGATCGTCTCCCAAGTCTATGGCGCAAATTCCTTTTATCGTCTCTGCCACCAGCACTGCGCCGAGCGACGTCCGTGCGATTGCGAAGTGGACTTCCGCCGCAGCGCCGCCCTTGCGATAACGCGATGGCGTCATTCCAAGCAAGGCATCGGATTCCGCGTAGAAGCGGCCGCTGGAGTTGTAGCCTGCATCGTAGATCGCGCCGGTTACCGAATTACCGGAGCCGAGTTCACGACGCAACCGCTCGGCACGGCGGGCGGTGGCGTAGGCTTTCGGCGTCACTCCGGTAAAGGCCTTGAACATCCGGTGCAGATGGAAGGCGCTGATCCTCGTGTGCGCCGCGAGTTCGGCGAGCGAGGGCGGGGTTTCGGCATCTTCGATGAAGCGGCATGCCGCCGCGACGATCTCGGCATGTTCCGAGGCACGGGATCGGCCTTCGGGCTTGCAGCGCTTGCAGGGACGGAAGCCCGCAGCTTCGGCTTCGGCGGGCGTGGCGAAGAAGCGGATGTTCTCCGGCTTGGCGAGGCGCGACGGGCAGGCGGGACGGCAGTACACCCCAGTGGTTTCCACCGCATAGACGAATGCGCCGTCGGCTTTGGCATCGCGGGTGGTCAGGGCTTGCCAGCGCGGGTCGGCGATGACCGCGTCGGCGCGGCGGGTTTGAGGGTTGGCCATGGCGCATTGCTCCTTCGACCGGTTGTCGATACGGCAAGCGTAGGGCGAGGGCGGAGGCGAAACACTCCGCACCTTGCTTTCAAATTCAGTAGCGGCGCAGCAGTCCGACGAGGCGGCCCTGCACCGACACCCGATCCGGCCCGAAGATCCGGGTTTCGTAGCGCGGGTTGGCGGGCTCCAGCGCGATGGATTCGCCCTTGCGGCGCAGGCGTTTCAGCGTCGCCTCGTTCTGGTCGACGAGGGCGACGACGATCGCGCCGTTTTCCACCGTGTCGGTCTTGCGGATCAGCACGGTGTCGCCGTCGAAGATTCCGGCCTCGATCATCGAATCGCCTTCGACTGTGAGGGCATAGTGCTCGCCGCCGGTGAGCATCGAGGCGGGAATGTCGATGGAGGCGGTGAGGTCGCTGAGCGCCTCGATCGGGGTGCCTGCGGCGATCTTGCCATAGAGCGGCACCGAGACCGCTTCGGAATGCTCGGCGACCGGCGCACCTGCGATCTGGCGCTTGAAGCCACCCGCGATCACGTTGGGGTGAAATGCCGCCGCCGGTTCCGGCGCGGGTTCGGAGGAGATGCCTTCCGGCAGCTTGATGATCTCCAGCGCGCGGGCGCGGTGGGGCAGGCGGCGGATGAAGCCGCGTTCCTCAAGACTGGTGATCAGCCGATGGATGCCAGACTTCGAGCGCAGGCCAAGCGCATCCTTCATCTCGTCGAAGGATGGCACCACGCCCGACGCCTTCAGATGGCGGTCGATCAACAACAACAGGTCACGTTGCTTGACGGTCAGCATGGGGCACCCCGCGAAGGAATAAAGGCGGCTGCGTTGCACACGCAGTCGCCTTTTGTTCTACTTAAGTTCGCGGATGAATGCAAGTCTCTTCAAGCGGTCCCGGTCAGCAGCGTACGCGTCGCGGCGGCGACGTCGGCCTGCCGCATCAGGGATTCGCCGACGAGGAACCGTTTTGCGCCGACCTTCGCCATGCGGTCGAGGTCGGCGCGGGTCTTGAGGCCGCTCTCCGCCACCAGGACGCGGTCGGGAGGGCAGATTTCAGCCAGGGTCTCGGTGGTGGCGAGATCGGTGGTCATGATCTTGAGGTTGCGGTTGTTGACCCCGAGCAGGCGACTCTTGAGCTTGAGCGCGTGCTCGAACTCGTCGCGGTCGTGGATTTCCACCAGAACGTCGAGCCCGAGGTCGATCGCGGCCTGTTCGAGATCGCGCGCGGCGTCGTCGTCGAGCGCCGCCATGATCAGGAGAATGCAGTCCGCGCCCCATGCGCGGGCTTCAACCACCTGATAAACGTCAATCATGAAGTCCTTGCGTAGGATCGGTAAATCCACCGCACCGCGCGCCGCTTCGAGCGCCGCGCGGCTGCCCTGGAAGTAGGGCGTGTCGGTGAGGACTGAAAGGCAGGCCGCACCTCCAGCGAGATAGGCGCGGGCGAGCGCCGCCGGATCGAAGTCGGGGCGGATCAGGCCAGCCGAAGGCGAGGCTTTCTTGATTTCGGCGATCAGGCCGAAGCCGCCATCCGCCACTTTGGCGTCGAGCGCGCGGGCGAACCCGCGCGGGGCGGCCTGGCGCGCGGCCTCGTCGATGAGGCGTGCGAGCGGCACCGCGCGCTTGGCTTCGGCGACTTCGCCGCGCTTGGTCTCGACGATCCGGGCGAGAATGTCGGCCACGCCTCAGCCTCCGTTGGTGATGCGCACGAAGTTCGCCAGCACCGCCTTGGCCGCGCCGGTCTTCATTGCGTCGAGCGCCATCGCGACGCCGTCTTTCAGTGTCGGAACGATGTCGGCGATCACCAGCACGGCGGCGGCGTTGAGGGCGATGATCTCACGCAGCGGCGTCAGTTCGGCCGGAACCTTGGCCTCCAGCACCGCGCGCAACGCGGCGGCGTTGTGCGCCGGGTCGCCGCCCTTCAGGCACTCCGGCGCGACGCGGGAAAGTCCGGCCTCTTCCGGGGTGATGGTGAAGGTGGTGACCTTGCCATCCCTCCACTCGGAAACCTTGGTCGGTCCGGTGGTGGTGATTTCGTCGAGGCCGTCGGAGCCATGCACCGCCCAGGCGCGATCCGCGCCGAGATTGCCCAGCACTTCGGCGAGCGGCTCGGTGAGGGCGGGGGCGTAGACGCCAATCATGATCCGCTTGACGCCGACCGGGTTGGCGAGCGGCCCGAGGATGTTGAAGATCGTGCGCGTGCCGATTTCCTGGCGGGTCGGGCCGACCTCCTTCATCGCGCTGTGATGGCGGGTGGCGAGGAGGAAGCCGATCTTCGCCTCGGCGATCGAGCGCTCGACCAGATCGAGGGAGGCGTCGAGGTTGACGCCGAGCGAGCGCAGCACGTCGGCCGAGCCCGACTTCGAGGTCTGCGCCTTATTGCCGTGCTTCGCGACGGTGACGCCGCAGGCGGCGATCACCAGCGCCGCACCGGTCGAAATGTTGTAGGTGCCGGAGCAGTCGCCGCCAGTGCCGACGATGTCGACCGCGTCTGCCGGTGCCTTCACGTGGGTTGCCTTGGAGCGCATCGTGCGCGCCGCGCCGGTGATCTCGGCGACGGTCTCGCCGCGCATCCGGAGCGCCATCAGGAGCGCGCCGATCTGCGAGGGCGTCGCGCCGCCCGACATGATGATCTCGAAAACGGCGGCGGATTCAGCCTCGGAAAGGGTTTCGCCGGCACCAATGCGGGCGAGGATCGGCTTGAGATCGGACATCTGAATGGACTTTCGTCGGGTCAGGCTGCGCGCTTGGCCCCGGTGGAGAGGGTCAGGAAGTTGCGCAGGATTTGGTGGCCATGTTGGGAGGCAATGCTCTCGGGGTGGAACTGTACGCCGTAGATCGGCAGCTCGGCATGGGCGAGGCCCATGACCAGGCCGTCCGGGCTGGTGGCGGTGATTTCGAGAGCGGCGGGGAAGGTGGCGCGGTCCACGAGAAGGGAGTGGTAGCGCGTCGCCTGGAATGGATCGGGGATGCCGAAAAATACGTCGGAGCCGCGGTGGCGGATCTCGCAGACCTTGCCGTGCATCGGCTCGGGCGCGCGCACGACATTGCCGCCGAACGCCTGGCCGATCGCCTGATGGCCGAGGCAGACGCCGAACAGCGGCAGGCGCAACTCGGCCGCCTTCGCCACCAGCGGCAGGCAAATACCCGCGCGGTCGGGATCGCAGGGACCCGGTGAAAGAATGATCCCTTGCGGCGACTTGGCGACCACCTCGTCGACGGTCAGCGCGTCGTTGCGCACCACCTCGACTTCGGCCCCGAGCTCGCCCAGGTAATGCCAGAGGTTGTAGGTAAAGCTGTCGTAGTTGTCGATCAGCATGTACATCGGCAGCACACCTCTAGAATTCCGCGCCCGCACCCGCAGGCGAAACGAATTTAAGCGCACAGGATGGACGGCGGTTACGCTCGCGTCAAGACCGGGAAAGGCATGGCCGGGCAGCGATGTCCTGGTGTATGGTCCCGCGCTGGATGGAAGGCGTTTCAAAGGAGTTCCAGAGTGGCGACGCAATCGAGCCGCAAGCGGCGGTCATCCGGAGCAAAGGCTTCGGCGGTCCAACGCCTGTTCGGCGGAAAGTCGGGGCCGATGCGGATCGCGGTGGCAGTGTTCGCGGCGCTCACCGTCGGTGCTACGATCGGGTGGTGGAGCGCTTCCCACGTCGCGCCGCACCCCACGCAACAAGTTGCCGCGCGGCCCCAGCCGCAGCCTCAACCTCAGCCGACGCCCGAACCGATCACGCCGCCGACACCGGTCGTTCCCGAAGTTGCTGCACCCGACCCCGCGCCGCCGCCACAGATCGCGGCGCTGCCGCCTGAAGCTTTCCCGATGAAACAGCTCTGGCGGCGCAACGCGATCCCGTTCACGCCGGTCGCGGGCAAGCCGATGATCGCCATCGTCATCGACGACATGGGCCTCGACGTGCCGCGCTCGGCCCGGGTGATCTCCCTGCCGCCACCGCTCACCACCTCGTTCCTGAGCTACGGCCACAACCTTGCGCGCCAGACCGCCGCCGCCCACGCCGCCGGGCACGAACTCATGCTCCACATGCCGATGGAGCCGATCGGAACCGGCTACGACGCCGGGCCGGACGTGCTGCTCACTTCGATGAGCGACGACGCGATCCGCACCCGCCTGCGCCAGTCGCTGTCCTCGTTCCAAGGTTACGTCGGGATCAACAACCACATGGGCAGCCGCTTCACCGCCGATGCGCGCGGCATGGAAGTGGTGATGCACGAACTCAAAACCGATGGCCTGCTGTTCCTCGATTCCGTTACCTCGGGCCGAACCCTCGGCGCGAAAACCGCCGCCGCCGACAACGTCGCCAACCTCAGCCGCAACGTCTTCCTCGACGACAGTCCGGAACCCGCGGCGATCCAGCTCCAGCTTCGCCGCGTTGAGGACATCGCTCGCAAAACCGGCTCCGCCATCGCCATTGGCCACCCCCGCGAAACCACCATCGCCGCGCTCACCGAGTGGCTCCAAAAAGCTCGCGCCGAAGGCTTCCAGTTCGTGCCGGTCTCGGCACTGGCGAAGGCGAAGTACGGGAAGGAGTAGGGGAACGGAAGGAAGGCCAGGGGCGCTGCCCCTGGACCCTGTTGGGGCCTTGGGCCCCAAACCCCGTAACTAGTTTTCGCGCGTTAGCGCAATCAACCGTCACGCCGCGCGATGGCTTGATGGCGCTTTGCGCGAAAAACAAATGGGATCGAAGGGGCCGCGCCCCTTCGCGGGCCCGGGCGGAGCCCGAACCTTATCGGTTTACATCCCGCCGTTGCCCCTTGCGTAGCGCGGTGCGATTTCGGCGGCGCGCAGCAGGGCGCGGGCCTTGTTGCAACTTTCCTGGAATTCCTTGTCGGGATCGCTGTCGACGACGATGCCGCCACCGGCCTGGACGTACATCGTGCCGTCCTTGAGCACGGCGGTACGAAGCGCGATGCAGGTATCCATGTCGCCGTTGCCGGAGATGTAGCCGATGCAGCCGGCGTAAACGCCGCGCTTGACCGGCTCCAATTCCTCGATGATTTCCATCGCCCGGACTTTCGGCGCGCCGGAGACGGTTCCGGCAGGGAATCCGGCCATCAGAGCGTCCATCGCATCCTTGCCGGGGCGGATTTTGCCGTCGACGTTGGAGACGATGTGCATGACGTGGGAATAGTACTCGATCACCATCTGCGCGGTGACCTTCACCGAGCCGATCTCGGCGACGCGGCCGACGTCGTTGCGGCCGAGGTCGAGGAGCATCAGGTGCTCGGCACGTTCCTTGGGGTCGGCGAGGAGCGACTTGGCGAGGCTCTCGTCCTCAGCCTTGTCCACGCCGCGCCGCTCGGTTCCGGCGATCGGGCGGATCGTTACGGTACCGTCGCGCAGGCGTACGAGGATTTCGGGGCTAGCACCGACAACCTGGAAACCGCCGAAGTTCAAGTAGAACATGAACGGCGACGGGTTTGTGCGGCGCAGCGCGCGATAGAGCGCGAACGACGGCAGCGCGAACGGAATGGCGAAGCGCTGCGAGAGCACGACCTGGAAGATGTCGCCCGCGAGAATGTATTCCTTGGCCTTCGCGACCATGCTCTTGAACGCGTCGCGGGTCATGTTGGAGGTCGGCGCGGGCGGGGCCGGGGGCTCTTCGCCCTGCGGCGCGGGGAGGCTGCGGCCGACGTCGGCGAGGGCGGCGGCGAGGCGCGCTTCGGCGTCCGCGTGGGCCTGTTTTGCATCGGTTCCGGCGGCAGGACGTACCGGCGTCACCAGGGTCAGGGTATCGGCGATGGTGTCGAACACCGCGATCAGGGTCGGGCGGACGTAAAGGCCGTCCGGAACGCCGAGCATGTCGGGGTTCTCGGCGGGGATATTCTCAACCAGCCGCACGGTGTCGTAACCCATGTAGCCGACCAGCCCGGCGGCCATCGGCGGCAAGCCTTCGGGGATCTCCACCTGGCTCTCGGCGATCAGCGCGCGGAGGGAGTCGAGCGGCGCGGCGGCTTCCGCGACGAACGCATCGGCATCGGCGGCAGCGTTGCGATTGATCTCGGCTTGCTTGCCGTGGCAGCGCCAGATCACGTCGGGCGCCAAGCCAACGAAGGAATATCGACCGCGCACTTCGCCGCCCTCGACCGATTCCAGCAGGAAGCTGTTGGGGCGGTCGGAGGCAAGCTTCAGCATCACCGAAACTGGGGTTTCGAGGTCCGCGGGCATGGTGACCCAAAGCAACTGCGGCTTTCCGGCGTCGTAGGCGGCGCGGAAGGTGTCGAAGTCCGGCGTCGATTGCATCTTACTTCAGCTCCTGGACCAGACGATCGGTGCTTTGCAACTGCTTCATCTTGAAGGTGTCGGCGAGCTGAGTGGTGAACGGGCCCATCAGCGAATCGCCGAGCGCGGCGCGGAGCTTGCGCTTGCCCTGGTCGAGGCTGGCGGCGAAGTCCCTCGGGTCGACCGGCTGGACTTCCTTCAGGCGCGCGACGACGGCGCCTTCGGGAGCCGGGGTGCTGGTGGCCTGACCGGGTTCGAGGGTGAACAGGCCCGCGACGAGTTCGCGCGGCAGGTCGCCCTGGGTGGAGCGGAACAGCGGCGGGGTGGTCTCGATCTTGACTCCGTTGGCCTTGGCGAAGGCGTCCACGTCCTTTGCGTCGGCCAAGGCGGCAGCGAGTTCCTTGGCCTTGGCGACGGCCGCGGCCTGCTGCTTCTCGCCGCGCCACGCGGAGAGGACGTCGTCGCGCACGTCGGCGAACGGCTTGAGGGCGGCGGGGGTGATCGCGTCGGTGCGGACGACGAAGTAGCCGCCCGGTTCGCCTTCGTATTCCATCATCGGGCTGACGGTCTGGATATCCTGGCCGAAGCCCGCCTTGACCACGTCGGCCGGGGAGGGGATGCCCTGCGGTGCGGAGCCGTTGGCGAGCTTCCCCTCGGCGGTGACGCCGTCGACGGAGATCGCCGAGAGGCCATTGAGCTTGGCGGTTTCCTCGATCGAGGACCCGGCGGCTAGGGAATCCTCGACTGCGGTGGAGAGACTATAGAGAGTCGAAAGAATCTGCTCGGCCTTGACCGCTTGCTCGACCTTCGCCCGCACGGATGCGAAGTCCGCGCCTTCCTGCGGGTGGATGTCCTGGACGATCACCACGTGCCAGCCGAGCGGGGTCTTGAGCGGCGGCAGCACCGCGCCCTTCGCGGCGGCGAAAGCCGGGTCGCCAAGCGCGCTCAACAGGCCGTCGCGCACCACCCAGCCAAGGTCGGTGAGCGTGCCGCCGGATTCCTTGGCGACAGCGGCGGGTGCGCGCCCTTCGGTCAGCGCGGCGGCGACCTTGGCGGCCGCGGCTTCGTCCTTCAGGAGGATCTGGCTGAGCTTGCGCTCCTCCGGCTTGGCGTATTCGGCGGCGTGCTGTTCGAAGTAGGCCTTGAGCGCGTCCTCGCTCACCGTGATCTTGCCGGCGACATCCTCGGGGCGCAGCGGCATCACCGTGAGCTTGCGGGTCTCGGGCGCGGTGTAGGTGGCGGCGTGGGCGGTCTGGTAGGCTTTCAGTACGTCGTCGCCGGGATCGGCGGGAACCGGCATTGCCGCGGCCTTGACCGGGAATTCCAGCGCGATGCGGCGTTCGCCTTCGTAGCGGATCAGGGTATTGACGAGAATGTCGGGGGCGATCACCGGGCCGCGCACCGATTCGAGGATGCGTTGGCGGGTCATGTCGCCGCGCGTCGCGGCGAGGAAGTCGGCCTCGCGATAGCCGTTGCTCGCCAGGACGCGTTGGAAGCGGTCGGGACTGAACTTGCCGCTCTGGTCGACGAACGCGGCGTTGCCGGTGATCAGCTTTTGCACCGCCTCGTCGGAGATGCCGACGTTCATGTCCTTGGCGGCGGCGTCGAGCAGCGCCCGGCTCGCCATCTGCGACAGCACCTGGTCGAACACGCCGAAGTTCTGCGCGTCGGCGGCGGTGAGCTGTGGGCCGAACTGGTCGCGCAGGCGGCGAAGTTCGGTGAGGAACGCGCGCTTGACCTGCTGGCCGCTGACCTCGACGTCGCCGACCTTGATCACGGCCTGGTGGTCCGGGCTGCGCCGCAGCATGTCGGCGATGCCCCAGGCCCCGAACGCGACGATCAGGACGCCGAACAGGATTTTCGCCAGAAACGAGGTGAGCAGTTGGCCGACGGATTTGGACATGGCGCGAGGCAACCTGGAACAGGAGAAAAGGAATTACGGCGCGATAATAGGGGGCGATTCCTCGGGGCGGCAAGGCTTAAAGTCGGCAATCCGACGGGGGTTGCGCTTCACAGGCCCGGCCCGCCGCAGTATGTTTGGGTCCGGACAACGGGGCGGACGCCCCTCACGACAAAACCAGGAGGTATTCGGGATGGAGCAGCGTCGCGCCCTGATCGCGGGCAACTGGAAAATGAACGGCGTCTCCGCCGACGGCTTGAGCCTCGCCGAAGGTCTGGCGGCCTGCGCGCGCCGGGCGTCGGACCTGCCGTCCGACGCGGCTGCCGAGATTCCGCCCGATATCGCCATGGCGCTGCCTTGCGACGTCCTGGTTTGCCCGCCGTTCACCCTGATCGATCGCGTCGCCAAGGCGGTCGCGGGCACCCGGATCGCGGTTGGCGGTCAGGATTGCCATGCCAAAGTCTCCGGCGCGCACACCGGCGATATTTCCGCCGAAATGCTGAAGGACATCGGCTGCGGCTACGTCATCGTCGGCCATTCCGAACGCCGCGCCGATCACGGCGAAACCGATGCCGTGGTCAAGGCGAAGGCGGAGGCGGGGTTGCGTGCCGGATTGGTCGCGATCATCTGCGTCGGCGAAACCGAGGCCGAGCGCGACGCCGGGCAAACCGAAGCGGTGGTGGCGCGGCAGGTGAGCGGTTCGTTCGCCGCCGGCGGCACGCCCGAGACCGTGGTGATTGCCTACGAACCGGTTTGGGCAATCGGCACCGGCCGCACCGCCTCACCGGAAGAGGCCCAGGCCGTGCATGCGCGGATACGTGCGGAACTCGTCGGGCTGATCGGGGCCGATGCGGCGGGAAAGATGCGGATTCTCTACGGTGGTTCGGTGAAACCCTCGAATGCGGCGGAATTGCTGCGCCAGCCGGACATCGACGGCGCGCTGGTCGGCGGGGCCTCACTCAAGGTTGAGGACTTCTGGGGAATCGTCCGCGCGACGGAATGACAATTCTTCCTAGCCAAAGCCGCCTCCGACGATTACAAAGGCGCTCGTCGCGTCCCTGAGTCAGGGGCGGCAATGAACTCCATTGATGGGATTTTCGCGTCACATGCTGACCGTCGTTCTGGTTATCCACTTGCTGCTGACCCTCGCCCTGGTCGGCTTGGTCCTGTTGCAGAAGTCCGAAGGCGGTGGCCTGGCCACCGGCGGCGGCGCCAGCGGCGGGTCGAGCTTCCTGTCGGGCCGTGCGACTGGCAACCTCCTGACCAAGGCGACCGTCGTGCTTGCGGTCTGCTTCATGCTGACGTCGATCCTGCTCGCGCTGATGGCGTCGATGCGCAGCCGCGGCGAGGACGACCTGTTGAAGGCGTTGACCCGTCCGCAGCCGGCCCCGATCGCCGCGCCGATCGCGCCCGAAGGCGCACCGACCACCAACGCGCCGGACGCTTTGCCGCCGGTGCCGCAGCCGGTCGCGCCGAGCCAGGAGTCGGCTCCGCCGAAGCCGTAAACCCGGCTCGCGCGCGCCATCAAAACGGGCGTCTCCGCCGGGTGCGGAGGCGCCGGTTTCTTGTGTTGTGATTTCAGTGCTAATATCGCGCCCGTTTGCTTCAAGTCGGGCGTAGGTTGGCCTATTCGTGTGTGTTCCGTCCGGGGGGACCGGGGGGACGGATTTCAAAGAAAAGGTAGGGTGGCGAATGACCCGCTTCATCTTCATCACCGGCGGCGTGGTTTCCTCATTGGGGAAAGGGTTGGCCTCCGCCGCTCTCGGCGCGTTGCTCCAGGCGCGCGGCTACAAGGTCCGACTTCGCAAGCTCGATCCGTATCTGAACGTCGATCCCGGGACGATGAGCCCGTACCAGCACGGCGAGGTATTCGTCACCGACGACGGTGCGGAAACCGACCTCGACCTCGGCCATTACGAACGCTTCACCGGGGTTTCGGCGCGTCGTTCCGACAACATCACCACCGGCCGCATCTATTCCAACGTGATCGCCAAGGAACGCCGCGGCGACTACCTCGGCGGCACCGTGCAGGTAATCCCGCACGTTACCGATGCGATCAAGGAATTCGTCCTCGGCGACGTCACCGACGAAGATTTCATCCTCTGCGAGATCGGCGGCACGGTCGGCGATATCGAGAGCCTCCCCTTCCTCGAGGCCATCCGCCAGT
>DBTR01000069.1 GCA_002307145.1 Rhodospirillum sp. UBA1311 | reverse complement strand
CAGGAATACGAAGCCAAGATCAACTCGGGCGACCCGGTCTCGATCGCCGAAGTGGTGCGCGACCTGCACCGCAACGCGCGCAACGCCGAGCAGTCGTACAGCGAACGCCAGATCTACGAACAGGCGCTCGAACGCTTGGCACACGAAGTCGCGGCGGTCGAAAAGATCGGTCACGACGAGGCGACCCGCCGTCTCGAAACCCTGCTCGAAGCCGCCTGATCCCACATACTCTCGTGTGGTTGAACAAAACCCCCGCGACACGCGTTGTCGCGGGGGTTTTTGCAGTGTAAAACCAAAAGGATCAGTGGCGAGGAGAGCGACGCATGGGACAACCGGAGGTGTGGCGCACGTTCGAAGGCCCTGGCCGGATCTGGGTCGTCGGCGCGATCCATGGCGAGGCGGAGCGACTCCGCAATGTCCATGACGAACTCTCACGCCGGTTTCAACCCAAGGATCGCATCGTCTACGCTGGCGACATCATGGGCTACGGCCCCGACGTGGTCGGCGCGCTCAACGAACTCCTCCTCTTCCGCCGCGCCCTGATGGCGCGCCACGACGTCGAACCCGACGACATCGTCATCCTGCGCGGCGCGCAGGAGGAAATGTGGCGCAAGCTCCTCCAACTCCACTTCGCCCCCGATCCGGTCTCGGTGCTGGAGTGGATGCTCGGACGCGGCCTCCAGGCTTCGCTCAAGGCCTACGGCCTCAGCTCCCGCGAAGCCACCAACGCCGCCCGCGAGGGCCGCACCGCGCTCTCGCGCTGGGCCGGGCACGCCGCCGACATCGTCGACGACCACGACGGCCACCGCGCCTTGATGTCCCACTTGAAGCACGCCGCCGTCGTCGACGACGGCTCGCTGCTCGTCGTCAACGCCGGATTCGACCGGGGCGTCGCCCTCGACAAGCAGCTCGACTCGTTCTGGTGGGGCGGCGGCGACTTCGATACCCTCACCCCGGAAGCTACCGGATACCGCGTCGCCGTGCGCGGCGCGGCGCATGGCCAAGCCGGGGTGCGCTTCGGTCGCCACGCGGTCACCCTGGACGGCGGCTCCGGCCGCGGCGGCTCCGTCTGCGCCGCCCTGTTCGGGCCGGACGGCAATACGATCCAGGTGATCGAGCTGTAAAGGGAAGGTCCGGGCTCTGCCCAGGCCCGCGAAAGGGCTCGCCCCTTCGATCCCTTAATCTTGGTTTTTGCGCGTAGCGCTATGAGATTCTCATGCCGCGTGAAAACCGATTGCGCTTCGCGCGAAAAGCTAACGGGTACATAGGGTCGGCGACCCTATGCGGGTTCGGGCAGAGCCCGACCTTTTTATCAGGAACCTTCCCATGCTCGGCTTCAACACCTTCCTGCTCGCCCTGGCTGCGATTTTCCCGGTGGTCAATCCGCCGGGGGCGGCGTTGATCTTCCTCGGCCTGACCCAGGACGCGACGCCGGAGACGCGGAAGATCCTGGCGCGGCGGATCGCGCGGAACTCGTTCGTCGTGCTGATCTGCGCGCTGCTGCTCGGCGCGTTGATTCTGCAGTTCTATGGAATTTCGATCCCGATCCTGCGCGTCGCGGGCGGCATCATCGTCGCTCTGGCGGGCTGGAAGCTGCTCAACGAAGGCAGCAGCAAGGGCGCGGCGAAAAAGGCGATCGCGGATTCCGACGCCGAAATCCTCAACCAGGCCTTCTACCCGCTCACCCTGCCGCTCACCACCGGCCCGGGCTCGATCTCGGTGGTGATCAGCCTCGGCCTCTCCAACGGCTTCCAGGTCACGCTGACGGATAGCCTCGTCTTCGTCCTCGCCTGCCTGCTCGCGATTATCGTCATCTCGCTGATCATCTACGTCTGCTTCCTCTACGCCGACCGCGTCCAAAGCCTGCTCGGCCACGGCGGCACCGACATCGCAGTCCGCCTCTTCGCGTTCATCCTGTTCTGCCTCGGAATCCAAATCTTCTGGTCCGGCGCGAGCGTGCTGCTGCGCGCGGTGATCGGGACACCGGTTTAGGCAGGCCAGGGGCGCTGCCCCTGGACCCCGCACAGTGCCGTGGGCCCTGTGTACCCCTTAGTTTTTCGCGCGTAGCGCCATCAAACCATCGCGCGGCGTGACGGTTGATTGCGCTACGCGCGAAAACCAGAGTTTTGGGATGCAAGGGGCCGAGCCCCTTGCCGGGCCCGGGCAGAGCCCGGACCTTCTCCTTCAGCCTTCCCTACGAAATGAACCGCACCTGTTCGCAGATTCGTTCGACGATCGGAATTTTCCGTTCGTTGTAGGTGGCTTTGTTTTCGGCGAAGAGGTTGTTGCCGTGGCTGTCGATGGAGATGATCAGCGGGCCGAAGGCGTTGACGCGGTTGATCCAGAGGGTTTCGGGCATGCCGAGGTCGTGCCATTCCGCGCCTTCGATTTCCTCCACCTGGGTTGCGGCGAGGACGGCGCAGCCGCCGGGGAAGACGGCGTGGACGGCGGTGAATTCCTGGCATCCGGCGACGGTTTCCGGCCCCATGCCGCCCTTGCCGATAATCATTTTGACGCCGGTCTGGCGGATGAACTCGCGCTCGAACTTTTCCATCCGCATCGAGGTGGTCGGGCCGATGGAGACCATTTCGAAGCGGCCGCCGGGCAGGGAGCGGACGATCGGCCCGGCGTGGAGGATGGCGAGGCGGTCGAGGTCGACGGGGAGCGGGCGCTTCAGTTCGATCAGGCGGCGGTGGGCGACGTCGCGGCAGGTGACGAGGCGTCCGGTGAGGTAGACCACGTCGCCGATGCGCAGATCGCGAATATCCTCGTCGGAGAGGGGCGTGGTGAGGATCTTTTTCATAGCGCCGCGTCTTTGTGCGAGAGGATTTCGTAGGAGAGGTCGGCATGGATGCGGATGCGGCCGCGCCGGTGCGCCCAGCAGCCGGTGGAGACCGCGACGCCGATGGTCGAGGGGTGGCGCGCCGAATTCTCGATGTTGACGCCCATCACGCTGGAATTGCCCGATAGGCCTTGCGGGCCGATGCCGATCTCGTTGAGGCCGTCTTCCAGCAGGGTTTCCATTTTCGCCGCGTTGGGGTTGGCGTTGTGGGAGCCGACCTCGCGCAGGATCGCCTTTTTCGAGAGCCGCGCCGCCATTTCGGCGGAGGACGAGACGCCGACGCCGACGAGCAGCGGCGGGCAGGCGTTGACGCCGTAGGAGGTGATCACGTCGAAGACGAACTTGGTGACGCCCTCGTAGCCTTCGCCGGGCATCAGCACCTTCGCCGCGCCGGGGAGGGTGCAGCCGACGCCCGCCATGTAGACGTCGATGGTCGCGCCGTCGTCGTCGGGGACGATCTCCCAGTCGAGCCAGGGAATGCTGCGGCCGGTGTTGGTGCCGGTGTTCTTTTCGTCGAAGGTTTCCACCGCGTTGTGGCGCAGCGGTCCGGCCTTGGTGGCGGCCAGCGTGGCGTCACGGAGGATGTCTTCGAGCTCGCCGAGCAGCGGGAACTTCGCGCCCGCCTTGATGAAGTACTGGATGATGCCGGTGTCCTGGCAGCTCGGCCGGTTGAGGCGCTTGGCGGCTTCCTGGTTGTCCGCCATCGACTCGTAGACGGTCTTGGCGAGCGGCTTGGTTTCCTTGGCGCGGAGCTGCGCGAGCTTGTCCGAAACGTCGTTGGGCAGGCGCTTGCCGATATAGGCGGTGAAGCGCGCCATCACGTCGGTGAGGGTTTCGGCGGGGCTGGGTTTGACGGATACGGTATCCATGGGAACGTCTCCTTCGGCTTGGTCCTGGAGACGGAGCTTAACCCGCGACACGGAATCGCATAATATCACGCGGATGAACTCTATTCGGTCGCGGAGGTAACGAATGCAGCCGGACTCCGACCTCGCGCTGTTCGCCCTGGTGGTGCGCCAGGGCAGCCTCGCAGGCGCGGCGCGGGAAATGGACCTGACCCCGCCCGCGGTCTCCAAGCGCCTCGCCAAGCTCGAACAACGCCTCGGCGTGCGGCTCTTGAACCGCACCACCCGCCGCCTGACGCTGACCGGCGAGGGCGAGGTCTATCTCGCCCACGCGCGCCGCATTCTTGCCGACATCGCCGAAATGGAGGCCCGCGTCTCCAGCAGCCGCGACGTGCCGCGCGGCCTGCTGCGGATCAACGCGCCGCTCGGCTTCGGCCGCGCCCATGTCGCCCCGGCGGTCTCGTCGTTCGCCACGCTCTACCCCGAGGTCGAAGTTCGCCTCCACCTCACCGACCGCCCGGTCGCGCTCCCCGACGACGCCATCGACCTCGTCATCCGCTTCGGCGATCTGCCGGACTCCCGTCTCATCGCCCAGCGCGTCGCCGCCAACCGCCGCATCCTCTGCGCCACCCCGGCCTACCTCGACCGCCAAGGCCGCCCGCGCACCCCCGCCGACCTCGCCCGCCACGCCTGCATCGTGCTCCGCCAGAACGACGACCCCTATGGCGTCTGGCGTCTCGCGCGCGGCCGCGACAGCGAGGCGGTCAAAGTCCACGGCCGCCTCTCCACCAACGACGGCGAAGTCGCCCTCGCCTGGGCGCGCGAACACCACGGCATCCTGATGCGCGCCGCCTGGAACATCGCCGACGACCTCCGCTCCGGCGCGCTCGAAGAAGTCCTCCCCGGCTGGACCCTGCCGCCCGCCGACATCCACGCCGTCTACCCCGAACGCCTCAACCTCTCGGCCAAGGTCAGCGCGTTCGTCAGCCATCTGCGCGGGTTTCTCGCGGGAAGAGTTTAAGGTCCGGGCTCTGCCCGGGCCCACTGGGGCCTTAGGCCCCAGACCCCGTAACTTGTTTTTTCGCCGCGAAGCGGCAATCCATCATCACGCCGCGCGAAGGCCTTCTGGCGCTTCGCATAAAACCCAAAAATCACGGGTTCCGAGGGGCTAGCCCCTCGGCGGAGCGAGCGACGCCGCCGCCCGTTCGATCCATTCGCGCTGCTGCGCCGGGTCCGCGCCTTCGGCGGCGAGGATGCGCGCCATGGCGAGCGCGGCGCGACCATTGGCGGCAGCGGTGGCGTTCGGGCTGAGCAGCGGCGCCAGGACGACGCGAGCATCGGCGAAGGCCTGGGCACGGAGATAGGCCTCGGCGAGGGCGAGGCGGCTTTCCGGATGCTCGACGTTGGCGTTGGTGAGGTCGCGGACGCGCTTGGCCACCTGGGCCGGATCCTCGGCGCGCCAGAGGTCGAGGTAGGCGCGGAGCAGCGCCGGGGAGGGCGCGATCCGCCACTGCGCGGCGATCACGTCGCCGGCCTTGGCATCCTGGCCGTCGGCGGCGTGGATATGAGCGAGGGCAAGAGCCGCCTGGGTGTCGTCGGGCGCGAGGTCGAGGGCTTCGCGGGCGAGCTTGGCGGCATCGGCGAGGCGGCCTTCGGCCTGGGCCGCTTCGGCGCGCGCCATGGCGAGCCGCGCCTTCTCGGCCTGGGCGTCGGGGCCGAGGAAGTTGGTTTTCTTGCGCTGCGATTCGACGAGCCTTTGCGCCTGGTCGAGACGGCCGGCGCGGAGGTGGGCGGCGTAGGCGGCCTGGGCCGCCCAGGCCGCGCCCGGCGCGCGGTCGTAGGCGCGGACCGCGAGGGCATCGAGGCGCGGGTCTTCGGGCGGCAGGGTTTCGACGAGGCCGCGCAGGCCCGCGAGTTCGGTCTCCGGGGTTTCGAGCAAGGCGTCGTAGTGCGCGCGGGCGGAGTCGATGTCGCCCTTGGCGCGGTCGATCTCGGCGTTGAGCAGGTGGGTGAGCTGCGGGTTCTTGAGCGCCTTGTCGGTATCCTTGGTCAGGCGCTTGGCGGACTCGACGTCCCCCGCCGCGATCGCGGTGATCGCGCCGGTGAGGGCGGCGTTGCCCTTGATCTGGCGCTTTTCCCGGCTGCGGCGCGAGAGTTTTCCGGGCAGGCCGAAGAACCCGGCGAGGAAGCGGAAGATCGCCGTCACCACCGCCCAGAACAGCAGCACCACGACCAGCATCACCGGCACCGAGGTGTCGACGCGCCAGGAGAGCCAGTCGACCGCGACCCGGCCCGAGTGGTCGGCGAGCCAGACCGCGCCGCCCACCAGGGCGGCGACGGCGATCAGGTATCCGAGAATGCGGATCATCGGCTCAGCCTCCCGTCTTCTGCGCGGCGGAGCCGCCGGGCGGCTGCTGCGCGCCGGCGCTCGCGGCGACCCGGGCGAGGGCGTCGGCGGTCATCGTGGAGAGCGCGGCATCGAGGGCGACGCGGGCTTCGGCACGGGCGATCCAGG
Organism: Rhodospirillum sp. UBA1311; assembly: GCA_002307145.1. GTDB lineage: Bacteria > Pseudomonadota > Alphaproteobacteria > Rhodospirillales > Rhodospirillaceae > Oleispirillum. The sequence goes on along the minus strand of DBTR01000069.1, from coordinate 45,526 downwards.
GCTTGAGGGCGGCGGCGACCGCCGCGTCCTCGATGCTCTTGGCTTCCTTGACCGCGCTCGCGAGGTCGCCGGCGTTGAGGAAGGCCTCGGTGCGGGCGAGGACCGAGTCCACGCTCTGGGTGTCGGTGTTGCCGTCCATGCGGCGGACGGTGACGAGGCCGGTGACCCGGGCGATGGTCTTGTCGAGCAGCGAATCGCCCTTCGGCGCGGCGGCGGCGCGGGCGGCGGAGGCGGCGACCTGGTCGAAGCCCTGGCGCAGCGCGGCGGGGGTGGCGACGCCCTGGCCCGCCGCGTTGGCGAAGCCCTGGGCAACTGCGTCGAAGGCGGTCTTGTCGTCGGCGAGCGCGCGGGCGGTGCGGAGTTCGGCGTCGAAGGGCTGGCCGTCCGCCGCCTTGGCGCGGAGCTGCACCACCGCAAGGAGGTTGGCGAGCGAGGCGTCGTGGCGCGAGACCATGGCGCGGGCCATGTCTTCGACGGCGTTGATCCGATCGGAGAGGCGCAGCACGCTCGCGGCTTCGGCGCGGGTGGCTTCGACCCGGTCGACGCGCTTGGCGATTTCGTCGACCTGATCCTGCTGCGCGAGGCCCTTCTGGTCGATCTTGCCGGAGAGGGTCTTGGCGTTCTCGGCGAGTTGCTCGACCCGGCCCGCGACGAGGTCGAGGCGGTGCTGGAGATCGTCGGTCGCGCCCGGCGCGGCCGCGCCCGGGGCCGCGCCGGGCGCGGCGCCCGAGGAGAGCGCGCGCAGGCGGGTGTCCATCGCGGCGAGGCGTTCCTTGAGCGCGCCGATTTCGAGGGTGGCGTTGCCGCTCACCGGCGAGACCGCGTCGGTAACGTCCTCGACTTCGCTGCTCAAGGTCTTCACCTCGGCGCGCAGGCGGGCCAGTTCGGTGCGATTGGCGTCGATGTTCTGTTCGAGGTTGGCGATTAGGGTGCGGGTTTCGCTCGCCGGAAGATCGGGAAGGTAGCTGCGGTAGGGATCCGGCACCTTGTCGCGCCAGAACGGAATCGACGCATAGCCGACGAGGCCGACGATCACCAGCAGCAGGATTGCGATGGTGGCGGAGCGCCCGGCATTCGACGGATGGGCGTCCTCCTCCTCGGCGTCCTCATGCGCGAGGTCGTCCGCCTCCGCGTGGGGGTCCGCCTCGGCCGCAGCCGGAGTGGGCGCCAACGCGGCTTCGTCGCGTTCGGCATCCTTGTCAGGGGTCATCGCCATCTCTCCACCCTTTGCCGCTTCGGGCACCGCGACTTCGGTGCGTTGATCGTCCGCAGGTCGATCCCGGTCGAGGATCGCCAGCAGCGCCTCCTGGTCCGGACGGTCGGCGACGCGGAGCGCGCGCCAGGATACCGTCCGCAATTTGTCCGCGACCGCCGGAGACAGCGCGTAGGCCGAAATCCGGCCCAAGTCCCCGTCCACGCCCGCGTTTTTTGCCAGAGTAACGAATGTTTCGGCGGTCCGGGGCGAAAAAAACAACGCCGCGTCGATCCGCCCGGTTTTCAAGGCCTCGGTCAGCTCCGGGCTCAACGCGACGGCGGTACGGGATTCATATAAGCACGCCTTGCGCACTGCGAATCCATGTTTTTCCAAAAGATCCTGGAGATCGCCCGCGACGACGTTGGCGGCGACGTGGAGCAGCGGCCCGGCGGCGGGGTCGCAGACCTCGGCGACCAGCGCCGCGAGCGAGGCGACGTCGCCCTTCGCCGAATGGACCTGGGTGTAGCCGAGGCGCCTGGCTTCCGCCGCCGAGGCATCGCCGACGGTGAACACCGGGGTTTCCCGCGCCTTGCTCGCCGAGGACATCGCCCGCGCGCCGTTGGCCGAGGTGAACAGCACCGCCTGGATGCCGTCGGTCTCCAGCACCGGCGCGACCACCGGCAGCACCGCGAGCATCGGCTCGACCTCGACCGCATAGCCGCGCGCCTCCAGGAGTTGCGCGGTCTGCGAGGCGTCGTCGTGCGGACGCGTGATCAAAACCCGCATGGTATCTCCTCCGGCGTGATCGGAAATTAGGTGCCGCTGGCGGCGGCCTTGACTTCGTTGCCCGCGTCGAGCCCGAGCGCCTCCGCGTCCGCCGCCGAGCCGCTGCGCCGCGCCTCGAAGATCGCGCTGCCGTCGGTGCGCGCGAGGCGGCCGATGAAGCTCAGGCCGCCCTCGCCGTCGAGGGTGGCGAGGCCGCCGATCGGGGTGCGGCAGGAACCGTCCAGGACCCGCAGGAAGGCGCGCTCGCAGGCCACCGCGATGGTGGTGGCGACATGGTTGATCCTGGCGAGCCATCCTTGCGCGCGGGCGTCGTCGCTCCGGCAGGTGATGCCGATCGCGCCCTGCGCCACGGCGGGAAGCATCTCCTCGACGCTCAGGATGCCCGCCGCGCGGTCCGCCATGTCGAGGCGACGCAGCCCGGCGAGGGCGAGCAGGGTGGCGTCGACGACGCCGTCGTCGAGCTTGGCGAGGCGGGATTGGACATTGCCGCGAAAACTCACGATCTTGAGATCGGGCCGCCGCGCCAGGACGAACGCGCCGCGCCGCAGGCTCGCGGTGCCGACCACCGCACCGGGCGGCAGGTCGTCCAGGCTTTTCGCGACATTGGAGAGGAAGGCGTCGCGCGGGTCTTCGCGCCGCATCATGCACGGCAGGTCGATGCCCTCGGGCAGCCAGGTCGGCACGTCCTTCATCGAGTGGACCGCGATGTCGATGCGGCGGTCGAGCATCGCCTCGTCGATTTCCTTGGTGAACAGGCCCTTGCCGCCCGCCTCCGCCAGCGGCCGGTCGAGAATCTTGTCGCCGCTGGTCTTGATCACTTCCACCGCGATCGCGTCATCGGGGCCAAGCTCGGGCACCGCGGCGCGCAACGCGGCGGCGACGGCGTGGGTCTGCGCCAGCGCCAGCGGGCTGCCACGGGTTCCGATGGTGAGAAGCGGGGTTTGGGACATCGCAAAACAACTCTGGCAAATCGACGTGCGGAACGATATTTCGGGGTGCTTCCGATTTGTAGAGGTTGGCCCCGCGCCTGCAAAGGGGTAATTGAGAAACCGATGATCATCCTAGGGCTTGAAACCAGCTGCGACGAAACCGCCGCCGCCGTCGTCACCGACGACCGGCGCGTGCTGTCGAACGTGATCGCCTCGCAGATCGAGGAACATCGCCCCTACGGCGGCGTGGTGCCCGAGATTGCGGCGCGCAGCCACCTCGCGCATGTCGACCGGGTGGTACGCCAGGCGCTCGACGAAGCCGGGGTGGCGATTTCCGAGATCGACGCAGTGGCCGCCGCCGCCGGGCCGGGGCTGATCGGCGGCGTGCTGGTCGGCGTCACCACCGCCAAGGCGATCGCAGTGGCGCGCGGGATTCCGTTCGTCGCGGTCAATCACCTCGAAGGCCACGCGCTGACCGCGCGGCTCACCGACGACGTCCCCTTCCCGTTCCTGCTGCTGCTCACCTCGGGCGGCCATTGCCAGACCTTGATCGTCAAGGGCCCGGACGACTACGCCCGCCTCGGCACCACCATCGACGACGCGGCGGGCGAAGCCTTCGACAAGACCGCGAAGATGATCGGCCTGCCCTATCCCGGCGGGCCGGAGATCCAGCGCGCCGCCGTCGGCGGCGACCCGAAGCGCTTCCCCCTGCCCCGCCCGATGCGAGGCGCGCCGGGCTGCGACTTCTCGTTCTCCGGCCTCAAGACCGCGGTGCGCCAGACGTTGGACAAACTCGGCCACGCCCCCGACGCCACCGACGTCCGCGACCTCTGCGCCTGCATCCAGGCCGCGATCGCCGACAGCCTGTGCGGCCGGTTGAAGCCCGCGATCGCCGCGTTCCAGGCAGCGCATCCCGAGGGCACCCACCTCGTGGTCGCGGGCGGCGTCGCCGCCAACACCCACCTGCGCGCCGCGCTCACCACGCTCGCGAAGAAATCCGGGCTTGTGTTCGTGGCGCCGCCCCTGCCACTCTGCACCGACAACGGCGCGATGATCGCCTGGGCCGGGATCGAACGCCTGAAGGCCTTCGGCGGCGACGCGCTCGACTTCAAGCCGCGGCCGCGCTGGCCGCTCGACACGGAAGCCCCGAAGGCGCGCGGCGCCGGGGTCAAGGCCTAAACTTCGGGAGACGGCATGGAACGGATCGGCATCGTCGGCGCGGGCGCTTGGGGCACCGCCTTGGCCATCACCGCGGCGCGCGCGGGACGGCCGGTGACCCTCTGGGCGCACGAGCGCGACATCGTCGAAGGCATCAACGCCGCGCGTGAAAACCGCGTCTACCTCCCTGGCGTGAAGCTCGACGACGCCATCGTCGCTACCTCCGACCTCGCCGAGATCGCAAAAACCGACGTGATCCTCTGGGTCACGCCGTCGCAGTTCGTCCGCCCGGTGCTGCGCGAATTCTCGCGCCACTACCGCCCCGGCGTGCCGGTGGTGATGTGCGCCAAGGGGATCGAGGAAGGCACCTTCGACCTGATGAGCGACGTGCTCGCCCAGGAACTGCCGAAGGCGGTCTGGGGCGTGCTCTCCGGCCCGACCTTCGCGGCGGAAGTCGCACGCGGCCTGCCCACCGCGATCACCCTCGCCTGCGAGGACGAAACCCTCGCCGCCCGCCTTGCTCACGCCTTGGAAGCGCCGGGATTCCGCCCCTATTGGTCGAAGGACGTGATCGCGGCGGAAGTCGGCGGCGCGGTCAAGAACGTGCTCGCCATCGCCTGCGGCATCGTCGCCGGGCGCGAACTCGGCCACAACGCCCAGGCCGCGCTGATCACCCGGGGCATCGCCGAGATCACCCGCCTCGCCGTCGCCAAGGGCGCGCAGCCGATGTCGCTGATGGGCCTCGCGGGCTTGGGCGATCTGATCCTCACCGCCACCTCGATGCTGTCGCGCAACTTCTCCCTCGGCGCCGCGTTGGGGCAGGGCCGCGCCTTGAAAGACATCCTCGCCGAACGCCGCGCCGTCACCGAAGGCGTGTTCACCGCCCGCGCCGCGCGCGACCTCGCACTCAAGACCGGCATCGACATGCCGGTGGCAAGCGCGGTGGCGGCGGTGCTGTTCGACGGCGCCGACATCGACGCCACGATTACCGACCTGCTCGCCCGGCCCCTGCGCGCCGAGCGGGACTGACCTCAACCCGGAGACTTCGAAAATGCTCTACGCCGTCACCGCCCTCGACAAGCCGAACGCCCTCGAAACCCGCCTCGCCAACCGCGCCGCCCACCTCGAATACGCCGCCACCCTGCCGATCGCTCTCGGCGGCCCGATGTTCGCCGACGACGGCACCAGCATGGTCGGCTCGCTCCTGGTGATCGAAGCCGAGGACCGCGCCGCCCTCGACGCGATGCTTAGCCTCGATCCCTACGCCAAGGCGGGCCTGTTCGCGAGCGTCACCGTGCGCCCGTTCAAGAAGGTCTTCCCCCGCTAACTCCACCCCTTTTCAAGCCCCGCGCGCGGTCGCATCTAGAGTCCGAGGGAGAGCGTTCACGATGGCCCATTGGCTACTGAAGTCCGAACCCGGGGAGTGGGGGTGGAACGACCAGGTCCAGGTCGACCGCGAGGCCTGGAGCGGCGTGCGCAACCATCTGGCGGCGCGCCACCTGCGCAGCATGCGCAGCGGCGACACCGCGTTTTTCTACCATTCGGTGACCGAGAAGCGGATCGTCGGCATCGTCACCATCGTCGGCGAGGCCGAGCCCGATCCCTCCGACCCGTCGGGCAAGTTCGTGATCGTCTGGGTCAAGGCGCGTGAAGCCTTCCCCAATCCGGTCACCCTCGCCCAGATCAAGGCCGACCCCGACCTCGCCGAACTCCCCCTGGTGCGCCAGGCCCGGCTTTCGGTGATGCCGATCCCCGACGCCGCCTGGGCGAAAATCTGCGAACTCGGCGGGGTGGCGCGATGATCCGCTGCGTCGTCTTCGACTTCGACGGCACGTTGGTGATGTCCAACGCGATCAAGCGCGACGGCTTCTTCGCCGTCACCGCCACAATCCCGGGCGGCGCGGATGCAATGGCCGCTCTGCTCGCCGATCCCCCCGGCGACCGCTTCGCGATCTTCGCCGCGTTCTCCGCCCGCTTCGGCCAGGACGCGGGCGAAATGGCCGAAGCCTACGGCGCGTGGTGCGAAGCCGCGATCCTCGCCGCGCCCGAACGTCCCGGTGCGACCGAGGCGCTCGCGCGCCTGCGCCGCGACGGCATCAAGATCTGGATCAACAGCGCGACGCCCGAGGCCCCCTTGCGCGCCATCGTCAAACGCCGCTACCCGGCGGGGAGCTTCGACGGCATCCTCGGCGGCCACGCCCGCAAGGTCGCCAACCTCAAGGCGGTGATGTCGGCGGAAGGCCTCGCACCCGACGAACTCCTGATGGTCGGCGACGGCATCGACGACAAACAGGGCGCGGCGGGGGTCGGCTGCCGCTTCGTCGGCCTCGACCAGGGCACGCTCGGCGCAAGCCCCGAGCCCGGCCCGATGATCGCCGACCTGCGCGAACTCGAAACGCTGCTTTCGGAGGTTCCGGCATGACTCCCCTCTCCTGCTTCAAAGCCTACGACATTCGCGGCCGGGTCCCGGTCGATCTCGACACCGAACTCAGCCGCCGCATCGGCCGCGCGTTCGCCGAGGTCGTCGACCCCGGCATCGTCGTCGTCGGCCACGACGCGCGGCTCGAAAGCCCTGAACTCGCCGACGCGCTGATCGCGGGCCTGACCCAGGGCGGCGCGGACGTGATCGACATCGGCCTGTGCGCGACCGAGGAGGTCTACTTCCAGACCGCGCACCGCGAGGCGCAGGGCGTCGGCGGCGGGATCATGGTCACCGCCAGCCACAACCCCAAGGGCTACAACGGGATGAAACTGGTGCGCAAAGGCGCGCGGCCGATCTCGGGCGACACCGGCCTCAAGGAGATCGCCGCGCGGGTGATGGAGCCCGAATCGCCGCCGCGCCGGATCGGCAAGTCGACCCGGGACGCCGACAAATCCGCCTACATCACGCACCTCCTGAGCTTCGTCGAGGGCGTCGAGCTGAAGCCGCTCCGGATTCTCGCCGACGCGGGCAACGGCGTCGCCGGGCCGATCGTCGAGCAATTGGCAAAGCACCTGCCTTTCTCGATCGAGTTGGTGCGCGGCAATCCGGACGGCACCTTCCCCGACGGCGTACCCAACCCGCTGCTGCCGGAGATGCGCGCCGCCACTTCCCAGGCGGTGCTGCGCCACGAGGCCGACTTCGGCGTGGCCTGGGACGGCGACGCCGACCGCTGCTTCCTCTACGACAACGCGGGCAACTTCATCGAGGGCTACTACCTCGTCGGCCTGCTCGCCGAGGCGATGCTGCTCCGCCATCCGGGAGCGAGGATCATCCACGACCCGCGTCTCGAATGGGCGACGATCGCCCAGGTCGAGGCCAACGGCGGCGTCGCGGTGCGCTGCAAGACCGGCCACGCGTTCATCAAGGAACGGATGCGCGCCGAGGATGCGGTCTACGGCGGCGAGATGAGCGGCCATCACTACTTCAAGGACTTCGCCTACTGCGACACCGGAATGATCCCGTGGTTGCTGATCGCGATGCTGGTGAGCCGCTCGGGCAAGAGCCTCGCCGAGCTGGTCGCGGAGAAGATGGCGGCGTTCCCGTGCTCGGGCGAGATCAACTTCGAAACCGATGCCGCCGCCGCAACCGCACGGATTCTGGCGCACTACCTGCCGATGAACCCGCAACGCGACGACACCGACGGCGTCGGCCTCGACTTCGGCGACTGGCGCTTCAACCTCCGCCAGTCCAACACCGAGCCGCTGCTCCGCCTCAACATCGAAACCCGGGGCGACGCCGACGCGGTGCGCTACCACCTTGCGGCGATCCGCGCCCTGATCGAGGACGTCCCCGCCGGGGACCGCTGAAACGGACGCACGCCATGGGCTGGTACGTCATCCACACCAAACCGCACCAGGAAACCCGCGCCGAGGAAAACCTCGCGCGCCAGGGCTTCGACTGCCTGCTGCCGCTGCTGCGGGTGGAAAAGCTTAGGCGCGGCAAGGTGGTGGTGGAAAGCGAGCCGCTGTTCCCGCGCTATCTCTTCGTCCGCCTCGGCACCGAACCCGGCGACCCGAGCTGGGCGCCGATCCGCTCGACCAAGGGGGTGAGCAAGCTGGTCAGCTTCGGCGACGCCCCGGCCCAGGTCGCCGAAGGCCTGATCGACCTGCTGCGTCGCCGCATGGCGGAGGCTCCGCCCGCGCCCGAGCGATTGTTCGCGCCGGGCGAACGGGTGACCATCGCCGATGGTCCGTTCGCGGGGATCGAAGGGGTGTTTCAGATGGCCGAAGGCGAGCGCCGCGCCATGGTGCTGATCGACCTGCTCGGCCGAACCGCCGGCCTCGCCGTCGGCGTCGCGAGCTTGCGCAAGGTGGTGTAGGCGGCTAGCGCGACGCAGGGCGCGTCGCGAGATCCTGGAGCCAGACTTCCCAGAATGTCCGGTCGGATTGCCCGACCGGCAGAGCGGCGGGCGCGCCGCCGCGCAACGCCCGCCAGATATCCATCGCGATCCGCAGCTTGGTCGCCGCACCCGCGAGGATCAGCGCGCCGAACTGGCCGCGCTTGAGGAAATGCGCCGCCTGCACCCGGAACAGTGCAAGGCGGGCGCGGAACAGCTTTTTCCACGCCAGACGCCCGCGCACCCGATAGGCGAACAGCGCCTCGGGCAACGCGGCGAAGCAACTGGTCGCGTAGGTGCGCAACAGCAGCTCCTGGTCTTCGCAATAGTACGGCGCGGGATCGGCGTAGCGGTTCGACCGGAACCACGTGGCGCGCCCCATCCAGGTCGGATGCGCGAGATGGAAGCCGCGCCAGGGCCGCGCGCAGATCTCGGCATGGCTTGCCGCGAACGGGAACCGGCCGCTCAGCCTCCCCACCGCGTCGATGGTGACGCACGCGGTGCCGAGCAGGTCGACCTCGGGGTGCGCATCAAGGAACGCCACCTGCCGCGCGAACCGCTCGGGGTGACAGACGTCGTCCGCATCCATGCGCGCGAACAGCTCGCCCCGCGCCAGCCCGATCGCCTGATTGAGCCGCGTCGCCAGCCCGCGGTTCGCGCCGTCGCGGATCAGCCGCACCCGCGGATCGTCGAGCCCGAGCGCTTCGATCGCGCCGTCGGTCGAGCCGTCGTCGATCAGCAGCAATTCCCAATCGCCAAAGCTCTGCCCCAACACCGACGCCACCGCGAGCCGCAGATCCGCCCCGCCGTTGTAAACCGGTATCGCCACCGACAGACGCGGCACGGCCTCGCTCATCGGGCGACGCGGCAATCCGCCCAGATCTCGCCCCAGGGGGTGAGAATCTCGGCGATCTCCAGTCCCGCAGCGGCGGTCTCGGCGCGGAACTCGGCCAGGGTATGTTCGATCTTGTGGTCGTCGTCGGAGTAGTAGTTCACCCCCAATTCCTTGCGCATCGGCATCTGCCATTCGCGCTCGAAATGCGGCACCCGGATCAGGAACTTCGGCGCGCCGGTCGACGTGCGCACCGCGGCGAGGAAGCCGACCCGGTCGCTGATGTGTTCGAGCACGTTGGAGAGCACGATCACGTCCCAGCCGCCGTCGGGCACCGCCTTGGTCGCGTCGCCTTCAACGAAGCGAAGATTGGGCGGATTGTCGGAAGCGATCGCCTGGTCGAGGCGCGGCCGGTTCATGTCGATGCCGACCACCGTCGCCTCGGGGTGCGAGAGGGCGACGTCGCGCGCCACCGCGCCGTAGCCGCAACCGATATCGAGCACCCGGTCGCGCGCACCGATCCGATCGATGAAGAAGCGGTGGTAGTCGGTGAGGCGGTGCTTCGGGTGCTCGCCCCGGCCCAGCGCCATCGCCCGCTCGTTGGTCACGAGTTCGAGGCGGTCGCGAAGAATGAAAAGCCGCCGCAACCCCGCCGCCGGGTCGGGGTGGCGAGATTCGAGGACGAAGAAGCCGGTGATCAGGCCGGTCCGCAGACGACCGGGAATCAGCCGCCAGATCACCGCCAATCCGTTGGCGAGGGTCAGGAGCAGAGCTTTCACGGAGTTTTCTCCAAAAGGGCCGCGAACACCGCGCGGTGCCGGGCGATCCAGTCGCGGATGTCGAACTGCGCCACGGCGCGGGCGCGTGCCGCCGCCCCCATCGCGCGTGCGTTATCCGCCACCGCGACCATCCCCGCGCCGATCGCGGCGGCATCGGGAACGTGGATGTGTTCCCAGTCTTCCGGGACTTCAAGACCCACGCCCGCTGCATCGCCGACAAGTTCGGGCACGCCGCCGCTCGCCGAATGGAGCACTGGCAGGCCGCACGCCATCGCCTCCAGCACAGTGTTCGGGCAGGGGTCGAGGTACTTGGTCATCACGTAGGCGTCGGCCTGTCGGTAGACCGCCGGGGCGGATTCCTGGGTGTACGGTCCCTGGAACACCACCGCGCCGCCGAGACCGAGTTCGGCAACCAGCGCGTCGGCCTGCTGGCGCGCTGCCGGCGCGACCAGGCCGGCGATCACCAGTCGCGCCTCCAGCCCCTGTGCGCGTGCCTGCGCCAGACCGGCGAGGGTGCTGTGCAGGCGGTGAACCAGATGCGCGTCGATCTTGCCGGTGAGGAGGAAGGTGAACGGCCGCTCGCCCCGCGCCTCCGCCGGGCAGAAGCGGTGGGTGTCGATGGCATTGAACAGCACCTCGCCCGCACCGTCGCGCGGCCCGAGGAAGCGATCCGCCGCACGGCGGCAGAACGCGCTCTGCCAGAACACATGGTCGGCGCGATGATAGGCGTGCGCCATCGTGCGGTTCATCGCCCGCCAGTCGCCCGCGTACCAGCCGGAATAAAACACGCCGTTCTGGTTGAGCACCAGCGGCACCCCGCGTCGCTTGAGCCACGCCAGCCCGATGTCGGGCAGATACGGCGCGTTCGAGAGTGCGTAGACGAGATTGAAGTCCCAAGCGCGCTCGGGGAAGTATTCCTGCAGGCGCTTGACCTTGACCAACGGCCCGCCGTGGTCGCCCGCGCGCGCGCCGCCGTAGTACACTCGCGCCGCGCCGCCTCGGCCCGACAGCGGCGTCGCCGCCAGCACGCGCAGCAACTGCGCCGCCCGCCAGCCGCGCCGCAGCAACGCCTTCAGCACCGGATCGTGGCGCGTGTCCATGCTACTCGCCCAACAAGGGCTGGTAGACCTTGAGCCAGTGATCCCGGCCCGCGACGGTCCAATCGACGCCTTCCGCCGCCGCGCGCGCGGCAGTCCGGAGAGCCGCACCGCCGTCCGGCAGCGCCAGCAGGCGCAGCGCACTCGCCGCGATCCCAGCCGCGTCCTCGGGTTCGACCAGACCGCCGGTAACGCCGTCGACGATCAGGTCGGGAGCCATGCCGACGCGGGTGGACACCACCGGCACGCCGCTCGCCATCCCTTCCATGATCCCCATCGGTCCGCCTTCCTCGCGCGAGGTGACGAAGTAGAGGTCGAGAGCGTGATAGCACTCGACCAAGCCGGTGTGGTCCTTGGTGTAGGTGTGGACGAAGGGAATGCCACGCCGTTCCAACTCGGCCTTGACGTAGCCGCGCGCCGGGCCGGTGAGGAAGGCAGTCACCGGCGCGTGCTTCGCAAGTTCGGCAATCGCGGCGACGAACACGTCCGGCCCCTTGATCGGCTTCGGCTCCATGCCGTCACCCCAGCCGACGCCATCCTTCTGAAACGAACCGACCACGAGGCGGTCCGGTGCGATGCCGAATTTCGCGCGCGCGGCGTCGCGCTGCGCGGGCGAAGGCGGCACGAACGCCGAGCTGTCGACGCCGATCGGAATCCGCACCAGCTTGTCTCGCGGCACGCCCCAGCCGAGCAGGCGTTCCTCGATCAGCGACGCCGCAGTGATCACCCGCGCCAAGCGTGGCACGGTCTCAAGAAAGCGGTCGATGTGGGCGGCAACGTCGGGGCCATCCTCGGGCTTGCCGTGAAAGAACGTGGTGACGTAACGGTTGCGGCCGGTGAGATGGGCCTGCCAGTTCAGCCACATGTACTGCGAACCGAAGTGGGCGACGCGGCGGACGATCTTCTGCGGTTCGGTGACCACGCCGACGGTCTCGCTCCCGGTGATCCGGTTGACCTCGTCGCGGGTGAACTCGCCGACGCGGCGGATCGCCCAGTCGGCGTTCTCGATCACGAACTGCACCGCCGGACCGGTGCCGCGCCGCCCGAGCGCGGCGGCGATGCGCCACGGCAGGGCCGTCGCGCCGAGTTTGACGGGGCGGAGTCTGTCTTTCAGCGTCACGAGAGAAATCCGTCGAGAGGTTGACCCTGGAGGCGGGCGGTTTCGGCCGCGACCATGCGCCGCGCCACATCGGCCATGCGGGTTTTCGCCGACCAGCCGAGGCGTTGCCGGGCCTTTGCCGCGTCGCCGTAGCCGGAGCGGATTTCCGACGGACGAAGCAGACCGGAATCGAGATTCACATGCGCCCGCCAGTCGAGCCCCGCAGCGGCGAACGCAGCGGCGACGAAGTCCTCAAGCGCGTTCACCTCGCCCGTGGCAATAACAAAGTCCTCGGGCTCGGGTTGCTGCAACATCGCCCACATCGCCTCGACGTACTCGGGCGCCCAGCCCCAGTCGCGCCGCACCGAGACGTCGCCGAGCGAAACTTGGCCGCCGCCCTCGTGCGCGATCCGCGCCGCCGCCGCCGCAATCTTGCTGGTGACGAAGCGCGCCGGACGCAGCGGCGATTCGTGATTGAACAGAATCCCTGAACAGGCGAACAGTCCGTAGCTCTCGCGGTAGTTGGCGACTTCCCAGAACGCGGTGGCCTTGGCGACGGCATACGGGCTGCGCGGGTGGAAGGGTGTGGTTTCGTCGGCCGGAGCATCGCCGGTGTTGCCGAAGCACTCCGACGATCCGGCGTTGTAGAAGCGCGTCTTCGCCCCGAGAAACCGCAGGGTTTCGAGAACATTGAGGGTTGCGGTCGCAACGCTCTCCAGGGTTTCCACCGGCTGCTGGAACGACAGCCCGACCGAACTCTGCCCCGAGAGATTGTAGATCTCGTCCGGCTCGACCCGCGAGATCGTCTGCAGCACCGAGCGGAAGTCGGTGAGCGCGGTGGAATGCACCGTCACCCGGTCGCGCACGCCGAGCACGCACAACCCGGCGAAGCCACTCGCCTCCGCATCGCGGGACGAACCGTGCACGACGTAGCCCTTCGCCAACAGCGAGCGCGCGAGGAATGCGCCATCCTGGCCGGAAACGCCGAAGATCAATGCGGTCTTGGTGGTCTGGTTCATGAGTGTCTTTCGGCCTTACGGCGCGACGGCGGGCTTGCGAGCGACGGCGAGAACCATGTGCCCGATCAGGTTTCCGGGAACGAACGGCGCGAGCGCAAACGCCAGGCCGCGAGTGAAGAACCACCCGTAGGGCAGCCCGAACTGATGATGAAGGAAGCGCAAGACGCCCTGCCGCTTGTGGATCGGATGGACGCCCAGGACCTCGAAGCCGCCGATGCCGAGTTCCCGGCTCCACTCCGCACGGGTGAAGCGATATTGGTAGAACCGGACCGGCGACGTGAGCGCCGAGGGCTTCTCCCGCGACCCGCGCAAGGCGTGCCGGAGGTTGTCGAGCGGCACCGAAGCGAACAGCAACCCGCCCGGCTTGAGCAGGCGTAGCGCCTCGCGGATGCAATCCTGCGGGCCGTTCTCGAAATGCTCGAACACGCCCCACGAGAAATAGGCATCGAAGGATTCGGAGGGGAAGCCGGTGGCGCGGATGTCGCCAGCGAGGAACTCCGTCTCGGGAAAGTGCGCCTGCAACTGTTCGATCGTCTTACGACTCAGGTCGAGACCAACGCTGGAGAATCCCTCCCGGTTGATCGCCAGAACCCAGTCGCCAAGGCCACAGCCGCCGTCGAGAATCCGCGCCCCTTTCGGCAGCGACTTCAGATAGGGCATCATCAGGCGGAATTCGTCCTGACGCGCGATCCGTTTCAGGCGGCCCTGCGGACCGCCTTCCCTCTCCCACACCTTAGTCCAATGCGCTTCGACGAAATCGGTCTCGTCGAGCCCGGCGGATTCGGCGGCGACCATGTAATCCTTGCGCATCCGGCGTCTCCTAGAACGGAATCTGGTTGCGCAGCACCAACCAGGGGCTGCGCCAGAGGCGGCGGTGGGCAACGATCTCGTCGCGGCGCGCCAGCAGGTCGTCGAACAGTTCAAGGTATTGGCCGCACATCCGTGTGGCGGTATTGGCGTACTCAGGCATCTTCGCACGCAGGCGTGGGTATTCGTCAAACATCCGCTTGAGGGCCGCAACAAAGCCCTCCGCATCGTCGAAGCCGAAGCCGAAATCGCTGCAATACTCGGGCAGCGCGCCACTCCGGCGGAAGAGCAACGGCAAGCCGCAGAGCGCGCCCTCGACATGGTGCATCCCGGCGGGCTCATTGACCGAACCGGTGACATAGACGTGATGCGAGGCGATCTCGGCGGCGAGCGGCGCGCCGGAAAGCGGCGCGACGGTGCGACTATGCGCAAGCGGAACGCCTTGGGGAAGGTTGCCGACATAGCTGAACGCCAGCCGTCCGCGCCAAGCCGGATCATCGATCAGGCGATCGAGGGTTTCGTAGATGTCGAAACCCTTCAGGCGATTGCCCCCCCAGTGGTGCGTGACGAGCTTGAGCGACGACGTGCCGTCCCAGTCGTTGGCGGGATCGGGGCGGAATATCCGGGTGTCGGCGCCGTTGAGGATCACCGAATGCGGTGCCTCGTTCCTCCACACCGCAAGGTCCTTGAGCCACGAGGCGATCAGCACGGTGTGGTCGGCGGCGTAGTTGGCGCGCGACAACAGGCCGTTCATCCGTCGCGTGCCCTTGCGCTCGTCGCATTCGTTAATCCGGTGCACCACCACGGCACGGGGATTGCGAAGCGTGAGGTAGCGCAGGATCGCGCCCGGCCCGAACGAGATGTTCGGGCTGTGTGCGCGCGGATCGGTCATCAGGATCAGGTCGATATCGGGATCGGCGAGGTCGTAGACCACGGTGTCGCCGCGCGTAGCCGCCGCGTCCGCAAGCGAACGGGCGAAGGCATTGCCGCCGCCCCACGGACCATCCTGGACGTGATACCCGATCGCGAGCTTCATGCGGCACCTTCCGTGCGGGGGGCATTTTCGACGAGGGTGCGTCCGAGACATCGTTCCATCTGGACGCGCAGGTCGGTAGCCATGACTTCGGTGTTGAGGCGATCCTCGATCACCCTTCGCGCCGCCGCGCCGATCCGCTCCAGCGCTTCTGGCGCGGCAAGGACCCGCGCCACGGTGTGCGAAATCGCCACGCCGTCGCCCGGCGCACCCAGCAGGATGCAGGTTTCGCCATCACGCATGACTTCGCGATTCCATAGTCCCGGATAATCGGTCACCAGCACCGCCTTGCCGCAAGCCATCGCCTGGAGCGCCGCGCTTTGCCCGGAGGGCTGCACGGTATTGCGGATCGGCAGCACGACGAACCGCGCCAGCCGCATCAGCTCGCGGATTTCCGCATCGCTGAGCGCCTGGCTGTGCCAGTCGCCGCGGATCACTTCGACGTTGGCGGCGGCGGTTTCCACCGGAAGATGGGTGACGATCTTGAGCAGAGGAAATTCGGGCCGCCAAGCTGCGACCAGAGTGGCGAAGTCACGGTGCCGGTCATTGCCGATGCTGAGGATATAGCCGCCGTCCACCGCGTCCGGAGCGGGCGTCCAGAATGTCTTGTCGACGCCGAAAGGAACATACGCCACCTGTCGCCGCAGCACTTCCGTCAGCAGCCTCGCGTCCTGCTCGGCCAGCGCCAGCACCGCCACGTCGCGCAGAACCCAGCGGAACACTAGCCGCCAGCGACGCGGCGTATGCGGCTCCACGAGCCCCATGGCGAGAAACAACACCTTCGCCCGCAGAAGTCCGAAGCGCTTGAGCAGCGCGAGGCCGATTCCGAAGGTATTGGTGGTGACGAAGACCAGATCTGCACCGCCAAGCCGTCGCCGCGACGTCGCGAGGCGCCAGGCGGCAAGTGCCGGAATGCCGGCGAGGCGATAGATCAGCGCGTTGAAGCCACGCGCGAGAACGCCGGCGCGTCGGCCGTCGAAGCCGAGGGCGGAGTCAGGTAACAGACGAACATCTGCCCCCGCGGCAGCAAGCTCGGAAAAACCATAGAAAAATTCGCGCGGCGCATTGGCAACCATGCGCTCCTCACGCCCGGCCTTGACCAGATAGACCACCCGAGGGCAAGGATTCGTCTCAGGCATCGACGGCGGCAGAGCGGCGCGAGAGGATATATTCGACGAGCTCCAGATCCCACAACGTATCGATGCTGACGTGGTCGCCGGGCACCACCACCGCCGCGGTGCGCGCGCCTTTGATCGACTTCTGGTCGAGCAGACAGGCGCGACTGATTGCATAGGCGACGCCGTTGCGGTGGTAAACCGGCTTGAGTTGTTGGCGCGCGATGATCGCCGCGCCCGCCGGGTCGTAGTAATCCATCGCGCCGTCGGCGGCGAGAGTAAGCTGCTTCAGAGGATGCCCCTTCGAGTCGGTCTCGGACACCGTCCACACCGCGTCCCAGTTCTCGTCCACCAGCTTGGTCAGGCAGGCGCGCACGTCGGCGACCTCGCGCAGGGGCGACGTCGGCTGGAGCATCAGCACGATGTCGTAGATCACGCCATCGAGTTCCTCGGACGCGAGCAGCGCATGGGTCAGCACTTCGAGATCGCCGATCCGGTCGCCGGAGAGCGTCTCCGGCCGCCGGAACGGCGCGGCGATCCCCGCCGCCTCGGCGACCTTGGCGATTTCATCGTGGTCGGTGGAGACCACCGTGCGGTCGATCTCGGGCATCTGCGCGATCACCTCGCCGACCAGCGCCACCAGCGGCACGCCCCGCACCGGCTTGAGGTTCTTCAAGGGAATCCCCTTGCTCCCACCCCGCGCCGGAACCACCGCAAGCACCCGCTTCGAGCCGATCATGACGCATTCCTTTCCGGCATATCGTTCTCGGGGAACAGACGATCGAGATGTTCCAGCACCGCCGCCCCGTAGGACACCGGATGGAACTCCGCAAAGTAGCGCATCTCCTTGACGATCCGCTCGCGGAACTCGGGGTCGCCCGCGCGGCCGATCAGCGTCGCCACCTTCGGCAGAAATTCGGGATAGTTGCGGCACACCAGCACCACCGGCGAGGTGAAGATCTCCTCGAAGTGCGGGAGCTTCTTCACCCCGCGCGTCCAGAGGCTCTTGCCTTCCTCTTCCTGGGCGTAGAAGCACATCGCCGGGAGGCCGTGCAACGCGCCTTCGACGATCATCGTCGACAGCGGCGAAATCACCATGTCGACCGAACTCAGGATGTCATGGGTGCGCGCATACTCGGCCATCAGGAAGCCGGCCGGCTTGCGCCCAGCGGCGGTGTCCTCGATGAAGGTGCGCATCGAGTTTTCGATCCGCACGTGCTTCCAGCCGGCGTCCAGAATTTCCTGGGCCTGGTCGCGGGCGATACCCCACGGGTGCGGGCGATAGAGGACAGTGACCCGGGGCAACGTGCCGTTTTCGATCGCCTCGTTCAGCCACTTCAGGTGAAGCGCCTCCTTGCGGCCGCGGCTCGAACCGGCATAGAGCAGAATCGGCATGTCCTCGGCGATGCCATGCTCGGCGCGGAATTCCGCGCGGGTCAGGCGCGGCGCGGGACGGTAGGCTTCGAACTGTGCCGCGCCGAGCTTGAGGATCCGCTCCGACGGAATTCCCATGAAGAACTCGGTATGCCGCTTGGTCTGCTCGCCCCAGACCGCGACCCAATCGGCCTTGCCGGATGTCGCGCGCTTGGTGCCGGGATTGTCCCAGGAATTCATCAGCAGCATCGTGGGGATGCCCTGGGCCTTGCCTTCGGCGATCATGTCATTGATGAAGTAACCGCCGAACGTGCTCGGATGGATCAGGATATCCGGCTTCAGTTCGCGGATCGTCGCCGCGAATTCCTCCGCCGGGACGGCCTTCAGGCGTCGATCATAGGTGCGGTCGACGATGGTGCGGACGCCGGGTAAGTTGGCAAGGCCATAGATCACCCCCGCTTTCCATCCGATCGCTCCCAGCCAAGTGGACCAGATCCGCCACCAGCGGAGGCTGAGGCGTGGCCGCATCTGGTCGAAAATGTAGCGCCGCCGCCAGAGCGTAAACCGCTTAGCCGGGATCGAGACGTGCCGGATCGGGATTGGAAGGTTGAGCGAAGCGACGTCGAACTTGACCCGCTCGTAACCGTTCGGCGGCAGTAGCAGGGTTACGTCATGTTGTGCGAACAGCGGCTCCAAAGATCTGCTGAGAAGAAAATTCCGGATCTCAGGATCCGATTCCAGCATGCACACGATCTTGAGCTTTTTCATTCGTCCCGCACTTCTTCTTATGAATTTCCGTCCGAAAACTGGCGAACTCCGGCCTCGGGCGACGAGCGCCCAGGGCCGGAATCGGACGCGACGGAAGCTTTACTGCTGACGGTTGGCGCGCTCGGCCAACTGCCAACGACCCCAGTGGTTGACCTTGGTCTTGCGCTGATGGCGTTCGAGTTCGTTGATCGCCTTGTCCTTGTAGACCGAGTCGTTGTTGTGGTGGGTGGTCGAGACCTCTTCCATGACGCAGCCGGTGGGGGTCCAGAAGCTGTGCCAGACGCCCGGCATCACCAGGCAGGTGTCGCCCGGCAGGAGGGTGCGTTCGCGACCATCCACAGTGATCCGCAACTCTCCGTGCAGCACCTGGAAGGTCTCTTCCTTGAGCTTGTGGTAGTGCGCCGGGTGCTTCTGCCCGGCGAGCTGGACCAGAACCTTCTTGCAGTATTCGCGATTGATCACGTTGATGATCACCGCGCCGATCTCGCGGAATTTGGCGATTCCGTAATGGTGGGAGTACTCGACCTCGAACTCGCTGTTGAGGGCGATGCGCGCCTCGTTCAACAACGCCTTGACCTCGTGGACGGCGTCCTTGATCACCTTGTAGTCGGGATCGAGGGGCACCTTCACCGCGGTGCGCAGCACCGGGGCGTCCGCCTTGACGTCGGCCTCGGCGATGATCCCGGCGCGCCAATGACCGGAATCGACTTGGCCGTCCTGATACGGCATCGCGAAGTAGACCTGATCGCGGCCGATCACCTGCCCCTTCTTGATCCCGGTCTTGGCGAATACGCCGCGACGCAGCGAGTCGAGCGACGCGATCTCGTCGGCGTCGGTCACCCGCTCGGTCGAGCCGCACAACACCGCAGCGTGCTGGGCAGCCGCGATCCAGGCGTCGACCTGTTCCGGCGTCGAGGAGTAGGCGTTCAGCGTGATCTTGTCGGTGGCGATGCCGACATGGCGTTCGAACATTTGCGCGCCCTTGGCGATCGCCACCGTCACCGGCAGAACGTCGTCGGGGTTCTCGTGGGTCGACCAGCCGATCACCCGGTTGCGGTAGCGGCCCTTCAGCACGTCGATCTGGTTGAGGTGGAACTTGTCGTCCGGGATCGGGTACAGCGAGACGCAGTGCATGATCGCGTATTCGCAGCCGCGGTGATCGAAGAAGCTCACCAGGTCGTCGATGTTGGCGAGCTGCAGCCCGCCGGTGGAGAAGATCACCGGCAGGTTCGAGTCCGCGATCTTCTCCAGGAGCGGCCAATCCTTGGCCGAGCAGCTCGCGACCTTGATCAGGTCGAAGCCCATCTCCGTGATCACGTCGACCGACTCTTCGTCGAACGGCGTGCACATCGAAAGCATCCCCTCGGCGCGCACCGCATCGAGCAGAACCTTATAATCCTTGCGCTCCAGCCGAGTGGCGAGGAAGCGCGGGATGTGCTTGTTGTCGCTCTGCTTCTGGTGCGCCGGGTGGACGAAGGTATCGAGTTGCCGGAACTGGAACTTGAACACCCCGCGCACGCCGCGCTTGCGGACCGCAGCACCGACACCGCGCACGATGTTCAATGCGTGTTCGACGCTGCCCTGATGGTTGTTCGCCAGATCGAAGACGAACAGATCGCGGAAGTCGAAGGACTCATTCATGTCGGTTTACCTGCTCGGTTGCTTGCAGAAGGCTCAGATCAGCGCGGCTTCGGTATAGCCCGCGGTATAGTCGATGCGGACGGTACGGCCCTCGCGCGCCGACTTGTGCGCAGCGGCCACCACCAGCATGGTGTCCAACCCGCGGGCGATGGAAATGCCGGATTGCGCCGGATCCGCCGCCAGCACCGCCTCGATATGCTTGAGCTCCTGGATGAAGTCGTCGGGACGGGTCTTCGGGAACAGGTGCTCGGCGGTCTGACCCTTGGCGCCACCCTCGAACACCGCGTCCACGCCCGGCTTGAAGCCGCACTGCCATTCGGCATAACCGTTCGCGCCCTGAATCCGCGACCATTTGCACGGCGGGTTGGTCACCACGTCCTGCACGACGCGTCCGACGAAACCGGACTCGGTCTTGAGATTGAGCAGGCAGAGCTTGTCGTATTCGACCTTGCCGCCGCTGACGAAGTCGAGCGCAGCCTGGACCTCCACGACGCGACCCGCGCCGATGGCGTGGGCGAAGTGCTGCCAGAGGTTGGCCGCATGCGAATGCTCGCCCGATGCGCCGCCGCCGCGCTTCCAGTAGCCGAGGTAGGTGTCGCCCGGACCGGAAAGCCACGGATGCGCGGCGAAGATTCCGCCCCAGAACTCGCGGAACTCGACGTCGAGGGTTTCGATCGCTCCGAGGCTGCCGGAGGTGGCGATTTCGACCATCTTGTCGGCGGCCTTGCCGACGACGTGATCGTAGCCGGTGAACACCGCGACGCCCGCGGCCTTCGCTGCGGCGAACAGCTTCTGCGCGTCCTTGAGGTCGGGGGTGCAGAACGGCTTCTCGACGAGGATCGCCTTCGGCTTTTCCGCCACCGCTTCGAGCGCGAGCGGAACGTGCCAATCGGGCGGAGTGCCGATGAAGATCAGGTCGTAGCCGCCCTTGGGCGCATCCTTGACCTCGAACAGGCGGATGCCCTCGTCCCACTTGCCGTAGCGGCCGGGATAGATCTCGTTGCGCGTGCGCGCGAGCGCGGCGGGATCAACGTCGCAGAGATCCACGTCCCAACCCATCGCGCGCGACGCGTTGGACAAATGGTTGCCGATCGACCCGGCGCCGAGAACCTTGACCTTCATCATCAGACGAGCCTCTTTTCCAGTGAGTCCGGCTTCGCGCCGAACCGGAAGTGGTGAATGATCTACAACGAATAACCCTCGGGGTGGAAGAACCGCAGATTGCGTTCGATCCATTTCGCCGTCTCGGCCAAACCCTCGCGGAACAGAGTCTGCGGCGCCCATCCCGTAAGGGCCTTGATCTTGCCATTATCGGCGAGCAGGCGATTAACCTCGCTGTTGGCGGGTCGGATGCGCTGCTCGTCGCAGAGAACCGGCACCTCGCGCCCGGTGATCTCCATCAGCATCCGCGCGGTGGTCTCGATCGACCATTCCTCGCCTGTGCCGATGTTGACGACCTCGCCCTCAGCCGCAGCGCAGAGCGCCAATGCGATCATGCCCGACGCGGTGTCGCGGACGAAGTTGAAGTCGCGGGTCGGGGTCATCGCGCCAAGCTTGAGCGCTTCGACCCCAGACAGCAGCTGACTGGCGATCGTCGGAATCACCGCACGCGCGGTCTGGCGCGGACCGAAGGTGTTGAACGGACGGGCCGTGACCACCGGCAAGCCGAACGAGAGATGATAGCTCTCGGCCATCTTGTCCGCACCGATCTTGCTCGCCGAATACGGCGATTGGCCGACCAGCGGATGAGATTCCGAAATCGGCACCGTCTGCGCCGTACCGTAGACCTCGGAGGTCGAGGTGTGGACCAACCGCACCAGATTGTCGGAGGCGCGGCAGGCTTCGAGCACGTTGAGCGCGCCGGTGACGTTGGTGTCCACGTACGAACGCGGCGCGACGTAGGAGTATGGAATCCCGATCAGGCTCGACAGGTGAAAAACGTAGGAGCATCCGGCAACCGCCTTGCGGATGCGCTCGGCGTCGCGGATGTCACCCGGAAGAAGTTCCACGTCGCGCAGCGCTGCCGGATCGGCATCCGCCAGCCAGCCTCGGCTATTCCAGGAATTGTAGTAGACCAGCGCGCGCACGTTCGCACCGCGTGCCACCAGCAACTCGACCAGATGGCTGCCGATGAAGCCATCCGCACCGGTGACGAGGACCTTCTTTCCCTGAAGGTTTTCGGTCATAGAACTTCCCCTTGAAATACCCGCTGCGCCGTTGCGAGATCACTCGGACTGCCGATGTCGGTCCAGTATTCATGAATCGGGAATACCGAAACCGGACGACCGGCAGCGATCGCGGCTTCGATCACGTCGGTCATATTGAAGAATCCTTCGGCGGGAACCAAGTCCAGCGCCTCGGGCGACAGCACGTACATCCCGGCATTGCACAGGTAACGCTGCGAAGGTTTTTCTTCGAGACCGGTCGCGCGCACACCAGTGGTGTGGATCACGCCGAAGGGGATTTCGACCCGGTATTCGATCGCAGCCACGGTCAGATAGCCGCCATGCTCGGCATGGTAGTCTAGCATTCGACCGTAATCCGAAGTGGTCAGAACGTCGCCGTTGATCACCAGCAGCGGGCCCTTCGGGGGTTCGGGAAGAAGCGCCAACGCACCTGCGGTCCCGCGCTTTTCCTTCTCGCGCAGATACTCGATCTCGGCGCCGAACTCTCGGCCGTCTCCGAAGTGGGCCTCGATCACATGGCCGAGGTAATTGGTCGAAATGAAGATCCGCTTGAGCCCGCGCGAGACCATGCCGCGAATCTGGCGTTCGAGCAGCGGCGCTCCACCGATCGGAAGCATCGGCTTGGGCATGTCGGTGGTCAGCGGGCGCAACCGTCGGCCCTCGCCGCCCGCCATCACCACCGCGCCCCAGAACTGGTCGGCACGGCTGGCGACGCTTTCTCCCGGGGTTTCGTCGTTGATCTGTGCGATGCGGACGAACCGTCCGTCGGCGTCGACCACCGGCAACGCCGCGACGCCCAGGCTCGCCATGCGGTGCATCAAGCCTTCGACGGTCTCGGTTTCGTAGCCCAGGATCGGCTTGGCGGTCATCGCCACGGAAACCGAATGGTCGATGGCGTGACCGGCGAGCAGAGCGCGGCGCACGTCGCCGTCGGAGATCACGCCCACGAGCTTGCCTTCCGCGTTGACCACCGCGGCGATGAAGCGCCGGGTGCGCTCGATGATCGAGATCGCATCGCGGATCGTCTGCTCAGAAGAGAGAACCGGTTCGGTCATCGGTACCAGCCGTCCTTCTCTTCGCCGCGCAGGGTCATTCCCTTGCGGAGCAGAACTTGATCCAGGGGCACCTCCGCGAGGACCTTCGCGATCTTGATTCCGGCGTCGCCTTCCCAATAGGGATTGGCGGTGGTGTGCGCGGTGTGACGAAAATCTTTGTCGTGCAAGCACTTGCGAACGGTATCGACGATCGCCGCGGCGTCGTAGTCCGCATCGAGGACGTTCGCTCCGCGAAGGCGCCCCTTCTGGCGGCTGCCGATGTTGACCGTCGGACACCCGAACGCCGGGGTTTCCTTGATCCCGGACGACGAGTTGCCGACGCAGGCGACGCGCATCCCATGGTCGCGCGCAAGGGCGAGAACGCCGTGGTACAGGTAGCGGCCAAGCGAGCGATGAACCTGGATGCCCGCCGGTGCGGTGGCGGCCCACTCTTCCAGTCGCGCGATGATCTGCCGCCCGCCCGCGTCGTTGTTGGGGTAGGTGGCGATCACCTGCACGCCTTCCTCCGCCAGGCGCTCGAGCGCGGCGAGGGAGGGTTCGAGCTGGGCCACCGCCTGATCGAATTCGGTGGTGACCGAATGCTGGGTGAACAACACCACCGGCCGCGACAGATCGAGTTTGAGGCGGTCGACGATTTCCGCCGGGCTCGCGAACTTGCCGTCCTGGATCAGGTCGATGGCGGGGAAGCCTACGGTGTGGACGCGCCACGGCTCCTCGCCCATCGCAAGGATGCGGTTGGACGCCTGCTGGTTGGTGGTGAAATGCAGGTGCGCCAACTTCGACATCGCGTGGCGCACCGAATCGTCCAACGCACCGCCTTCCGTCAAATCGCCGCCTTCGATATGCGCGGTCGGCACGTTCATCTGGGTTCCGGCGATCACCGCCGCGAATCCTTCGAAACGGTCGGCGTAGACCACCAGCATGTCGGGCTTGATCCGCGCCAGGGCCTGGGAGATCGACAGCACGCCGGAGCCGATTGCCTGCGCAGTTGCATAGAGCGAATCCGCGGGCATGTCGATCTTGACCTCCGCCGCGACGGAAAAACCGTCGGCTTCGATTTCGGACAGGGTATTTCCGAAGTTCGGATCGAGGTGCGCGCCGGAAACCAGAAGCCGGTAGTCCAGGTCGGGGTGCGCGTCGATCGCGCGGAGAATCGGGAACTGCAATCCATACTCGGCGCGGTTACCGGTAAAGACGGCGACGGTTCTTTTGCTCATGACCTGCCCTTAACGCTCGCGAGAATCGGTTGTGGTGGGTATGGGAGAGATCGAGCGCTCGCGCAACAGGATTTCCAGGCCCGCTTCGAGGGAGGTCGTGGGACGCCAGCCGAGAAGCCGCTCCGTATCGGCGATATCGAGGACCAGAGCCGAGGCCCGCCCGCCGGGCGCGCTGGCGAAAAGCCGGCGTTCCGGGGTTCCGACCCTCGCGAGAACCGCCCGCGCCAGCGCCGCGACCGACGTGCCGCGACCCGAACCGACGTTGAGCACGCCGCCCGGCCACCGCTCTGCCGCCGCAACGAAAGCAAGCGCCGCGTCGTCGACCCAGAGGAAGTCGCGCACTGGGGCCAGATCGCGCAAGGTCAGAGGTTCGTGGCCGTGGTCGATCTGGTTCAGCACGTCGCCGAGCACGTTGTTGGTCGCCATGCCGGTACCGAAGAGGTTGGCGAGGCGGAGCACGGTCCCGCCCTTCCGCAGAATCATGTCCTCGCATACTAGTTTGGCGCGTCCGTAAATTCCGTCGGGTTCGACCTTTTCGTCGGTGCGGCGGGGTGCCACGACGCGATCGCCGTAGACCGCCGCCGACGATGCGTACACCACATGCCGCCATGGTTGGTCAAGCAGCCGCCGAAGCGCGCCAGTCGTTGCTATGACATGGGCCTCGCCCGCCGCCTCGGCCGCGCCGATGTTTCGGGTTTCGGCCAGATGCACCAGAACCGCTCCACCCGGCGGCGCAACGAGATCACCGTAGTCGCCGACCTCGCGGAGCCCGGATATCGCCGAACGGGAAACCCCGACGACCCCCCACCCGCGCCCCCGCAAGGCTGCTACGACACGCCGGCCGAGGAACCCCGTCGCGCCGGTGACGAAGACCGTATCAGAGGACAAAGCCGTCGATATCCTCAGGCGCGATGTGCACTTCGGCGGGAATGTCGCGGGTTGCGCGCTTGCCCAAAACCTCAGGGAAACGCTCGGCCAGGATCGGCCCGGTCCCCGGTCGCTTGACCCAGACGTTCTCGCGGCTCAGGGCTTCCCCTGCACGGATCGGCGCAATCGACACCAGTGTGGCGTAGGCGAACTCGATCACCGGCTGTTCCTCGGCAAGAATCGTCTTCACGCCGCCACGCGCCTGCCAGATGGCCCGCGAGCCGTCGATCATGTCCTTGAGTTCGTTGGGCTCGATCGAGATCCCGGTATCCGGGCCCGGCCACGACCGCGAAATCGTGAAGTGCTTTTCGAGGATGCTGGCGCCGAGGGCGACCGCGCCGAGGCAGGTCCAGATTCCCATGGAATGGTCCGAAAGTCCCACCGGCACGCCGAATTCACGCGCAAGTTCCGACACCGCGCCAAGGCGGACCTTATCGTAGGGTGTCGGGTACATCGAGGTGCAATGCATCAGGGCGTAGGGCACCCGACCGTCCAGCACCGCAACCGACCGCTTCACCGAGGCGAGGTCGTTCATCCCGGTGGACAGGATCATCGGCTTGCCAAATCCGGCGATGTGATCGAGAAGCGGCAGGTTGTTGCACTCGCCCGAGCCGATCTTGAACGCGGGCACGCCCATGTCGTTCAGCCGATCTGCCGCTTCGCGACTGAACGGTGTCGAAAGATAGAGCACGCCCTTTTCCGCGCAATAGGCCTGGGCGCGGCGTTCCTCGTCGGCGGTCAGCTCGCACCGCTTGATAATGTCCCAGAGTTTCTCCGTGGAGATCTCACCGGGCGTCATGTCGGTGGGCACCATCTCCTTGTCGGTGATGTGGCACTGGAACTTCACCACCTCGGCGCCCGCAGCGACGGCGGCGTCGACGAGCTGCAACGCCTTGTCCACGCTACCCTCGTGATTGATCCCCACCTCCACCAGAACCAGCGGCGGATGATCCGGACCGATATTGCGTCCAGCAATCGAGAATTCACGCATCTCCGAGACTCTCCGTTTGCAACCATTCTTCCCAGCGCGCCGGCAACGGCACGGGCTCACGCAGAACTTCGTGCGGCACGTCGGCAGTCTTCCATCCCCAGTCCAGCAATGCCGCAAGCGATTCCCGCACGGGCATCAGGACGGTCGGCGCGTCGCCGACAGCGGACACCCGGGCGACACCTTCGGCCATCAAAAACTCGATGCCGGTCTGCACATAACGGTTGCTGTAGATCACGTCATGGCATGTGCGCCACATGACCCCACCGCTGCCGTCGGCAACCGGCACCACCTTTGTCCCTCTCGCGCCTAAGCCCGACAGATACTGGGCAAGATAAATAAATGATCCTCGGCGCGTGTCTGCGCCGAGGAGCAGAACCTTCCCGTCGAGCGCTGCAAGCTTTCCCAACGGAGAAGCGGAACCGAAGCGAAAATCCAGAGGATGGGTTCCGGCGATGACATCCGCATAACGGCCGCAGGCGGCAAACGAGGAATGAGGATGGGAACTCCGGCGAACGCCAGGATACGTTCGGAACAATTCGGCGACCGTCCCCATTAGCCGGGTCGGGGTCAGTCTTGGGTCGTAGATGGGGGTCTCCCGCCGAATAATTTCGATCCAGTCTGGCGGCACCGGAGGGTGGAGCCAGGTCGCCGGATCGGACATTTCGCCCGAAAATGCCGGCATCATGATCGAACCGTCCAAACCCACGGCATCGCCCAATGCGGCAATGACAGTCTGGCCCGCGCCGCATACGTATCCGAGGCTACTTAGCGAAACATGGGCGCAGATAACATCGCCCCTCGAAATCCCGCAGGCTCTCAGACCGGCCGCAAGACTTGACCGCGTCTGGAGCGGCCGCTTGAGATCGTCACGGGAGCAATTATCCCCAGAAGCGCGGCGCGCAGCTTCAAAGTTGTTCTGATCAGACATTGCTCAACCGATATTCCGAAGCTTTCAGCATCTTGTAGGTGTGGGAGAAAGGATGCCCGGAAAGGAACCAATCACGCAGATGATCGACCTCAAGATCGACCGTCGGACCGAACTTCTTCCGGAAGTCTATGATTCCGGGGTATAGCGCTTCCTGACGCGCATCTTCCTGCATCAACATGCTTCCCTGCCACTCAGGAATGCAGAACCACCATCCACTAAACAGTTCAGCGGCAGCCCGGGCGGCATTCAGATCCACGTCGTCCCACCACCGTCCGGAAAGAAGCTCGAGGTAATCGGCACGATCCCGCGCGACCTTGACAAACCCGAGATCGTCGTACTTGCCGTGATCCGGAACCAGCACCGGTTTGTTCACCACTGCGGCTTCCACGCCGATGGTTCCATGATAGGTGACGATCGCATCGACGCTTTGGAGGACGCCGGTGTTATTCCAGGCCTTGTCCGTCAGCCGGACATGGCCACACGAGCACCTATCCTTGAGCATCGACGCGAGACTCACTCCGCCGAACCATTCCTCGCAAGGGTGGGGCTTGAGAAGCCAGTTTACGTCGGTGTTCTCGAGGGCTTTCTCAAGCGTCGCTTCGGTCCAATCGAGGAAATCGCGGAACTGCGACATCCCCAGCTGGTGCGGCCAATCGAACCAGTTGGAGGCATAGAACGCAACGATCGGTTTGCCGGGGGACCAACCAAATGCGTTGCATATTGCCGCTCGGTCGATTTCTCCCTGCGCCTGTTGAAACGCATAGAACGACGCAAGATCCGTGGCCCTTCCTGCAAGACGCTGCGACATGTAATCGGCACCGATGGCGGCCAGCTTGTGTCGCTGCTCTACGCCGAGACGCGCCACGTCATGCGCATTGGGACGATCGAAATACGCGTATACGTCATCCGGTTGGGACAATCGCGCAGCGCGTATCGAGCCAAACGCACCAAATGGCATCACTACCGGAATCCGCCGTTGGAGCGCGCACCAATTGATGCTGCCCCAGTGAAAGCTAAACGGGTGGCTGATCGAGACGAACTTGAAATCGTGCGCGTCAAGCAGCCGTTCGGAGCGTTCGAGGCAGCCGAAAAGCTCCCGCACCCAATATGCAAAGCTTTCGTCATCAACAGAAACTGCTGGCAGACGCTGGCGCTTAAGAATCGCATCGTAGGCCATCTTTCCCGGAAAGCCCTGAGGCAGGGTCCAGTCGAGGATTTCAGCAGCATCCTTCGTCTTGGCCGAAAGATTGTCCGCACGCCGTGGCGTGTCGGGCGAAACCTTCAGTGCCCGATAATCGACGACATTGCGAATGCCGAGATTGCGAAAGGTCCGACCGACGCGGGTTCGGGCGAACTCACCGAGAACTCCAATCTCGCGGGCCTCGTGCAGACCAAGTGCGGAACGGATGAAATTATAGCGAAACCAGTAGTTCGGGTTGTCGAACATGCCGTCGACGAGGACGTCACCATCAAGCTCCGGGAGCAGTGGCCGCCTCGGCAGTTGCATCATTTCGGCTTCCGCAATGTCCCGAACTCGCCGCTGATTCCACCGCGCCGGCCATTTGCGGAAATCAAGTTGGGAAACGGCTCCGACCGCATGATCGGCGAATCGATTGAACCGGGCAGACCTAAACGACATTTTACGCACGCACCTCTTTAGACCAGCGGCATTCGGGTGCATCGCCGGCGAACGGAAAATCAATGGTGTCGAGACGGGCGATTTCGAACCGTTTTTCGGGACAAATCGACGCGCTTCCAACGACGGTGGTCATCGCGGCACTGCAGCCGAGTTGTTCCAGAATCGAGATCGTTGTCGCGTTGAAATCTCCGTAAGGGTAGCAGAACACGAATGATCTACGGGATGCGTCCAATGCGTCCTGTATCCGCAACCCTCCCACAATGTCGTCGCGCTGCTCGCTCTCCGACAGGCTCCCCAACCACGGATGCCGCAAACCGTGATTCCCGATGCAATGGCCTTCGTGATGCATTGTCGTGAGATCGTCGGCGCTGCAGTAGAGCTTTCGGGCAAATTCGCTTGGCTCGAGTCCGACGAACTCCTGAAAGAGAACGTTAATGATCTCCTGACGCATCGCCGCCGGAAGCGCTACCTGAAGCATCCGCTTCGCGTAGATCACCTCGGGCGGATCGAGACGCGTTCCGACCATCAGCTTTTGCCGGAGCGCAGGCAAATTTTCCGCCGCGTAATCAGCGTAGAGGGTTTGCAGCCAATACTCCATTCGGGAGATCAACTCGTTCACATCGGTCGCTGCGGACAGAACGTAATGGAGCATGTTTGCGGCGAAAGGTTGCAGGTCGAGAGATGCACCCGCTAGAGGAAAGAAGACCCCCGAGAGACCGCGCCGATTCAGAATCGGACGAACGTATTCGTAGTGGTCTTTATAGCCGTCGTCGAAGGTCAGCAACGCAGCACGAGTCGGCAATCTGGCCTTGCCTTCCAGCGCGTCGAGCACATCGTCCATCGCGACGATCTCATGATAACGGCAGAGATAGTCGAGTTGGCCCTCGAACTGCTTCAACTCGAGTCCTTTAATTCCGGGATATGCCGAATCGCGTATCGGTCTAACGTAGTGGTACATCACCGCCGTTAGGATGTTGCCGTTGTTCATCATTTTTCTCGAAGCCCGTGAGCTTGGTAATACGCCAATGTGGGACGATCGAGGTCGAGGTCCGCCTTGGTCAGGTAGAGCTTTCCGATATCGAGGAGACCGAGAGCATCACCCCGGCTCCACGCGATCAGCGAGGTCGTCGGCGGGGATCTCAATTCAACCGGATAGAACAGGTGGGGAAATTGCAGCGCCTTGTCGTCGAGGATCGAAAACCAC
The DNA here is from genome assembly GCA_002307145.1 of Rhodospirillum sp. UBA1311. Taxonomy (GTDB): domain Bacteria; phylum Pseudomonadota; class Alphaproteobacteria; order Rhodospirillales; family Rhodospirillaceae; genus Oleispirillum. The sequence continues at coordinate 15,428 of DBTR01000069.1, read as the reverse complement.
TGCTTTTTCATGAACCAACCGCCGTGCCGCGTAGATGTGCAATAAAAATCCGCCACATCCACCGCGTGATGCAAGCAGTAGGATTCAATGAACTCGATCGCCGTGGGCATCATCCGATCATCGGCGCAGCATTCTACCACGTTGGCGATCGAGAACTCCGGGAGTATCTCGATCTTGAGTACTACAAATGCCCGGCCAGCGTCGGATTCGACGATAAAGCACCGATAGGGGAATACGGGGTGTCTACAGAAACGCCATTCCAGGTGCGACGCGCTTCGTGCGTAATGGTTCGCGCCGTCCAATGCCTCGGCCACGACCCCTGCCGCACCCGACCAGTCCGAGACCTCGGCAACGCGCCCCGAAAAGCTGTCCCGTGGAGCCCAGTACCGCATCAGCTTGCGTCCAAGCCGATCGGACGCTCCGAAAGTCTCGATGGTCTCGGGCCTGAAAACCTTGAGAAATCGCGGAATCGACGCGACGTAGCGAAAACCCGCCGCGAGATAGAGTGGGAGCGCCGCGGCGGTGATTCCGGTTCCGAGCAAGACGTCGTAGCGGTTCTGCAGGTGTTCGAGCATACGTGCGCCGATTCCCACGCCTTTCCGGCTCGCGACCCACGTGGTAAGCGCCGCACCGTGGCGACACTCCCCATCGAGACGGAATTTCTGGGGGTGAAGGCCCATGACTCCCACGATGCCGCCATCTTCGCCGATTGCCACGCAGCAATGATCCCGGCCATTTGCATCCGGTGACTCCGCAAACTGCCAGCGATAAAACGACGGCAGCGCCAAGGCGATTCGCCGCGGCCAATTCTCGCCGTAGAACGCGCTTACCTGCTCCACCGAAATATCGAAATCGCAGCTATCGCCAATGCGGATTCCATGCGCCATTTGGCCTCCTAGTATCCGAAATCCCCGAGGGCGTGGGCGACGCTCTCGCCTATCGCAAAATCGAGTGCATCGTCGATATCCACCTCGTCGTAAGGACGATCCGTAGGAAACGCACATATCTGCGTCCCGCAGAGCGAACCGGCGTCAAGACTCGTCGCCGACGTGATGTACAAGAGACCGTTCTCATACGTCAGCGGGGCGGTCAAACGCGACTGTTGCCCAAAAGGATATGAGGGCACGAAATAATCGCCTTCGATCCGCCCTGTCTTCAATGGCCTCTGGCTTACCGAAATCAGCGAATCACATGACACGGAACGAAACCGCATCACCGCCTCCTCGATCATCGACACCGGCCGCAAAGGGTTGGTCGGTTGGAGCGTCGCCACCGCCTCGACATCAAACCCTTCGATGCGGATTGCTCCCAAAGCATGGACGATCGCGTCGAAAGTCGACGACGTGTCCGCTGCGAGTTCCGGCGGACGCCGGATCACCTTGGCACCGTAGGCCTTCGCCACATCCGCGATTTCGTCGTCGTCGGTGGTGACCCAGACGTCGTCGAGCGACGGCGCGGCCACTGCCGCAGCGATCGACCAAACCAGCAAAGGCCGTCCCGCGAAGGGCAGGATGTTTTTGCGAGGAAGACGCTTCGATCCGCCACGTGCGGGGATTATCGCCGCGATCATGCCTGTACGTCCTCCAACGGCTTGGATGCGAGACTAGCAAACAATGGGCAGCGATCGAGGAGTTCGGTGTAAGGACCCTTATCGACGATCTTCCCCCCGTCGAGGACGATGATTTCGTCGCAGGCCCTAAGGGAACTGATGCGGTGCGCGATCGCGATCACCAACGTGTCGTCGCCGAGATTGCGGATGTTCGCCTGCACGCGCTCCTCGGTAATGCTGTCGAGCGCACTGGTTGCCTCGTCCATCAGCAGGACGGTCGGTCCGTTGAATATCGCCCGGGCGATCGCGACGCGCTGCGCCTGGCCACCCGAGAACCGGCGGCCGCGCTCGCCAAGGCGGGTCTCCAATCCTTCCGGGATGGCAGCGACGACCTCTTCGAGGCATGCGACGCGCAGCGCCGTCTGTATTCGCTGTTCAGCGTCCGATTGCTCATTGCCGAAAGCAATGTTGGCGGCGACCGTATCGTCGAGCATGAACACGTCCTGCGGCACGTACGCCAATTGATCGAGCCAGTTGCCGGGCCGACACCGCTCCCGCGGCACGCCATCGATCAGGATTTTGCCGGTATCAGGCGCGAGGAGGCCGATGAGGAGATTCATCAGCGTGCTCTTGCCTGCCCCCGAAGGCCCCACTACTCCATAGAACTTTCCTCTATCGAAGGACAGCCTGACCTCTTTGACTCCGGCACTATGTTCACCGAAGGCAAATCCCACATCCTCGAACTCCAGCCGTTTCCACGTCCGGTCGAGAGGCTTGAGATCGGGATCCGAGCTTGCCAGCCAGCCACGGTCCTTCTCCGCACTCGCGATCAAATCGAGCAGGCCCTCGACGTACGGAAGCGACCCCAAAAGCGCGGTATTCGCCGCGTTCAAGCGGTTGGCGGCGGGCAGGACGCGAGTCACGACCACGCCAACGATCGCGATCTGAGCGGTGATCTCCGCCCCTGAAAATCCCTGCCCCCAGAGCATCCAGGCGATCCCGATGAAGCCGATTTGACCAACCAAGGTCAAAGCCGAGGCCGGCATTCGCGACAACAGCCGCACCTTGACCTGTTGCCGGTTCAACGCCGCGTGGGCGGTATCGAAGGCTTTCAGGAAGAAGCCGGTTTTGCGGCTGACCTTGATCTCGCGCACACCGTTCAGAATTTGCAGCAGCGAGGCCATGACCTGCGCGTGTATATCCCGCGCGATGAGGGAAAACCGCAAGATCGGCCGCCGGACCAGGAACATGATAAACCCGGAGCAGACCGCAAGAACGCCGAGCGCGGCCACACCCTGCATTGGGGCCAGGGCAACCGCCACAGCTGCGGGAAACAGGATTAGAATGATTGCCTGCACGATGGACAGCAGGGATTGCACGCAGTCGCGACGCCAAAGTCGGACGTCGTCGAAGATCGTCTTGACCAATACCGCAGAATTGCGACGCGCCACCCAGAGGTACGGTGCATCGACCACCCGGACCAACAACGCATGGGCCACCCGGTTCCGGCTTGCTTCGGTCTGCTGTTCGTTCAGGTAGTTCGCGAGGCTGGTGACGATCGCCGAGATGAGCAGGAGGCCGATCAGCGCGATAGACAATATCGGCATCGCGCCAGCCGGATCGACCCCCAGAAACGCCAGCAATTCCGCCACCTTGGGAATTGATGCCGCGCGCTCCGGATCCACCAGGATATAGACGAAAGGTAGGACCGCGGCGACGACGGAGGACTCGAGCACACCCGCGACCATCATCAGCGCGAGCAGGCCACCGGCGATTCCGCGCTCGCGCGGAGTCAGCAGACGTACCGCACCTTTGATAACTTGGCGATTCGTCCGGTGACGCACGAGCTTGCGCGGGGCCGTCATCGCAGAAAATCCTTTGGCGGCTCCGCGCATGCGTCGATGACAAACTTGCAGAAGACGTCCGCAGAGTAGCGCTCGTGGAACTCCTGCAGTGCCGTGACGGCGATGCGATCCCGCAAACCCCGATCATCACGAAGCTCACGCATCATCGCGGCCAGCGTAGCTCCGTCGGCCGACATCATCGTGTTTCGTCGGTTTTCCAACTCATGGAAGCCCGCCCGATTTGCAGAGTGTACGATCGTCGGTAATCCATGCCTGAATGCGTCCACGATCCGCGTGCGGAAACCTAGACGAATCGGCGTCGGCACCAGAAGCGCAACTGCACGGGCATACTCTTCCATCAGCGCCTCGTGGCTGATGAAGCCAAGGAAATGTATGTTTGGCACCTCCTTCAGAAACGCGAGATCACTGCGCAATTCCCCGCCACCGATCACCCGAATCTGAAGCTTCCCGTCTTCCAAGTCTTTTCGCAGATGCGGCAAAACCTTCCGGGCGAGGAAATACAGCCCGGTCAACGAAACGGTCGTATTTATGGCGCCAGCCATCAGGAACGCCGGAGGTGTCCGTTGTTCGTCGGAAACTGCTTGGACAACCGGCTCAAGTGGATTCGGGAAGTACAGGAGCGGGCGCTTCAGGCGCTTCTGATACAGAACCCCGTGGTTATAGCTGTGGGAAATCAGCACATCCGTCTTTGCCAACTCCGGGAGTTCCTGCCGGAAATGGCGTCGCCAACGGCGCATCAGATCGGGAAGGCGCCGGAGGATGTTTAACCGAACCTTCGGCGAACCGTACTGCAATTCTACCCTGCGCTTGAAAAACGCCGACGCGTGCGGAGGATCGTAAAACGTCGCTACCTTCGTGAAGTCACCGTCAACCCGGTTAGCCAGAGCAGCCGCCTCGAACCCATAACAGTAGACGATGTCAGGTTTCCATTCTGCAATAAGCTTGGCCAGACTCGCCGCATCCGCATCCATGGAAACACGCGGCGAAAGCCAGAGCCCGCCGACTTCCTTCAAGTCGACCTCGGCCATATCGCCGGCAACGATTTCTGGGGCGATCCACCTCTCGGGTTTAACGAATCCTGCGAACCCGGTGTCCCACCCTGCTTTCGCAAAGGCGCGCATAAGAGACAGTCCGATCATCGGGCTTCCGCCTGCTGAGCGCTTAGGGGTCGCAGCCGGACTGGCGACGAAAAGAATAGCGCGCCGCCTGGAGTCGCGCTTTGACTGCACGATAACTTTCATAAACACGTTCCAAATAAGAGAGGGCTACGAAGCCGCGCGGCAGGACTTTCGATTCGGCTTGGCGCGTGACTCACCACGCAGTCCAACCGCCATCCACCGGAAGGTTGACACCGGTTACGTAGCGCGACGCGTCTGAAGCAAGGAACACTACAGCTCCCGCCAAGTCTTCGGGTTGGCCAAGCCGACCCATCGGGACTTTTTCAGCAAGCCGGGCGGCGAAGTTCGGCTCCACGCTCGGAGGCGGAAACGGCCCTGGGCTAATTGCATTGCAGCGGATTCGTTGCGGCGCGAGATGGCAGGCAAGGTAGCGACTGAGTTGAAGCAAACCACCCTTCGCCGCACCATAAAACGGCGGGTTGTTCATTCCGCTGTCACCATACAAGCGTGGATCGGGACTCACGACGCCATACATCGACGCGATATTGATGATCGAGGCCTGTCCACGCACGGCAGCAGCAGTGGTGAGAGCAGGAATTGCGGCCTGGATCACGTTAAACGCCGAAACCACCGCGATTTCGTAGCTCTTACGAAAATCACCAGCCGTACTCGACGCGATGTTCGCAGCCCGCCCCGCATAGGCATTGTTCACCACGATGTCCAAGCCGCCCCAACGCTGACCGAGCGCTTCGATTTGCGCCCGTGTCTCGGCTTCCTCACAAATATCGAAACAAGCAACCTCGGCCTCCAGCCCGGCGTCGTTCATACACGAGGCAAGACGCTCCAAAGGCTCGTGGGTCCGACCATTGAGGAGCACGCACGCACCGGCTTCGGCAAGGCTTCGCGCCATCGCCTCACCAAGATACCCTGCAGCACCTGAAACGAACGCCACCCGCCCGGAAAGGTCGAAGAGATGATGCGATTGGCTCATGATCAACTCCTCGGCCACATTGCAGGGTTTAGCAACGCCCCCGGAACTTTCGGCAGCGCGTCACGGACCCGGTCGCGTTCGTCGGCGTTCAATGGCGGAGCCGAAATCAGTGCGAGATTGCGCTGCAGTTGTGGCAACGTCTCCAATCCGATCACCAATCCATGAACCCACGGTAGGCCGTTGATCCACGCGGTTGCAAGATCGTCCGGACCATCCCGACCAAGGCCGATAACGAGGTTGTCGATGCCTTTGACTAACGCTGCTGCATCGTAATTCGGGACTCGGGGCCATGACGAACTTGCCGGCTGCGCAAGAAGACCTTGAAGAAAAACACTACGAACGTGAACGGTCACCTCCGGCCGCGCGCTCAACGCTTCAGAAAACCGTGCGGCATCCCACCGCCAATCCAACATGTTACACGGCAGCTGGATATGGGCGACATCCGGCATCTTCAGTGCGGCGAATCCTTCGTCGGGTGTCTGAAGGGACACGCCGAGTTCCTTGATCACGCCCGCCGCCCGGAGAGCGAGCAGATGATGCCAGATCCGTCCGCCAAATGCGCTGAGGTGCGCTGCCCGGTGAACCAGGAGCATCGGCAGCGATCGCATGCCGAGTTCACGGCAGGAACGGAACACGCTCGCTTCCACGGCTGCCTCGATCGCTTCAACCGACATGTCGTCGGTGAGATGATCGAGCGGTGAAAGTTTGGTAATTGGGCGAAGATCATTACTCCGCCCACCGACCATCGCTGCCCCGACACACGCTTCCGATTCACCGTAGGCGCGCGCGGTGTCGACATCTGTGACGCCATGGGAGACGGCAGTATGGATCAGTTCGATTGCATCGTTACGGCTCGGCTTTCCGGTGACATTGGCGATGCCGTAGGGCATTCCCAACTGCGCCCCGCCCAACACCAAGCGCGAGCGCCGCACACCGCTACGAACCTGGGCCGGAACCAGGAATTGGGGGGCATCGGCAGCAGCCGCGATCCGGTTCACCAATGCTTTCCAGGGCTCGGTCACCGGATCGGCGACACCGGCGAAAGCGCGCGCAACCCGCGAATAATCATCGATATTATCAATCGTGACCCGCAAATGCCCGTAGGCGTATGTACCTCCATAATCCGGAAACGAGCGAACCCCGTAGTTTCGACGAATCCACGGCGTGACGTGCTCGCGATCGAACGCGTCCTGGGTAGAGGCTTCCGCACGACGAAGCACCCCCACGGTTAGGGCTTCGCAACTGAGCCCATATGGAAGTCGGTCGTCAGGCCAAGTCGTGGAGAGATAACTTGCCCCCGTGGCCAGAAATCCCTCCACCAGTCGCCGCACCAGTGCACCATCGGGCAAAACATTATCGCCCGTGAGGCGTACGACGACGTCAGAATCGGCCAGATCCGAAACCGCCTGGACGTAGCGCGCGAGAGCGTCCTCCTCCGGGCCACGCAATACCTTAAGACCAGCCGCTCGTGCCGCTTCGGCAATATGATCGTCCAACTGGGAGACCGATGTCGCGACGACAAGTTCATAGCCCGAACTTGCCGCGCGAAGCGCCGAGAGCACCACCAGGGGGAATCCCGCGATCGTCAGCATCGCCTTCGCCGGGAGCCGTGACGAAGCCATACGGCTCTGCAGTACGAGGCGGATACGCCGGGGTGTCGCGTTATCGGTGGAAGTGGAACTCTGCATTCACTACTCGTATGGATTCGTCGTCGTAACCGCCATTTCGGCTCAGAACTCACCCAGCTTGGACGCTAGAATTGCCGAATCCACGGTGAGGCACGGGACCCCGGAAATCACCGGAAACGCATGGCCATCGTCGGGACAGAACCAACAGTCCGGCCGCCTGACCAAAGGCCGCTTGCTGAGCGGCGACACAAACCCCTTAGCTTGCACCCCCAGGTTTGGCTTTTCCACGACGATCAAAGCAGCCTGGTTGCGGGGATTGATGTCGAGTTCCCATCGCTCAACGCGTTGTGCGGGATAGCCGAGTTCTCGCAGAGCATCCGGAAGACCGCGAACATATCCATGAGCCTCGATTCGCTGCCGCGTGGTTTCGTCTCCGAGTTCATAACTCGGCTCCACGAGGACGAGGTATCTCCGCGCCACTCGCAGCAACTCGGCGAGAATGGCCTTTTCCTGACCGTGGTTCGGTTCGAGGGCGTGCATGGTGGTGACCACGTCAACGGAGGCGTCGGCGAGCGGAACGCAGTCGAGTGCGCCTGTGAACAACTCCACGTCGGGAACGCCGTTCCGCTCGAGATATTTCCTGGCGAACATCAGACGCGAGAGCGAGAGATCGAACCCGAGCACTCGCGGCGGACGTCGGCTCATCGAGCCGATCACTCCGGCCAGCGTCGTAGCTTCGCCGACGCCAGCATCGAGAACGCTTTCGGCATCCAGCGATTCGAGAATGGCGCCGAGCTTCTTGCCGACACGCCGCTTGAGATCGGCGACATCGGGGTTCTCCATCGCACCGACGTATGTTCCGGCTTGGGCGTCATAAGAGTAGAGGATCGATGTCTCGGAATTCTGAAACGAGTTTTCTCGTGCCCGTATCCATTGCGTAACGTTCTGGCCGGACTGGTAGACCGCTCGGATTTCTCGGGCGTCGTATTTAATCGTCACGAGAGGTGCCTTTCGTATCATGGAGGTTCGCGACCCCTCGAAGCCGGGACTCATAGGCCGCCACGTCTCCACGCAATATAAGCTTATCGTGTGCGACGACGGTCGATTTGCGATGCCTGCGCACAAGTGACACATCCGGGAGCACACCGAGGCGATACCGCGCTGCCGCAGTCAGCGCACCTTTCATCGACACCCGAAGCCCAGGCATGGGATGGAAGAGACCACGGCGCTTTCCTCGCTTTCGCAGGAAGTCGTCGATGAGATCGCCAGCCGTTTTGCAACGTCGGCCATCCATGGTTCCAAACCATTTCTCAACGTACGCATCTCGGTACGCCTGTCGTTCGGCATCAACCTCGGCGCCGTCGAGATACGCCGCGACCAGGGCGATCAACTCGTCGGTATCGCGCGCCATATCACTTCCCTCCTCCCGGTCGAACCAGTTCAACCCAGGAGAAGGATCCATTCCCAATTCGATCGTCGGCTTCCGCCAAAGCCAGGTTTCGACCGCAGTGGTACAATGGCGATGAAGCTGGACATCGGTGGCGTTCAGCACATCCCATATGTACGTTGACGGACAGAAGCGGATATTCTCGCACCCGGCCTCCACAATCCGGCCTCGGTAGAACTCAAGTTCCTCGATCGGATGCGGCTTGATCAGGAATTGCACGTCGGGCATCGCTTTGGCCAAAGCGAAGAACGCCTGCGCCGCTGCAGCGCGTCCGTTCGCATGAATCCCGGGAATCCGAAGCGGATCCATCCCGATGCGGCCATAGCAGGTCGTCACCCCGATCTCGTCGAGTTCGCGCAGCCATTGAGCCATCTGCGGCGAACCGGCGTCACCATTCAGATGCGCATATCCGTACTGAGTTGCCCAGGTGACGATCGGCCGTGTCGGGTCGAGGTCGTAGGTCGCGCAAAAGCGCTCCCGCGGCACGATCACCGACGCGAACGCGGGATGATAGAAATCGAAGCGCGTACATCCCGCCGCCGGGACGCGATCATGATCGAAACCCCAGCGATCGCGGATGTCCTTTGCGCTGGTTTCGCTCCACGCGAGGATCAGGTCGGCGACGCGATAGTCCGAGAACTCTCCCGCGCTGAGGGTCAACAATTCGGGCCGCACCGCGCCCTCAGTCGGCAGGACGACCACACCGACCCCGCCCTGCTGGAGCGTCCGGGCAAGCTCGCGATTGGCCGCGCTGAAGAGATGATTGAACACGACGCAATCCGGCCGGAATGCCGCGATCATCGCGCGTGCGTCCTTCGTCGTGCTGAGCAGCACACGGTGCCCGAGGAACTCCAGTCGCAATTTCAATGCCGCGAGATTGGGAAGGTCGCGCCATTTGTGGTCGCAGAGCAGATGAATTCGCATTGCTTGAGACTTTATCCTTTTCATCGGCCCAATAGATCCCACGCCAGCGGGGTGCCGCGGCTGATTGCGCGCCGCGCGCGGCACTCGAGCACTTTCGGCAGATCCTTTGGCGGCAGACCGAATCCGGGACGGATACTGCGCACATTTTCCGGCGTAAGCCGTTCATCCGCCGCGATGTCCTTCACCACGTAGAGCGAACGGCGAAAAACCAGGTTCCCTTCCTCGCTCGGCTTGCGCCGAAACGCCGGGCTTCCAAGCGCTTCCCAGGCGGTGCGGCAATCGTCCACAAGGGCCTTGAACTCGTGAGGCTCGAGCGAGAACGCCGCATCCGGACCGCCATCGGCGCGCGCCAGGGTGAAGTGCTTTTCCACCAGAGCCGCGCCCAACGCGACAGAAGTCACCGAAACCGCAGTTCCCGGCGTGTGATCAGAGAAACCGACAACACAGTCGAACCGCCGTCCGAGTTCGCGCAGTGTCGCAAGGTTGGCGTCCGCGACCGGCGTCGGATATCCGGAAACGCAGTACAGCAGGCAAATCTCCCGACAGCCATTGTCGCGCGCGGTCGCGACCGCTTCGGCGATCTCCTCCGGGCTGGCCATGCCGGTCGACATGATCATCGGCTTTCCCACTGCGGCGACCCGGGCAATGAGAGGAAGATCGACAAGTTCGAAGGAAGCAATCTTGTACGCAGGTGGGTCGAGAGTTTCGAGATACTCGAGAGACGTCGCGTCGAAGGGGGTGCTGAACACATGCATCCCCAGTTTCCGTGCCCGAGCGAAAAGTTCGGGATGCCATTCCCATGGCGTCTGCGCCACCTGATACAGATCGTGGAGCTTGTACCCGTCCCACAGTCCCCCGTGGATCATGAATTCCGGACGATCGCAGTCGATAGTCATCGTGTCTGCGGTATAGGTTTGCAGCTTGACCGCATCGGCCCCCGTGGCCTGAGCAGCGTCGACCAGTGCAAGGGCGCGTTCGAGCTCGCCGTTATGGTTGCCCGAGAGCTCGGCAATTACGTAGGGCGGATGGCCGGGACCTATCTCACGACCGGAGATTGAAAACGTCGGCGCAATCATATGGATCTCCTCGTGAAAAGAATAATACCGAGGCAAAGGATAACGTGTGCCAGCGTCAGGCAGCCTAATCACGACCTGGGAATCGACAGCTCACAAGGCGAGCGAGTTAAGAATTCACGGCGAAGCGGCGTATCTACGAATGAACCGATTTTTCTCATACGGCACGAAATTTGCTGCCCGAAAAGCTGCTAGTGATGCCGCGTTCTGGGGGTGTATCTCGGCGACCAAATCAACTTCGGGAAGCATGTCTGCCAAACTCCTGAGCGCAGCCGTTGCGACGCCCCGCCCGCGGGTTTCTCCCGAAATCAGTATCGACACTTCCATATTGCCAGAGGGTAGACGATCCGCTCGAATTACACCGACCGGAGCTTTCCCCAGCAGAATAATATTCATCGCTACATGGGAATCGTCCAGCATCCGGGAATACCACGCGCAGTGCTCTTGGTAGGTTGGGGGCCTCGGATTGCGCGCCAGCGCGCGAGCTCCGGGCTCGGTTTGCCAACGAAAGATTAAATCACAGTCGTCCGCAACCGCCCTACACAGGGCAACTCCATCGGGCGCGCCCAATGCGGCAATTACCCGCCCTGCACCAAGCCCATCACAGATTTTTAGAGCTGCGCGCGACATCGCACGATACAACTCCGCATTATGCACCAGAAAACTAATAGCTTTCGAAATCGACTCCGGCGTTACCGAAGTCCAGTCGCCAACCACATGCGCGACCCCAGCTTCGACGAGGCGGTCTGCGGTCAAACGTTGGTTATTCGCCGATATGACCAGAATACTTGGAAGACCGAGACAACACCGCTCCCATGCACTAGAGCCGCTCGCACCAACCGCAAGGTCAGCCTTCGCGATCAACGACGCCATGTCCTGGACCGCCTGATGCACTTGAACCCGCGTACCGTCCACCAACGACCGCGATGGCGCGCCGAGAACGACATCAATGTCGACGTCAAGGTCCGCAAGTTCCAGGCCCTGTAGAACCACATCCGTCAGGCCATACGGATCGGTGCCGCCCAGACTTACGAGGATGCGACGAACCACCCCTTCGGTCCGCGGCGAGCCCAACAAACGCTCGCGCGCGAATTGCGGTCGTAAGAGCGCGTAATCGGTACCCATCAAACAGCGGCAGTCTCTCGCCACCAACCCGCCGTAATCTGCTGCATCCCGGCCGAAGGTCTGGTCCAGGAGGATATCGCAGTCGTGAGGACGATCGGCGAGGTCGTCGATGACCAGGATCCGCTTCGCCCACGGCCGACAGAGCGTCTCGAAGCGTGCGTCGAGTTTGTAGTGGTCGACGACCAGAAGATCGCAGCCTCCGGCGTGCGCTTCAATCAACGCCGCCGCCTGATCCGCAAGCCCGCACGGCAGCACCGACACCGGGAAGCCCGAAGCGCTAAGCGCGGCAACGGTGACGACGGCCTCGGGATTCACAGCAAAAACACACTCCCACCCAGTCCGCACCAAGCCATGCGCCAAAGTCAGACAGCGCATCACGTGGCCGCTTCCCAACTCGGTCGATGCGTCGCATCGGAAAATCGCGCGCGGGGCGGAAGTCATCCGGCGATTGCCTTGGTCACGCTCTCGACCACGTGGGTGAGGGCATCATCATCCATCGTCGGATACATCGGCAGGCTGATCGCCTCGGCGTAGTAGCGTTCCGCCTCGGGGAACATCCCGGGAGCGAATCCGAGATCGCGGTAATATGGCTGGGTGTGCACTGGGATGTAATGGAGGTTGACGCCGATGCCTGCGGCGCGCAACGCCTCGAATGCGGCGCGATGGTCGACGCCCGCCTCCGGCTTGATCCGCACCACGTAGAGGTGCAGGCCCGAGTAGGTGTCCGGATGTTGGAACGGCGTCACCAGGGGCAGGTCGGCGAACAACCGGTCGTAGGCGCGCGCGATTTCGTGGCGGCGCGCCACGTAGGCGTCGATCCGGTCCATCTGGCTGACCCCGAGGGCCGCCTGGAGTTCGGTCATGCGGTAGTTGTAGCCGAGCGCGATCTGCTCGTAGGACCACGGCCCGTCGGCCGGCATGGTCATCAGCTTCGTGTCGCGGGTGATGCCGTGGCTGCGGAACAGCTGCATCCGCTCGGCGAGGTGATCGGAGTTGGTGGTCGCGAGGCCGCCCTCGGCGGTGGTGACGATCTTGACCGGGTGGAAGCTGAACACCGTGATGTCGCTGTAGCGGCAGTTGCCCACCGGCTCGCCGCGATATCGCCCTCCGATCGCATGCGAAGCGTCTTCGATAATGGCGAAGCCATAGCGGTCCGCCAGAGCGCGTATCGCCGCCATTTCGCAAGACTGGCCGCACAGATGGACGGGTACGACGATCTTCGGCAGCCGCCCTTCCCGCTCGGCGATATCGAGCTTCGCTGCTAAAGCGACGGGTGAAAGGTTGTAGGTGTTCGGGTCGATGTCGACGAAGTCCACCTCGGCGCCGCAATAGAGCGCGCAGTTGGACGACGCGACGAAGGTGATCGGCGAGGTCCAGAGCCGGTCGCCGGGACCGAGCCCGAGCGCGAGGCACGCGATGTGCAGCGCCGAGGTCGCGCTGTTGACCGCGACGCCGTGGCGCGCGCCGCAATACGCGGTGACCTTGGCCTCGAACGCCGGAACCTGTGGGCCCTGGGTGAGGAAGTCCGAACTCAGCACCGCGACCACCGCGTCGACGTCGGCCTGGGTGATCTCCTGGCGACCGTAGGGAATCATCTCAAATCTTGCCGATCTTCTCTCGTTTCTGCGCGATCCACGCCTGCAAATCCGGAATGCTCATCCATTCCGGATTGGTGTCCGACGCATAGAGGAAATCCTCGCCGACCGGGGTGCCGCCATTGATCCGCTCCGGATCCTTGTGCCAGCCGTGGATAGCAGGGAGGATCTTGTAGTGGTCGTCGTAGGAATAGGTGTAGAGAGCGTCCTCGTGGCCGATCATCTGCTCGTGCAGCTTTTCGCCCGGGCGGATGCCGATGACGTCGAGCTCGGCCTGGGGCGCCACGGCACGGGCGATGTCGACGATGTTCATCGAGGGGATCTTCTTCACGTAGATCTCGCCGCCGACCATGTCGGTGAAGGCGTGCCAGACCAACTCGACGCCCTGCTCCAGGGTGATCATGAAGCGGGTCATGCGGGTGTCGGTGATCGGCAGGCGGCCGGTTTCGGCGAGGCTCATGAAGAACGGCAGCACCGAGCCGCGCGATCCCATCACGTTGCCGTAGCGCACCACACCGAAGCGAGTATTTTGGGAGCCGGAGTAGGAGTTCCCAGCAACGAACAGCTTGTCCGACGCAAGCTTGGTCGCACCGTAGAGGTTGGCCGGGTTGCTCGCCTTGTCGGTGGACAGCGCCACCACCCGCTTGACCTTGCGATCGAGGCAGGCCTCGATCAGGTTCATCGCGCCCATCACGTTGGTCTTGATGCACTCGAACGGGTTGTATTCGGCGGTCGGCACGATCTTGGTCGCGGCGGCGTGAACGACGTAGTCGATGCCGTCGAGAGCACGCACTAGGCGATCCTTGTCGCGCACGTCGCCGATGAAGAACCGCACCCGCGGATCGTCACCATAAATCTTGGCCATTTCCCACTGTTTCATCTCATCGCGGGAAAAAATCACCAGCCGTCGCGGATTGAATTTTTCCAGGGTCATCGGCACGAAGGTATGGCCGAACGACCCGGTTCCACCGGTTATCAGGATCGATGAATTCGAGAGCATCACTTCACCACTGGATTGACCGGGCACGTTCCCGGCCGTGAATCGGTTTGCAAAGGAGCGGGAGAACCTATTCCACGCTCACTGGGGTATCGTAGCCATGCTGCTTCAGGAGCGCATGGCGCTTGGCGATGTCGAGGTCGTTGACGACCATTTCGCGGCACATTTCGCGGGCGCCGATTTCGGGGATCCAGCCGAGGGTGGCTTTGGCCTTGGAGGGGTCGCCGAGGAGGGTTTCGACTTCGGCCGGGCGGAAGTAGCGGGGGTCGATGCGGACCACCGGCTTGCCGACCGTCACGCCCGGGTTGGCGGCACCGAGGCCCGGCGACGACGGGTCGATGCGGCCGACTTCCTCGACGCCTTTGCCCTCCCAGATCAGGCGGAGGCCGAGATCCTCGGCGGTCCATTCGATGAACTGGCGCACGGTGAACTGCTTGCCGGTCGCGATCACGAAGTCTTCCGGCGCGTCCTGCTGGAGCATCATCCACTGCATCCGCACGTAGTCCTTGGCGTGGCCCCAGTCGCGGAGCGCGTCGATGTTGCCCATGTAGAGGCAGTCTTCCAGGCCCTGGCTGATGTTCGCGAGGCCGCGGGTGATCTTGCGGGTGACGAAGGTCTCGCCGCGCCTCGGGCTCTCGTGGTTGAAGAGGATGCCGTTGCACGCGAACATGCCATAGGCCTCGCGGTAGTTCACCGTGATCCAGTAGGCGTAGAGCTTGGCCGCCGCATAGGGGCTGCGCGGATAGAACGGCGTGGTCTCGCGCTGCGGGGTTTCCTGCACCAGGCCGAACAGCTCCGAGGTGCTCGCCTGGTAGAAGCGGGTCTTCTTTTCGAGGCCGAGAATCCGGATCGCTTCGAGCAGGCGCAGCGTGCCGATCGCGTCGACGTCGGCGGTGTATTCCGGGCTTTCGAAGCTCACCGCGACGTGGCTCTGCGCGCCGAGATTGTAGATCTCGTCGGGCTGGGTCTGCTGCACGATGCGGGTGAGGTTGCTGGTGTCGGTGAGGTCGCCGTAGTGCAGCACGAAGTTGCGGTGGTCGACGTGCGGGTCCTGGTAGACGTGGTCGACGCGGCCGGTGTTGAACGAGCTGGCGCGGCGCTTGATGCCGTGCACGA
>DBTR01000056.1:14497-14671 GCA_002307145.1 Rhodospirillum sp. UBA1311 | reverse complement strand
CATCACGCCGGAGAGCATCAAGAAGCGCATCGCGGAAGTGATCGAATCCCCGTTCGAGGCCGACTACGTCACCATCGGCACCGGCGACGACACCAAGCAACTCGTCGGCAAGGACCTGAAAGCCCACATCGCCGACCTCGGCAAGCGCATGCTCGCCGCCGCCGCCGACCTCGA
>DBTR01000056.1:12287-14213 GCA_002307145.1 Rhodospirillum sp. UBA1311 | reverse complement strand
GCCGCCCGCCTGCGCGACGAAATCAAACGCCTCGAAGCCGCCGAACTCGGCCTCGCCACCGAACACCCGCGCGGCCATACCGACGCCGGCAAGGCGCGGTCGAAGCCGAACAAGGCGCAGCAGCGGCGGCAGCGGCGAGGGGCGTAAAAAACAAGGCCGGGCGCTGCCCGGACCCGCAAGGAGGCTTGCCTCCTCGACCTCATGAGAAAGGCGCTTTCGATTATCCGGAAGCGCCTTTTGGGTTTGATTGCCGCTTCGCGGCGTTAGCCGACGGCGGTGGCTTCCTGCTGGCGGATGTCGCGCGTGACGGTGGCGGCGTCGCGCAGCGCCTTGCGACGGACGGCGACGGCGGCCAAGGCGGTGCCTGCGACGATCAGCGCCAAGCCTCCAGCGAGCGGCAGGGTAATGCGCTCGTGCAGCAACATGGCGGAAGACAGCATGCCGACGATCGGCACGCCCATCGTGATGTTGGTCATCGCGAAGGTGCTGATCCGGCGACCGTATTCGGTCGAGATCACGAAGCACGCCGAGGTCGCCACCGGGCCGATGTAGACCATCAGGGTCAAGAGATTCGGCGTCCAGGCGATGCCGGTGGGCAGGCCCTCGAACACCAGCGCCGCGATCCCGAGCGGCACGGTCGCGAACAGCATCTGCCACGGCGCGAGTTCCAAAGGCTTGGCCGCGAACCTGTGCCGCCGCACGTGCAAAATCACCAGCGACCAGCAGATCGCCGCGAGCAGCAGGAACACGTTGCCCCGCACCACGTCCGGATTGCGCCAGTCCATTTCCAAGGGCGAGCAGATCAGCGCCACGCCCGACATCCCGACGCACAGCGCCAAGCCCTGCCACAGCGTTGGCCGCTGCCGCACCAACGCCCAGGCCGCCAGCACGCCCCACAGCGGCGTGGTGTAGCCCAGCACCGCCGCGCGCCCGGCGTCGGTGTACTGCATCGCGGTGAGGCCGAGGGCGGTGAACGCCATCATCTGCAAGCCGCCGATGCTCGCGACGATCGACCAGTCCTGGCGCGGCGGCAGCCGGATCGCGCCCCGCGCCGCCAACAGCGCAAACAGACACGCCGCGCCGCTGGCGAAGCGGAAGGTCGCCAGCCACAACGGCGAAATCTCGCCTACCGCCAGCTTCATTGCGGGCCAGCTCAAGCCCCAGAACATCACCATCACCGCCAGCCACGGCGCGGATTGCACGGCGCGGTGCGCGGGGGCGAGCGAGCAGGTGGTGGCGGCAGCGGACATGACGAACTCCGGGAAATCACGCGACCCGATCATCGTATGCCCCGGCTCCGGAAATTTCCGGTCTATCTCTATTTCATTTTAGATGATTTCGGGCATATCCTGCCCCTGCACCCCACGCATGAGGACGAACATGCCCCGCACGCGCCAAAGCTTCGATTCCACCAGCATCCGGATCCTCGATACGCTGCAGGCGGATAGCGAAATCAGCAACGCCGACCTCGCCGACGCCGTCGGCCTCTCCCCCTCCCCCTGCTGGCGGCGCGTCGCCGACCTCAAGGCGCAAGGCGTGATCCGCGGCTCGGTCGCCCTCGTCGATCCCCTCGCCCTCGGCCTCGCGGTCAACGTCTTCGTCCACGTCTCGCTCAAGCACCAGGACAAACAATCCCTCGAAATCTTCGACACCGCGATCCGCGAACGCCCGGAAATCATGGAGTGCTACCTGATGAGCGGCGAGTCCGACTACCTCCTCCGCGTCGTCGTCGAAGACCTGATCAAGTTCCAGGAATTCATCACCGAAGTCCTCACCCGCATCCCCGTCGTCGCCAACATCCGCTCCAGCTTCGCCCTCTCCCAAGTCAAATACACCACGGCGCTGCCGACTGGGCATTTGAAGGGGTGACGACGGAAGATTGGGCTCTGCCCAAACCCGCGAGGAGGCTCGCCTCCTCGACCTCAT
>DBTR01000056.1:0-12044 GCA_002307145.1 Rhodospirillum sp. UBA1311 | reverse complement strand
GAGGCTCGCCTCCTCGACCTCATGAGAAAGGCGCTCCCACAGCCTGGAAGCGCCTTCGATGTTTTATAGCCGCTGCGCGGCGTTTTTTTCGCGCGAAGCGCAATCACCCGACTGAAACACCGGCCAAAAAATCCGGGAGGCCAGGAGGGGCCAAGCCCCTCCTGGCGGGGCGCGGGGCGGCAGCCCCGCCACTACGGCAGAGCGGCCAAAAACGCCACCACCACCTTGGCCGAGTTTGTCGAGGCGAGAGTAAAGAAGGTGCCGAGTTCGTTTTCGCCGTCGCCGCCGCCCGCAAGGTCGGAGAGGCTGCGGAAGGCGATGAAGGGGACGCCGTTGGTGTAGGCGACATGAGCGGTGGCGGCGCTTTCCATGTCGAGGACTTGGGCATTGAAGGTTTGGAAGGTGTAGGCGCGGAACTTGGCGTTGTCGACGAACGCCTGGCCCGAGACGCCGTTGCCGCCGACGACGATTTTCGGCGTGTGAGAGAGGCATTTGCCGTTCGCGGCGCAGGTTTCGAGGGTCACGGACTTGGCCACGCCTTTGGCGACGTCAAGCATGTGTGCGTCGACCGGGAACCAGAAGCGGTGTTCGGGAGTGGTGACACCGTCGCGCACCACTTCGGTGGCGCGGGGGAAGATCATGCCATAGTTGGCGAAGCGGTTCTTGACCGCATTGGATTGGGGCGGGGTGTAGGCACCGTCGGTTTCGCGGGCGAAGACGGATTCGAGGTATTCGGCCCACTGGTCGGCAATCACCACGTCGCCGATCTTGAGCGCCGGATCGACGCCGCCCGCGATGCCGGAGAAGACGATGGCGGAGACGTTGAAGCGGTCGATCGCCTTTTGCGTCGTCATCGCGGCGTTGACCATGCTGATGCCGCTCAAGGTCAGCACCACCGGCTTGCCCGCGAGGGTGCCGGTGACGAAGCGATTGCCGTTGACGAGGTATTCGGTCTGGCCGGAGGTGGCGGCGAGAAGGGTTTGCCACTCGGGCGCGTAGGCCGACATCACCACCGTGCGCGGCGTGTCGTCGAGCGTCTGTTGCGCGGCGTGGAGCGGCCCCGCCGCCAGCGTCGCGAGCACGGCGGCGGCCGCAATCAGTCCAAAGCGTTTCATCGTCCCCCCCCAAACCACCGGATTGCCGTTCGACAATCCTTCGCGGGTTGGGGCTGCGAGTCAATCCCTCAGGAATTCAGGCGGTTACTTCACCGCGTCGCCAGCCTTGTGGAGGTTCTGACTGGTGTCGGTCTTGGCGCCCTCCCAGGTGTCGCCGCAGGCGGCGAGGCTTCCGGCGAAGCCGAGGAGGAAGAGCGCGGTAAGGAAGCGTTTCAGCATCGGTTCGGTCCTTTCGTTGCGGTTCAGGTGCGGGCGGCCACCAGAGCCTGGTGGGCGCGTTCGCGCGGCGTGGCGTCGGGGCTGATGAAAACATCCTTGACGTCGCCGCGCAGGAACTTGAGCGCGATGCGCTCTTCGGCGATCTCGCTCTCGGTGCGGAAGCCGAGGCGACGCAGCACCGGCAACGGCGGGCACCAGCCCTGCACCGCGTGCTGGAACAGGAATCCGGCGATCAGCGCGGGAATCGCATGGAAGCGCCGGTCCACCCGCGCGCCCAGCACGCACCCGGCGAAGCCGAGGACTGCGGCATTGGTTTCCAGCACCCGCTCGACGTCCCATTCCGCGTCGAGCGCACGGAGCCGCGCCGGGATCAGCTCGGGATTCTCGGCATAGAAGATGACGCGCGCCTCGGCTTTCGCCCGGAGCAATAGGTTCGCCGTATCACTGGTGTTCTGGGAAACCCGCTTGGTGGTTGCCGGAAACATCGCGCCCTCCTTGGCCTCGTTCGAGGAGTGAACCCCCGAGCCGCGCCGGGGGTTCCAAAGACGCGATTTCGGCCGCATGCGAAAATGGCGCCTCCTGGAACGGAAGCGCCATTTTTCGGGAAGCGGCCGCGAGCTTATTTGCTGACTGCGTTGCCGGTGGCGCGAAGATTGTCGCCGGTGTCCTGCTTGGCGCCGTGCCAGGTGTCGCTGCACGCGCTCACGCTGGTGGCCAAGGCGAGAAGGAAGAGGGAAACCAAGATCCGGCGCTGCATGATTTGTCCTAGGGCTGCGTGGGGTGGGGTGCGGCATCGCACGCGGACGGCACAGCCACCGTCGCGCGCAGATTTCAAACCTGCATCACACCAACCCGGATTCCGCCGTATGGTTCCACCACCCCTCACGAATATTCAAGAATTTTCAGTCATTTATCCATGACCGCCCGCCGCCCTGGCAAAACCCTGGATTGTATGGCACGCTAAAACCGTTCCAAGGTCACGCGGAGGTGCCCGATGGAGATCTCCACGACGGACGGACTGGCGGTGGCGGTGGCCGGAGTTTCGGGGGCAAAAGCGCTCTGGGACTTCATCCTCTCGCCCTGGCTGTATCGCCGCGCGGCCGCCGGCACCGGCGCGGCGGAAAAGATCGAGGCGCTCAAGGCCAAGAAGGACCGCGACGGCCTCGCCGAAAAATCCACCTTCCTCGTGCTGTTCGTGCTCTCCGGGTTGATCGTCGCATTCGGTGCGACGGTGCCCAAGGTCGACGCAACCGAATTCGCCGCGCTGCAAGCCCGGGTCGCCGCGCTCGAACATCCGCCGCCCCAGTGATAAGGAGGCCGCAATGGCCAAGCCCGACCCGCTCGCCGAGATCGAACGCCGCGTCGCCGCGATCGAGGATGCGCTCTGGCCGCCGAACGGCCCGGGCGGACCGACGATCTTCGCCACCCGGCTCGACGCCCTTGAAGCGGAGGTCGATGCGCTCGCAGGAAAACTCCGGGGCAAGGTGCTGCTCACCGAGGCGCAGCTCGAAGACCTGATCGAGACCATCGCGCGGATGAAAAAGGCGATCGAGGCCCTCAAACCCCAGCAAGGCGGCCTCACCCAGACCGCGTGACGATTCCGCCGCTCCGGGTGGAATTCGATGGCGTCGCACCCCAGGTTGATCGGGTCTGCCCAACCGATCGCAACGATCCTCGCACCTCCAGCAACGGATACTCCCATGCGGCACAAGACACTCGGCAACACCGGCCTTTTGGTTTCCGAAATCTGCCTCGGCACGATGACCTTCGGCGGCGGCGGCGACTTCTGGACGGCGATCGGCTCCCTCGACCAAGCGGCGGCGGACCGCATCGTCGCCCGCGCGCTCGACGCCGGGGTCAACTTCATCGACACCGCCGACGTCTATTCCGGCGGACTTTCGGAGGAGATCACCGGCCGGGCGATCCGGGCGAGCGGCCGACCGCGCACCGAGATCGTGCTCGCAACCAAGGTCTACGGCCAGACCGGCGAGGGCCCGAACAGTCGGGGCGCGTCGCGCGGCCACATCATGGACGGCGTCAAGGCGAGCCTGAAGCGCCTCGGCACCGACTACATCGACCTCTACCAGATCCACGGCCTCGATTCGATCACCCCGGTCGAGGAAACCCTGCGCGCGCTCGACGACCTCGTCCGCCAGGGACACGTACGCTACGTCGGGGTTTCCAACTGGTCGGCCTGGCAACTGATGAAGGCGCTCGGCATCGCCGAAGCCAAGGGCCTCGCCCGCCCCGCCACCCTCCAGGCCTACTACACCATCGCCGGGCGCGACCTCGAACGCGAAATCGCGCCGTTGCTGCTCGCCGAGAAGGTCGGGCTGATGGTGTGGAGCCCGCTCGCGGGCGGCCTGCTCTCGGGCAAGTTCGCGCGCGACGGCTCGGGGCCGCAGGGCTCGCGCCGCGTCACCTTCGACTTCCCGTTCGTCGACAAGGACCGCGCCTTCGACTGCGTCGACGCGATGCGCGAGATCGCGACCGCGCGCGGCGTCTCGGTGGCGCAGATCGCGCTCGCCTGGGTGCTGCACCAGAAATTCGTGATGTCGGCGATCGTCGGCGCCAAGACCGTAGAGCAACTCGACGACAACCTCGCCGCCGTCGCGATCCGCCTCACCCCGGAGGAGGTCGAACGCCTCGACAGGGTCTCGGCCCTGCCGCTCGAATACCCGGGCTGGATGATCGCCCGCCAGGGCGCGGGCCGCGCCACCGACCTCTCCTGAACGGACTAGGGCCGGGGTTCGCGCCCCGGCCCTTGCCCGTCTCCGGTTCGCCCCGCCTCAAGCGAAGGTGAACAGGATCTGCTTTTCCTTCACCCCTTCGGTCGCCTTGACGTCGACGGTCTTGATCGTCCCGGCGCGGGGCGATTCGTAGGGGGTTTCCATCTTCATCGCCTCGATCACGGCGAGCGTTGCGCCTTCCGCCACCACGTCGCCCGGCTTGACGTCGATGCGCGCGACCACGCCGGTGATCGGGCTGCGGCAGACCTTGCTCTCGTCGAGGGTGACGGCGACGGCCTCGGTCGCGACGACTTCGGTAGCCTTGCCGAGGTATTTCGGCCCCTCGGGGCGGGCCTTGAAGAACTTCGCCGCGATCTGGGGGAACATCGCCCAGGTCAGCACGTCTTCGTCGGAGCCGTTGAAGCCTTCGTTCGCCGCCGCCTGGGCGCGCAGGTCGTCCCACTCGGGGGCGAGCAGGTCGGCGGGACGGACGGTAATCGCGGGCTTCTTCAACTGCGCCTCGGCGCGGGCGAGGATTTCCGGATTCTTCACCCCTTGCGTCGCGCCGTAGTAGCCGAGCATCAGGTTGGCGAACTCGCTGGTCAGCACTTTGTAGCGCTGGCCCATCAGCACGTTGAACACCGCCTGCGTGCCGACGATCTGCGACGAGGGCGTGACCAGCGGCGGGAAGCCGCAGTCGGCGCGCACCCGCGGCACTTCCTCCAGCACTTCCGCCAGGCGATGGGTGGCGTGCTGGCCCTTCAGCTGGCTTTCGAGGTTGGAGATCATTCCGCCGGGGATCTGGCTGGTGAAGATCTCGGTATCGACGCCGCCGAACTCGCCGACGAACTCGCGATAGCGCGGCCGCACCTCGGCGAAGTGCTTCTTCACCTTCAAGATCCGGCTCATGTCGAGCTTGGTGGCGTAGCCGGTGCCTTCGAGCATCTCGACCACCGCCTCGGTCGGGTTGTGGCCGGAGCCGAGCGAGAGCGAACTGACCGAGGTGTCGACGATGTCGACCCCGGCCTCGATCGCGCGCATCAGCGAGACCATGGTCACGCCGGTGGTAGCGTGGACGTGGAGGTGGACCACGGTGTCGATGCCGCAGGTGTCCTTGATCCCCTTGACCAGATCATAGGCGGCTTTCGGCTTCAGGAGCGCCGCCATGTCTTTGATCGCGATCGAATCGACGCCCATGTCCTTCAATTCCTGGGCCATCTTGATGAACGCGGCGGTGGTGTGGACCGGGCTCAAGGTGTAGCAGATCGTGCCTTGGGCATGCTTGCCGGTGGCCTTCACCGCCTCGATCGCGGTCTTGAGGTTGCGGAAGTCGTTCAACGCGTCGAACACGCGGAACACGTCCACACCGTTCTCCGCCGCTTTGTCGACGAAGCGCCGTACCACGCTATCCTCGTAATGGCGGTAGCCGAGGAGATTCTGCCCGCGCAACAGCATCTGGAGCCGGGTCTTGGGCATCAGTTTCCGGAAAGTTCGGAGGCGTTCCCAGGGATCTTCGTTGAGGAAGCGGATACATGCGTCGTAGGTCGCGCCTCCCCAGCATTCGAGGGACCAATATCCGGCATTGTCGAGATCCTGGCAGGCGGGGACCATGTCCTCGGTGGCCATGCGCGTAGCGAGCAGGCTCTGGTGAGCGTCGCGCAGGATAACGTCGCTGACTTCAATAAGCCGTGTCATATCTTTGGTTTCCCAGTCGGTCGGGTGCGTGTGTTAACGTCGCGCGGAGGAGGCGGATTCCTCGTCCGCATACCCACAAACCTAGCATAGAAATCGGGTAGGGTAGACCGTTTCGAGATAAAAACCCCCACTAGTGTGACGAAATTGTCACGATGCAAATTGGATCGAGACAATATCGTCAAAACCGGCGGTTTTCGAAGGGCCGAGATCCCTCGAAAAAATTCGGGATTTCCAAGGAGAACGACATGCTTGCGAGCGATTCCAGAGTTCCGCACACGGCACTCGTCACCGGCGGCGCGAAACGCCTCGGACGCGCCATGGTCGAGGCCCTGGCTGCCGACGGGTGGGCGGTGGCAATTCACGGCCGCGACTCCACCGACGCGGGCATCATCCTCGCCGACTCGATTGTCCGCGGCGGCGGGCGAGCGGTTGTTCTGGAATGTGACCTGGCGTGCGAATCTGATGTCAACGGATTGATCGCACGAGCGGAAAGCGCGCTCGGACCGGTCGGATGCCTAATCAACAACGCCTCGATCTTCGAGATGGACACGATCGAAACCGCAACCCGCGCGAGTTGGGACAGGCACCTCGAACCCAATCTCCGCGCGCCGTTCGTGCTCTGCCAACGCTTCGCCGAGGCGCTCCCCGCCGACGCCCACGGGGTGATCGTCAACATGCTCGACCAGAGGGTGTGGAATCTGACGCCCTACTTCGCAAGCTACACCATCGCCAAGGCCGGACTCTGGACTCTCACCCGCACCCTCGCCCTCGCGCTGGCGCCCCGGATTCGGGTGTGCGGCATCGGGCCGGGCCCGGCACTGCCCTCGGCGCGCCAGTCCCAGGCCGACTTCGACCGCCAGTGCCGCCAGACGCCGTTGCAGCACGGCACCTCCCCCGAAGAAATCGCCCTCGCCCTGCGGTTTATCCTTGCGGCGCGGTCGATGACGGGTCAAATGATAGCTCTGGACGGAGGGCAGCATCTCGGCTGGGCACAAGAAGCCGCCACCGCGCCGCTCTCCGAATGAGTTCCCGAGGACGGGACCCGGGCCACGGTTGGGCCGGGACTATGGAGCCATCGACCCCTTGAACCGCACCGGCAACGTCGTTCAGCCCCTGCGCATCGCGGACGCCAAAAAGGCGCTGCGCCACGTGTTCGTGCGCGATCTCGTCCTGTTGGGCCGGGTCGGCATCTACGACGCGGAGAAGTCCGCGCCGCAGCGCGTGCGCATCAACCTCGACCTCGCGGTGCGGGAAGACATGCGGCCGATGGGCGACGACTACGGCAAGGTGGTCTGCTACGAGCAGATCGTCACCAAGGCGCGCGGCGTGGTCGAGGACGGCCACGTCAACCTCGTCGAGACGCTGGCCGAGCGCCTCGCCGGAATCTGCCTCCAGGACCCACGCGTGCGCTCTTGCCGCGTGCGGGTCGAAAAACTCGACGTGTTCGCCGACGCCCTGTCGGTCGGCGTCGAGATCGAGCGGGAAAGTCCGTTCGAGGAAATCTGACCCCACCCAAGTCTCCCGCGATGACACATCCGTGGCATTTTCGTGAACACGCAAACCCCGCGCCGAAGCGGTCTTTTGTTGCGGGTTCGCTCGGCATGCCTGCCGAATCGCGAGTCGGGGTGGGAACTTGTACACATCCTGTGACGGCCCGCACAGAAACCCCGAGTCCCGATCGAAATTCACGGTCCATTTCGGTTTATTTCATATTGACAACGCACATAACTATAAAAATCAATAAGTTAACGTTTATGCCTCAATTTTGGGCAAAGGGGTGTCGCCCCCCGGAAAGCCTTGGGGTGGGGGTACTCCCCCACAGACTATACACAAACTTATCCACAGGTTTCGTGGACAAGGTTTCGCGCTTACATATTCCTTAGAAAATCCTGACAATCCGGCGAGTCACATCTCTGTCACCCAAAGATCACGGATTCGGGACTCCGCGCCCACCCCGCCGCCCTTGCGCGAAGCCCGATCACGAGAGACCCTGTCGCACATGGACATCGCTACCCCATCCCTGGCCCAAGGCACCGAAGTGATCCTGGGCGTGCTGAAAACCCTGCCGGGCGCGCCCGGGGTCTATCGCATGCTCGGCGCGAAGGGCGACGTCCTCTATGTCGGCAAGGCGAAGAATCTCAAGAAGCGGGTCGTCGCCTATACCCGCGCCGAGCAGCTGCCGCTGCGCCTGCAGCGGATGGTCGCGTTCACCACCGCGATGGAGATCGTCACCACCCACACCGAGGCCGAGGCGCTGCTGCTCGAAGCCAACCTGATCAAGAAATTCAAGCCGCACTACAACATCCTCCTGCGCGACGACAAGTCCTTCCCCTACATCCGCGTCGACCGGGGCGGCGACTGGCCCCGGATCACCAAGCACCGCGGCGCGCGCGACGACGGCGCGGAATACTTCGGACCGTTCGCCTCCGCGCTCGCGGTCAACCAGACCCTCGCCATCTTGCAAAAGGTGTTCCTGCTGCGCTCCTGCTCCGACGCGATGCTGGCCAGCCGCATCCGTCCCTGCCTGCTGCACCAGATCAAACGCTGCTCCGCGCCCTGCGTCGGCCGGATCGAGCGTCCGGTCTACGCCAAGCTCGTCGCCCAGGCGCGCGGCTTCCTCAACGGCGACAGCCGCGACCTGCAAAAGGAATTCGCCGCCGCGATGGCCGCCGCCGCCGAGCGCCAGGACTACGAGGAAGCCGCCACCTATCGCGACCGCATCCGCGCCTTGAGCCAGATCCAGGCGCGCCAGGACGTCGACCTCGGCGATGATCGCGACATCGACCTCGTCGCGCTCCACCGCGCGGGCGACCTCGTGGCGATCCAGGTGGTGTTCTTCCGCAACGGCCGGCACACCGGCAACCACGCCTTCTTCCCCACGCAAACCGCCGACGCGAGCGACGCCGAAATCCTCGCCGCCTTCCTCGGCCAGTTCTACGCCGGCCATCTGCCCGCGCCTCTCGTCCTCACCAGCCACGCCCCCGACGAGGCCGACGTGCTGCAGCAGGCCCTCGCCCTCCGCGCCGGACGCAAGGTCGAAATCGCCCAACCCCGACGCGGCCCGAAGAAGGCGCTGCTGCGCCAGGCCGAAACCAACGCCGCCGACGCCGCACAGCGCAAGCTCGCCGAGAGCGCCACCCACCGCCAGCTCCTCGCCGACGTCGCCACCCTGTTCGGCCTCGCCACCACGCCCGCGCGCATCGAGGTCTACGACAACTCCCACATCCAGGGCAGCCACGCCGTCGGCGCGATGATCGTCGCCGGGCCGGAAGGCTTCGAAAAAGCCGCCTACCGCACCTGGAACATCAAGGAAGCCGCGACCAACGACGACTTCGGGATGATGCGCGAGGTCTTCCGTCGCCGCTTCGCCCGCGCCGTCGCCGAAGACCCCGAGCGCACCCGCTGGCCCGACCTCGTCCTGATCGACGGCGGCAAGGGCCAGCTCTCCTCCGCCGAAGAGATCCTGAAAGACCTCGGCGTCGCGGACGTGCCTTTGGTCGGCATCTCGAAAGGCCCGGACCGCAACGCCGGACGCGAAATCTTCCACCGCACCGGCGTCGCCTCGTTCCAGCTGCCGCCCACCCATCCCGTGCTGTACTTCCTCCAGCGCCTGCGCGACGAGGCCCATCGCTTCGCCATCGGCACCCACCGCGCCAAGCGCGGCCGCGCGATCACCAAGTCGCCCCTCGACACGATCTCGGGCATCGGGGCGGCGCGAAAGAAGGCGCTCCTCCACCACTTCGGCTCGGCACGCGGCGTCTCGGAGGCCGGAATCGAGGATCTCGCCGGCGTCGAAGGCATTTCGCGCGCCCTCGCCCAACGCCTCTACGACCACTTCCACGGCAACGGCTGAGGCAATTTGCCGGTTTTGTCATCGGATTGCCTGAATTTTTCTCTATCGCCCGCCCTTGGCATGGCGCTACACTCGCGCCGAATTTCAAAGCCCAAGAGCCCACCCGGAGCCCGTGTCACACCCATGCTGACGCTGCCGAACCTGCTGACGTTGGGCCGTATCGCCGCCATTCCGGCGATGCTCGCGACCTTCTATTGGGACACCCCGACCACTCGCTGGATCGCCTGCGTGGTGTTCGTCGCGGCCGCCGTCACCGACTTCTTCGACGGCTACCTCGCGCGCCGCTTCAACCAGGTTTCCGCCATCGGCCGCTTCCTCGACCCGATCGCCGACAAGCTCCTGGTCGCCGCCCTCCTGCTCTTCCTCGCCGCGTTCGAACGCATCAGCCCGATCAGCCTGATCCCCGCCGTGGTCATCCTCTGCCGCGAAATCCTCGTCTCCGGCCTGCGCGAATACCTCGCGGAAATCCGCATCGGCATGCCGGTCACGCCGCTCGCCAAGTGGAAAACCACCTTCCAGCTGATCGCGCTCCCGGTCCTCATCGTCGGCGACGGCGGCCTCCCCGGCCATGCCATCACCCTGATCGGCGAACTCCTCCTCTGGGTCGCGGGCGCCCTGACCCTGATCACCGGCTATGCCTACATGCGCGCCGGCGTCACCCATATGCGGGCGGCGGACGAGGGGCGGTTCTAGAAACCTCAAGGGTTGTAAGATTTCGCTATCGGCACGCGAAACACGCGTCTTCGCCTGGACATTTCGGTCTATTTACGCACATTCTCTAATGCGCGTTTAGATAGAACGGAGTGCCCAAGCGTGATCCGGAATTTATCGATCCGAACCATCTTCCTCGGCGTCATCGCTCTTCTCTCCCTCTCGCTGATCCTGATCACCGGAACCCGCATGGCGACCGCATGGCAGCGTTATCAGGAATTGGCGGAGACGCGCGAGATCAGCCAACTCAACCGCAGCCTGTTCAAGAACTTCGTCCAGTTGCGCGTTCTTCGCGGCAAGATCGGCTCGGTGGCGATCGGCCAGGACGCTCCGGCTGCAGCAATCGACGAGGGCCGCAAGACCATGAGCGAATTGATCGCCGCATCGGTGAAAGGACTCCGCGCCGCCGAGGCCACTCGCACGACCGCATTGTCGGCAGATCTGGAACGTGCCGGGCAGGCCCTCGATACCCACTTCCAACAGCTCCACGACGCCATCCGCAAGCCCAAGGACCAGCGGAACAGCGTCGATTTCGCTGTCTGGACCGCCGACAACATCGCGATTTCCGGTATTTTCGCCGACGCCTCTTTGCTGCTGTCCAACCGGATACGCATGACCGGGCCGGTGATCGGCGAACTGATGTTGATCCAGCAGTCGGGCTGGCGCCTGCGCGATCGGTACGGCCTCCAATGCGTGATCCGCCTCAACGTCGCATCGGGACAGCCGTTGTCGCCGAAGGAAAGCAACGTCATCCAAACGACGCGCGCCACCATGGAGGCCGACTGGACCACGTTACAGGGCGTACTCAGCCGCCCCGGGGCGAGCCCGACGCTGATCGACGCCGTCAAAACCGCGAAAGCCGCGGCCGACAAGGCGCACGCCGAGACCGACGCGCTGATCGCGCGCCTGAATGGAACGCCGCTGATGACCATCGACGCGTTCAACGCGCTCTGCAACGCGCCCTTCGATCCGCTTGCGACCATCGCGTTCGGCGCGCTCGACGAGGTCGTCGCGGTTACCGAGGATCAGAGCGTCTCGGCGCGCAACCGCCTGTTGTTCGAAGCCACCGTTTTCGCTTTCGCGCTCGCGCTCGGCGTGGCCGGCGGACTTGCGGTGCAGCGTCGGCTTTCGCGCCCCCTGACGCTGCTCATCGGGTCGGTCCATCATCTCGCCCAGGCCGATTACAGCGTGCCAGTGCCGTCACTTGCCCACAACGACGAGCTGCACAGCCTCGCCGTTGCGCTCGAAAACCTGCGTGAAAACGCCGCAACGGCGGAGCGTCTGGCCGCCGAGGAAAACGCACGTCGCGAGGCGGAACTGCGGCGCAGCGCCGCGCTCGAAGCGCTCTGCAACACGTTCGACAGCACCGCCCAGCAATCGATCCGCTCGCTCGGCACCACGACCGCCACGCTCCGCAGTACCGCCGTGCAGATGCGGGGCACGGCGGACAGTGCGTCGAGCCAAGCCGGCCAGGTGGCGGTCGCCGCGCAACGCGCCGCCGCAAACGTCCAGACCGTCGC
Source organism: Rhodospirillum sp. UBA1311 (assembly GCA_002307145.1). GTDB lineage: Bacteria > Pseudomonadota > Alphaproteobacteria > Rhodospirillales > Rhodospirillaceae > Oleispirillum. The sequence continues at coordinate 202 of DBTR01000056.1, read as the reverse complement.
CGCCGCCACCGAAGAGCTCAACGCCTCCATCGGCGAAATCTCGGCGCGTGTCCACGCCAGCACCGAGACAGCCAGCGAAGCCAGCGCCCAGGCCGCCCGGACCAACGCGACGGTCGAGGATCTCGACCGCGCCGCGCAGCGCATCGGCGAAGTGGTTCAGATGATCACCGACATCGCCAGCCAGACCAACCTCCTCGCCCTC
>DBTR01000019.1:2105-11464 GCA_002307145.1 Rhodospirillum sp. UBA1311 | reverse complement strand
GAGTCTCACAACCCGAAGGCTTTCTTCACTCGCGCGGAATGGCTGGATCAGGGTTGCCCCCATTGTCCAAAATTCCCCACTGCTGCCTCCCGTAGGAGTGTGGGCCGTGTCTCAGTCCCAGTGTGGCTGGCCATCCTCTCAGACCAGCTACCAATCGTCGGCTTGGTAGGCCTTTACCCCACCAACTACCTAATTGGACGCGGGCTCGTCTTGGAGCAGTAAACCTTTCCCCCGTAGGGCGTATCCGGTATTAGCAGTCGTTTCCAACTGTTATCCCGAACTCCAAGGTAGATTCCCACGCGTTACTCACCCGTGCGCCACTAGACCCGAAGGTCTCGTTCGACTTGCATGTGTTAAGCCTGCCGCCAGCGTTCGTTCTGAGCCAGGATCAAACTCTCAATTTAATTCCCTTGGCTGTGACACCAAAGAAATCTCAGAGCCGATCCATACGCACTCAAAGAAAATTGTGTACCGATTAACGGGGCACATTTCCTTACCAAATACGCATAGACGTTCCGTTCATTGACGAACAAACCGCCGCCTGCGTATCCCTTTCTTCCGATCCACAATGTCAAATAGCAATGAGCCGAAGCTCGAATTCTCTCCGATAAACCTTCCGGTCCACCGCCCCGCCGCGCTTCAGTCCGTGACAGCCTCGCGTCGGGAGGCCACCTTCTATGCCCCTTCAATCCACCCGTCAAACACTTTTTTGACGTCTTCGTGAAAAAGTTCGAGGCTCTTCCCGGAAGGCCGCGGCAGCCCTGGCGAAAAGCGGTTTATCCTCACAAGGCATGATGTTAAGACAGGCAGGCAAAATCCAAACAGGGGAACGCCGCAGATGAACTCAACCCTTCTTCGCTTCCTGATGCTCGGCGCGGGACTGCTGCTCGGATTGATGATGGTGGGCTGCTCGGGCTCCGGTCAGAGCCTCTCCGCCTCCCCCACCGGCGAGAACGGCGCGACCGCGACCCCGGTGGCCAGCTTCGCCCAGTTCAGCGACATTCCGGTGCCAAGCGGCGCCACCATGGACATGGAACATAGCCTGCTGCTCGGCGCGGGAAACGAGTGGACCGGACGCCTCACCTATTCCACCAGCACCAGCAGCGCGCGGGTGTTCGATCTCTATAAGGCGGAAATGCCGAAGTTCGGCTGGACCGAGCTGACGGTGATCCGCGGCGACCGCAGCATCATGACCTATCAGCAAGGTGCGCGGGTCGCGACGGTGCAGATCCAGAGCGGCACCATCTACGGCGCCACCGTCGCGGTGACGGTCTCTCCCAACGCCGGCAGCAGCGGCGGCGCAGCGGCACCCGGCACCTACGGCGGATCGAGCAGCGGCTACGGCGGCAGCTCGACCGGCGCGGTCAGCCGCCAGCCGTTGCGTTAGATCCCGATCAATCGTTGGTGACGGAGCAGAACTGGCGCTTCGCCGCCAGCGCCTTGCACACTGCCGCCGCCTCGGTGCGCGCGGCGAACGGCCCGGCATAGAGGCGATAATTGTCGGGCTTGCCCGCCACCGGAGCCTTGCGAATTTCGGGCGCAAGGGTGGTGAGCTGGCGTGGAAACCGCTTAACCAGATCGTCCCAGCCGATCTGTGCTTGGGCCTCGGTGCGGTACGAGGCCAGGTGGACGGTGGTCTGCCCCGGCAACGGCGGTGCGAGCGGCGACGTCGCGATCGACGACGCGCTTCCCCCGGGGACCAGCATCCTCGGTCCGTTCGGTGCGGCGCCCGGCGCGGCAACCGCGCCCGACGGGCTCGTGCGCAAAGCGGCTTCGAGCGCCGCCTGTTCCGCTTTCATCTCAGGATCGGTAATCAAGCCCTGGGTCCGCAAGCGTTCGAGCTGTCGCATCCGCTCGGCGGAAGCGAGCAAGTCGCGCGGCGCAGCCTCGGGCGCGGCAAGGCCGACCGGCTTCGCCGGCAACAGCGCATCGAGGATCGTCTCCCGCTCCATTTCGTATTCGCGAGGCGTGATCGCGCGACTCTGCAGGCCGCGCTGCAGCGCCTTCAGCCGGTCCACCACCTGGTCGAGGGCGGGAACCGGACGATCCAAGCCTGCCGCAGGCGGAGTTTTGGTAAGGGGCAGCAGCGCGCCGAGATTGGCGTTGCGCCGCGCTGCGTATTCCTCGGCGGTGATGAGTTGCTCGTCGCGGAGCTTCTGGAGGGTCTTGAAGCGCTCGGCGATCGCCTGGGTGCGCGGATCGAGCGCCTGGATCGGCGCGGCGTCCACCGGCGCGACCGCAGGCGCGGTCAGGCCCGGCGTTGCCGCCGACGCAAGGGCGGGCATCACCCCGGCGCGCCGCAGGTCGGCGTCCACCTTGCCCATGTTGGCATTGGCGATGTCGGCAAGCGGCATCACCCGCGACGGGTCCCAGCCGACCACCGTCGCCGCCTGGTTCGGCCGGAGCGACAGCAGGTCTTCATACATCTGGCGCGCGCGCAGCGGCCGGTTGGTGCTTTGATAGAGCATGCCACCCGCGAGCAGCGCATAGGGATTGTGGGGGTCGCGCTTGATCGCCATATCGACGTTGCGTTCGGCAGCGGCGTAGTCGCCGCGCGCCAGCGCCGCCATCGCGAGATCGGCCGAGCCGTTGGCATCGGGCCCCATGGCGTCGAGGAAGGTTTGGGGGTTGCTTTGCGGCCCGCACGCGGCAAGCGCCACGAGCATGCCCGCCGCCCCGCCGAGACGACCGAAACGGCGGCCGAAACCACCTTTGCGTTGAGCCTTCATTCCACAACTCCAGATCCGAAACCATGCCCAGGGGAGTTTGAACGGTCCGCACCGCCGAGGCAATCCGAATCCCCGACAATCGCCTGATTTTGCTTGTGATCTCCGTCACATCCTCGATACCTTCACTGGACTTGCAAAAAATTCCCAATATATACTGCGAGCGCACAATCTTAGTGGGGACACGCCGCTTCAGCGGCAGTCGGGCGCGCGAGGTTCATCATGAGTCAAGCCGAAGCCGCTTCCTCCTCGGAAAGCGAAATCGAACTCAAGCTCCTCTGCGCCGCGCGCGATGCGAAAAGCGTCTGGACGCAACCAGCGGTCAAGGCACTGCTGAAAAAGCCGCCGCGCACGCGGCGCGTCCGCACCGTCTACCACGACACGCCGGAAGCCGACCTGATGCGCGCGGGCTGTGCGCTCCGGGTGCGCGAGATCGACGGCAAGTTCGAGCAGCACCTGAAAACCGCCGGTAAAGTCGAGGGCGGGCTGTTCCGCCGCCAGGAATGGCACGCCCCGCTCGCCTCCGAGACGCCCATGCCGCTCGCCTGGGACGGCGACGCGCGCGCCTTGATCGAGCCCCACGCCGATACCCTGCGCAAGATGTTCGAGACCGACATGGAGCGCACCGACGCGGTTCTCACCAACGGGGTGTTCGCAGTCGAGGTCGCGGTCGACATCGGTACGATCCGGGCGTTCGACGCCTCCGGCGCGGTGATGCGCGAAACCCAGCTCACCGAGGTCGAGCTGGAATGGAAGGCGGGACCGGCGAGCCACGTCTTCGACCTCGCCCTGGACCTCGCCGAGCACATTCCGATGCACATCGGCTGGCAGAGCAAGGCAGAGCGCGGCTATGCGCTGGCCCTCGCCCTCGCCCCGGCGGCACGGCGCGCGGCGCAGCCGCAAATTCCAGGCGCCGCGACGACGCAGGAAGCGATCGCCGCGATCCTCGGCGAAGGGATGAATCACTTCCTCGCGAACCAGCCCTACCTCGAAGCCCAGGGCGCGATCGAGGCGGTGCATCAGATGCGCGTCGCCTGCCGCCGCCTGCGCGCCGCGCTGTCGCTGTTCCGGCCGTTTCTGCCCGCCGACGAAACCACGCGGTTCCGCGACGGTTTTCGCGACCTCGCCTCGGCGCTGGGTGCGGTGCGCGACATCGACGTCCTGAGCCAAACCCTCCTCGATCCCCTGCTCGACGAACCTCTGACCCCGGACGCCGTGCGCGACGCCCTCGATGTGCTGCGGCCCCAGCTTGCCCGCCGCCGCGCAAAAAACCTGGACGACGCCACCGCCCTGGTGCGGTCGCCAAAGACCGCGCGCCTGCTGTTGAGCCTTGGCCGCCGCATCACCCTACTGGTGCAGGAGCGCTCCGCCGCCGGATCGCTCGCAGGCGACTTCGCCGACACCGTCCTCGCCAAGCGCCAGCGCAAGCTCAAGCGCAATGGACGCAAGCTCCGCAAGCAATCCGCCGCCGAACGCCACCAGGTGCGGATCGCGGCGAAGAAGGTGCGCTACGCCGCCGAGTTCTTCCGCTCGCGTTACGCCGAACGGCCGATGCGGCGCTACCTCGACGCCCTCGGCGACCTCCAGGATGCCCTGGGCGATCTCAACGACATCGCCGCCGCACCGCGCGTGCTGGAAGCGGTGGCGGAAGACCGGGCCATCGCCGACCTCGTCGGCGGCTATGCGATGGGCTGGCACACCCGCCGCCTGCGGTTCTGCCTCGACGAAGCGGAAGATCTGATGCACGCGCTCGGCAAGGCCGACCCGTTCACAAAACGACGCAAACGATAGAAATTCCTGATCGTCCCCGACCGGAATATCGCCCCGCTCCGATTGCCCAACCCGATTGGGTAAAAATTCCCTTAATTCTCGTGAAAAATTCATCCGAAGGCCCGAAAATTCTTTCGCATTGCAAGGTGTTGGAGGCATACTTCGAGGCTTAGGGCGGCAAGCTGTCAAAACCAACAACACCACCCAAACAGCGGGCCGAAACGGGACGGTTGCCAACGGGGGAATGACGTGCATCGGGTATGTGCATGTCGTACGTGACGAACTGGCAACGCGACGGTTTGCAGTGGGGCGAGGTTATGGTTACCGCAACGGTGAAGTGGTTCAACCCGACCAAGGGGTTCGGGTTCGTGACAATGAGCGACGGGACGCCGGATGCGTTCCTCCATATTTCGACGATAGAACCCCTGGGGTTCCGCAATCTGCCGCAAGGCGCGATCGTCGAATGCGAGATCGGCGACGGCCCGCGCGGCCTTCAGGTCAAGACCGTCCTCGCCGTCCGTAACGCCGAGGCCGACGCCTCCGGCGCGGAGGCCGAGGGAACGGTCAAATTCTTCAATTCGGCAAAAGGATTCGGATTCGTGGTGCCGGATAGCGGCGGGCCCGACGTGTTCGTGCACGCGCGGACGCTGCAGCAGCACGGCGTCGCCGAATTGCAACAGGGGCAGCGGGTTCGGCTGGTGATGGCGAACGGGCCGAAAGGCCTCCAGGCCGTCGACGTCGTGCCGCTGTAAATTGCCGGTCAAAGGCTTTGCCCTGATCGCAATAAAACCTGTATAACGTAACGAAAGCAGCCTTACCCGGAGAGACGGTGCGGGAATTTCCCGAACGCCGTCTCGCCGGCCCCCGCTCGCCGGGCGCGGAACCGCCGCTTTCAAAGGCGCGCTCCCTTTCGGCGCGAGGTTTTTTTGCTGGCTCCCGCCCGATCCTTCGGGCTATATCGTCCGCACTTGGACGGGGGGCCGCCCCTGGGAACGCCACCGCCGCATCGCGCGACGCGTGGTCATGGGCCCGCGATCCGGCGCATGCACCGGACCGGCGACGCCGGAGGAAAGCGCGAGAAATGCACTATTCACAGTTTTTCGAGGACCAGATTTCCGGCCTGAAGTCGGAAGGACGCTATCGCGTCTTCACCGAGATCATGCGTCGGGTCTCCCATTTCCCCGAAGCCGCGCAGTTCACCGGGCAAGGCATCCGTGACATCGTCGTTTGGTGTTCCAACGACTATCTCGGCATGGGCCAGCACCCCGACGTGATCGCGGCGATGCACGAAGCCATCGACCTGTGCGGCGCGGGCGCGGGCGGTACCCGCAACATCTCAGGCAACAACCGCTTCCACGTTCTCCTCGAACAGGAACTCGCGGACCTCCACGACGCGGAGGCGGCGCTGCTGTTCACCAGCGGCTACACCGCCAACATGACGACGCTGATGACGCTCGGCGCGGCGATCCCGGGCTGCATCATCTTCTCGGATTCGCAGAACCACAACTCGATGATAGAAGGCATCCGCCACTCGCGGGCGCCGCGCCAGATCTTCCGCCACAACGACGTCGCCCATCTCGAAAGCCTGCTCGCCGCCGCGCCGATCAACGCGCCGAAGCTGATCGCCTTCGAGTCGGTCTACTCGATGGACGGCGACATCGCGCCGATCGCGAAGATCTGCGACCTCGCCGAGAAGTACAACGCGATGACCTTCCTCGACGAAGTTCATGCCGTCGGGATGTATGGCGCGCACGGCGGCGGCGTCTCCGAGCGCGACGGCCAGTCCTCCCGCCTCACCTTCATCCAGGGCACCCTCGCCAAGGCGATCGGCGTGCATGGCGGCTACGTCGCGGGCAGCCGTGCCTCGATCGACTTCATCCGGTCGTTCGGCCAGGGCTTCATCTTCTCCTCGGCGATGCCGCCCGCGGTTGCCGCCGGCGCGCGCGCCAGCATCCAGTATCTCAAGCGGCACCCGGAAATCCGCGACCGTCACCAGGAGCGCGCCGAGACCCTGCGCCGCAAGCTCCAGGCCGCCGACCTGCCGGTGATCATCACCGACAGCCACATCGTTCCGGTACTGGTCGGCGACGCCACGCGCTGCAAGAAGGCCTCCGACCTGCTCCTCGAAGAGCACGGCATCTATATCCAGCCGATCAATTACCCGACGGTGCCGCGCGGCTCCGAGCGTCTGCGGATCACCCCGACGCCGCTCCACACCGATGCCCAGATGGACGCGCTGGTGGACTCGCTGCAAACCGTGTGGGCCAAGCTCGACCTCAAGATGTCGGCCTGAGCCGCACCTCCCATCCCTGGTTTCCGACCAACCCCGCGCCTTGCCGCGGGGTTTTTCGTTGCGCTTCGCGATTGTGTCTCTTGAACGAATTCGGTTAGTGATTACAATCTACTAAGAACAATAATAGCTTGGGAGGCGGGAATGGCGAACACTGTCGCGAATGGATGGGCCAAGGACTTCGTCTGGGGGGGTCTCCACCTCCAGCTACCAGATTGAAGGCGCGCACGATGTCGACGGGCGCAAGCCCTCGATCTGGGATACCCGCTGCCGCACGGCGGGCAAGATCGCCACGGCGACACCGGCGACGCCGCCTGTGACCACTACCATCGCTACCCCGAAGACATCGCCCTGATGCAGGGCCTGGGCATCGACGCCTATCGCTTCTCCGTCGCCTGGCCTCGGGTTCTGCCGCGCGGCAAGGGCGCGCCGAACGAAAAGGGGCTCGCCTTCTACGACCGCCTGATTGAAGCCGGGATCGAACCCTGGCTCTGCCTCTACCACTGGGATCTGCCGCAGGCGCTGCACGACATCGGCGGCTGGGCGGTGCGCGAGTCCGCCGGGTGGTTCGCCGACTACGCCGCGCTGTGCGCCAAGCGCTACGGCGACCGGGTGAAGAAGTGGATCACCTTCAACGAATTCGCGGTGTTCACCCTGTTCGGCTATGCGATCGACTGGAGCGCCCCCGGGATCACCGACCGCCAGACCCACCTCAAGGTGATCCACAACGTCAACCGCGCCCACGGCATGGGCGTCGACGTGATCCGCAGTCTGGTGCCCGGTGCGGTGATCGGCGCGGTTCACAATCGCCAGGCGATCTGGCCGGAGAAGGACACCGACGCCGACCGCGCCGCCGCAGCGCTGCTCAACGAACACTGGAACCTCGCCTTCCCCGACCCGCAGCTCCTCGGCCACTACCCGCCGATGCTGGGCGAAGCGATCGAGCCCTACATCCAGGGCGGCGACATGGCGCAGATCTGCCGTCCGATCGACTTCTTCGGCCTCAACCACTACGGCCCGATCTTCGCTAAGGACGAGCCCAACTCGACCTGGGGCTCGCCGCCCGACGACGCGCCGAAGTCGGAAATCGGCTGGGCGATCTGGCCCGATGCCTTCCGCGACGAACTCATCGGCCTGTCGAACACCTACAAGCTGCCGATCTACGTCACCGAGAACGGCTGCGGCGGCCATCTCGACGCGCCCGACGCCAACGGCGTGGTCGACGACGCCCACCGGGTGAAATACCTCACCCTCTATACCGAGAAGATGCGCGAGGCGATGGACAAGGGCGCGGACGTGCGCGGCTACTTCGTCTGGTCGCTGCTCGACAACTTCGAATGGGGCAGCGGCTACGGCCCGCGCTTCGGCCTCGTCCACGTCGACTACAAGACCCAGAAGCGCACGCCGAAAAACTCCTACGCCTGGTTCCGCGACTTCGTCGCCGCCGCGCGCTGAGAGCCATGTCACGGGGTCGTCCGGCGGCAACGCCGGACGACTTTGTTTTTCCTACCTGAGCGGGGCGTTCGGGGGTGACTCCAAGCGGCGCAGGCCCCACCCTACCCGACTCGGACGCACATGCGCCCTCCGGCGTATTTCATAGCCGTAGGGATTAGGGTATATGGCTTTGGTGTCGGGGCAGGCAATTCGGCCAAAGGGGTAGGAATTTTACTTCCCGGACGCCCTGGAATAATTGCGGAAATTGCGCGCAAAGCCCCGAAAATTCCATGAAATTACCTCGCCAAAACCCGCGCAAAACCGATTGAAGTCCGCCTTCGGCGACGCGTAGATTGCGCCCGGCCCGATCGGGAGAACCGGACAATCCGGCACCGATCCGCCCCACCGCAGGAGCCTCCCAGGAGGGATGCGATGGACGTGCGCCACGCCCCCCAGAAATCGGCGCGTCGCGACGCACATTCCGTGGAATGGAAACGCCTGAGGCACACCCGCCGAACCGTGAACGGTCCGGCCCGCACGAATCGTGCGTTCGGTATGGAGTCAAGGAATGGACGCGAGAATTTCCGACACCGTCGCTTTGGAGCCCTGGCAGGATTTCGTGCCGGGCGAATGGATGCAGCGCGTCGACGTACGCGGCTTCATCCAGGCGAACTATTCCCCCTACCTCGGGAATGACTCCTTCCTCGCCGGACCGACCGCCCGCACCCTGGGAGTCTGGGCCAAGCTCACCGAACTCCTCAAGATCGAGCGCGCCAAGGGCATCCTCGACGCCTCCACCGACCGCCCCGCGTCGATCACCGCGCACGCGCCGGGCTACATCGACCGCGACGCCGAAATCATCGTCGGCCTCCAGACCGACGCGCCGCTGAAGCGCGCGATCATGCCGAACGGCGGCCTCAGGATGGTCGAGAACGGCCTGCACGCCTTTGGCTACACCCTCGACCCGGCGGTCGAGGAGATCTGGACCAAGTACCGCAAGGACCACAACAAGGGCGTGTTCGATGCCTATTCGCCCGACATCCTGGCGGCGCGCAAGGCGGGCATCGTCACCGGCCTGCCGGACGCCTACGGCCGTGGCCGGATCATCGGCGACTATCGCCGCGTCGCGCTCTACGGCG
>DBTR01000019.1:1646-1861 GCA_002307145.1 Rhodospirillum sp. UBA1311 | reverse complement strand
GCCGCGTCGCGCTCTACGGCGTCGAATTCCTCCGTGCCGACAAGAAGCGCGAATTGCACGAGATCGACGACGCGCCGTTCACCGAGGCGACGATCCGCCTGCGCGAGGAGCTGAACGAACAGATCCGCGCCCTCTCCGAACTCCAGGAAATGGCCGCCTCCTATCACTGCGACGTCAGCCGCCCGGCGAAGACCGCGCGGGAAGCGATCCAGTGG
>DBTR01000019.1:1176-1350 GCA_002307145.1 Rhodospirillum sp. UBA1311 | reverse complement strand
ACGGCGCGGCGATGTCGCTCGGCCGGGTCTCCACCTTCCTCGACGTCTACATCGCCCGCGATCTCGCCTCGGGCCTGATCACCGAGCCGCAGGCGCAGGAGATGATCGACGACTTCGTGATCAAGCTCCGCATCGTCCGCTTCCTCCGTACGCCGGAATACGACGCGCTGTTCT
>DBTR01000019.1:692-842 GCA_002307145.1 Rhodospirillum sp. UBA1311 | reverse complement strand
CACCAAGTCGAGCTTCCGCTTCCTCAACACCCTGAAGACCCTCGGCCCGGCACCCGAGCCGAATCTCACCGTCCTTTGGAGCACCAAGCTGCCCGAGGCGTTCAAGACCTACGCCGCGAAGGTGTCGATCGAATCGAGCGCGATCCAGTA
>DBTR01000019.1:0-383 GCA_002307145.1 Rhodospirillum sp. UBA1311 | reverse complement strand
ACGGCATCGCCTGCTGCGTCTCCGCGATGCGCATCGGCAAGCAGATGCAGTTCTTCGGTGCGCGCGCCAACCTCGGCAAGGCGCTGCTCTATGCGATCAACGGCGGTGTCGATGAAATCTCCGGCGAAACCGTCGCGGAAGGCCTGACCCCGATCACCGCCGACGTCCTCGACTTCGACGAAGTCGTGGCGAAGTACGAGACGATGATGGGCTGGCTCGCCAAGACCTACGTCAAGGCGCTCAACTGCATCCACTACATGCACGACAAATACGCCTATGAGCGCATCGAGATGGCGCTGCACGAACGCGAAATCCTTCGCACCATGGCTTGCGGTATCGCCGGCCTGTCGATCGCGGCAGACTCCGTGTCTGCGTGCGAGATT
>DBTR01000003.1 GCA_002307145.1 Rhodospirillum sp. UBA1311 | reverse complement strand
CGTCGGTGGAGGAGACCAGGATCGGATCCTGGAAGCCCGCGGCGCGCAGGTCGAACAGCCCGCCGAAACCACCGAGCTCGGTGTCCGCGCCGACGCGCATGGTGGAACGCGCGAGGGGTTTGATCGCCTCGACGAGCGCATCGCCGGCATCGATGTCAACGCCCGCGTCGCGGTAGCTGAGGCCTTGGTCGCCCCGGCCGTTTTCGGGAAAACTGGAAATGGCCGCCTCTTTTGCTAGAGTGGTGTCGCGCGTCGCAAAGTATTTTGCCGACGCGGGTGAACCATACGGTTTCTCATGCCTTTTTGCAAAGGCGCTTGCGCGGGATTTTCCGGCTTCGCGCGGGATCGAATGCAGCCGGTCTGGACGGGATGACGATGAACGATGAGATGATGCGGGCCGGTCGCGGGCGTGGGCTCCGCGCCGCCCTGGTTGCGGTTGTGGCGATAGTTCTGCTGTTTGGCGGGGTTGCGCCTGCCTGGGCGGATGCGTTCACGGTGTCCGGGGTGAAGGTGGACGTACGCGCCGCCTCCGCCGCGCAGGCGCGCGAGCAGGCGCTGCGGCAGGGGCAGGTGGAGGCGTACAAGCGGTTGATCGCGACGATCACCACCGACTCCGACCGCGCGCGGCTCGACGAACCTTCCGCCGACGTCGTGGAAACCTTGGTGTCCGACCTGTCGGTAGCCGACGAGCGCGCCTCCGCAACCCGCTACATCGCGACCCTGACCGTTCACTTCGACCCCGAGAAGGTGAATGCGTTCGTCACCGGGCGCGGCGCGACGGTGGTCAAGGGGTCGGATGAGACGGTGATTCTCCTCGGCGTCTATCGCGACGCACCGGATGCGGCGCCCCAGCTCTGGGACGAAACCAACCCCTGGCGGCCGATCCTGGTGCGAACCGCCGTGTCGCGCGGGCTGTTCCCGGTGGCGGTGCCGCTTGGCGATCTTGAAGACGTGACCCAGGCTCCGGCGGAGAAGGCGCTCAGCCTCGACGCCGCCGCGATGGACGCGCTGCTGCAACGCTACGGCGCGGATAGCGTCGTGGTGGCCGAAGCGGTGAACCAGCCGGACAAGGGCGCGCAGCTCAACCTCAGCCGTTACCCGCGCCCGTTGCCGTCGTCGCTGGCGCGCCTCGATTCGCCGGTGAGCGACGACCAGTCCGCCGCGCTCGGCGACCTTGCCGCTCATGCGGTGCTCTCGGTTGCGCGCGCAGGCAAGCCGCAGGCGGGCGCTCCGATCATCGGTTCCTACGACCAATTGGCGATCCTGGTGCCGGTGAAGGGCCTTGCCGACTGGGTGCGGGTCGACCGTACGCTCCGCGCCCTGCCGGGCGTGCGCGGCGTTGTGCTGCGCGCGTCGCGCCCCGACGTGGTGCAGGCCGCGCTCCAGTATTCGGGCGACCCCGAGGCGCTGCGTCAGGCGATCGACCGGGTCGGCTTCCAGGTGACGCCGCGCGAAGGGTATTGGGAAGTGGTCCCCGGCTCCGAGCCGGCGACCCCGCGCCTGCAATGAGCACCGAACCCCTGTTCCAGAGCCGGACGCTGCGCGGCTGGTTGATCGCCGTGGTGGTGTTCTTCGTCGCGCTCTATTTCCTGCGTGGCGTGCTGCTGCCGTTCGTGGCGGGCTTCGCGCTCGCCTATTTCCTCGACCCGATCGCCGACAAGCTGGAACGCGCGGGAATGCACCGGATTCCGGCGGTGGTGGCGATCACCCTCGGCTTTCTCCTCGTCGTCGTCGGCCTGGTGATCGTGCTGGTGCCGGTGATCCAGTCGCAGGTGGTGGCGCTGATCGAGAATGCGCCGGGCTACGCCAACCGCGCCTGGGCGGCGATCAGCCCGCACGTCGACTGGCTGATCGCGCATCTGCCGCAGGAACAGGTGAAATCCATCGAGGGTTCGGCGGGCAATTTCGCCGGCGGCGCGGTGGATTGGGTCGGCGGCTTCGTCAAGGGCGTGCTGAAACAGAGCTTCGCGGTGATCAACGTGCTGTCGCTGCTGATCATCACCCCGGTGGTGACGTTCTACCTGCTGCGCGACTGGGACCACATGGTGGTGCGGATCGACAGCTGGTTGCCGCGCGCCCAGGCGCCGTTGATCCGCAGCATGGCGCGCGACATCGACCGCACGCTCGCGGGCTTCCTGCGCGGCCAGGCGACGGTCTGCCTCTGCCTCGCCACGATCTACGGCGGCGGCTTGAGCCTCGTCGGGCTGGAGGCGGGGCTGCTCGTCGGCATCGGCACCGGCATGCTGTCGTTCATCCCCTATGTCGGCAGCATCACCGGGTTCGTGATCTCGATGATCCTGGCGCTGGTGCAGTTCCCGGATTGGCAGCACGTCGCGGGCGTCGCTGCGGTGTTCGGCGTCGGCCAGACCCTCGAAGGCTATTTCCTCACCCCGAAGCTGGTCGGCAATCGCGTCGGGCTGCATCCGGTATGGGTGCTGTTCGCCTTGCTCGCCGGGGGCACGCTGTTCGGATTCCTTGGGATTCTGGTGGCGCTTCCGGTTGCCGCGGTGATCGGCGTGCTGGTGCGCTATGGGCTTCGGCACTATCTTGCCAGCCCCGCCTACAGCAGCGAGCCGCCGCCCCAATGACCGACGCCCCGATTCAATACGTGCTCGATCTGCCCCACCGCGCGGCGCAGGGCGGCGAGGACTTCTGGGTGTCCGACTGCCACGCGGCGGTGATGGCCTGGCTCGACGCGTGGCCGGAGTGGCCCGCGCCGGGCGTGGTGGTGGTGGCGCCGCCGCGCGGCGGCAAGACCCACATCGCGCGGATGTTCGCGCAGATGAGCGGCGCGGCGGTGATCGCCGCCGCCGACCTTGCCGAAACCGCGCAGCGTTTGCCGGAAGCGGGGGCGCGCGCCCTGGTGGTCGAGGACATCGACCGCGACCCGCCCGAGGAGGCTTTGTTCCACCTCTTCAATCGCGCCCGCGAAAGCGGTGTCGGCCTTTTGTTCACCAGCCGCGTCGCGCCGCCCGCGATTCCGCTGAAGCTGGCCGACTGGCGCTCGCGCCTGCTCACCTGCCCGGTGGCGGCGGTCGGGCGGCCCGACGACCGGCTGATGGCGGCGGTGCTGGCGAAGCTGTTCCACGACCGGCAGTTGCTCGTCGGCGAGGCGGAGATCGCGTACCTGCTTACCCACATGGATCGCGCCATCGCCTCGGCCGAGGCGGTGGTGGCCGAGGCCGACCGCCGCGCGCTCGCGTTGAAGCGCAAGGTCAGCGTCGCGCTGCTCAAGGAAGTTCTCGAAAGCTAGGCCTTCACCAGTGACTTCGGGGTGAAGGCGGCGATGATGCTGCCGCGCCCGGTGCCGATCTCGGTCCAGCTGTCGATCGGCAGAGCGAACGCCGCCACCGCGCCGGTGGGGAACTTGACGAACGCCGGATTGCCCGAGATTTCCGAGCGCCGCGCCAGGGTCCAGGCGAAGTCGAAAATCCCCGGGTTGTGGCCGATGATCATCGCGCACGCCGCCGCGTCGCCGATCATCGAGGTGGCGCGCATCAGGGTGTCGGCGCTCGCCTCGTAGATTGTGTCGGTGAAGATGATTTCCGCGCCGGGGAAGAGATCGCCGATCCCGGCCAGGGTCTCGCGCGTGCGCTTCGCCGTGGAGCAGAGCACGGTCTGGGGCGGTGGGCAGCGGGCGAGCAGGGCGTCGCGGATCGTCTTCGCATCCGCGCGGCCGCGTTCGGAAAGCGCCCGGTCGTGGTCCGAACCCGATGCCGCGTCGATTTCGGATTTGAGGTGACGCATCAGGATCAGCGACTTTGTCATGAAAACATCATCCTCATCGGGGCCTGGGGTGGGTATGCGAAGGTGTGCGGCTCTGTCGTCGACAGGGTTAGCTCTTTCGATGCCGATGAGTTTCCGCCACAATGGTGGGGCAAGTCCAGCGGCGCGAAATGCCGTTTACCAGCCGGAGGTTGACTGACATGAGCGGCGCCAAGCCAGCTTCACCGCCCAAACCCCTCGACCTCGGGTCGCTCCCCGTCGACACCTTGTATATCAACCGCGAACTCTCGTGGCTTGCGTTCAATACCCGCGTCCTCGAAGAGGCCGACAATCCCAACCATCCGCTGCTGGAGCGCGTGCGGTTTCTCTCGATCAGCGCGTCCAACCTCGATGAATTCTATATGGTGCGTGTCGCGGGCTTGAAAGGCCAGGTCGACGCCGGGGTCAACACGCCGTCGGACGATGGCCTGACGCCGGAGCAGCAACTCGTGCGGATCAACGCGGAAGCCCGCGCCGTGGTTGCGCGGCAGGTGAGTTCGTGGAAGTTCCTCCAGGGCGAGCTGCGCAAGGAAGGCGTGGCGGTGATCGAGCCGAAGGAGATGACCAAGGCGGACCGGGTCTGGCTGACCGAACACTTCATGGGCCAGATCTTCCCGATCCTCACGCCGCTCGCCATCGACCCGGCGCATCCGTTCCCGTTCATCCCCAACCTCGGCATGGCGCTGGTGCTGGAGCTGAAGGCCAAGATCCGGCCCGAGGTCCTGCACGCGCTGGTGCCGCTGCCGGGACAGGTCGAGCGCTACATCCGCCTGCCGGGCGAGGGGATTCGCTTCATTTCGCTCGAACAGGTGGTGATGCTCCACCTTGACCGCCTGTTCCCCGGCTACTCCGTCGAGAAGAGCGGCCACTTCCGCATCCTCCGCGACAGCGAAATGGAAATCGACGAAGAGGCCGAAGACCTGGTGCGGAGTTTCGAGAGCGCACTGAAGCGCCGTCGCCGCGGCCACGTCATCCGCCTCACCATGACCCACGAGATGGCGCCCGAGCTGCGCTCGCTGATCGCCGAGGCGCTCGACATCGCGCAGGAGGACATGTTCGACCTCGAAGGCATGGTCGGCGTCGCGGACATCAAGTCGGTGATCGTCAACGACCGGCCCGACCTGCTGTTCTATCCCTTCACCGCGCGCTTCCCGCAGCGTATCCGCGACTTCGGCGGCGACTGCTTCGAGGCGATCGGCAACAAGGATCTCGTCGTCCACCACCCTTACGAATCCTTCGACGTGGTGGTGCAGTTCATCCGGCAGGCGGCGCGCGACCCGAACGTCGTCGCGATCAAGCAGACCCTCTACCGCACTTCCGATGATTCCCCGATCGTCGCCGCCCTGGTCGAGGCGGCGGAAGCGGGCAAATCGGTGGCGGCGATGGTGGAACTGAAAGCCCGCTTCGACGAAGAGGCCAACATCCGCTGGGCGCGCCGCCTGGAGCGCGCCGGCGCGCAGGTGGTCTACGGCTTCATCGACTTGAAGATCCACGCCAAGGTTTCGCTGGTGGTGCGGCGCGAGGGTGGGGTCTTGCGGTCCTACGTCCACTACGGCACCGGCAACTACCACCCGATCACCGCGAAGATCTACACCGACCTGTCGTTCTTCACCTGCGACCCGGCGCTCTGCCGCGACGCCGCCAAGATGTTCAACTACATGACCGGCTACGCGCGCCCCGAGCAGATGGAAAAGCTCACCATCGCGCCGATCAACCTGCGCGGCCGCCTGATCGCCGATATCGAGGCCGAAATCGCCAACGCCAAGGCGGGCAAGCCCGCCGCGATCTGGGCCAAGCTCAATTCGCTGGTCGACACCGCGATCATCGACACCCTCTACCGCGCATCGGCGGTGGGAGTGCAGATCGACCTGGTGATCCGGGGCATCTGCTGCCTGCGGCCGGGGGTGCCGGGCCTCTCCGAGAATATCCGGGTGAAGAGCATCGTCGGGCGCTTCCTCGAACACGCGCGGATCGCCTGCTTCGCCAACGGCCACCCGATGCCGTCGGCACATGCCAAGGTCTACATTTCCTCCGCCGACTGGATGCAACGCAACACCCTGCGCCGCGTCGAGAGCCTGGTGCCGATCGACAACCCGACGGTGCATCGCCAGATTCTCGACCAGATCATGGTGGCGAACCTGAAGGATACGGCGCAAAGCTGGATCTTGCAGAGCGACGGCAGCTATCGCCGCTGCGAGCCGGTGGGCGAGGGATTCAGCGCGCATACCTACTTCATGACCAACCCGAGCCTCTCCGGCCGGGGCAGTGCGCGGGTCAATCGCCAGGGTGGAGAGATTCTTAGCTTGTCGCCGGAGGGCAGCGATCATTAAAATGCGCCGCGCCCACACCCGCCGCGGGCGAGAGACAAGCGAAAGCACCGCCGCATGAGCGCGCATCCATTGCACCACGTCGCCGATGCAGAGGCTTCGGTTTCCGGCGACGGCAAACCGGTCGGGATCATCGACATCGGCTCCAATTCGGTGCGGTTCGTGGTGTTCGCCGGTCTCACCCGCGCGCCGGTCCAGCTGTTCAACGAAAAGTCCGCCTGCGCGCTCGGCGCGGGCATCCAGAAAACCGGCATGCTCAACCCGGCGGGCCGCGAGTGCGCGGTCAGCGCGGTCGGGCGCTACGTGCGGCTGGCGCGCGCCATGGGGGTGGGGCGGGTCGACCTCCTCGCCACCGCCGCGGTGCGCGACGCCACCGACGGCCCGGGCCTGGTGGCGGAGCTGAAGCGGAAGTTCGGCGTCGCGGTGCGGGTGCTTTCAGGCGAGGACGAAGGCCGCCTCGCGGCTCTGGGCGTGCTGCTCGGTACGCCGGACGCCGACGGCATCGTTGCCGACCTCGGTGGTGGCAGCCTCGAACTCGTCGAGATCGACGGCGGCCGGATCGACCCGCTCGGGCGGCTGCGGTCGTTCCCCTTGGGCGTGTTGCGCCTCGACGATATCGAGGCGGGCGGCGGCGATGCGGCGGTGGATGCGGCGATCCAGGCCGAGCTTGCCTATGCGCCGTGGATCAGCCAGCGCCCGGTGAAGAACCTCTACGCCGTCGGCGGCTCTTGGCGCGCGATGGCGAAGCTCTGCATGCTGCAGGAAAACCACCCGCTCCAGGTGCTGGACAAATACACCCTCTCCCGCGACAAGGCGCTCGAACTCGCCGACCTCGTCGCGCGCCTCGGCCGCCGCTCGCTCGACAAGATTCCGGGGGTCTCGCGCCGCCGCCTGCCGGTGCTGCCGCACGCCGCGCGCCTCCTGGAAATCCTGTTGAAGACGATCCGGCCGGAAAAGCTGGTGTTTTCGGTGCATGGGATGCGCGAGGGGTTCTATTACTCGAACCTCCCCGAAGTGATCCGCGACCGCGACCCGATCGTCGACATGTGCGAGGCGGTGGCGGGCAACGGCCACCGGTTCGCACAACAACCGGCGGTGCTGATGCGCTTCCTCGATCCGCTGTTCGCGGGCGAGACCGAGAAGCAGCATCGCCAACGCCTCGCCGCCTGCATGCTCGGCGACCTCTACTGGGACGAACACCCGGATTTCCGTGGTCAGCAGGCGTTCTTCAAGACCCTGCGCCTGCCGGTGGTCGGTTTCGATCACGAAGACCGTGCCGCTCTCGCGCTGATCGTGCTCTACCGCTACCAGACCTACGACGAGATCCACGACGCGCAGGACGTGCTGGCGCTGCTCTCGCCCGAGGATCGGGTGCGGGTTCAGGCGGTGGGCTGCGGGCTCCGCCTCGCCCACGTGATCTCTGGCGGCGCGCCGGGGATTCTCGGCAATTGCCGCCTGATCCTCGAACCCCGGCGGCTGGTTCTGCGGATTCCCTCCGCAGACCCGGCCTTCGACATCACTGCGTTCGAAAAGCGCCTCGAACGCCTAGCGCGCGTACTCAGCCGCGACTCCGCGATCGAGTGGGTTTGAACCCAGGCGCTTCGCCTGCTCCGCCACATGCTTGCCCAGGTATCTCGCGGTTTCGAGGTCGGACGCAATCGGTCCGGCTTCCGGCCCTTCGTCGACGTTCGACTGCGCCATCGCACCGAGGAACGACCCGAGGCGGTTGATGTCGGCGACCGAACCCTTGGAATTGTTGTTGCCGGGGAGAAGGTCGAGACTGACCCAAATCATCCCCTGTTGCGCTCCGAACACCGCAAGCTGGATCAAGGTGTTGAGCTTGTCGCCGCTCTGGCTGCCCGAGTTGGTGAAGCCTGCAGCGAGCTTGTTCGCCCAACGGCGCTCGAACCAGACCTGGCCGGTGGTGTCCATCCAGGTTTTAAACGGCCCGGAGACCCCGCCCATGTAAGTCGGCGAGCCGAAGACGATCGCGTCGGCGGCGTCGAGGAAGGCCGCGCTGGCCTCGGCCTCGGCAACCGGAATCAGGCGCGCCTCGACACCGGAGACGCTCGACGCCCCGGCGGCGACGGCCTCGGCCTGCTTTGCGGTGTGGCCGAAGCCCGAATGGTAGATCACGGCGATGGTGGTCATGAGCACTTCCCTTCAATAAAGAACAGGTTTTGTTACAATTTGCCGCGCGCTGCGGCAGGGGCGATGGATGGGCGACGGCCTAGACCGGCAGCTTTTCCATCACGTCGGCGAGGCTGACCTTGCCGAGTTCGGCCATCCGCGCGGCCTCGGCGCGGGCGATCGCCTCGGCGACCACCGGCTGAATGTTGCGGCCGATCGGGCACATCGGATTGGGGGGATTGGGTGCGAACACCGGCCCTTCGTCGTCCTCCACTGCGGTCGCGATGGTGGCGAGGTCGATGCGCGTTGCGGCCTGGGCGAGGCGATAGCCGCCGCCGCTACCGCGCTTCGACGCCACCAGCCCGGCCTGCGCCAGCGACGCCAGCAGCCGCCGCACCACCACCGGGTTGGTGTTGAGGCTGGCGGCGACATAATCCGAGGTCACGTCGGTCTCGGGATTGTTGGCGAGAACGGCGCAAACGTGGACGGCGGCGGTGAATCGGCAATTACGGGACATGGGCGGCTCCTTTCGTAACTCATTTTGTTACGAATTGAGGCCGCGTCAAGCCCCGAGATGTCTTCGGGGCTTGCGCGGAAAGGCTGGGAGGTTCAGGCGGCGTCCGATGCGTCGGAGATATCGTCGGCAGTGACGCCGGAGATGACTTCGCCGCGCGGTTCGCCGTCGAGGTCTTCTTCCACCGGGATCAGCTCGATGCGGCCGTTGTCCGGCGAGATCGCGAGCGCGATGTGGCCGTGCTTGAGGCGGAGCGCATCCTCGCCGAAGAGGATGCGCCGCCAGCCCGCGAGCGCGCGCACCGGCGCGTTGTCGTCGGCGGCCAGGTCTTCGAGTTCCTCGGTGGAAGCGACGATCTTCGACGCCACGCCGTGGGCGTCGCACTTGGTCTTCAAGAGCACCCGCAGCAGGTCGACCACCGGGGCGAGGCCGGGCGGGTGATCCTTGTGCGAGGGCAGTTCGGGCAGTTCGCCGGTGGGCAGCGCGAGGCCGGTTTCCACCGCTTCGACGATCGCCTCGGCGGTCGGGCCCTCGGTCATGCTCTTCGGCAGTTGCCGGGTATCGGCGAGCGCGGCCAACGTGGTCGGCGAGGAGGCGGCGATTTCGAGCAATGCCTCGTCGCGGATCACCCGCTGGCGCGGTAGGTCGCGACGCATCGCTTCCAATTCGCGCCAGGCGGCGAGTTCGCGCAGCACGGCGAGGAAACGCGGGTTCTTGGTGCGCGACTTCAACCGGCGGAACATCTCGCGTGGATCGGCGATGTAGGTGCTGTGCGCGGTGAGGACCTTCATCTCCTCGTCCAGCCACTCGCTGCGGCCGGTGCGTGCGAGCACCGAGGCGAGCTTGCGGTAGACCTTGCGCAACGGAATCACGTCGGACAGCGCATAGACCACCTGCCGCTCGGTGAGCGGGCGCTTCGACCAGTCGGTGAAGCGGGTGGACTTGTCGATATGCGCATTGGCGAGCTTGGTCGCCAAGGTTTCGTAACCGACGGATTCGCCGAAACCGCAAACCATCGCCGCCACCTGGGTGTCGAACAATGGCGTGGGCAGTTCGCCCATCATTTTTAGCAGGATTTCAAGATCCTGGCGCGCTGCGTGGAAAACCTTGAGAACCGAGGTATCGCGCATCAGCGCAAAAAACGGTTCCAGATCCAGGCCTTCCGCGAGCGGGTCGATGCACGCCGCTTCGTCTTCGCCCGCCACCTGGATCAGGCAGAGCCTGGGCCAATAGGTTTTTTCGCGGATGAATTCCGTGTCGACAGTGACATACTTGGAATGTGCCAGCCGTGCACAAAGGCCGGCCAAGGCTTCAGTTTCTGTGATCAGGCTCATGGCCGAAACCTATACTCTTTGGTCCCGGCAATGACAAGCCTCGCGTCGCGCGCGGGAGTTCTCAATTCGCGCCTTGACAAAGGGGCGGCTTCGTTGTGCTTTTGCCTGCCGAACAGGAACCGAAGGACCGCACCATGCACGCCTACCGCACCCATACCTGCAATGCTCTGAGCGCCAGCAACACCGGCGAGACGGTGCGCCTGTCCGGGTGGGTGCACAGGAAGCGCGACCACGGCAATTTGCTGTTCGTCGACTTGCGCGACCATTACGGCATCACCCAGTGCGTCACCGACAGCTCGTCCGAGATGTTCAAGGTCCTCGAAGGCGCGCGCCCCGAAAGCGTGGTCTGCGTCACCGGCCGGGTGGTCAAGCGCGACGCCGAGACGATCAACGCCAAGCTCCCGACCGGCGAGATCGAAGTCCGCGCCGACGCCGTCGAGGTGCTGTCCACCGCCGAGGTGCTGCCGATCCAGGTCGCGTCCAGCGAGGACTTCTCCGAGGAAATGCGCCTGCGTTACCGCTTCCTCGACCTCCGCCGCGAACGGCTGCACACCAATATCGTGCTGCGCAGCCAGGTGATCTCGTCGATCCGCCGCCGGATGATCGACCAGGGCTTCATGGAATTCCAGACCCCGATCCTCACCGCGTCG
>DBTR01000030.1 GCA_002307145.1 Rhodospirillum sp. UBA1311 | reverse complement strand
AAGCGGAAGACGGCATCCCGATCACGGAGGTTTGCCGCAAGGCCGGCATCGCCGAGGCGACCTTTTACAACTGGCGCAAACGCTACGCCGGATTGATGCCGTCCGAAGTCAAGCGGCTGCGTCAGCTTGAAGAAGAAAACGCCAAGCTCAAACGGATCGTGGCGGACCTCAGCCTGGACAAGGCGATGCTCCAGGACGTGCTCGCAAAAAAGCTCTGAGGCCTGCCCGCAAACGTCGGCTTGTCGATGAGGTGCGAGAGACCTGGCAGGTATCGGTCCGCAAGGCCTGTTCCGCTCTGCAGGTCGATCGCTCCCTCTACACCTACAAGCCCAAGCGTCGCGAGCAGGCCGATCTCAAGCTGCGGATCCGACAGATCTGCGAGACGCGGGTCCGATACGGCTACCGGCGCGTCCATGTTCTTCTCTGTCGGGAGGGCTGGACGGTGAACGCGAAGAAGGTCTATCGGCTTTACACGGAGATGGGGCTGCAACTGCGGAACAAGACGCCGAAGCGGCGGGTCAAGGCGAAACTCCGTGACGACAGGACGAGCGCCACCAGGACCAACCAGGTTTGGGCGATGGACTTTGTCCACGACCAGCTCGCTACGGGCCGCAAGATCCGTATCCTGACCATCGTGGATACCTTTTCGCGGTTCTCTCCAGCGGTTGATCCCCGTTTCAGCTACCGGGGCGAGGACGTCGTGCAAACGCTTGAGCGGATCTGCGCGAAGGTCGGCTATCCCCAATCGATCCGTGTCGACCAGGGGGCTGAGTTCGTGTCCCGCGACCTCGACCTGTGGGCTTATCAGAAGGATGTCGTCCTCGACTTCTCCCGCCCGGGGAAGCCGACGGACAACGCTTTTATCGAATCGTTCAACGGCAAGTTCCGGGCGGAATGCCTGAACACTCATTGGTTCATGAGCCTTGACGACGCCCGGGTGAAAATGGCGGAATGGCTCCAGGACTACAACGAAGTTCGTCCGCACAGCGCCATCGGCAACAAGCCTCCGATATCGCTGCTCAACGGCTCAGGCGCATCCGGCCCGCCCTGAGCAGAAATACCCCGGAAAAGCCCGGATGGCCGGTCCAAATTCGGGGAGCACGTCAGTTGGACTGCGGTCGCGATTCATGGTCGGCGGAACGAGGGGGGGGAAGTGATCTGGTTGGGTGGTCGAGGCATCGTCTTACGCGGTGCGATCGGCGCTTCATTGCGCGACGCCGGTTTCGAAGTCAAGCCCAACAAAAAGCTGCCCGGCCTCCATCGCGCGAACATCTGCAACCGCACGCTTTCCGGCAAGGGAGTACAGCTTGAGATTCCGCAATCGCTGCGCCGCCGACTGGCGTCTGAGGCGAATATATTACGGACTTTTTGCGAAGCCATCCGAGGCGCGATTTTATCTTCGTCCACGACGTGAGCGAACGACTGCTTCCAGCGGCGATCCAAACGGCATTTGATGGCAGACTTGGGCGCATGGCTGACGACCGTAACCTCGATAGCAAAGTTGGCTGTCTGGCTCTCTGGGTGAGTTTGTGTGATGATCGCGAAACGCAGCCGTGCGCGGGCGTTCGCCAAAAGCCGAGGCATTTTGATGGGCTGATTGATGGGTTGTTATGGGGTGGTGGTTGGGAGCCGCATATTTCCTAGAGCGTAAGCGGACGCCTCCTCCGCCATAAACCAAAAGGGCCCCCGTTTCGGGGGCCTTTTGGTTTATGGGCGAGGCGGTGAGGCCGAGAAACCGCGCCGGGTTCGGCGCAGGGCGCACCGCGCCCGGAGTGACGCCGCGCGAGCGGCGGTCCGAGGGCTCCGCCCGAGGATGAAAGGCCGCGTATTGACGCGGCATTTCACAATCCCGCCTTTTCATCCTACGAAATCGGTTCTCCCCTCATCGCCGTCGCGAGCAAACCAGTCGTCAACGGGAAGTTTGGCGGTGCGCGATTTGCTTTAGCCAAACCGATGGCGGTACCCCCATCAGACGGCTGAAGGTGCGGCAGAGGTGACTTTGGTCGGCGAAGCCCGTGGCGGCGGCGGCGTAGGCTACGCTGCTTCCGGTCAACAGGAGGGCGCGGGCAGCGCGCAACCGGGCCTCCAATCGGTGCTGGGCAGGGGTCAGTCCCCAGCCGCGATGGTACAGGCGGTGGAGATGCCACTGCGACATTCCCACCTGAGCGCCGAGTTCCGCGAGCGCCAAGGGATATTCCAGACGTTGGCTCGTCAACCGCCGCGCCCGCAGGACCGCGCCGGGCAGCTTCCGGTCGTCGCGGCGACGAGGAAGGAGCCTGTCGGTGACGGCAAGCAAGGTGGCTGCGTGGGTTTGCGCATCGTCGTCACCCGTTTCCACGGCGGCGTGGGTCGCATCGAAGACTTCGGTCCATGCCGTGTCGCGAATTTGCGACGCGCTCCAGGAGGGAACCCGAGCGCGCGCCGGATCGACGGTCAGGACGCGGTAGGCGGTATCCGTCGCCGCGTCCCAGGCGTGGGCGATGTCGGGCGGAATCGCGAAGCCGTCGCCGGGGCCGAGGTTGAAGGCCGTGCCGACGAGACGGAGCACGCGTCTGCCGCGGTCGACCCGGCCCAGGACCAGGGACGCGTGGCTGTGCCAAGCGCTCGATGGCATCGCACCGGAAAGTCGGACGGTGGTGAAGATGCCCGACTCGTCGCGGCCGTGCCGCACATCCGGTTCCATGCGTCCTTCACCCTGGTGGATGTCAGTTGATGGCGGGCGAGAAGAGCGCCATCAGGACCATACCACGCTTCCCCGCCGCCACCGAGTGTTGCATCGACTTGGGGATCACCACGAGGGCGCCGGGAGCGTAGTCGAGGTCCGTGCCGGCGAGCGTCATCCTGCCGCCGCCCTCCAGCACCAGGTGTTGTTCGGTCTGTCCTTCGTGGACGTGCGGCAGCATCGTCCCGCCTGGCGCGAGACGCACCATCAGCGTGCTGAACGCCCCGCCGCTGTCTTTCCCGGTTACCAGCGGCTTGAGTTCGACACCGGGAAACGTCGGGTGCGGACGCCACCCCTCTTCGGCGTCGGTCTGGGCGGTGCGAAGGCCTTGGGCGAGGGTGTCGGTCAGATCGGTCATGGCTGGTCTCCGGTGGAAGTTGACCCGGCCATTGTCGAATGCGGGATGAGCGGCGGCTTGGACGATCTTGCGCGTTTCGGGGAACTTCAGGCGAGACGGCGCGTGCGGCCGTGGCGGCGTCACTCGAACATCGAGCCGTCCACGGCGGTCACCGTCACGCTCGGCTGATCTTCGCCCGAAACCCCGGTGTCGCTGTTCCGGCTTTTCAGCCACTCGCCGAACTCAACGGTGCCGTCCTGGTCGGTATCCAGGGGTTTGTTGCCCAGGGTGTCCTGCCATTCGCCGTACGAAACCGTGCCGTCGCGGTTGGTGTCCAGGGGATCGTCGCCCTGGTCCTTCCGCCACTCGCCGAACGAAACGATCCCATTGCGATCGGTATCGAGAGGGTCGGTTTCGGACGTGGCTGTGTCGACGCTGGCCGAGGTCTCGCTGCCTTGGTTGCCGGTGTAGGGCGCACCGTCGCTCGGGCTGCGGCTTGTCGCGGCGGGCAGGCTCTCCTGCGCGTCGAGCAGGGTCTGCGCGCTTTCCGGCGTGAAGCGGTCGCCGAAGCCGTCGTAGGGCAGGGCCGTACCCTGGACCGCCGGGTCGGCGTTCGTTTGGGACGTTCCGGTTTTCTGCCGTGCGGATTGCGGGTCCTCGCCGGTCTCCGACGTGGGTTTGATTTCCGTGATGGCGGACGAAAAGCCGACATCATCTGTCGCTGCGACGCCGGAGATCATGAGCACCTCTCCCCAGGTTGAGGCCCGCCAGTCGGGCGATAGAGAACGGAAAGATCTACTTCTGAGGTTTCCCTTGTGCGAGATACGGCGCAGGGGGTGGAAAACTGGCGCGGCGCAGGCAAAGAATAGGCTCCCTTTGCGGGAGCCTATGAGATTTGCCCGGGGCACGTTCGCGGCGCTGATCGCCGTTCAGCCCTCCAGTTCCGAAAACGCCTCGCGGGCGATGCGGAAGGAGTCGATCGCGGTGGGGACGCCGCAATAGATCGCCACCTGGAGGAAGACCTCGCGGATTTCGTCCTTGGTGACGCCGTTGCGGAGCGCGCCCTTGACGTGGAGTTTGAGTTCGTGCGGGCGGTTGAGCGCGCTGATCATCGCGAGGTTGAGGAGGCTGCGGGTTTTCTTCGGCAGCCCGTCCCGGCCCCAGACCGCGCCCCAGCAGTATTCGGTGACGAGTTCCTGCATCGGGCGGTTGAAGTCGTCGGCGGAGCTGATGGATTTCTCGACGAACTCCGCGCCGAGGACGGATTTGCGGATTTCGAGGCCGCGTTCGAAGGTCTGCTTGTCCATGGTCTCTCCTCTCTCTTCCGGGGGTGCGCGGCCCGCCGCCGGGCCGCGCGATGGGTGTCTAGGGTTTCGGCCACTTGGCGGCGCTCAGGGCGAGCGCTTCGGGGAACACCGTCATCGGCACGCCGTTCTGCCACTGGATGATGGTGAGGCTCGCGCCCTTGCGGTGTCCGGCGTCGTCGAAGCTCAAGGTGCCGCCCGGGTAGTACTTCGACGGTCCGGCGTCGAGGCCGCGCAGCGCCTTGGCGAGGCCGGCGCGGTCGCGACTGCACGAGGTTTCGAGCGCGGTCTTGAACAGCCACATGTCGCCGTAGGTCGAGATCGCGTTCTGGGTCATCCAGGGTTCGCCGTAGCGGTCCTTGAGCCGCTTGATCAGGCCTTCCTCGCCCTTCTTGCCCCAGTTCGCCACCGCCGACATCACGCCTTCGAGGAGCTTGGGGTCGACGGTGTTGAGCACTTCCGGCTCGGCGATCGCGATGCCGAACGAGATCGTCGGCACGCGGACGCGGAACTCCTGCATCTTTTCGAGGATCAGCTTCGAATCCGAAATCACCGTGGGCAGGAAGAACAGCAGGTCGGGGCGGCCGCGCCGGATTTCCTGGACCAGCGAGGTGGCGTCGGTGAGGGGCGGGGTGAACACCTCCTCCGACACCAGCTTGAGGCCGACGTCGGCGAGCAGGCCTTCCTTCATCCGTTTCACCGACGACAGCGAAGCGGCGGTGTTGTCGGTGATGATCGCGACGGTCTGGGGGCGCTTGCCGGTCTGCTTCTCGGCGAGGTCCATGATGATCGGCAGGGCGATCTCGGCTTGCGCGCCGGAGGTTGCCGAGGTCTGGAAGATGGTCTTGAAGCCGCGCCCGGTGATCAGGTCGGAGTACGACAGGGTGAGCAGGGGCAGGTTGGCGCGCTCGGTGACTTCCGAGACCGCGAGGGTGAACGAACTCAGGTACGCGCCGGTCGCGCCGACCAGCTTCGGATGCTCGGCGACCATGCGTTGCGCCGCGTTGGTGGCCTTTTCCACCGAATCGCCGGAATCGATCACCGCGAGTTCGAGCGGCGCGCCGCCGAGGCAGGAAATTCCGCCCGCCGCGTTGACGTCCTCGATGCCGAGCTCCGCGCCCATCTTCATCACCGTGCCGGGGCGGGCGTAGATGCCGGAGAGCGGCGCGATCAGGCCGACCTGGATCGGCTCGGGCTTGCCTTGCGCGTGGGCGGAGGCGGCGGCGAGGCCGGCCGCGGCGAGAGCGGTACCAGCAAACAGAAGTCGCTTCAGCAACGTCATCTTCTTCCTCCCTGGTTCCGGGTCCGGACGACCCTGTTTCGATCTACATGCCGAGGTACGCGCGGCGGACGCGGTCGTCGGCCTTGAGGGTTTCGCTCGATCCTTCCAGCACCACCCGCCCGGTTTCCAGCACGTAGCCCCGGTCGGCGAACTGGAGGGCCTCGGCCACCCGCTGTTCGACGAGGAGCAGCGTCAGGCCGGTGTCGCGGCGAATCTCCATCAGCTTGTCGAAGACGAAGTCGGCGATCGCGGGGGCGAGGCCCATGGAGGGCTCGTCGAGCATCAGGAGCTTGGGCGAGGAGGCGAGGCCGCGCCCGATCGCGACCATCTGCTGTTCGCCGCCCGAAAGCGTGCCCGCGAGTTGGCCGCGCCGCTGCTTCAGCACCGGCAGCCAGGCGAAGATCCGTTCGAGGTTCTGCTTCCAATCGCGGCGGCCTTCGCGGGTGTAGGCGCCCATTTCTAGGTTTTCGAGGACGGAGAGCGAGGTGAACACCTGCCGCCCCTCGGGCACGTGCGCGATGCCGAGGTGCGCGCGGCGCGACGGCGGCACCTTCAACAGGTCTTCCCCGGCGAAGCGGATCTCGCCCGACATCGGTGCCACGATGCCGGAGATCGCCTTGAACAGCGTCGACTTGCCCGCGCCGTTGGGGCCGACGATCGAGATGAACTGCCCCGCCTCGACGGTCAGCGAGACCTCGTGCAGCACCGCGACGTCGGAATATCCCGCGACGAAGTTCCGGATCTCAAGCATTGGCCACCCATTTCTTGCCGAGGTACGCCTCGATCACCCGGCTGTCCCGGGTGACGGTCTGGGGCGAACCCTCCATGATGATTTCGCCGTGGTCGAGGACGAGGAAGCGGTCGACCAGCCGCACCATCGCCTGCATCGTGTGCTCGATGATCACGATGGTCTTGCCCTCGTCGGCGAGCCCGCGGATCACCTCCACCACCGCGATCGCCTCGTCGGTGCCGAGGCCCGCGAGCATTTCGTCGAGCAGCAGGATCTCGGGCTGGCCCGCCAGCGCGCGGGCGAGTTCGAGGAGGCGGAGTTCCTTGGTGGTGAGGCCGCCCGCGAGGCGAAGCGCGATGCCGGAGAGGCCGACCGCGTCGAGGGCTTGGGCGGTAAGGCGCGCCGCCTCGGCCTCGGTGCGCGCCCGCACGTAGGCCCCGACCCGGACGTTGTCGCGCACGGTCATGCGCTTGAACGGGCGCATGATCTGGAAGGTGCGCCCGACCCCGGCCTTGCAGAGCTGGCTCGGCTTCTTGCCCACCATATCTTGCCCGCCGAGAAAGACTTGGCCGCCGTCGGGGGTCTGGAAACCATTCAGGAGGTTGAACAGGGTGGTCTTGCCCGCGCCGTTCGGCCCGATGATGCCGAGGATCATGCCGCGCTGCACCTGGAACGACACCGTGCCGACTGCCTTCAGGCCGCCGAACTGCTTCGAGATGTTGCGCACGTCGAGCACCACCTC
Source organism: Rhodospirillum sp. UBA1311 (assembly GCA_002307145.1). Taxonomy (GTDB): domain Bacteria; phylum Pseudomonadota; class Alphaproteobacteria; order Rhodospirillales; family Rhodospirillaceae; genus Oleispirillum. The sequence continues at coordinate 46,977 of DBTR01000030.1, read as the reverse complement.
GTCGCCGACCCGCCGCGGCGCGTCCGGCGCGACCGGCAGCGGAACGGCGACCAGCGGCGGTGCGGCGGCGGCTTCGACGACCGCGCTGCCGCGTCGTGCGCGGAGGAAGTCGCGCGCCTTCCAGTAGATGCCCTCGGGCGCGAGGATGATCAGCGCGATGATCGCAACGCCGTAGACCACGCCCTGGATGCCGGGGAGGTAGCCGCCGAGTTCGGCGTGGAGGATTTCGGCGATCGGAATCAGGAACGCCGCGCCGATGATCGGCCCCCAGACCGTGCCGACGCCGCCGAACATCGCGACGGTGAGCGCCTGGGCGGAGACCAACATGCCGAACACGCTCTGCGGCGTGACCACGAGGATGACGATGGCGTAGAACGACCCGACCATGCCCGCGATCGCGCCGCTCACCGCGATCGCGCGGAGCTTCCAGGTGAAGGTGTCGATTCCAGCGGCTTCAGCGGCGGCTTCGTTCTGCTTGATCGCGATCAGCGCCATGCCGAAGCGGCTGCGTTCGACGAGGCGGGTGATCGTCACCACGCCCGCGAGCATGGCCAGCGCGATCACGGTGTAGACCCGCCCGTCGGCGAACTGCATGTAGAGCGCGGGCCGGTCGAGGACGCGCGGTACGCTGATCTCGGGGTAGCCCAACCACTGGAAGACGTAAAGCATGGCAAGCGGATAGGCGAGCATGCTCAAGGCGAAGTAGTGGCCGCGCAGGCGGAAGGTCGGCAGGCCGATCAGAAGCCCCGCCAGCGCGCCGATCCCGGCGGAGACGAACAGCATGATCCAGGGCGAGACGCCCCAGTATTTCTGCGCCAGCACCGTCGCGAACGCGCCGAGACCGAAGAACGACGCATGGCCGAACGAGACCAGCCCGGTGTAGCCGCTCAACATGTTCCAGGAGAGGCCGAAGCACGCCCAGACCAGCACCAGGGTCATGATCAGCTGGTAGTAGGAGTTCGTGACGAACAGGGCGAGCGCCAGGTAGAGGGCGGCGAACACGGCGAACGGGACAAGCGAGCGGAACATCAGGTGCGCTCCACGTTGCGGCCGAAGAAGCCTTGCGGCCTCAGGATCACGATCAGCAGGAAGAAGACGAAGATCGTCGCGTTCTGGAGCTGGGTCGGCAGCACCAGGGCGGAGAGCTGCTGCACCAGCCCGATGGTCATGCCGCCCCAGAATGCCCCCGGCACGCTGCCGATGCCGCCGAGCACCACGCCCGCGTACATGATGATCACGTAGTCGAGGCCGACGAACGGGTGGAACGGATAGTTCGCTGCGAGCAGCCCGCCTGCGAGCGCGGTGATCGCAGTGCCGAGGCCGAAGGCGACGCGATGCGCGCGGTCGACGTCGATGCCCATGTAGATCGAGGCTTCGGGGTTGTCGGCGGCGGCGCGCAGCGACTTGCCGAGGTTGGTGCGGCGGATCACCAGCCAGAGCGAGACGATCACCACCAGCGAGATCGCCGCGGCGATGGTGCGCGCCTGGTTGACGAACAGCGCCATGCCGTCGCCGAACGGGCCGACGAACCATGCCGCGCTCGACAGCGGCGTGCGCACCGAGACCATCTCCGCGCCGAACAGGATCATCGCGCCGTTCTGCAGCACCAGGGCGACGCCGAGGGTGAGGATCAGCTGGGCGTAATGACCCTCCGCCTCCATCCCCGCCGAGCGGGTGCCGGTGACGCGGCTGATCAGCAACCGGTGCACCGCCCAGCCGAAGCCGTACATCACCGGCATCGCCACGATCGCCGCCGCGAACGGCCCGACGGCGGTGCCGAAGGCCTGCGCGCCGAAGGCGACGAAGGCGAAGTAGGTGACGTACATGCCGAGCATCATGAAGTCGCCCTGGGCGAAGTTGATCACCCGCATCACGCCGAAGATCGACGCGAGGCCGACGCACATCAGGCCGTAGATCGCGCCGATGAAGAGACCGGCGACGAGGGCCTGGAGCACGCTTTCGACGAGGATCTGGGTGTCGGTCATGCGCGGCTTGCCTCCATGCTGGGCGTGGCGGCGCAGGCGCGGGCGATCCGGCCTGCGTCGGGCAATGCGTCGAGGGCGGCGACATCGGCGAGGATCGCCTCGGCACGGTCGCGTCCGAGGCTCGCTGCGGCGGCGCGGAAGCGCGCCTCGACCAGGGCGGCGTCGGCGAAGGCGACGTCGTCCATTGCATGGGTCGCGACGCGACCGTCCTTCAGCCGCAGCGTCACCCGCGTGCCCTGCTTCGCCGGGAAGGCGGCGTCGAGGGCAGGGTCGAGGCGGAGTTCGGTGATGCCGACCATGCGCTGGATTTCCTCGTCGTCGAGGCGGGCGTAGTTGGCCTCGGCGATCTCGCCGCGCGCCAGCGCCGCCGCGACGCCGAAGACGATGCTCATCTTCGCCTGGAGCGGCGTCGCGAACGGCCCGGCATGGGCGCAGCCGGGATAGTTGAGCGCGGCGGCATAGGTGTCGACGCGGATCGCGGCGATCTCGGTGCTGGTCGCGCCCGACGCGGCGAGCGCCGAGATCGCCGCCTGGCAGGGCGATTGGGCGAAGTTGCACGCGGGCACCGGCTTGTTGAACACCGCGAGGATTTCCGCATCGCCGTTGGGGAACAGCGCGATCCGCTCCGGCGCGGGTCGGCGCGCGTAGGCGGCGACGGTGCCCGCCGCGCCCTCGACGATCGACGGCGAGGCCCAGGCCCCGGCCTGGGCGAGGGCAAGCGACCGGATCGCGTTGCGGGCGGCGAAACCGGGGTGGAAGTACATTTCGTCCGCGCCGTGGCGCGGCCATTCGTTGAGGCCCGCCGAGCAATTGGCGGCGAGCGCGACGGCGCTGCATGCGGTTTCGGCGTCGAGACCGAGTAGGCTCGCTCCGGCGAACGCGGCGGCGAGCGGTCCGACGATGCCGGTCGGACGGAACAACCGCGCCACCTCGGGGGTGATCACGACCCGGCCCAGGCGTCCGCCGATCTCGTAGCCGAGCACCGCTGCGCGGATCAGCGCCGGTCCGTCGACGCGGCGGCTCTCGGCGAGGGCCAACAGGGTCGGCCAGACCACCACGCCGAGGTGCGCGATGCTGGGCGGGTGCATGTCTTCCCGCACCAGTCCGTGCCCGGCGACGGCGTTGGCGAAGGCTGCGTCCTCCGCCGTCGAGCGCCCTCCCGCAAGGATCGTCGCCGCGTCGCCGGGGGCGGCGACCGCCGCCGCCTGGCGGCTCCACGGCAAGGGGGCGGCCTCGATCGCGCAGGAGAGGAAGTCGAGCAGGCAAAGCCGCGCCTTGGCCCGGATTTCGGGGGTCAGGCGGCGCGCGTCGAAGGAGGCCGCGTCGGCGATCATCTGTTTCAGGATCGGGGCGGGCGCGGCCATCGGCTCAGCCCCGGATCTCGACGCCGGACCAGTCCTCCACCAGCTTCGCCATACAGGTGAAGTCGGAGTCCGGGCCATATTTGGAATTGGTGATCGCGAGGATCTGGCGGATCAGCGCGCCGCCGACCATCGGCACGCCGAGGGTTTCGGATTCGTCGACGCACATCCGCACGTCCTTGTAGGAGAGCGCGGTGGCGAAGCCGAAGTCGAAGGTGCCGGGCAGCACCGCGCGCGGGAACTTGTCCTGCGAGGCGCTGTTGCGCCCGGTGCTGAGGTTGATGATGTCGAGCATCACGCGCGGGTCGATCCCCGCCTTGACCCCCATCGCCATCGCCTCGGCGGTGAGGAAGATTGCGGCGGCGGCGAGCATGTTGTTGGCGAGCTTGACCACCTCGCCGAGGCCCGGTTCCTCGCCGACGTGGAAGACCTTGCCGAAATTGGCGACGATCGGCTGCACGATCTCGAAGGTGGCGTTCGGACAGGAGACCATCAGCGCGAGCGTGCCTTCGGTCGCCCCTTTGATGCCGCCGCTCACCGGGCATTCGGCCCACTGCTTGCCGTGCTCCGCCAGCCCGGCGGCGATGGTCTTGGCCATGCTCGGTCCAGTGGTCGAAACGTCGAGGAGGATCTTCGCGCGACTGCCCTGCGCCACGCCGTCGGCCCCGAGTGCGATCTCCTTGAGGATCTGCGGCGTCGGCAGGCTGGTGAGGACGACGTCGGCGGCGGCGGCGACCGCCTTGGGCGAGGCGGCGCGGATCGCGCCCTGGGCCACCGCGCGGTCGATCGCGGCCTCGCTGACGTCGTAGACCGTGACGTCGTGGCCCGCCGCGAGGAGGCGGCCCGACATCGGTCCGCCCATCCGCCCGAGTCCGATGAAGCCGAGTGTCTGCTGTTCCATTCCAGTCTCCCGATCGGGGTTTGGGTTCATGGGCCGGTGATCGTCATCCCGGCGTCGATCTTGAGGGTCACGCCGGTGATGCAGGCGCTCTCGTCGGAAGCGAGGAAGACGGCGGCGCGGGCGACGTCGTCGGCGCTCGGCAGGCGGCGCAGCACCGACTTGCCCTCGCGGCTTTTCCAGCCCTCGGCGGTGATCACCGCGCTCGCCCCCGGGGTCGGCACCGAGCCGGGCGCGAGGGCGTTGACGCGAATGTTGTAGGGGCCGAGCTCGGCGGCCTGCTGGCGGGTGAGGGCGTCGATCGCGCCCTTGATCGCGGTGTAGACCGAGGCGTTGGGGATCGCCATTTCGACCGCGATCGAGGAGAGGTTGAGAACCGTGCCGCCGCCCCGCGCCTTCAGGTGCGGCGTCGCCGCCTGGAGCGCCCAGAGCGCGCCCTTGACGCCGACGTCGAACATCGCGTCCACGATCGCGGGGTCGAACCCGGCGAGCGGCGCGTAATGGAATTTCACCGCGTTGTTGACCAGGATGTCGAGCCCGCCCGCCTCGGCGACGAAGCCGTCGATCTTGGCGAACACGTCGGCGCGGTCGGACACGTCGCACAGGAGCGGCATCAATCCCGGGCCGTGACTTTCGGCGGTGGCGGCGTCGAGCAGGCGCGGGTCGACGTCGGCCATCGCCACGCGGGCGCCCTCGGCGACGAACGCCAGCGCGATGGCGCGACCGATGCCGCCCCCGGCACCGGTGACGAACGCGGTTTTCCCCTGCAAGCGGCCCATGCGCGTGATCCTCCTCGAACGGTCGGCTTGGTGTTGTTGGAATCCATGTAAACTGCATTCGTTGAAATACAATAATACAATCGTAAAATATGACACAAATACGCTAACGCCCCGGCGGGAGGGCCGGGGCGGGGCGTGGAATTTCTGAAATGATTCAGGTATTAGATAGGCTTACGGCTCATCTTCGAGGAAGGTGAGGGCGGCGACGGCGGCGTTGCGGACGTGGGTTTCGCCAAGCCAGCGCGCCTTGACCGGGTCGCGCGCCATCAGCGCGTCGAGCAGCTCGGAGAGTTCGCGGATGCTTTCCTTCGCCCGGCCCGGAGCCTGGAGCGAGGTGGCGCGCAGCATCATCACGCGGGCATTGAGCATCCGCAGGCTGATGCCGAGCGCCTCGTTGTGCGCGCCGTCGATCAGCCGGTCGTAGAAGGCGTTCTTGGCCTTCAGCCGCTCCATCGAATCCCCGGTTTCCATCGCCCGGCGGAGACTTTCGAGCGCGGCGCGGAGGTCGTCGCGCTCGCGGTCGGTGGCGTTTTCGGCGAACAGGGTGCACGCCAAGCCCTCCAGCTCGACCCGGACCTGATAGATCCCCTCCGCTTGGCGGCGGGTGACCCGTGCAACGAGCGGCCCGCGATGCGGCAGGACGAGGATCAGGCCCTCGGATTCGAGCTGGCGCAGCGCTTCCCGCACCAGGGTTCGGGAGACTCCGGTGAGTTCGCACAGCTCGCGCTCGGGGAGTCGCTCGCCCGCCTTGAAGTAGCCCGCGGCGATCGCGTTGCGGATGCTTTCCGTAACGCTGTGGCGCAGCGTGGCGGCGACTTTGTCGACGCGGTAGAGGGCATTGGGGTCGGTCATCTGAATTCCGTTCGTTACCGGGCGGTCCGGCTCTGCTCCGCGCCGCGATGCCCTATTCTAGTTGCGGTTGTCCGCCTTTGTCATCCGAATCGCGACGCCGTCCCAAACTCGGGGCGGCGTCGCGCCCGAGGGTCAGCGGCCGAGCGCGGCGCGCACCTTGGCGATGTAGGCCGGGCCGTCGAAACCGACCTCCTTGGCCCGTGCGTTCCAGGAATCGTAGGCGGGCTGGTTGAGTTTCGGATCGGCGAGTTCGGCGCGCTGCTCGGCGTTGGCGTTCCACATCTTCGCGCCATGGCCTTCCATTTCCTTGAGCGCCGCGTTGACGGTGGGTGTGTAGTTGCCGTAGGCGTCGGCCTGGAGCTGCGCCATCGCGTCGCCCATCCGGTCCTGGATGTCCTTCGGAAGCTTGTTCCACTGGTCTTCGTTGATCAGGATCGCCCAGCCGGTGATCGGGCTGAGGCCCCAGTCCTGCACGTTCGGGGCGACCCGCCAGAGCTCCATCGCGTTGCCGACGCAGGCCGAGGTGAACACTCCGTCGATCACGCCGCGTTCGAGGGCGGGCATCAGTTCGCTCACCGGCAGCGGCGTCGGCTTCGCGCCGAGCGCCCCCATCAGCGCGGCGGTCTGCGGATTGTGAACGCGCAGGCGCTTGTTCTTGAAGTCGGCGAGACTGTGGATCGGCTCCTTCGAGAACAGGCGGGTGGTGCACCACGCGCCCTCCGCCAGCACCTTGGCGTTCCACTGCTTCGCCCAGATCGCGGCGACGTCCTTGCCCCAGAACGCCTTCTGCACCGTGGTGTAGTCGTCGATGTCGTTGATCAGGCCGGGGAGGTTGAAGATTCCCATGCGCGGCTCCTCGGCGGCGAGGTAGGTATGGAGCGCCGCCGACATCGGCAGCCGCCCGTCGCGCACCGCCGAAGAGATCTGCGCGGGCGCGACCAGGGAATCCGACACCGTCACCGACACCCGCCCGTCGGTCGCCTTGGCGATCCGCTCGGGGACGCTCGCGGTGAGCTTGGAGTAGATGTCGCCGGGCGCGACGATCACCCCCATGGTGAGGTCGATCTTCTCGGCGGCGGTCGCCGGGGCGGCGGACATGCCGATCGCGCCTGCCAGCGCCATCGCGGCGAGGCTTCGCGGGAGCTTGAAGGCGCTCGGGAACTTGGCCATCTCCATAATCCTCCCAATGTTTTTTCATTATCCTTTGAGGTCGCCCGCGTTTTTTCGCGTCGGCCGCTTGCATTATACGATCATACAATATTACAGTGTGTCAAGAAGCGTTCTAGAAACCGCGTGCGGGCCCAGCGTCCGCGCCGCCACGGAGGACCACGCCCGATGCCGGAGGACCGCGCGCGCCATCTCGATATTCCCTTGCCCGGCCACGAATCCCACCCGATCGTGCGCGGCATCGACGGCATCATCCGTCTCGCCGAGGGCATCGGCGTGCTGGTGCTGCTCGGCATGACCGCCATCGTCTGCTACGAGGTGGTCGCGCGATTCGTGTTCAACGCGCCGACGATCTGGGTCACCGAGATCAGCACCTACATGTTCGTCGCGCTGGTGTTCATCGGCCTCAGCGTGGCGCAGCGTTCGGGCGCGCACATCCAGGTGGAGATCCTCACCTCCACCCTCGCCCCGGCGCGGCGCGCCTTCCTCGAAGCCGTCGGGTTGTGGGTCGGGCTGCTGTTCATCGCCGCCGCCGGGTGGCAGATGGCGCGCTTCAATCTCTCCGAATGGGTTTATGGCACCCGTGATTGGGGCCTGCTCGGCACGCCGCAGTGGATTCCCGAATTGCCGGTCACCTTCGGCTACCTGATGTTCGTCGCCGCGATCCTGCGCGACCTGTTCCTGCTCCGCCCGCCGCCGAACCCTTGGCGCGCCTGGGCGGTGCCGGCAATCGAGGCGGCGGTGGTGGTGGGGCTGGTGCTCTGCGGCGGGCGCGACATCTGGCTGGTGCCGGGCAAGCTCGACCTCGGCACGGCGATCCTCTGCGTCGGACTGCTCGCCGCCGCGCTCGCCTGGAGCGGCGCGCGGGTGGCGGTTGCGGTGCTGGGAGTCTATGCCTTCATCGGCCTGTTGTGCATCCTCGCGCGTGGCGCGGCGCCGGCCTGGGTCGGCGGGGCGCTGGTGGTCGCGCTGCTGGCGTTGCTGTTTCTCGGGGTGCGCGTCGCGCTGGCGATGGGGGTGGTGGGGATGGTGGCGCTCTACCTGATGATGCCCCAGCCGCAGTTGCCGATCCTCGCCGACCGCTCCTGGACCAGCGTCAACACCTTCACCCTCACCGCGATTTCCACATTCGTCCTGATGGGGTCGCTGCTGGTGCGCAGCGGCATCACCACCGAACTGTTCGACGCGTTGATCCGCTGGTACGGGCGGATGCCGGGCGGCCTCGCGCACGCTACGGTCGGCGCGTCGGCGGTGTTCGCGGCGGTCTCGGGGTCGAGCCTCGCCACCGCCGCTACCCTCGGCGCGGTCACCGCGCCCGAGATGATCCGGCGCGGCTACAGCCACCGCCTCAGCTACGGCGTGGTCGCGGCGGGCGCGACCCTCGGGATTCTGATTCCGCCGTCGATCGCGATGATCATCTACGGCAACGTCGTCGGCGCGCCGATCACCGTGCTGTTCATGGCGGGCGTCCTGCCCGGCCTGCTGCTCGCGGCGATGTTTTCGGGCACGTCGTTCGTCTGGGCGCTGGCCTATCCCGAGGCGACGCCGACCGAGCGCGCCTACACCTGGGGCGAGAAGGTCCGCGCGCTGTGGGGCGTGCTGCCGTTCCTGTTTCTGATTTTCATGGTGCTGGGGTCGCTCTACCTCGGCGTCGCCACGCCCACCGAGGCGGGCGCGGTGGGCGCTGCGGCGGCGCTGCTGCTGTGCCTGCAACGCCGCACCCTCACCCTGCGCGGCCTTTACGAGACCGCGCTCGAAACCGTCAAGGTCACCGGCTTCCTGATGCTGCTGGTGGTCGCCGCGTCAACCTTCAGCTGGGTGTTCGACTTCCTCCGCCTGCCGCGCGCGGCGGTGGAGGCGGTGACTTCCGCCAATCCCGCGCCCTGGGTGGTGATGCTGATGATCTGCCTCGTCTACCTCGGGCTCGGGATGATCATCGAGAGCATCTCGATGATGCTGATGACCCTCTCGGTCACCTATCCGATCGTCGTCGCGCTCGGCTTCGATCCGATCTGGTTCGGCGTGGTGCTGGTGCTGCTGATCGAGATCGGGCTGATCACGCCGCCGGTCGGGATGGTGCTGTTCATCCTGCGCGGCATGTCCGGCGACGTGCCGCTGCGCACCATCGTGCTCGGCGTGCTGCCGTTCATCGGGGTGATGCTGGGGTTCATCGTGCTGCTCTACGTCGCGCCCGGCATCGTCACCTGGCTGCCGTCGCGGATGGGCTAGCCCGCCGTCCAGCCGCCGTCCACCTGCAGGGTCGCGCCGGTGATGTCGGCTCCCGCCGGGCTGCAGAGGAAGGCGGCGAGCGCGCCGACGCTCTCCATTGCGACGAACCGCGCGGTGGGGTGGCGCGCGGCGACGTAGTCGGCGGCGACGGCGTCGACCTCCCGTCCGGTTTCGGCGGCGCTGGCGGCGATGCGGTCGAGGATCGCGGGCGAGGGCACGGTGCCCGGGCCGATCGCGTTGCAGGTGACGCCGCTCCGCGCGGTCTCGATCGCGATCGCGCGGGTGAGCCCGAGGAGCGCGGTCTTGGTGGTGACGTAGCCGACGCGATCCGCCGCGCCGCGCGCGCCGAACACCGACGAGACGTTGAGAATCCGTCCCCAGCCCCGCCGCTTCATCTCCGGCAGCGTCAGCCGGGCGAGGTGGAAGGCGGCGGAGAGGTTGACCGCGATCTCCTCGTCCCAGTCGGCGGGCGCGAGGTCTTCGACCGCCGCGAAATGCCGCACCACCGCATTGTTGACGAGGATGTCGATGCCGCCGAAGCGGTGCGTCGCGCCGTCCACCATCCGTGCGATCTCTGCGACCGATCGCAGGTCCGCCGCATCGAAACTCACCTCCGAACCGGTTTCCGTGGCGAGCGCGCGGGCGGCGTCTTCTCCCGCGCCCGGCGGGGCGAGGCCATGCAGCACGAGGTTCGCGCCTTCCGACGCGAGGGCGCGGGCGATGGCGTGGCCGAGGCCCGCGACCGAGCCGGTGACGAGGGCGGTGCGTCCGGCGAGCGGTTTCATCGGCGTCTCCTTAAGCTCGGGGGAACGGGCGGGGCGCGACGTCGAGGCGTACCGCGATGCCTTCGAGGTCCGGGCTCGGCGCGGGATAGAGGGCCATCACCAGCGGGTCGTGGCCGGGAACGACGTGATCCGGGCTGTCGGCGAGCGCGGTGACGGTGCGGTAGCCTTCGAGCAGTTCGGCGACATTGTAGACCGCCGGGAACGGCAGCTTGCGGTGCAGGTTGAGGTAGAGGTGGGCGACGTCGGAGGCGACCACCACCCAGCCGCGCTTCGTCCACACCCGCACCGCCTGGAGCCCGGCGGTGTGGCCGCCGACCTTGTGCAGGCTGAGGCCGGGCACGACCTCGACCGCGCCGTCGTGGAAGCACACGCGTCCGGCATAGAGATGGCGGACGAACGCGACGATGTCCTCGACGTGGAACGGCACCTTGAGGAAGTCGTGGCACATGCAGCGCCCGGTGGCGTAGGCGGCCTCGGCGTCCTGGACGTGGAAGCGCGCGCCGGCGAAATCGTCGAGGGTGCCCGCGTGGTCGTAGTGGAGGTGGGTGAGGATCACGTCCTCGACCTTAGCCGGGTCGACGCCGAGTAGCGCGAGGCCCTCCACCGGGCGGCGCAACAGGTCGCGGCCGCGACGGTTTGCCTCGCCGCTGGCGAAGCCGGTATCGATCACGAACACCCGGTCGGAGCGCTTCGCGACCCAGACGAAATAAGCGAGGTCGGACCCGGCGTCGTGCAGGTCTCCGCCGATGACGTTGTCGGCGGCGCTGCGGCCGGAGTGCCGGGCGTAGTAGAGGGCGAAGAGTTCGAACGGTTCGCCGGGGGTGGCCTGGGGCATCGTCATCCTCCCTGTGGGTTTGGTCATCGGGCCGCGAGGCGGGGCACCACGGCGGCGTCGGGTTGGACGTCCAGAGTCCAGACCGCGTCGATCAACGCATCGACGTCGCCCGGGAACTTCGCGGTCGCGGCCTGGGTGCGGAGCTTGGCGGCGATCTCTTCGTCGGCGAGGGGATTGTCCGGCGTGCCTTTGGCCGCTGCGATGGCGATGGTCCGACGTTGGCCGTCGTGGGTTTCGACCTCCATCCGGACCGAGGCGATGTCGCGCTCCGGTTCGTCGACGAACCTCACCTCGGGGCGGCGGCCCAAGGTTTCCGCCACCGCGCGGTCGGAGAACGCCGCCGGGTCGGCCGCGCCCGTCTTCAGTACGATGGCGATGGCGTGTTGGGCGCTGACCTGCGACTCCCGCCCGGTGGCGACCCCGGGGCGGTCGGTGCGCTGGCGCAGCAACGGGTGGCCGTAGAGGGTGACGCGCGCGACCCGGTCCCAGGCGAGGCCTTCGGCGCGGAGTTGCAACGCGGCGTCGATCACCGGGTTCAGCACCACGCCGACCGGATAGGGCTTGTAGGTGTTGCGGCCGATCTCCCAGCGCTCGCCGAGACCGTCGACCAGCGCCGCGAGATCGGGAGGCTCGGCATGCACCCGGGCGAAGCCGCGCGCGCCGCTCACCGGCGCGGCGGGGCCGTCGAAATCCGCTTGCGCGAGGAGGGCGGCGAGCAGTCCGCCGCGCGCGGCGTTGCCGACGCTGACGCTCTTCGCCATCGTGCCGAGGGTTTCCACCAGCCCGGCCGCCTGGGCGGCCGCGCTCCCCATAGCCCAGATCAACCGGCGGCGGTCGAGCCCGGCGAGCGCGCCGACGCCGAGCGCCGCGCCGAATGCGCCGCAGGTCGAGGTGATGTGCCAGCCCCGGGCGTAGTGGTAGGGCGAGAGCGCGTTGCCGAGGCGGCACTCCACCTCTGCTCCGAGGACGAACGCGCGCAACAGGTCGCGCCCCGGAATCGCCCGTCCTTCGGCGAAGGCGAACAGCGCGGGCGCGACCGGCGCGGTGGGGTGGATGATCGTTGCCGGGTGGGTGTCGTCGAAGTCGTGGATGTTCGCCGCCGCCGCGTTGAGGAAGGCCGCCAGCGCCGCGTCGACCCGTTCCGGTCGGCCGACGAGGTGCGCCGTCGGCGGGCCGGAGAACGGCCGCATCACCCGGAGCGCGGTGTCGATCGCGGCCTCGCCCGCGCCCGCGAAGCCGGTGGCGAGGATGTTGAGGATCGACCGGCGCGCCTGGTGGCGCACCGCCTCGGGGATCGCCTCCCACGGCGTGGTCTCGACGAAGGCGGCGACCGTCGCTTCGACGACGCCGGGGAAATCGGGGGCAGCGGGCATGGCCTCAACTCCTCGACGGAGAGCGGGCGATCAGGACTTCGCCGCCCGACCCCTCACCTCGACTCCGGCCCATTCCTCGACCACCTTGATCACCGAGGTCATGTCGGCGTCGGGCCCGAGGTGGTCGCGGGTGATGTTGAGGAGGGTGCGCACCGCGTTGCCGACGATCATCGGCACGCCGAGGCGGTCGCCTTCCTCGACGCAGAGCCGCGCGTCCTTGGACGACAGGCCGATGGCGAAACCGAAATCGAAGGTGCGCGGCAGCACGAACTTCGGGATCTTGTTGGCGGTGGCGCTGTTGCCGCCGGTGCCCGCGTTCAAGACCTCGATCATCAGGTCGGGGTCGAGCCCCGCCTTGACCCCGAGGACCATGGTCTCCGACGCGATGGTGAGCGCGGCGGTGGACATCAGGTTGTTGATCAGCTTCATCGTCTGGCCCTGACCGGGGCGCGCGCCGACGCTGAACACCTTGCCGAGAACGCCGAGGGTGGGCGCCAGCTCGGCGAGGATCGCCGCGTCGCCCGCCGCCATCACCGCGAGGGTGCCCGCCTTCGCCCCGGCGACGCCGCCGCTCACCGGGCAGTCGACCAGGGTCTTGCCACGCGCTTCGAGCGCCCGCGCGACCTCTTCCTCGACGCGCGGGCCGGTGGTGGAGAGGTCGACGACCACCTTCACCCGCCCGCCCTCGGCGAGGCCGCCCGGGCCGATCGCGACCGCGCGCACCGCCTCGGGGCTGGGCAGGGAAAGAAACACCACGTCGGCGCGGTCGCCGATTTCGGCGAGCGACGCCGCCGCCGTCGCCCCGTTCGCGACCGCCGCCGCGACCGAGTCCGCGCGCAGGTCGAATACCGTGAGGTCAAGCCCAGACGCCAACAGACGGCCGGACATCGGCCCCCCCATGTTGCCCAGCCCGACGAACCCGAACACCCGATCGCTCATGCCGTTCCACCTCGTGGTTGCGGGATGGCGTTGGTCCGCCGCCCCTTGGGGTTTCGGCGATGGTTCACCGCCGTGAAATCCTACAATCATACAATATGGGAGCGACGGGCGGATCGACAACGGCCGAAGTGGCGCGCATCGACGGAAGGTCCCGGTCCGGGGCCTTCCGTTCCGGCGGCGCGGCTGCGTTACTTCGCGGCGACGGTGGAGATCGCCTTCAACTCGGCCTTGAAGCCCGCCATCCGGGCTTCCATGGTCTTGAGCGCGGTTGCGGTCTGGCGGGCGCCGGTTTCGCCGACGAAGAAGAAGTGGTCGCCGGTGATTTCGACGCTGAGGCGGTCGGGAGCGTTGCGCACCAGGTCGACGAGGGCGAACCAGCGCTCCGGCTCCATCGCGTTGAGGTCGACCTTGGCCGCGGCGAGGTCTTCCTGGATCTTGTTGACCATCAGCAGGCCCCAGTTGCCCCGGTCGGTGAGGGCGTGGCGCGCGTCGAGGGGATGGTTCGGCATGAACGTCGCGAGGTACGGGAGCTTGCCGTAGTCGTGGACGCGGAAGTCCTCCTCGTCGGCCCAGAAGTCGCGGACGAACTGGCCGTCGCGGTAATGCAGGCCGTAGCCTTCGAGGCCGACCGGCATGTCGCCGACGTAGTCGTTGCGATAGGACTGTTCGTCGATGATCGTCCGCCCGCCGTTGAGCGTGTTTTCAAGCGCGAGTTGCTTGAGGAAGGCGGGATAGGTGTTGGCGCGGTCGGCATAGCCGCTCGCGGTCATCGGGAAGCTTGCCTTCATGCTGACGAGGCCGGTCACCCCCGGGGTCGCCGAGAACGAGACGAAGAATTCCACGTCCAGTCCGGCGGCGGTGGCGGCTTCGGTGATCGGCTCGGCGATCCGCCCGCCCATGCTCCAGCCGATCACGATGATGCGGTTGGTGAGGTGGTGTTCGTCGATCGCGCGCTTTGCGATTTCGGCGGCCTGCCGGCCCCAGTCGCGGGCGTTGTAGGCCGGATAGGCTCCGCTCATCACCGGGTTGCGGGTGGCGATCGGATAGGAGACGCCGAGGAAGTTGTAGCCTTCCTTCACCAACCAGTGGGCGAGGAAATCCTCGTCGCGGCCGCCGGGGTGGCCGCCGTAGGCGATCCGCGCGGTGTGGTGCGCGCCGGGGATGAACACCACGAGCGGCTGTTGCGGATCGCCGCCGATGAACTTGGTCATCGCCGGGAAGCCTGCGGCGGTGACCACCTGTTCGCCCTCGAAGGCATGGGCGCTGCCGGTGCCGAGCAGCCAGATCGCGAGGGACAGGATCGTCAGGAATCGGGTTTCGAAACGGGGCATTTTGGGTCCTCCGTCGGCGCGGCCCGGGTGGTCCGCGCAAAGTTCCTCTGCGGCCTGATGTGGAGGCGCGGCGCACAAGAAAAAAGGCTCCCGGTGGAGGGAGCCTGAATGGTTTTGTGTGCCCAGGGCCGTTTCGTGCGGGCCGCGCGAGGGGGATCGCGCGACGCCTGTCAGGTGAGCATGTCGACGTTGCCGCCGCGTCCCGGGGGTGGGGCCGGGAGCGCCGGAGCGGAAGAGACGCCGCCCTCGTCGCCGTCGTTATCGTGGTCCGCGCCGGCTTCGCTCGCCTCCGGAGGCTGCGCCGTTGCCGCGGCGGGAGGAGAGAGGGGAGCTCCGATGGAGGAGATCTGCATGGCGTCGGTCCTTTTCTGGTCCACGATCCGGCGGTTCTGCCGTCAACCCAGGTTGGGCTTCGAACCTGACGCCAACCTGACGCCGTCGAAGGTTTTCGTCTTTTCGACCTGCGCCCGCAGCGCGCGGTCGATGCGCCCGGGGAACAGCCGTTGGATCAGCAGGAAGACCCGCTCCGGCCCGACCGGGTAGACGTCGCGCGCGTCGGCCTCGATCGCCGCGACGAGCGAGCGGGCGACCGCTTCCGGCGGGTCGAGGCGCATCGCGAAGGCCTCGACGTACGCGGCGAAGCCCGTCGCCGCCGGGGTGCGGGTGCCGCGCGGCGCGCAATAGGTGACGCCGACGCCGAGGTCCGCGATTTCGCGCCGCAACCCCTCCGACCAGCCGCGCAGCCCGAACTTGGTCGCCGAGTAGGCGGCGAAGAACGGAAACGCGATGTCGCCGAACATCGAGCCGATATTGACCACCCGGCCCTTCGCCGCGCCGAGCAGCGGCAGGAGGGCGCGGGTGATGCTCATCGGGGCGAGCAGGTTGACCTCGATCATC
The DNA here is from genome assembly GCA_002307145.1 of Rhodospirillum sp. UBA1311. Taxonomy (GTDB): domain Bacteria; phylum Pseudomonadota; class Alphaproteobacteria; order Rhodospirillales; family Rhodospirillaceae; genus Oleispirillum. Next base: position 31,546 of record DBTR01000030.1, on the reverse strand, counting down.
CGCCGCCAGTCGTCGTCGCTCTGGCTCGCGAGCGGCCCGGAAGCGACTATCCCGGCGTTGTTGACGAGGACATCGAGCCGGCCCGTCAGGGCTTCGACCCGCGCCGCGATCCCGGCGCGCGCCTCCGCGTCGGCGAGGTCGAGGCAGAGGATCTCCGAATCCTGCGGCCAAGCGAGGGCGGCCTGGGTGCGTTCCAGGGTTTCCGGCGTGCGTCCGAGCAGGATCAGCCGCGCGCCGCGCCGCGAAAGCTCGGCCGCGAGGCTGGCGCCGATCCCCGAGCCTGCGCCGGTGATCAGCGCGACCTTGCCGTCAAGCCGCATGGCTGGCCTCGCTGGCGCGGGCGGCGAGAGACCGGAAGATGTTGCCGTAAAGGACGTAGAACTCGCGCGCGGCGGCGATCACGGTGGCGCGGCGGTCGGGAGCGTCGATCGCGTCGAGGAGGTCGGCGAAGCCCTTGACGTGGCTGATGTCGAGCCCGCCGTGGGAGATCAGGTAGCTGAACCCGCCCTGGGTGCCGGGCGCGACGTGGCGCTTGATCGCTTCCGCCGCCTTGTCGGCGAGCGCCACCGACATCCCTTCGAGGACGTGAACCATGCCGAGCAGCGCATAGGGCCCTTCCTCCGCGACGAGGTGGTAGGCCATCGCCACCATCGCCCGCACCGCGAGCGGCGGACGGCCGTTGCGGGTGGCCTCGCGGTTGCCGCCGAGCGCGGCGATGTCGTCGAGAATCCATTCCTCGTGGCCGGTTTCCTCGACGATGTACTCGCGCAGGCCGTCGGCGAGCGCGTCGTCTCCGGGGCCGCACTTGGCGAGGGCGGCGTTCATCAGCGGCACGGTATAGCGGACATGATGGTAGGCGCTGTCGAGGAAGGCGAGGTACAGCCCCGGCTCGACGCCCTCGGATAGCGCGGTGCGGATGATCGGGATCTGGGTGAAGGCGGTGCGTTCGGGCGTGGTGGCGGCAACCAGGGTATCGTAGAAGGTCATGGCTCTCTCCTTGAGGAACTGGGCGATGCGCCGACGCCGGGGGCGGCCGTCGACGGTGAACAGGGCGTGGGTCTGGACCTCGGCGGGGGTGACCACCGCGATTTCGGTCGGCCGCGCGTAATCCGGGGCGTCGGCGGTGCGCGCGCGCACCACCCGCCGCCAGTCGGTGGGTTTCGGGGTTGCGGGAAGGATCGCCGCGAGCAATCCGGCCTCAAAACCGATCACCGCGCAGGCGCGGATCGCCGGATCGGCGAGCAGCATCGGTTCGATCCATTCCGGGTGGATGTTGCGGCCGTTGGCGGTGACCACGACGTCGTCCTTCCGCCCCAGCACCACGAGGCTGCCGTCGGGCTCGACATGCCCGGTGTCGCCGGTGCGCCAGATTCCGTTCGCGGGCTGGCCGCCGAGGTAGCCCACCATCACCGTCGGGCCGCGCACCACGATCTCGCCGTCCTCGACCGTCACCGCGACGCCGTCGAGCGGCCAGCCGACGGTGCCCGGCCGACGTTCGCCGGGACGGTTGACCGCGACCACCGAGCCGCATTCGGAAAGGCCGTAGCCCTCGTAGACCGGCAGGCCGAGGTTCCAGGCGGCGGTGGCGAGGGCATCGCCGACCGGCGCGCCGCCGACGGCGATGAAGCGCAGGCTTTCGGGCGCGCGGCGGCGGGTTTGCAGCAGCCAGCCGACCCACCCGGCGAGGAGCTCGGGCACCAGGACCGAGGTGGTGGCGCGCGCGCCCTCGGCTTCGAGCGGCGCGGACTGGGCCGAGGCGGCGATGTGAATCCGCGCGCCGAGCTTGAGCGGCAGCAAGAGTCCGGCGAGCTGTTCGAGCAGCAGCGAGAACGGCAGCGCCGAGAGATGCACGTCGTCGGCGGAGGCGTTCACCGCCGCCGCCAGTCCGGCGAGCGAGGCGGACAGGTTGGTTTCGTCCAGCACCACGCCCTTCGGTGCGCCGGTGGTGCCCGAGGTATAGATGATCCGACGCGACGGCAGGGGCCGGGGGATCGGCGCGGCGCGCCCCGACTCCGCCGCGAGGGTCGGCGTCGGCAGGGCGGCGAAGCGCTCGCGGCCTTCGGCGGTGGTGACGATCGCCGCCACGCCCGCGTCGGCGACGATATGCCGCCACTGGCCGATGGCGAAGAAATCCGGCAACGGCACGATGGTGCGGCCGAGCGCCGCGAGGGCGAGGTCGGCGACGACGTGGCGGCGGTCGCGCGGCATCGACAGCCCGACCACTGGCGGTGTGAGCGCCAGGGTCTCGCACATTCCACCGATCGCGGCGGCGAGTTCGCCGTAGGTCATCGCGCCGAGGGAGTCGGTGATCGCGATTCGCTCGGGGGTGCACCGCGCCGTCGCGCCGATACCTTCCAGCACCTCACGCATGAGCCACCTGCGCCGAGCGGGTGGCGATGGCGAAGGCGGCGGGCAGGGACTCTGCCGCGATCGCGAGAACGTGGGGATCGTGACGGTAGTAGTCGCCCCAGATCGCGGCATTGGCCATCCGCTCGGGGCGCGCCGGGCCGAGGTCGACGAAGCCGAGGCCGGTGCGCGCGAGCAGCGCGTGCAGGCGGTCGGTCGCGGTGAACAGGCCGAAGCTCGCGCCCGCCGCCAGGGCGATGCGGATCGCCGCGATCATCAGCGGCAGGGCGGCGCCCGGAGTCGGCGCGGCGAGGCTCGAAAACTCCACCACCTGGGTGCGGGAGACCGGTCGTCCGAAGACCGGCGGCAGCACCTCCTCGATGCTGCCGTCGAGATAGACCTCGGAGAACAGCCCATCTTCGGCGAAGCGCAACCCGGCGACCGCGCGGGGTTCGCGGTTCGGCCCGAGAGCGGCGATCAGGTGCTTGGGGAAGCCCGGAACGTAGGCGTTGAATTCAGCTTGGAACACGTCGCGGACGGCGCGTTCCAGACGGTCTCTGTCGGGGTGGTTGCGGTCTGCGAGAACTAGGGACATGGATCACCTCCTGTATGAGGCGATCCTGCGGGTGCGACCTGACCGCAACCTTACGGTTCCGGAAATTCCATGCGGAAGAGCGCGCCGCCGCCCGGCGCGTCGGCGATGGCGACGCTGCCGCCGTGCGCCTCCATGGTGCGCTGGACGATCGCGAGGCCGAGCCCGGCTCCGGCGTTGCGGCGATCGGAGCGCCAGAAGCGCTGGAATACCTCGGTGCGGCGCTCGGGCGGAATCCCCGGGCCTTGGTCGCGGACGCAGAGCGTCGGCGGCCGGGCGGTGACGGTGAGGGTGACGGTGGTGCCTGCGGGGGTGTGGCGCAGTGCGTTGTCGACGAGATTGCGCACCGCGTGGAACAGCGCATCGGGTTGGCCCTGCACCGGCACGGCCGAATCCTCGGGTGCGTCGACCTCGATCATGCGGTGGTTGCGAATCGCCATCGGCGCGAGGTAGGCGGCGACCTCTCGGGCGATGTCGGCGAGGTTGGCCTGGTCGGTGGCGTCGAGAACCAGCGCCTCGACCCGCGCAACCCGCAGCAGTTGCTCGACCAGATGGGTCATGCTTTCGAGATCGCGGCGCAGCGGTGCGGCGACCGCCTGGTCTTCGAGGGTATCGATATGGGCGGTCAGCACCGCGAGCGGCGTGCGCAGCTCATGCGCGGCGTCGGCGGTGAACTCGCGCTGCAGGCGGAAGCCCTCTTCCAGGCGTTCGAAGGCGTGGTTGACCGCCTGCACCAGCGGCATCACCTCGCGCGGCACGTCGTCGTGAGGCAGGCGCACGTCGGTGGCGTGGGGGCCGATCCGCTCCGCCTGCCGCGAAAGTTCCCGCAGCGGCGCGAGGGTGCCGCGCAGGGTGAGGATGCTGACGCCGAGGAGCGCGAGCAGGAACGGTCCGGCGAGCCAGCCGCCATCCTCGAAGAAGTCGCCGATCACGGTGTCGATCAAGGCCTCGGTGTCGCTGCTCTTGCGCACCACCTGGACGACCATCGCCCGCCCGCCGACCTTGAACGGAAACGCTTCGCCGAAGTAGGTCTCCGGTCCCGGTCCATCGGGGTTGTAGGTGTAGAGCGAGCCGTCCTCGTCGTCTTCGAGATTGACGGGCACCGGGCCGACCTCGGCGCCGCCCGCGAACAGGATGTCGCCGTTCGCGCGGTCGCGCACCGCGAAGCCGTCGGTGCCGCCGGAACGGGCATAGGAGTCGCGCACCGCCTGCGAGATGCCGAGGACGGGGCGCCCGGCCGGATCGGCGGCGACCGAGGCGGCGATGGTGCGCGCGGTTTCGATCAGCGACTTGTTCTGCAGCGTGCCGGTGGTGGATTCGAACATCTGCCACAGCCAGGCATAGGCGCAGACGATCGCCGCCAGGGTGGTGAGCGAGAGGCGCAGGACGATCCGGCCGAGGAGCGACGGCGGCGCGGTCACGGCTGGGCTTCCGTTTCCGCCAGCATGTAGCCGACGCCGCGCAGGGTGTGGATGGTGACGTCCGCGCCGGTCTGGAGGAGGCGCTTGCGCAGGCGGCTCATCAGCACCTCGACGGTGTTGGCGGAGACGTCGTCGTCGAAGCCGTAGAGGCCTTCCTCAAGCGAGCGCTTCGGCACCACCCGCCCGGCGCGGCGGAGCAGTTGTTCGAGCATTTCGGTTTCGCGGCGCGGTAGGGCGACCACCGCCTCGGCGATCCAGACCTCGCGCGAGGTGGTGTCCATCGTCACCTGGCCGCAGGACAGGCGCACGCCGAGCGCGTTGCCGGGGCGGCGCAGCAGGGCGCGCACCCGGGCGAGCAGTTCGGCCATCGCGAAGGGTTTGACGACGTAGTCGTCGGCGCCGACGTTGAGGCCGCGCACCCGGTCGTCGACGCCGTCCCGCGCCGTCAGTACCAGCACCGGCAGGCTGTCGCCGCGTTGGCGCACCGTTTTCAGCAGGTCGAGTCCGTCGCCGTCGGGGAGGCCGAGGTCGAGAACCACGGCGTCGTAGGCCACCGTCGCCATCGCCGCGTCGGCGTCGCCGAGGCTGGTGAACGCGTCGACGGCGAAGCCGCCGGCGCGCAGGCCCTGACCGACCAGGTCGGCAAGGCGGTCGTTGTCCTCGACCAGGAGAATCCGCATGGGGGCCCCGTTACTTCAGGACGTACTCGATGTCGGAGTCGTCCTTCGCCTTGAACCGCACCTTGATCAAGGTGCCGGAGGCATCATACCAAAGCTCGCGCGCAAGATCGCCCGCCATCACGTAATGGTGCGCCGGACGCGGCGTGCCGCCGACCTTGACGGTGTCGTCGCCGAGATCGGCCACCTGGATCGCCATGGCGTGGCCGTCGAGGGTGTTGACCAACTGGGTCTGGCCGACGGTGGCCGGGTTCCACAGGCTGGCGGGAACGGTCTCGGGCGGCAGGCGGGTGGCGTTGCCGTCGCCGTTGACGACGAGGGCGGCATCGGTGCGGGTGACGGAGAGCTTGTGGCGGGTGCCGTCGTCGTTGGTGGTCGAGGCGAGCGAGATCAGATGGCCGCCGTGCCAGACCTCGGCGTCGTGGTGTTCGAAGCGGTAGACCGCGATCATCGCGATCTTCACCACCACATTGGTGTCGACGGTGATCTGGAGATCGCCGTCGCTGCCATGAAACTGCACCACGTGAGTGCCGACCGGCTCGCCGTTGCGCAACACGGAAAAGTTCAGGCTCGGCGGCGGCGCGGCGAACGCGGGCGCGGCGCCAAAAGCGAGAAACGCGGCAAGCGCGGCGGACAGGGAAAGGCGCATCGGGGACTCTCGCGGCTGTTGATCGGGAATTCGACTATGCCGCGCAAGCCTGACGCCAACCTGACGGGTGCGTCGGGTTTCTATCGCCGCGTCAGCGTTGGCGAGTATGCGGCAACCGACGCGATAAAGAGTCGGGCGGCGACGGGTCGCGTCTCCATTGTTTCGCTTAGCCATGGAAATGGTGACGAAAATCACTGGTGCGGGCGCAGGTGAGGGAGTAAATCCTCGTGGAGCCAATTGGGGCGGTTGTGTGGCAAGCCGAAGGGGCGAAGTCCGAACGACGGATCTGATGACAGTGCGACATGTGATTTTTACCGGTGGAAACGCCGGGTACTGGCGGTTGTTGCGTGGCCTGCTCCTCTCGCTGCGGCAAAATCTCAAGCGGACCGACGTCGACGTGATGGTCTTCGATCTTGGCCTGACGCCGGAGCAGCGGGCGGAGGCCGAGGCCTTGTCCACGGCTGTCCTTGATGCCGAATGGGATCTGCCGTTTCCGTGCCTTCGAGGTGCGCCCGAATACTACAAAGCCTTTACGGTCAAGCCGAACCTGCCGCGCTACGCGTCGGGTTACGACGTCTACATCTGGATCGACGCGGACGCGTGGGTTCAAAGCGGCGAGGTGATCGACCTGCTGATTGCCGGGGCCCGGACCGGCAGGATGGCGGTGGTTCCCGAATTGGATCGGGCCTACCCGACGGCGGTGGCGCGCGGCAAGGTACGACAGTTTTCCTCGAAGCTGCCGATTCTCGGCGATCGGCTGCGCCGCGTCGGCAGTTGGCTGCGCAACGGCCTCATCCGCCGCTATGACCGAAAGATCGGCAACGCGGTCTTGTTTGCGCCGACGATCAATGCCGGTGTTTTCGCTTGCCGCGGCGACAGCCCGTATTGGAATGCCTGGGTGGAGAGTTATCGTCGCGCCCGGATTCGCGGACTGCGCGACATTAGCGACCAGTTTCCGCTCAATCATGCGATCTATACGGGGCGCATCGCGATTCATCCTTTGCCCGCCTGGTGCAACTGGATCTGCGATCTCGCACTGCCGCAGTGCGACGACGAGGGGGCGTTGGTGGAGCCCCTGCTTCCGCACCGCCGCCTCGGCATCGTCCACATTCTCGGTCGAACCAAGGATCGTCTCCCCACGGTCACCAGCCTCGCCGGAGAACCGGTTGAACGCAACCTCGAGTTCGTGGCCGAACCGGACCGGAAAAAAGCGAGCTAGTGGCTGGGCTCCCACTCGTCGTAGTGCGCCGCGCCGGGGGCTTCGACGAGCCACTTCGGCTGCTGCGAGGCCCAGATATGGTATTGCGGCGTCTGGCCGGGGTCGTCGTCCAGCGTGGCGACGCGGGGGAACAGCAACGGCTTGTCCGGGCGCTCGGAAATCAGGAGGGTGCCGCAGACCGAACAGAAACGGCGGAACTTGCCGGGCGAGGATTCATAGGCGCTCAACTTGTCCACCCCCGCGACCCAGCGGAAATGGCTGCGGGCGACGTCGGAGCGGGTGGTCATCGGGCGTGGGTCTTGCGGCAGGTGTTGCAGTGGCAATGGCGGATTGGTCCGTCGAGCTGATCGTCCTCGTAGCGAACCGCGCAGCAGAGGCAGCTTCCGTGTAGGGACATCGGGCTTCCTTTCGCTGTTGCGGGAAAGCCTCGACATATGTGCGCCGCCTTGCCGCCTAAAGTCGGCGGGCGGGCAGACTTCCGTCATCTCTTTACCAACCGCCTCCACCGCCACCGCCGCCACCGGAACCGGACGAAGTCTCGCTGCCACTGGAGCCGGACGAAGCTCCACTACCACTGGAACTCGACGTCCTATTGGCGGGTTCGGAAGCTGGAGCTCTCACGGCCATCGGTGCACCGGCTTCCTCCAGCTTGAAATCGGAAGCAATCGTTGCCATCGCGGACCCCAACGACGCGCCGAGAGTAATGATTTCCACCCTGATGCGGGTGGGTTGTCCCAAGTACCACAGAGGGACGTAAGTCGCTTCTGGCTCCGTTGCGGACGCGCCGATCCAGGCCTCGAAACTCTGGCTCCAAGGTTTCTCGACCCCCAGGACGATCGCGTAGGGCAATAATGCTTCGAAAAGCGACGGCGACATTGGTTCGGCGCCCTCGAGATTCATCCGGTCCTTTTCCGCAAGATTCAGGTACATCCGCAATCCGGCAATCCGATCCTTGATCTCGCGTCCGAATTTCGACGTGGCGTGGTTGAGGGCGAAGAATATCTGGTTGAGCAGGGCGAGCCCCCAGACCACCAACGTGCCGTTGGCCGCGTCCGGTCCCATGGATATGGTGAACTCGGAGGCGATCGCGCCGAACGCTACGATGCCGCTGAGAGCGATGACGATAACCAGGATCAGATAGATCAAGCCGAGCGCGCCCCCTCGCCGCTGGCGCGCCTTGAGGAAGACCTTGGAAAGCCAGCCAAGCAGCAGCGGAATAGGTGCGGTAAGGAGGACCATAACGGTGTCCGCGCCTCTCAGACCGGAGGAGAAAGCCCAGCCGATGGCGACACCGAGGGAAACCACGAGGCCGAGCACGGACAGCTCTCTGTTGCTCTGGTAGAAGCGGCCTGCGTTCTCGCCTTCGATCACGGCGCGAAAATTTTCGCCCAACGCCACGATCCTCGGGGCATAGGCCCCGTTGAGGGAGAGGCTTCCGCCCCAGTCTTGGATGGATTGGAGCAGCAATTGCTGCTCGGACGGCAACGCGTCGGAAAGTGGCTTCGCCGTTTGCTTGATCTTCACGACGTTGCCGAGGCTTTGTAACGTTACGTATCCCTTCACCGCGAGATCGATCAGCGACGCGGCAAGCGCGTTCCAGCCGCCGTCGGGAAAGCCGTTTTCGTCGACGTAGCCCAACAGCGCCGGTGAAAGTTCGTCCGGCACTCGCCATTGCGGGAAGATGACACCGGGCTTGGGATCGCGCCCGATCAAGAGCCAAATTGCCAGAAAATAGACGAAAACCGCCGCCATTCCGCCCTGTCCGACGACCATGGCGAGGTTGTCGCGCCACCACCAAGTCTTTTCCTGCGGGATGCTTGGCAGGTCCACCACATCCTTGGGCATTTGCACGTCGACGGTGAGCCCCTCGAGAATGCCGAGCGGTTTCGTCGTCCGGAAGGTCGCGGTGTTGCCTGAGATTTCGGCGACGGCGTCGCGTCCTGCCGCGCCTCGTGGGCCCGTAGAGGCTCCGACGTTGGTGGGCTGGCCGCCATCCGGGAGGGTTACTCTCGCGGTTACGACCTCGATCGGAAATTGCCATCCATCGCCCGTGACATTCCACACGAGTTGGTCAACGTCGCGCCAGAAACGGATTTGCCGATCGGTCAAGTATGCGATCCGGTAAACATGCTTCCCGGGCGCAACGATATCCCCGCCGCCAATGCGAATTCGCGTTCCGCCGACGATCGTTTCGGCAGTCCAGTGCTCGCGGGCACCGTCGCGCTCGACCGAAAGAATGTCGAAGGAAACCTTCCCTACCCTTTTATCCGCTTTTTCGAAATAGAGCGGGAAGTCACGGTAGATTCCATGACGTATCCTGTCCCCCTCGGCATTCACGGTGATTGTCTCGGTTACGGCGAGGATGCCGGTCTTCTGAATCTGAATATCGGAATCGAAAGATCGGATGGTTTCCTCGGCCCGCGCAGTCGCGCTAAAGCCCAGGACCAGGACAAGAGTCCATCGGAGCAAGAAACTCTGCATGGCTCAGAACTTTACCGCCGGTACGACCCGATCGGCATCCTCGACCTCGAAATAGGGGGCGAGGGAGAAGCCGTACTGCTTTGCGATCAGATTCGAAGGAAAACTGTCGACTTTCACGTTGAAGTCGCGCGTAGCGCCGTTGAAATACCGGCGCGCCATTTGGATGTCGTCCTCGATCTGCTCAAGCGAGCCCTGAAGCTCCAGGAAATTCTCGTTCGCGCGCAGTTCTGGATAGGCCTCGGACAGGGCGAAAAGTTTGCCAAGGGCGTGGCTCAGCGTGGTTTCGGCGCGAGCGCGGCCTTCTACGTCGTCTAGCGGCACATTCACCGCTTGGGAACGTGCGGCAATCACCTCCTCGAGGGTGTGGCGTTCGTGGGAAGCGTACCCTTTTACCGTTTCCACCAAGTTGGGGACCAAGTCTGCGCGGCGCTTGAGCTGTACGTCGATTCCAGACCACCCCTCGCGCACCGTTTGCCGCGCCAGGACAAGAGAATTGTAGATAGAGATTACAGAGAAAACCGTGACCGCGACCAGAACACCGAGGGCAATCATTGCGAAGTCTCCGTAGGAGAAAATTGTGGGGGAGGTCTCGATGGGGGCACTTCGATCCTGCCTCGAGATGCCTGGAAAGTCACCCTTATTTCGGTACCGCAAGGCACGGTTGAGCACCCCGCAGCGGAAGGCAGGCTCGGTAGGAGCGGGAACTCGTGAGGTCAGAGGGGAGCGGGCCTAACTCGCCGCATCGGCGGCGTTTTAGGCCGGCTCTGGATTTTTTGCCGTTCAGCGAACTGGCAGCGCGGCCTCGGCGAGGCGGACCCAGTAGGCCGCGCCGATCGGGAGGGCGTCGTCGTTGAAGTCGAAGCCGGGGTTGTGGAGCATCGCGGTGGTCTCGGGCGTCGCGGTGCCGAGCCAGATGTAGGCCCCTGGTTTTTTCGCCAGGAGGAAGGCGAAGTCCTCCGCCCCCATCACCGACTTCGGCTGCGTGTCGAGCTTGTCCGGGCCGACCAGACCGGCGAGTACCTCGGCGCAGAATTCGGCTTCCTTCGGGTCGTTGATCGTCGCGGGGTAGCGGCGTTCGTAATGGACCTTGGCGGTAATCCCGAAGGTGGCGGCGATGCCGCCCGCGATCTGGCGCATCTTCGCCTCGGCGGTGGTTTGCGTCGCCTCGGCGAAGGCGCGCACCGTGCCGCGCAGCACCGCCGTGCCGGGCAGGACGTTCCAGGTGTCGCCGCCGTGCATCTGGGTCACCGACACCACCACCGCGTCGAGCGGGTCGACGGCGCGGGAGGAGATCGACTGCAACGCGGTGATCAGGTGGCCGCCCGCGAGCAGCACGTCGTCGCCCAACTGCGGCATCGCCGCGTGGGTGCCGCGCCCGGTGAGGGTGATCTCGAAAATGTCGTAGGAAGCCTGGAGCGGCCCGCCCTTGGTCGCGGCATGGCCGAGCGGCATCATCGGCCAGTTGTGCATGCCGTAGACCGCATCCATCGGGAACTGGTCGAACAGCCCCTCCTCGACCATCACCCGGCCGCCGCCTTCGTTCTCCTCGGCGGGCTGGAAGATGAAGTGGATGGTGCCGTCGAAGCCGCCGTGTTCGGCGAGGTATTTCGCCGCGCCGAGCAACATCGCGGTGTGGCCGTCGTGGCCGCAGGCGTGCATCTTGCCCGGGTTTTTCGAGGCGTAGGCGAAGCCGTTGGCCTCGGGGATGTCGAGCGCGTCGATGTCGGCGCGCAGGCCGATGGCGCGGTTCGAGGTGCCGCGCTTCAGCGTCGCGACCACGCCGGTCTTGGCTAGGCCGGTGTGGGGTTCGAGGCCGAATTCCTTCAGGCGTTCGGTGATGAAGCGGGCGGTCTCGACCTCCTCGAACGCGGTTTCCGGATGCGCGTGGAGGTGATGCCGCCACGCGGTCATCTCGGGCACGTAGGGGGCGAGGGTGGTGGCGTCGGTCATTGCGGGCCTTCCTCGGCATCGTCCAGGGTGTAGCGGAAGTCGCAGTAGTCCGCGCCCTTCATCTTGGTCTGGGTGCGGGTGAGCTTCATTTTCGGGTTGTAGCCGACGCAGAACTCGCCGTCGCGCTCGCACGAGAGAATGTCGCCGATGCCGTCCGCGCCGATTTCCTTGTAGGTCTCGGCATAGCGGCAGCGGTGGACGTTGAACGAGAGTTTCTTCGGCGTCGCCTCCAGCACTTCGAGGCGCAGCGCGTCGTCGGCCTGCCACATCGACAGGCGCTCGGCGAAGGTCTCCAAGGTCGGCTCGCCGTCTTCCTGCGCCGCGAGCTCGCGGCCGAAGGCGCGGGCGGCGTCCTTCACCGCGACCGAGAGAATCTCCCGCGCGGCTTCCTTGCCGATACGGTCGGTCATCACGGTCATCAGTTTCAGCGCGAATTCCGCCTCGATGCGGCGGCGTTCGAGAATCGTGGCAGTCATGGCTTATCCTTTCGCGTGCGCCGCGCCGCCGAGGTAGGCGTCGATCACCCGCTGGTCCTTCGCGAGGTCGGCGGCCTTGCCTTCCACCGCGACCTTGCCGCCTTCGACGACGTAGGCGGTGTCGGCGACCTTCAGCGCCGCCTTGGCGTTCTGCTCGACGATCAGGATCGTCGCGCCCTCGTCGCGGATGCGCTTCACCAGGTCGAAAATCTGCTTCACCACCTTCGGCGCGAGGCCGAGGGAGGGCTCGTCGAGGAGCAAGAGCTTCGGCTTCGCCATCAGGGCGCGGCCGATGCAGAGCATCTGCTGCTCGCCGCCCGAGAGCGATCCGGCCTTCTGGTTGAGGCGTTCCTTCAGCACCGGGAACAGCTCCAGGGATTTCTCCAAAAGGCCGGAAATCTCGCCCTGGGGTACGGTGATGCCGCCCAAAATCAGGTTTTCCCGCACCGTCATCGTCCCGAAGATCTGGCGTCCCTCGGGTGCCTGGGCAAGGCCATGGCGGACGATGCCGTGCGACGGGGTGTTGCCGATCTCCTGGCCGTCGAAGCGGATCGAGCCGGCGGTGATGCCGTAGATGCCGGAAATCGCGCGCATCAGGGTGGTCTTGCCGACGCCGTTGCCGCCCAGCACCGCGACGATGGCGCGCTCGGGCACCGCAATGGAAATGCCGCGCAGGATTTCCTGCACGCCCATGGTGACGTGGACGTCGGTGAGTTCCAAGAGCGCCATCACGCGTCCTCCTCTTCGTCGATGCCGAGGTAGGCTTCCAGCACCGCCGGGTCGGCCTGCACCACCTTCGGCGCGGCGTCGGCGATTTTCGCGCCCGAGGCCAGCACCATCACCCGCTGACAGATGCTCATCACCAACCCCATGTCGTGCTCGACCAGGAGGATCGTGCCGCCGTCGGCGTGCAGGCTCTTGATGAAATGCGCGAGTTCGGCGGTTTCGGTGTCGTTCAACCCCGCCGCCGGTTCGTCGAGAATCAGCAGCACCGGGTCGGTGGCGAGCGCGCGGGCGATTTCGAGGTATTTGCGCTTGCCGTAGGAGAGATTGGCCGCTAGCTCGCCCGCGAGGTTCGCCAGACCGACCCGTTCGAGGGCGCTCCAGGCGCGTGCGCTGATTTCCCCGGCGCGCTTCGCGCCGCCGAACAGGCCCTGGCCGAGGCCGTAGCCGAGCGCGCCGATCGCCCCCACCGAGACGTTGTCGAACACCGTCATGTTGGGGAAGATGCGGAGGTTCTGGAAGGTGCGCGCCATGCCGAGGCGCGAGACCTGATGCGGCTTCATCCCGGCGAGGTTCTGCCCACGGAACACCACGGAGCCCGACGACGGCGGGGTGAACCCCGAGATCAGGTTGAACAGGGTGGTCTTGCCCGCGCCGTTCGGCCCGATCAGGCCGACCAGCTCGCCCTGGCGGATTTCCGCGGTGACGTCGTCGACCGCGCGCAGGCCGCCGAAGGCCCGCGACAAGGCGGTGATTTCGAGAAGCACGTCGGCCATCATTTCCACCCCGCGCCGATGTCGCCGCGCCACGCCGCGCCCAACTGCCGCCGCGCCAGCCCGATCGCCGAGGCCTCGCCGAGCAGGCCCTTGGGCAGGAACAGGATCGAGAGGAACATGAACACGCCGACCGCGATCATCCGGAAGTCGCCGATGCCGCGCAGCACTTCGGGCAGCACGATCAGCAGCACCGCGCCGATCACCGCGCCGGGCAGGCTGCCGAGGCCGCCGACCACGATCATCGCGAGGATCAGGATGGATTCCTCGAAGCGGAAGGAATCCGGGCTGATGAACGAGGCGGTATGGGCATAGACCGCGCCCGCCATTCCGGCGATCGCGCAGGAGACCGCGAACGCCTCGATCTTCAGCCGCACCGGGTTGAGCCCCATCGCCGCCGAGCACTGGTCGTCCTCGCGCAGGCTCCGGAGCGCATTGCCGTAATAGGAATGGGTGAGGCGATGCACGGCGAAGATCGCAAGCGCCGCGACCGTCGCCGCGACGTAGTAGCCGCCGATCACGCCCGAGAGGTCGAGGCCGAGGATCTCGATCGGCGGGATGCTGCGGATGCCCATCGGCCCCCGGGTAAAGGAGACCCAGTTGAGCAGGGAGACGTGGATCATTTCGCCGACGCCCAAGGTCGCCACCGCGAAGTAGATGCTGATCAGGCGCATCGTCGGCAGCGCGACGATCACCCCCAGCGCCGCCGCCACGATGCCCGCGAGCGGCAAGGTGAGGAGAAACGGCCAGTGCAGCTTGGTCGCCGCCAGCGCCGCCGCGTACGCGCCGACGCCGAAGAACCCGGCGTGCCCGAGCGAGAGCAGCCCGGCGGTGCCGGTGACGAGGTTGAGGCTGACCGCGAGGGTGACGAAGATCAGCGCGGTGATCCCGACCTGGAATGGATAGCCGCCGCCCATCAGGGCGAGGCCCGCCGGGATCGCCCCGAACAGCACCGCGACGAGCCCGAGCTGGCGCAGCCGTGGAGAGAGATTAGACACGTTCACGACCATGGCCGAACAGTCCTTGTGGGAAGAAGATCAGGGTGACGACGAGCAGGCCGTAGGCGATCAGGTCTTTCCAGCCCGAGGAGAGGAAATCGGTCGCGACGCTTTCGGAGACGCCGAGCAGCAGCGCGCAGATCACCGCGCCCGGGATGCTCGAAAGCCCGCCCATCACCATCGCGACGAAGGCCTTGATGCCGGGCGCGAAGCCCATGTAGGGGTAGATGTTGCCGTCGTAGAGGCCGACGAGGATGCCCGCCGCCGCGCCCAACGACGAGCCGATCGCGAAGGTCGCGACGATGGTGCGGTTGGTGTCGATGCCGACGTGCCGCGCGCCCAGCACGTTGTTCGACACCGCGCGGATCGAAAGGCCGACGCGGGTGCGGTAGAGCATGAACTGCAAGCCGCCGAGCATCACCACCGACGCGCCGAAGATGATCAAATTGCCGTTGGTCAGCGTCAGCGGGCCGAGGGTGATCACGTCTTGCAGCAGCGCCGCCTGCGGGATGATCCGCATCTCGCCGCCGAACACGTGCGCCATCACCTCGCGCGCGACGATCGAGACCGCGAGGGAGGAGAGCAGCGTCGCCTCGCGCATCGCGCGGGATTTCAGCGAGGCTTCGTCGGAGAATCGCCGGATCGGGCGGAACGCGAGGCGCTCCAGGCCGACGCCCGCCGCCGCGCCTACCGCCATCACCAGCAGCACCACCGCCAGGAGCGGCGGCGCCGCGCCGACGATCAGCAGCAGGCCCGCGAACGCGCCGACGGTATAGATTTCGCCATGGGCGAAGTTGACGACGTTGAGAATGCCGAAGATCAGGGTGAAGCCGATCGCCACCAGCGCGTAGACCAGCCCGAGGCTGATGCCGTTGATGACCTGTTGGGCGAAATATGCGTCGAAGATGTCCGGCATTCCGGCACTCCCAGGGCGGGGAAAGGACGGGCGGCCCGGAACCGAGCCGCCCGGTCGCGAGCGGGGCTTAAGGGAGGACGACGAACTTGCCGCCCTTGACCTCCATCTTCGCGAGCTCCTTCGCGGGCTCGCGGGTCTCGGGGTCGAAGCTGGTCTTGCCGGTGACGCCCGGGTAGTTGTTGGTCTTGGCGAGCGCGTCGCGGAGCTGCGCGCGGGTCGCCTTCGGGCCGACCGCCTTCAGCGCGTCGAGCATGATGCCGACGGCGTCGTAGGCCTGCGCCGCGAACATGTTCGGCGCGTCGTTGTAGGCAGCCTTGTATTCGGAGACGAAAGTCTGAACCTCCGGAGCCGGGTTCTCGGGGACGAAGGTCGAGGCCATGCGCAGGCCGTTGACCGAATCGCCGCCGAGTTCGATCAGCTTCGGCGAATAGAGCGAGCTGGTCGAGAACATCGCCGACTTGACGTTGAGCTGCTTCGCCTGTTGCAGGGCCGATGCGCCTTCCTCGTAGAACATGCAGAGGTAGATCGCGTCGGGCTTGGCGCGGCCGATCTTGGTCAGGATCGAGCGGAAGTCGCGGGTGCCGGGGTTGAAGTACTCGGTCGCGGTGACCTTGCCGCCCTGGGCCGCGAACGCCTTGGCGAATTCCTCGGCGGCCGAGATGCCCCAGTCGTTCTGGATCGCGATGATCGCGACCGTCTTCGCGCCGGACTCACGCATCCACTTCGAAGTGAACGGTCCCTCGTAGGCCTGGGTGGTGATGTTGCGGAACTGCCACTTCGAGACCTTGGTGTAGTCCGGGTGCGAGGCGGTTTGCGACAATTGCGCGACGCCCGACTTGGCGTAGACCTCGCCCGCCGCCATCGCGACGGTGGAGGAGAAGTCGCCCAAAACGCCGAGGATGCGCGGATTGTCGGAGAACTTCTGCGCGATCGCGATCGCTTCCTTCGGGTCGTTCTTGCTGTCTTCGTAGACGATCTGTACCGGCGTGCCGTCGACGCCGCCCGCCGCGTTGAACGCCTTCAGCTTGATCTCGGCGGCGTTGCGGAACATTTCGCCGTATTGCGAGCGGTCGCCCGAGAGCGGCATCTGGTAGCCGAGCAGGAGCGGATCGGCGGCGGCGGCGGGCTTCGCCGAGAGGCCGCAGGCGAGCGCCGCCGCGGCGAATGCGAAGCCTTTCAGGATTTTGAACTCAGGGCGCATCGGGGGTGGTCCTTATCCAAGAGAAGGGAAAAACGCGCGGAGAGGGAGTTTACGGATTGGCGGAAGCATCCGGGCCGGGCGTGATGTGGAGGCGGCAGCAGCCCTCGCGGCCCTGCTTCCAGGTGTCGACCTCGATGCCGAAGCCGGCCTCGCCGAAGGTGCCCTTGTCGACGCACCCGGCCATGCCGCACATATGCTCAAGCTCGCCGCCCTCGATCCCCGCGCCCTGCCAGGATTCCTTCAGCGGGCAGCGGTGGAAGTGGATGCGCAAGGACTCGTCGGTGCATTCCACCACCTCGGGCTGAAACATCGTCTCGGCGTCGGGGATGAAGTCGATGAACGCGTCCTTCAGGCCCTTGAGATCGGCGGGCGCGAACGGCGAGAAATTCCCGGCGATGTCGGCGCCACGGCGGTAGATTGCCTTTTTCATAATCGTTGTGGCCAATTCCGCGCCGATTTCGTCGCGCATCTCCTCGAACACCGCGCGATAGAAGAGGGCGCGGCTGCCGATGGCGGAGCGCAGCAGTTCCCGGGCTTTGTCGTCCATTTCTGGGCCTTTCTCGTGCTAAATTCGGACTTCGCGGTTGGGGCGGCCTCGGGTAGGATCGGCGAGGCATGAACCCTGCAAGCAAATCTCGCGCCGTTGTTCTAAATGCGAAATTTCCTTGAGGCTGCGTCCTTTTCCACTACCATCCTGTTGAACGGAAATATACACCATATTTTCACTGTAATTCGTGCGGGGCGTCTGGCCCCGCGCTCCCGAATCCCGTCGAACGAGGAAACCATGCGTTTGCGTCAAAGTCCACTCAGTGCCGCGATCTGGGCCACCACTGCGATCGATGCGCCGGAAACCCGGCGGTTGGAGGGCAGCATTGCCGTCGACGTCGCGATCGTCGGCGCGGGCGTCACCGGGCTGTCCGCCGCGCTTCACCTGCGCGAGGCCGGGGTCACGGTCGCGGTGTTGGAGGCCGGGGCGGTGGGCGAGGGCGGCTCGGGGCGCAACAACGGCATGGCGATCCCGACGCTGTCGAAGCTCGACCCCAACGACCTGGTGGCGCGCTACGGCAATGCGGGCGAGCGGTTCGCCAAGCTGATCGGCGGCTGCTCGGAACAGTTCTTCGGTGCGGTCAGGGCGCACGGCATGAGTTGCGATGCGGTGCAGACCGGCTGGATGGCCCCGGCGCATCGCGCCTCGCGGATGGAGATGCTCGAAAGTCGCGCCAGGCAATGGACCGGGATCGGCGTCGAGGCCGAGTTGCTCGACCGCGACCAGGCGGCGAAGCTGCTCGGCTCCGAGTGGTATCACGGCGGCCTGTTCTTCCCGAAAGGCGGCCACGTCAATCCGCTCGGCTTCACCCGCGAGCTCGCCCGTGTCGCGATCGCCAAGGACGCGGCGGTCTATACCGAATCGCCGGTGACGCGGATGTTCAAGAGCGAGGGCAAGTGGGTGCTGCGCACCCCGGCGGGGCGCGTCGAGGCGGACCGGGTGATCCTCGCCACCAACGCCTACACCGACAAGCTCTGGCCCGGCCTCAAGCGCTCGGTAGTGCCGCTGCTGAACTTCCAGATGGCGACCCAGCCGCAGCCGGAACGGGTGCGGAAGATGGTCCTGCCCACCGGCATCGCGGCGTCCGACACCCAGTCCGACCTCCACTTCTTCCATTGGGACGGCGAGGGGCGGATGATCACCGGCGCGACCCTGGCGCTGCCGTGGATCGCGGCGCACGCGCGCCTGCGCGACAAGATCGGCGACCGCGTCGCCAAGGTCTTCCCGGCGATCGGCAAGCCCTGGTTCACCCACATCTGGAGCGGCTGGCTGGCGATGGTGCCGGACTTCTCGCCCCACTTCCATCACCTCGACGACGGCGTGATCGCGGCGGTCGGCTATTGCGGCCGGGGCTTCGCCCTCGGCTTCGCGGTCGGCGCGGAACTCGCCAAGGCCTCTACCGGAACCCCGGACTCCGAACTCGCGTTGCCGTTCTCGCCGGTCAAGGCGGCGGTGCCGCTGCACGAGATTTCGAGCCCGTTCGCCAGCCTCGCGATGCTGCATTACCGCCGCTTCGATACCCGGGACTGATTCACTCGACAAAGGCCCGCCGGTCCTCTAACCATGGGGGCTGCAAATCGAAAGGACCGGAGCATGAGTGAGGAATTCGACGACGATGCGGAATTGGTGGCGGAGCTCGACGAGGCTCTGGCTTCCGAGGACGCGCCCGAGGACTGCATGCAGCTGTCCGAACTCGACGGTTTCCTCACCGGCCTCGCGGTGTCGCCGGTTACCGTCGACCCGGACGAATGGCTGAGCTGGGTCTGGGGCGAGGGCTTCGCCGACAAGAAGCTTGAGGTCCACGTCGCCGAGATGGTGATGGACCACTATGCCCGGATCGTCGAGGACCTCGCGGAAGGCTACGGCGTCGACCCGCTGCTGTGGGAAAACGCCGACGGCACCGCCGACGCGTCCGAATGGGCCGACGGCTTCATGGCGGCGGTGGACCTCCGCCCCGAGGAGTGGCTGCCGATTCTCGACGACGACACCGCGCGCCTGCACCTGGTGCCGATCCTCGCGCTCGCCTGCGACGCCGAGGGCGCGCCGCTGCTCCAGCTTCCCCCTGCCGATCTCAAGCACATCCAGGAAGACGTGGAGAGCCTGATTCCGAAGGCGGTGGAGGAAATCCACGGCTATTGGACGGCGCGCGAGGACGACTGACCTCGGCAATACCGCGAAATCCCGAAAAAACCCGGCGCCTCATGGAAGTGCCGGGTTTTTTGTCGTTTTGGCTGGATCATTTTGTGTCGTTCGGCTATGCAGAAACGCCATCTTCGTAAGGCCAAACCCCCGCCCGACGCAGTTTTCGTTCCGGAGCGGCGGGATCGAAAACTTCGGGAGGACGCCAAGTGAACAAGTTCGTGTTGTCCGGGTTGCTCGGCCTCGGCCTCGCGCTCTGCGCGACCGACGCCGGCGCGGCGACGGTGCTGCGCCTGACCTCGCAGATGCCCGCGAAGCATCACGTCGGCCAGAACCTTCTGGCGTTCAAGGAGATCGTCGAGCGCGAGAGCAAGGGCGAGCTCAAGATCGAGATCTATCCCGCCTCCCAGCTCTACAAGGACGAGGAAACTCCGCAGGCGGTCTCGACCGGCGCGGTGGACATGGGCTCGGTGTCGCTCGCCCAGTTCGCCGGCACGGTGCCCGCCACCGACGTGTTCTACGTGCCCTTCCTCCTCGATACCCAGGAGCGCGTCCGCGCCGCGACCGCGCCGGGCAGCCCGATCCGCTCCGCCCTCGACGACGCGATCCTCAAGACCGGCAGCCGGGTGCTGTGGTGGCAGGCGTTCGGCGGCTCGATCCTGTTGAGCAAGGGCTTCGAGGTGCGCAACCCCGAGGACTTGAAGGGCAAGAAGGTCCGCGTCTTCGGCAAGACCCTCGGCCGCTTCGTCGAGGCCGTCGGCGGCGCGCCGACGATGCTCTCGGGCTCGGAGCAGTTCATCGCCTACCAGCGCGGCACGGTGGACGCGGGCATGACCGGCATCACCACGGTCCCGGCGCGCAAGCTCTACCAGGTGATGGACACGATGACGGTGACCAACAACGCCGACGTCGAGTTCGTCGTGATCGTCAACGAAAAGGCCTGGCAGGGGCTTTCGCCCGCGCTGCGCGAGATCGTCACCAACGCCGGCCGCAAGGTCGAGGCCGATCTCCGCACCGAGATGGAAAAGCTCGAAGCCGACGCCCTGGTCGAGACCAAGGCCAAGATGAAGGTGATCGAACTCACCGATGCCGAGCGTGCACGCTGGCGTGCCGCGCCCCAGCCGGTGATCGCCGAGTTCTCCGAGTGGGCCGGACCGCTCGGCGCGACTCTGGTGAAGGAAGCGCAAGCGCTCAACTAACGCCGCCCGTCCGCCCCGGCGCGATGCGCGCTCCGGGGCGCGGGCTTTCAACGGTTTCGAGTTTTTCATGCTGGTATTGATCGACAGGGTATCCGACGCCTGCGGGCGGGTCGCGGCTTGGCTGTTCTTCGCCATCGGCCTCTTGATCACCGCCGAGGTGATCTCGCGCTACGTCTTCAACGCGCCGACGCCGTGGACCGAAGACGTCTCCCAGGCCTTGCAGATCTGGGCGACCTACCTCGCCGCCGCGTTCGTGCTGCGCAACCGCGACCTGATCGTGATCGAGTTCTTCATCACCCGGATGGGGCCGGGGCGGCGACGCCTCGCGGATACCATCAGCCTCGTCGCGATCCTGGTGTTCGCCCTGTTCGCGGTGGTCTACGGCTGCGCCATCGTCGCCGAATCCGTTGCGCAGAACCGCCACGCCTCGACCATGCTCGGCCTGCCGCGCTGGATCACCGAGGCCGCGATCCCGGTCGGCTTTGCCCTCCTTACGCTTCAGGCGCTGGTGGAACTGGTCCGGCTCTGGGCGCGGACGGAGGCTGCGCGATGACCGCCGCCCTGCTCCTCGGCCTGATGATCGTGCTGTTGTTCCTCGGCGTGCCGGTGGCGTTTGCCTTGGGCGGCCTCGGGCTCGCGATGCTGCTCGCCGCCGGGATGTCGCCGCTGATGGTGCCGCAGGGGCTCTATTCCCTCACCGACAGCTTCGTCCTGCTCTCGGTGCCGCTGTTCCTTTTGATGTCGAACGTGCTCCTCAAGGGCGGCGCGGGGCGGAACCTGTTCGCGGCGGTACAGAGCTGGGTCGGGCATTGGCCGGGCGGCCTCGGCATCGCCACGGTGCTGTCGTGCGCGGTGTTCGCGGCGATCTCGGGGTCGTCGGTGGCGTGCGCGGCGACGATCGGCACCGTCGCGATCGGCGAGATGATCGAGCGCGGCTACGACAAACCCTTCGTCTACGGCCTGGTCGCGGCGGGCGGCACCCTCGGGATTTTGATCCCGCCGTCGATTCCGATGATCGTCTATTGCGTGCTGACCGACGATTCGATCGCCGACATGTTTCTCGCCGGGATCGGCCCGGGCCTCGCGCTCTGCGTGATGTTCATCGTCTTCAGCTTCCTCTACGGCAAGTTCGGCAAGGGCTGCCGCCTCGCTCCGAAGGCGACCTGGGCCGAGCGCCGCAGCGCCAGCCTGAAGGCGCTGCCGGTCGTGGGAATCGCGGCGCTGGTGATCGGCTCGATCTACATGGGCGTCTGCACGCCGACGGAATCCGCCGGGCTCGGCTTCGTCGCGTCGCTGGTGGTGGTGGGCGTCGGGCGCTCGATCACGCGGCAGGGGCTGCACGAGGCGGTGGTCGAATCGATGCGCACCACGGTGACGATCTTCCTGATCATGGCCGGGGCGACGGTGTTCGGCAAGGCGATCACCCTCTACCAGATTCCCCAGGACGTGGCGCAGTGGGTCTCCGACACCGTCACGTCGGTCGGGCCGTTCGTGTTCGCGGTATGCATCGTGCTGCTGATCATGGGATTCTTCCTCGAATCGATGTCGATGCTGATGATCATGATGCCGGTCTTGCACCCGGCGCTGGTCGACATGGGAATCGACACGATCTGGTTCGGGATCATCTTCATGGTGATGATCGAATGCGCCCTGATCACCCCGCCGGTCGGGCTCAATCTCTATGTGATCCAGGCGGTGGCGAAGGCGCCGATCGAGCCGGTGATCAAGGGGGTCTGGCCGTTCGTGCTGATGCTGTTCGTCACCGCCATCCTGGTTTACGCGGTTCCGGGCCTCGCGCTCGCGATTCCATTCAAGTTATAGGTCGAAAAAACCTGCGCCCCCATGCGTTTGGGGTTTTTGCTCAAGGACGGCCACGGGTAGACTGAAGCGCGCGGGCGGCATGCCCGGCCAAGGGAGGACGCTCACAATGAAAAAGTCGATTGCGGGAGTGTTGGGTGCGGCGACGCTCGCGTTGGGCCTCGCTTCGGCGAACGCCGCGACGCAGACGCCGCTGACGCTGAAGTCGGCGAAGACCGCCACGTCCTATTACATGATGACGGTTCAGCTCGCCGAAATGCTGAAAAAGGCGGATTCGAGCTTCGTGCCGACGGTCGAGGAAAGCCAGGGTTCGGTCCAGAACGTCAAGGAATCCTTCATCCGCCCCGGCAACTTCGTCTTCACCGCGCCGCCCAGCCTGATCGCCGACGCGCGCGCCGGAAAGGCACCGTTCGAGGGCCAGGCCCACGACACCGCGCGCACCCTGTTCGTGATGCCGGGCATCACCGTCCATTTCGTCGTCCGCACCGAGACCGGGATCAAGTCGATCTCCGAACTCGCCGGACACACCTTCGTTTCCGGCGGCAAGGGAACGTTCTGCGAGCAGAGCGTCAACCGCGTCCTCGGCGTCCTCGGCCTGACCGACAAGGTGCAGACCGAGGCGGTCGAACTCGGCGCGGCCAGCTCGGCGATGCGCAACGGCAAGATCGACGGTTTCGCCACCTGCTCGGCGCATCCGACGCCGCAGCTCGTCGAACTCGCCACCACCAACGACCTCTCGATCCTCTCGTTCACCGACGAAGAGCGCGACAAGATCATCGCGATGAACCCGATGTACGCGCCGATGACCCTGCCCGCGGGCACCTACAAGGGCCAGACCAAGCCGGTCGCGACCCTCGCCATGCCGGTCGGGGCCTATGGCACCGACAAGATGGACGACAAGGCCGCGTACGCGATCACCAAGACCTTCTGGGAATGGAAGGACAAGCTCGCCGCCGACAATCCGTGGTGGTCGGGCGTGACCAAGGACATGGTGTCGCTGATGGGCGCGAAGGTCCATCCCGGCGCCGCCAAGTATTATGCCGAAGCCGGCGTGGCTTTGCCTGACTCCATGAAGTGACATGACCACTGACACACTCCAGGGGCGGATGATCGACCCCGACGAAGGCCGCGTCATCCCCGCCGGCGCGCCGCTGGCCGGACCGTTGCGGCAAATCGCCGTCGCCGACTGGGCGCAACTCGCGCTCGGCATCGTTTCGGTCGGGTTCCACCTCTACCTGATCTTCGCCGGGCTGGTCCCGGCGATGGTCGGGCGGCCGCTGCACCTGATCATCGCGGCGCCCTGGATCTTCTTCGTGCTGAAGGCGAAGACGCCGTTCAGCCGGTGGGCGGGGTACGTTCTCGGCGTTCTCGGCGTCGCCTCGGCGGCCTATGTCGCGATCTATCACGACGCGCTCGCCGACCAGTATGGCGCGCTCGACGGCCCGCTGCAGATCGCGATGTCGGTGGTGCTGATCCTGATGGTGCTCGAAATGGCACGCCGGTCGGTCAAGGCGGTGCTGCCCTCGATCGCGACGATCTGCCTCGCCTACGGGGCGTTCGGCCACCTCATTCCCGGCACCTTCGGCCACGGCGAACTGCCGCTCACCTACTTTCTCGGCACGCTCACCATCGCCGAGGGCGGCCTCTGGAGCTCGATGACCGAGATCTCCGCCGAGACCGTCGCGCCATTCATCATTCTGGGCTCGTTCATCGCCGCGGGCGCGGCGGGCACCGGCTTCATGGCGCTGGCGATCCAGATCGCCGGGCGGTTCCGTGCCGGCGCGGCCAAGGTCGCGGTTCTCTCGTCCGCGATGTACGGCACGATCTCGGGGGTCGCCGCGGCGAACTGCGCCTCCACCGGCATGGTGACGATCCCGGCGATGAAACGCCTGGGCTATCCCCCGGCGATGGCGGCCGCGGTCGAGGCGGTCGCCTCCACCGGCGGCCAGATCATGCCGCCCCTGATGGGCGCGGGCGTGTTCGTGATGGCCGAACTCCTGCACACCGACTACCTCTCGATCATGAAGGCGGCGACGCCGTCGGCGGTCCTGTTCTTCGCCACGGTGTGGTTCGGCGTGCACCTGTTCGCGCTGCGCTGGGATTTGAAGAGCCTGCGCAAGGAAGACCTGCCGGGCTGGAGCATCGTCGCCCGCACCTTCCCGTTCTTCGCCGTGCCGTTCGGCATGCTCACCTGGATGCTGGTGTTCACCGCGTTCACCGCGCCCTACGCCGCCGCGATGGCGACGATCGCCACCGCGATCCTGCTGATCGCCGACGGCTACGGTGCGATCCGCTTCCGCCGTTGGATGCACCGCCTTTGGCAGGCCGCGACCGACGCCGGTCGGCAGATCGCCGCGATCGCCGCGATCATCGTCTGCGCCAGCCTGATCGTCGGCGTGTTCAACATGACCGGCATCGGCGTCAAGGTGACCTCGCTCATCCTCTCCGCCTCGGGCGGCAACATCTGGTTCGCGCTGATCCTCACCGGGCTGGCGGGGCTGGTGCTCGGCATGGAGTTGCCAACCACCGCCGCATACATTATCACCGTCGCGGTCGCCGGACCGGCGCTGGTGGAACTCGGGGTTCCCGATCTCTACGCGCACCTGTTCGTGTTCTGGTATGCGCTGCTCTGCACCATCACCCCGCCGGTCTGCGGCAACGTGTTCATCGCCGCCGGGCTGGCGGATACCGCATGGTTGCCGGTGGCATGGCGCGCGATGCAGCTCGGCATCGGGCTGTTCATCGTGCCGCTCGGCTTCATCGCCAACCCGGCGATGCTGCTGCTCGGCAGCGCGCCGCTGCTCGCGGTGGCGGCGAGCCTCAAGGTCGGTCTCGGAATCTGGCTGGTGTCGGCGGCCGCGATCAACCCGTACCGGCAATGGTGGGTGCCGCTCGCGGGGGCGTTGGCGGGCGGCGTGGTGATCTTCGCGTTCGGGATCTAGTTCGGGCCTGGGGGAATTTGAGGGATGTGGACGGGGCTTTCCGTCGCCGCAGGGCTGTCGGTGGATTCGCTTGCCGCCGCGATGGCGACCGGAGTGGTGCTGCGCCGCCCCCGGATGCGCGACGCCGCCCGGGTCGGCACCGCTTTCGGCCTGTGCCAGGCGGGTTTCGCCCTGGGCGGCCTGCTCGCCGGTCTGGCGCTGGCGCACCTGCCGCTGCTCGAAGCCTGGGACCACTGGATCGCCTTCGTCCTGCTGCTGTTCGTCGGCGGCCAGATGATCGCCGGCGCGCTCAACGGGGAGAGCGCCGAGGTCGCGCCGCCGTCGTGGCTCGCGCTCCTGATGATGGGGGTCGGCACCAGCATCGACGCGGGGGTGGTCGGCGTCGGCATGGGGATCACCGAAGTCGAGATCGTCGCCACCGTCGCGATCATCGGCGCGGTGACTTTCGGCTTCTCGTTCGTCGGCGTGCTCTGCGGCCGCTGCGTCGGCCGCCGCACCGGAACCTGCGCACAGGTGGTCGGCGGGCTCGGCCTCGCCGCGATCGGCATCCACGTTCTCGCGGCGCATCTGGCTTCCTGACCGGTTTTGGTGGACGCGGGGCTTGCGCAACCCATGGCGCAACCCCCAAACTCTAGTCCCCGCAGCCTCTTGTCCGGATGCCCGCCGATGAATCACGTCACCCCGCTGATCTCCACCATCGTCATCGGCATCGGGTTGGCGTTCATTTTCGGCACGCTCGCGGCGCGGATGCGGATTTCGCCCTTGATCGGCTATCTCGTCGCCGGGATCGTCGTCGGGCCGCATTCGCCGGGATTCGTCGCCGACCAGGCGTTCGCCTCGCAGCTCGCCGAGATCGGCGTGATCCTCCTGATGTTCGGCGTCGGGCTGCACTTCTCATGGAAGGATCTGATGTCGGTCGGCGGCATCGCGGTGCCGGGCGCGATCGCCCAGATCGCGGTGGCGACGTTGCTCGGCTGGGGGTTGGCGACGCTGCTCGGCTGGTCGATGGCGGCGGGCATGGTGTTCGGCCTCGCGCTCTCGGTCGCCAGCACCGTGGTGCTGCTGCGCGCCCTGCAGGAGCGCCGCCTGCTCGACACCGAACGCGGCCGGATCGCGGTCGGCTGGCTGGTGGTCGAGGACATCGCCATGGTCCTCGCCCTGGTGCTGGTGCCCGCGATCGCCGGGGTCTCGCCCGAGAACGGCGGCGATCTTCTCGCAATGCGCCTGTCCGCCCAGTTCAATCTCGGCCTCGCCGGAGTGATCGGCTTCACCCTCGCCAAGGTCGCGGCGTTCGTGGTGCTGATGGTGGTGGTCGGGCGGCGGGCGATTCCGTGGCTGCTCCACTTCATGGCCCACCTCGGCAACCGCGAGCTGTTCCGTCTCGCGGTGCTGGCGGTGGCGCTCGGCGTCGCCTACGGCGCGACGGTGCTTTTCGGCGTGTCGCTGGCGCTCGGCGCGTTCTTCGCGGGCATGGTGATGAGCGAATCCGAGCTGTCGCACCAGGCGGCCCAGGAAACCCTGCCGTTGCGCGACGCCTTCGCGGTGTTGTTCTTCGTCTCCGTCGGCATGCTGTTCGACCCGACCGAACTCGTCCGCAATCCCGGGCCGGTGGCGGCGGTGCTGTTCATCGTGTTGATCGGCAAGTCGCTGGCGGCGTTCCTGATCGTGCGGTTGTTCCGTCACCCGCCGGGCACCGCGCTCACCATTGCCGCGAGCCTCGCGCAGATCGGCGAATTCTCGTTCATTCTCGCCGAGATCGGGGTGCGGCAGGGGATCCTCCCCGACGAGGCGCGCAATCTGATTCTCGCCGGGGCGATCCTCTCGATCCTGATCAACCCGCTCGCCTTCGTCATCGCCGACCGGATGCGCGACCGCCTCGTGGAAAAGGCCCAGCCCGCCGCCGCCGAGCCCGACAGCGTCGCGGTGGAGCCGGAGCCGTTCCCCCGCACCCAGCTGTCCGGCCATGTGGTGGTGATCGGTTCGGGCGTCGTCGGCGCGCAGGTCGCGGCCGTGCTGCGGGGGCGGGGCATGCCCTACCTGGTGGTCGAGGAATCCATGACCCGCGCCGAACGAATGCGCGACGAGGGCGCCGAGGTGCTGGTCGGCAACGCCGCCGACCCCAAGGTGCTCGAAGCCGCCAATCTCGCCGAGGCGCGCCAGCTCGTGGTCGCGATCCCGCAGGCGTTCGAGGCCGGGCAGGTGGTGCAGCAGGCGCGCGCGGCCAATCCGTCGCTCGAAATCGTCGCCCGCGCGTATTCGGATGCGGAAACCGAACACCTCGCCGAGATGGGCGCGGACCTGATCGTCACCGGTACCCGCGAGGTCGCCCGGGCGATCGTCAAGCGCTTGGCGCACCAGGACGATCCGCCGCCGCCCCATGCCGACCCGGGATTCTACGGCGCGTTCATCTGAGGCCGGGACCTCGCGAAATGCGTCAGCATGTATTAACGATATCTGCGTTCCGGGGGTTGCGGCTCGACGGTATGGCGCCATATCGAATCGACCCGTTCTCGTTATAAGCGAGGCCCGCATGTCCGACGCCCGGGTTCCGCACGTTTGGCGCGCCCTCCTGTCATGCCTGAGTTGGTTCGCGCCGCCCGTCAACCCGCATCAGAACTATCGGAATCTGGATGGACTGCGGTTGATCGCCTCGGTCGGCATCGTGTTGTTCCACTACAATATCTATCTCGCCGATGCGATCCCCTACACCCGGCCGTATACGCAGCAATTCCCGTATTTCGTCGACTTGTTTTTCGTGATTTCCGGGATCGTGATCGCGATGGTCTACGCCGACGGCATCGGCGACGTGCGGCGCTACGGCAACTTCCTCTCGCTGCGTCTCGCGCGGCTCTATCCGCTCCACCTCGTCACCCTGCTGTTCTACGCGGCGATCGGCTGGCTGGTGCTGCGCGGCATGCTGACGGTGCTCAACGCCGATCGCTACGACTTCCACGATTTCCTCCCCAACCTGCTGCTGGTCCATGCCTGGGGCCTGGGCGACGGCTTCACCTTCAATTACGTGAGTTGGTCGGTAAGCGCGGAATTCTTCTGCTACCTGACCTTCCCCGCGATTCTCTGGCTGGTGCGGCGGCCGCTATGGGCGAGCGCGGCGGCGTTGCTTTGTATCGTCGCGCTGGCCGAACTCGTCACCGCCCTGATCCTCGACGCCTTCCCCGCCAATCCCGACTACAACGTCTCGTTCGTCCGCGATGCGGTGGCGGGGTTCAGCGTCGGGATCTTCATCTATCTCCATCGCGCCCGCTGGGCGCGGATGTTCGGCGGCCCGATGCTCAAGCTCTGCGGCAACGGCGTGTTCTTCGCCATGCTCGCCTCGCTCTCTCTCGGCGGTCCGGTCTGGCTTTCCCTCGGGTTGGTGTATTTCGCGGTGTTCCTGCACTTCATCGCCGACGAAGCCGGGGTGCCGCTGATCTCGTCGTGGCGGGTGTTCACCGACGGTTCGGAACTGACCTATTCGATCTACATGCTCCACACCGTGGTCGCGACGGTGGTGGTGTCGTTCGTCTTCCCCCGCCTGTTCGGCCATTCGGAAGGGGTGGTGGTTGCGTCGCTGGTCGTGGGGTTGGCCTGCACCTACGTGCTCGCCGTGGCAATGTTCCGCGGCTTCGAGAATCCGGTGCGGCGGCGCTGGCGCAAGGTCTCCGACCGCCTCTTCCTCGCCCCGCGCGGGTTGGCGAAGGCGCCGGGGAAATAAGCGGGAATCCGGGCAAAAAAAATCCCACCGCAAGGGTGGGATCGGGGTAGTGGTGCGCCCGGGGGGACTCGAACCTCCAGCCTTCTGATTCGTAGTCAGATGCTCTATCCAATTGAGCTACGGGCGCATACCCAGCCTGCTGGTCGCAGGCGAGGGCGTTTGAATACTCAATTCCCCGGAGCCGCGCAAGACAAAAATCAAAAGAGTTTTCGTGCGCCGCTCAGGCCGGGATGGAACGCCCGAACCCGGCGAGCCGTTCCCGCCGCCGCGCCCGCAGAACCCCGCCGTCGACGAGACGCACCGCGTCGAGCCGCGCCAGCACGGCAGTCGCGATCGCGTGGATCGCGGCCCGCGGATGGCGGTGCGCGCCGCCGCGCGGTTCGGCGATCACGCCGTCGATCATCTTTTGCTGGGTGAGGGCGGCGGCGGTGAGGTGGAGGCTCTCGGCGGCGGTGGCGAGGGTGCGGGCCGCGTCGCCGCCCGCCGGCCAGTGCGCGTCCGCCGCATCCTCGGGGGTGACCGGCGCGAGGCAGGCGTGTTCGAGCATCAGCACCGCGTCGCCGGTGAGCGCGAGCGCCGCGCCCGGCCCGGCGAGCGCGCCGGTGACGACGACGACGAGCGGCACCCGCAGGTCGAGCGCGGCGTCGATGCAGCGGGAAAGCGCGAGGGGTTCGGCGCCGATCCCCGAGGCGACGATCACCGCGGGCAGGCGGAAGCGCTCGGCCAGGCGGAGCAGGCGCGCGGTCTTGCGCAGCGATGCGCCGTCGGCTTCGGGCGCAGCCGCGTCGCGCGGGCGGTCCTGGCCGATCAGCACCACGCCGTGGTCGCGCACCCGGGCGATGCCGCCGGTGATCAACGGGCTGTCGCCGCCTTCGCGGTCGCCCGCGAGCGGGATGAAGGTGCCGCTGATCGCGCGGACGATGTCGCGCGCCTGCGGCCGGTCGGGGTGGCGCGCCACCTGGACGGTCTGCCAG
The DNA here is from genome assembly GCA_002307145.1 of Rhodospirillum sp. UBA1311. Taxonomy (GTDB): domain Bacteria; phylum Pseudomonadota; class Alphaproteobacteria; order Rhodospirillales; family Rhodospirillaceae; genus Oleispirillum. The sequence goes on along the minus strand of DBTR01000030.1, from coordinate 1,793 downwards.
GGAGTGAGCTTGCCATAGAGCGCGTCGAGCTGACGGTCGATCCGGGCCTGGAGGCGCAGATCTTCCGCACCGCCGCCGTGGCGGGATTCGGCGAGTTCAGCCTCCAGGGTGGCGATGGCGTCCTCGAAATCGAGAAACAGCATGGGCGATCATCCGGTTGCGGCATCTTCCGCACAATGCCGCGAAAATTCGGCCGCGTCGCCGCCCTTATGGGCGGGGGAGGGGAAAGCGCTGCCGCAGCCCCGCCGCGATGGCGGTGTATTCGGGGCACGTCTCCGGCGTCAGCACGCCGTGGCGCAGGGCGAAATCGAGGATCACCAGGGGAACGTTGAACTTGAAGTCGTCGGTTTCGGCCAGGGTTCGCATCACCCGCGCCACCGGCCAGAGCTCGAAGCCCTCGCTCTCGTCGTCGTTCGGCGTCGGGATCACGTCGTCCGGGACTTCGAGATCGTAGCAGAACAGGGTATCGGGCTTCAGCCCCTTGTCGGTAGCGAAGCAATAGCGCACCAGGCCGACCGGCACGGCACGGGCGGCAAGTTCGGGGGAGAGGCTCGCCTCCTCGCCGCACTCCTTGGCGAGGTTGTCGCGCAACGACAGCCCGGCGGGCTGCCCGCCCGCGACGATATTGTCGAGCTTGCCCGGCGCGACCTCCTTGTCCTTGGCGCGGCGCGACACCCAGAGGTGGAGGCCGTCGGCGCGGCGGACGTAGCCGTTCAGGTGGACGCCGAAGCAGCGGATGCCGAGCGCGACGGCGGCGGAACGGTCGAGGACCGCGACCGGCGCGTCGCCCCATTCGGCGACCACCGCGTATGCCTCGTCGCGCGGCGGGCGGAGCTTGCCCTTGGCGCGGAGGGCGGCGGCGACGGCGGCGAGCGCCGCGCTCCGCTCCGCAACCGAGGCGCAATTCGGAGCGAATTCCCAACCATTTGATATTTCGCGAAAAGCATGGCCGAGACTCGCAATTTCGGCGTTCGCGGCGGGTCCGGGCCAGGCGACAACCCGTCCGTCGGCGCGCAATTCGGAGAGTTTGGCCGGGTCGAGGGCGTTGCACGCGGCGATATGGCGAAACAAACCCGGTTGATTGTGCATCGGGGGCGATCTTTCGTGGAATCGGAGGTACTTGTCACAATTGGCGAAGCACCGGAAAGATCCCAGTGTCACACCGGTTTTTTTTTGTGAAAAGGGGGTCTTGAAAAACCCCGCCGGTTCCGTAGACAGCCCTGCCTTTTCGGGTATAATGCCGCCCGCTTGCGAACGCCCGAAAAGCCGGAAAACCGGCGGGGCGGTTCGACCTTCAATAGGGGAAATTTCACAATGGCCGTTAAATTCGAACAGTCCCGGGCTGCCTGGGAAGAAGCCGTCACGAAGGACCTGAAGGGTAAGACCTGGGAATCCCTGGTCAAGACTACCCCGGAAGGCATTAAGGTTAAGCCGCTGTACACCGCCGAAGACCTGGAAGGTCTTGAGCACATCAACACCTTCCCGGGCTTGCCGCCGTTCACTCGCGGCCCGCGCGCGACGATGTATACCGCGCGTCCGTGGACGATCCGTCAGTACGCCGGTTTCTCGACCGCCGAAGAGTCCAACCGCTTCTACCGCGCCAACCTGGCCGCCGGTCAGCAGGGCGTGTCGGTGGCGTTCGACCTTGCGACCCACCGTGGCTATGACTCCGATCACCCGCGCGTGGTCGGCGACGTCGGCAAGGCCGGCGTGGCGATCGATTCCGTCGAGGACATGAAGGTCCTGTTCGACGGCATCCCGCTCGACAAGATGTCGGTCTCGATGACCATGAA
>DBTR01000047.1:14425-14758 GCA_002307145.1 Rhodospirillum sp. UBA1311 | reverse complement strand
CGGCGTTCACCCAGCCGATCATGTATCGCAAGATCGCCCGCCACCCGACCACCCGCCAAGTCTACGCCAAGGCCCTCGAAACCCAGGGCGTAATCGCGGCAGGCGAGGCGGATGCGCTGGTCACCGAGTTCCACGACCGCCTTGAGGTCGAGTTCGAGGCGGCGAATTCGTTCCGCCCGAACAAGGCCGACTGGCTCGAAGGCCGCTGGAAGGGGATCATCCCCGGCCATGACGAGGACAGCGAGTTGCCGGTGGAAACCACCGCCGACGATGCATTCTCGGAAGACCGCACCGGCGTCGAGATCGATACCCTGAAGGCGGTCGGCGAGGCCC
>DBTR01000047.1:13989-14140 GCA_002307145.1 Rhodospirillum sp. UBA1311 | reverse complement strand
CTTCAACCTCAACCGCAAGATCCAGCGCCAGCTCGAAGCCAAGCGCGAGATGTTCGCCACCGGCGAGGGCGTCGACTGGGCTACCGCCGAGGCGCTCGCGTTCGGCACGCTGTTGAACGAAGGCACCCCGGTGCGCCTCTCGGGGCAGGAC
>DBTR01000047.1:13554-13735 GCA_002307145.1 Rhodospirillum sp. UBA1311 | reverse complement strand
GTGCGCCTCTCGGGGCAGGACAGCGGTCGCGGCACGTTCTCGCATCGCCACGCGGTGCTGATCGACCAGGACAGCGAAGAGAAGTACGTGCCGCTCGGCAACGTCGCACCCAACCAGGGCCGCTTCGAAGTCCTCGACAGCCCGCTGTCGGAAAACGCGGTGCTCGGCTTCGAATACGGCT
>DBTR01000047.1:266-13233 GCA_002307145.1 Rhodospirillum sp. UBA1311 | reverse complement strand
GACTTCGCCAACGGCGCGCAGGTGATCTTCGACCAGTTCGTCAGCTCGGGCGAATCGAAGTGGCTGCGGATGTCGGGGCTCGTCTGCCTTCTGCCGCACGGCTACGAAGGCCAGGGCCCTGAGCACTCCTCGGCGCGTCTTGAGCGCTACCTCCAGCTCTGCGCCGAAGACAACATGCAGGTCGGCAACTTCACCACCCCGGCCAACTACTTCCACGCGCTGCGCCGCCAGGTGCGCCGCAACTTCCGCAAGCCGTTGATCGTGATGTCGCCGAAGTCGATGCTGCGCGACAAGCGGATGATCAGCAAGCTCTCCGACTTCGCGCCGGGCTCGCGCTTCCTCCGCACCATCCCCGAGGCCGAGACCCTGGTGTCGGACGAGAAGATCCGCCGCGTCCTCATCTGCTCGGGCAAGGTCTACTTCGATCTCGCGGCGGGCCGCGCCGAGCGGGGGCTCGACGATGTCGCGATCATCCGTGTCGAGCAGCTCTATCCGTGGCCGAAGAACGCGCTGGTGCGGCACCTCTCGCGCTACCCCAACGCCGAAATCTTCTGGGTTCAGGAAGAGCCGGCGAACATGGGTGCCTGGCTGTTCGCCCTGCCGCGCCTCACCTTCCTCTGCGAGGAAGTCGGCAAGCGCAACACGCCGCCGACCTACGTCGGCCGCCGCGCCGCCGCTTCCCCGGCCACCGGCCTGATGCGCAACCACACCAAGGAACAGGCTGCAATCGTCGAGCAGGCGCTCACCGGCAAGCGCGAGGACCTGTTCCAGCCGTTCCGTCGCTCCACCAAGCTCGCTCTGCTGCAGCCGCAGGGCTCGGTGAAGAAGAAAAATTGATTGGGCGGTCTCGAACCGCGATCCAAGACAAACATTGGTCAGGAAAAAATGTCTTATGAAATCGTCGTCCCGACGCTAGGGGAATCGGTGGTCGAAGCCACCGTCGCGAAATGGTTCAAGCAAGTCGGCGAAGCGGTGGAAGCCGATGAGCCGCTGGTGGAACTTGAAACCGACAAGGTGACGGTGGAGGTCAACGCCCCGGCCTCGGGCACGCTGACGGAAATCGTCGCCGCCGAAGGCGCCGAGGTCGAAGTCGGCGCGCTGCTCGCCCGCCTGGGTGCGGCCGGGTCGCAGCCGGCGGCCAAGTCGATCCCCGCGTCGAAGAAACCCGAGGACGTGCTGGCCGCGTCAATCGCCGCCGCCCAGGCTCCGGTCGAGGCCGACGACGCGCTCGCGCCCGCAGTGCGCAAGCTCGTTGCCGAGAACCATCTCGACCCGATGACCATCCCGGCAACCGGCAAGGATGGACGCCTGACCAAGGAAGACGTGATCAACTTCATGGAAGGCCGCACCAAGGTGATGGCGGGCGCGGGCGCGGCCCAGCCGCTCCACCCGGCAGCCGCGCCGCACCCGTCCGCGCCGAAGGCTCCGGCCGCACCGCGCGCCCCGGATGCGCGCGAGGAACGGGTGAAGATGACCCGCCTGCGCCGCCGCATCGCCGAACGCCTCAAGGACGCGCAGAACACCGCCGCGATCCTCACCACCTTCAACGAAGTCGACATGACCGCGATCCTGGCGATGCGCGATCAGTACAAGGCGGCGTTCGAGAAGAAGCACGGCACCCGCCTCGGCTTTATGTCGTTCTTCGTCAAGGCCTGCGTCGCGGCGCTCAAGGACATTCCGGCGGTCAACGCCGAGATCGCGGGCGACGAGATCGTCTTCAAGAACTACTACGACATCGGCGTCGCCGTCGGCACGCCGCAGGGCCTCGTGGTGCCGGTGGTGCGCGATAGCGACGCCAAGTCCTTCGCCCAGATCGAGAAGGAAATCGGTAGCCTCGCGAGCAAGGCGCGCGACGGCAAGCTGACCATGGAAGACATGAGCGGCGGCACCTTCACCATCACCAACGGCGGCGTCTACGGCTCGCTGATGTCCACGCCGATCATCAACCCGCCGCAGTCGGGCATTCTCGGCATGCACAAGACGATGCAGCGCGCGATGGTGATGCCCGACGGCTCGATCCAGGCGCGGCCGATGATGTACATCGCGCTCTCCTACGACCACCGCATCATCGACGGCGGCGAGGCCGTGACCTTCCTGGTCAAGGTCAAGGAAGCCCTCGAAGACCCGGCGCGTCTGGTGCTCGGGGTCTAACAAACACAAGGCCGGGCTCTGCCCGGATCCGCCAAGGGCCGAAAGGCCCTTGGAACCCGCAAGTTCTGGTTTTTCGCGCGTTAGCGCATTCGCCCGTCACGCCGCGTGATGGTTGGATCGCGCTTCGCGCAAAAAACTAACGGGGTCCGGGGCCACGGCCCCGGCGGGGCAGCAGGGGCGGAGCCCCGCATTTCTTATTTTGACAGAGGCGAATGTGATGGCTGAGAACACGGCATACGATCTGGTGGTGATCGGCGGCGGACCGGGCGGATACGTTTGTGCGATCCGTGCGGCGCAGTTGGGGATGAAGGTGGCGTGCGTCGAGAAGCGCGGCGCTTTGGGCGGCACCTGCCTCAACGTCGGGTGCATCCCGTCGAAGGTGCTGTTGCAGTCCTCGCACCATTACCATGTGGCCAAGGAAGAACTGGCCGAGCACGGCGTGAAGGTTTCGGGCGTCGAACTCGACCTCGCGACGATGATGGGCCGCAAGGACAAGGTGGTGTCCGACTTCACCAAGGGCGTCGAGTTCCTGTTCAAGAAGAACAAGGTGACCTACGTCAAGGGTGCGGCGGAGCTGATCGGGCCGAACAGCCTGAAGGTCGACGGCAAGGACGAGATCACCGCCAAGTACATCGTGATCGCGACCGGTTCGGTGTCCGCGCCGCTGCCGGGTGTCGAGGTCGACGAGAAGACCGTGGTGTCCTCGACCGGTGCGCTGGCGTTGGAGAAGGTTCCGGCGTCGATGGTGGTGATCGGCGCGGGCGTGATCGGCTTGGAGTTGGGCTCGGTTTGGGCGCGGCTCGGCACCAAGGTCACCGTGGTCGAATTCCTCGACAAGGTGCTGCCGCCCTTCGACGACGAAGTCAGCAAGAACGCGCAGCGGATCTTCGAGAAGCAGGGCATCGCCTTCAAGCTCGGCCACAAGGTGACGGCTGTGAAGCCGGGCAAGTCGGGTGCGACGGTGAATATCGAGCCGGTCAAGGGTGGCGACGCGCTCGGCCTCGAAGCCGAGGTGGTGCTGGTGGCGATCGGGCGCCGTCCGTATTCCGAAGGCCTGGGCCTTGAGGCCGCGGGCGTGCGGATCGACCCGAAGGGCTTCATCCCGGTGGACGCGCACTGCCGCACCAACGTCGCGTCGGTCTACGCGATCGGCGACGTGATCGGCGGCCTGATGCTGGCGCACAAGGCCGAGGAAGAAGGCGTCGCGGTGGCCGAGATCATCGCCGGTCAGGCCGGTCACGTGAACTATGCGGTGATCCCGTCGGTGGTCTATACCCACCCCGAGATCGCCTCGGTCGGCAAGACCGAGCAGCAGTTGAAGGCGGACGGCGTCGCCTACACCGTCGGCAAGTTCCCGTTCCTCGCCAACTCCCGCGCCAAGACCTCGGGCGACTCCCAGGGCTTCGTCAAGATCCTCGCCGACAAGCGCACCGACAAGGTCCTCGGCGCACATCTGATCGGTGCGGGCGCGGGCGAACTGGTGGCGGAAATCGCATTGGCGATGGAGTTCTCCAGCTCGGCGGAAGACATCGCGCGTACCTGCCATGCCCATCCGTCGCTTGCCGAAGCGGTGAAGGAAGCCGCGATGGACGTCGCCAAGCGCGCCATCCACATCTGACGTCGCCGGGCGAAAGCCGAAATAAAGAAGGCCGGGAGCGATCCCGGCCTTCTTGCGTCAGCGGCGGATGCCGACGAGGAAGTCGCTGACCTCGTGGTCGAGCATCTGCGCGGCCTCGCGCAGGGTGTTGGCGGAGGAGAGGACCTCGGAGGCCATGGTCTCGGTTTCGCGGGCGATGTTCGCCACCACCGCGACGTTCTCCGACGCCCTTTGTGTGCCGAGCGCGACTTCGTTGACGCTGCGGGCGATTTCCTGAGTCGCCGCGCCCTGCTCCTCGACCGCCGCGGCGACCGCGGAGGAGACTTGGCTGACCTCGGAAATCGTCTTGGTGATGCCGTTGATCGCACTCACGGTTTTGCCGGTCTCGCCCTGGATCGCGGTGATCTGCGACGAGATTTCCTCGGTGGCGTGGCCGGTCTGCTGCGCCAGCGCCTTGACTTCGCCCGCCACCACCGCGAAGCCCTTGCCCGCGTCGCCGGCGCGGGTCGCCTCGATCGTGGCGTTCAAGGCGAGCATGTTGGTCTTGCCCGCGACCTCGGTGATCAACTGCACGATCTCGCCGATGCGGTCGGCGGATCGCGAGAGGTTGGCGACGGTGGCGCGGGTACTTTGCGCCTGCTGCTCGGCGGTGCGGCTGATCTTGGCGGTGTTGGCGACCTGACGCGAAATCTCGGTTTCCGCGGCGGCGAGTTCGTGGGTCGCGGCGGCGACGGAATCGACGTTGCGGCGCACCTCCTCGGCCTGATCCTGCACTGCCTGGCTGCGCTGGCGGGTGATGTCGGCGTTGGTCGAGAGCACTTGGGCGCTGTCCGCCAGCAGCGTCGAGGCCCTGCCGACGTCGGCGACGATGCTGTGCACTCGGGATTCGAGGGTGTCGGCGAGGGCGTGGAGGTCGGTCTTGGCGCGGGCGGTGCTGCGCCGGTCGATCTCGATCTTCTCCTGCTCGGCGTAGCCCAGCAGCCCCTGCATCGCGCGGAGCATGCGTCCCGGCTGCACGAACTCCTTGGTGGGTTCCTCGTTGATGACATGGTTGTCGTCGCGGCGCGCGATGGCGGAGAAGTGCGCGCTCATCCGCCCCATCGGCAGCACCACGATGCGCCGCACCCGCTTGGCGGCCAGCCCGGTACCGACGATGCCGAGCAACAGCAAGACGCCGGAGAGCATCAACGAAATCTCGAAGTTGTGTTTCGCGTTGTCGTACTCCTCCTTCGCCACTTGGCGCTGCAGCGAAATCAGCTTGAAGTTGGTCGCGGCGGCGTCGAGCAGCAGAGGCCGGGCCTTGGCGTCGATATGGTTCGCCAGCCCGATCGTGTCGCCCGCCTCGGCGAGCTTTAGGCCGGGCGCCAGTCCCTCGGTGACATAGAGGTTGCGCTGCGCCTCGAAGGTTTTGGCGAGGTCCGCCTCCTCGGGCGTGAGATAGGATGAGAGATACTCGGCCCAGATTTTGTTGATTGCGTCGCGATTGGCGGCGAGGGCGTCGATCACGCCCTTGATGCCGGTGTCGCGTCCGGCCGCCAGCGCGCCTTCCACCCGGACGAGGTTGTCGAGGTTGTCGCGCATCCGGCTGTCGATGTCGGAGAGCTGGGCGGCGGGGATGACGCGGTCGAGATAAATGGTTTCGAGGGATTTGTCGGCGAAATACAACGCGCCGAGACCGACCCCGGCGATCGCGAGGAATGCCGCGACGGTGATGGCGATCTGTAGGCTCAGCATGCCGCCGACGCTGCGCCAGACCCGGTCCCACACCGGCGGGCGACGCTTCACCTGGCCGCAATCGACGATCAAGCCCTCGGGATTGCCTTCGCGGATCGCTTTGTAGGCGGTTTCGGCGGCGGCGACGTCGGCGCGGGAGGGCTTGGAGCGGACCGAGACGTATCCCGCGAGCTTGCCGTTCTCGATCACCGGCATCACGTCGGCGCGGACCCAGTAGTGGTCGCCGGTCTTGGTGCGGTTCTTCACCAGCCCGCGCCAGGGATTGCCCGCCTTCAGGTAGCCCCACATGTCGGCGAAGGCTTCCTTCGGCATGTCCGGGTGGCGGACGATGTTGTGCGGCGCGCCGGTGAGTTCCTCCTCGGAAAAGCCGCTGATCGCGATGAACGCGGCGTTGACGAAGGTGATACGTCCACCTGGGTCGGTCCGGGAGACGAGCTTGACGTTATCGGGGAACTCGACTTCACGCTGTGTGACCGGACCGTTATCACGCATAGGGAGCCATCCTGATGCCTGAGGTTTCTGGCATCAGTATAATTGCTCGCGATCCGCGCGCACGTGGAAAACGAACAATCTATGAGGGTTCCGTGGCGACCGGCTTATTCCACCGAGGCCAGGAGCCGGGGCCGTCGGGCGGTGCTGGTTTCGCCGATCAGCACCCGGAGATCGTCGTCGCTGATTCGTCTCTGCTCGACCACGCCGATCCAGCCGAGGCCGTCGTAGGCCTCGTAGCCGAGGGTTTTGGCGAAGGCGACGATGCGGCCGTCATTGGTGACCACCGTCCCCTTGTCCTGACCGTTCATATCGAGGGTGTAGGTGCGGTAGAGGTCGGCGTCGTCGGACGCGGCGAGGATGCGATGCTGCGCGTCGAGCAGCAGAACCCGAGTCCGCCCCCATTCCTCGGGCGTGAAGGTCGGTTCGTCGCAGACGATCGTGCGGGACTGCACCCCCCAGTCGAAAAATACGCCGAGCGCGCCGACCACCTTGCCGTCGATTTCGCCCTCCTCGCGCACCGCGGCGGCGTACAGCGCCACCGGCGCGCCGTCGTGGGCGGGGTCGGTGGTGACGTCGCCGACGACGTAGTCGTCGCCGCTCGCCGTCGCGATCGCGGTCTTGAACCAGTGCGCGCCGCCGTAATCGTGCCCGAGAATCTTGGCGAAGCGGTCGGTGCGCGACGCGGCGACGACACGGCCCGAGAGGTCCAGCAGCACCAGGTCGAGGTAAACCGAGTAGAAGCGGTTGATCACCGCGAGGCGGTGCCCGGCTCGGGCGAGGCGCTCGGGTGTGGGATCCTGGAGCGCGTGACAGAACGCGTCGTCGGTGGCCCACCAGCGCACGTCGGCAGTGCGTTCGTAGAGGTTGCGGACGATCAACTGCACCAGGGTTTGCGCCATGTCGACGTTGCGCGTGCCTTCGAGGTCCTTGACCAGGGTGTCGCTAATCTCGAGGGCGTGCCGGATCCGCGCGAGGACGACGGTGCGCATGTCCTCGGAGTTGGTGGCGGCTTGGCGGGCGAGGGTTTTCACCTCGGAGGCCACCACCGCGAAGCCGCGTCCGGCGTCTCCCGCCCTGGCCGCCTCGATGGTGGCGTTGAGAGCGAGAAGCTGGGTCTGATGAGCGATTTCCTCGCTGCTTTTCGCAAATCCCTGAACGTCGTGCTCGATCGTACTCATAAGGAGGCGCATGCGGCGCGGCATGATGAACTTTCCGGAGGGAACGGGTGGGGCGTACGGATATATGCATATTGTTGCACGTGCCGATAATGCGTGCAATCTCGTTATATGCATAAAAATATTGCGGATATGCCGTTATTTTCGGTCGCGCGGGTGCGCCGCGCCGTGCACTGCCTTGAGCTTGGCGGCGTCGACCTTGGTGTAGCGCTGGGTGGCGGCCAGCGAGGCGTGCCCCAGGAGTTCCTGGATCGTGCGGAGGTCACCGCCCGCTTCGAGCAGGTGGGTGGCGAAGCTGTGCCGCAGGGCGTGCGGCGTGGCGGTGGGCGGCAGGCCGAGGGCATCGCGGAGGGTGCGCACCTGGCGTTGCAGGACCCCCGGATTAAGGCGTTCGCCGCGCGCGCCGATGAACAGCGGGTCGTCCTTCGTTCCCTTGAACGGACACGCGGCGAGGTAGTCGGCGATGGCGGTTTCGATCACCGGCAGCACCGGCACGATGCGGGTCTTGTTGCCCTTGCCGGTAACCTTGAGCGCGCCGCCATAGGGCAGGTCCGCGACGTTGAGGCCGAGCGCCTCGCCGATGCGCAGTCCGGCGCCATACATCAGCAGCAGCGCGGCGGTGTCGCGCTTGCCGATCCAGGGAGTCTTGGCGAGCGACGCGGCGTTGCGCACGGTGTCGAGGGCTTCGTCGGCGGAGAGCGGGCGCGGCAGGGTCTGCGGCGCCTTCGGCGTGCGCAGCGCCGCGAGCGCGGGATTGGCGGCGAGGCCCTCGCGTTCGAGCCAGGCGAACAGGGTGCGCAGCGACGAGACCTCGCGGGCGAGCGAACTTCGCCCGATCCCCGCGCCGTCGCGCGCTGCGAGATAGGCGCGGAAGTCGCGCGTCGCGAGGGCTTCGAGCGCCGCGAGGTCGGGCGTCGCGCCCTGGTATTCGGTGAGGAAGGCGAGGAAGCGGGCGATGTCGCGGGCGTAGGCGTCGAGCGTGTTGGGGCTGGCGCGGCGCTCGGCGCGGAGCCACTCGCGCCACTCGCGGATGCGTTCCGCGAGGCGCGGTGCGGCGGAGAGCCCGCCTAGAGGGTCGGCGCGCACCATCGGGTCAACACGATCGCGAGCAGGCGGGTGAGGAATTCCAGGAGGTCGGTCGCCTGGTCGGGGTGGAAGGTTTCGGGCGTGAACGAGCCGACCGCGAGGATGCCTGCGGGCGCGGCGCGGTTGCCGCCCGGTTCCCAGGTGGCGGGCGGGTTGAGGCGCGCCAGCGCGTCGGAGCGGATCTTCGCGGCGGTGGTGCCGAACAGGCGGTTGCCGCGCCGCACCGGCGTCAGCAGGATGCTCGGGTTGGGCGATTTCGCGAACAGGGCGTCGACGGTGCGCGACGGCACCCGGAGAATTCCCTCCGGCCCCTCGCTCGCTTCGGTCGCGGCGTCGTCTTCGAGGATCAGGGCGATCGCGTCGACGTCGAGGATTTGCGGCCAGTCGCGGATCAGCACGCGGTGGAAGTCGGCGGGGGTCGTGGCGTCGGCCAGCATCAGCGCGGCGGAGTGGGTGCGCTGCTGGCGCGAGAGGTTGCCCTGGCTGGTGGCGACGAGGTCGACCGAGGTGCGCGACAGGCGCTCGACGTCGAGGCGGAGTCCCCGGATCATCGCTGCCTGGAAGTCGCTGATCTGATCGCCGCCGTCGAAGCGCGACGGCGGCGTCATCGCGCGCAGCAGGTCGGGCCGTTCGGCAAGGAAGTCCGGATGCTGGCGCAGGAACGCCTCGATCTCGCGCGGCGACGGCAGGGTGTCGGCGGCGAGGGCGGTATCGGAATTCACGGCTGCGTCACTCCGCTCGGGGCGGGATCGAGAGGCCCGCCTTTTGCGCGTCGGCGAGGAACTGGGCGATGCCGGAATCGGTCAGCGGATGCTTGACCAGTTGGCGCAGGATCGCGGGCGGCAGGGTGACGACGTGCGCACCGAGGCGGGCGGCTTCCAGCACGTGGTGCGGGTGCCGCGCCGAGGCGACCAGGACCTCGGTGGTGTACTGCGGGTAGTTGCGGAAGATCTCGACGATGTCGGCGATCAGGCCCATGCCGTCCTGGCCGATGTCGTCGAGACGGCCGACGAACGGCGAGACGTAGGTCGCCCCCGCTTTCGCCGCGAGCAGCGCCTGGACGGCGGAGAAGCACAGCGTGATGTTGACCTTGACGCCTTTGTCGGCCAGCGTGCGGCAGGCCTTCAGTCCGTCGAAGGTGAGGGGGAGCTTGATCACCACGTTCGCGGCGATGGCGGCCAGCACTTCGGCCTCGCGCAGCATCCCGGCGGTATCGGTGGCCAGCACTTCGGCGCTCACCGGGCCCTCGACCGCCGCGCAGATTTCCGCGATGATCTCGGTCATCGGGCGGCCGGCCTTGGCCGCGAGCGACGGGTTGGTGGTGACGCCGTCCACCAGTCCGGTGGCGGAGAGTTCGCGGATTTCGGCGATGTTCGCCGTATCGAGGAAGAATTTCATGGCACCGGCTTGGCTGGGTTGCTGAAGGGCGCAGGAAGACTGTCGTGATCGAGTTTAGCCGATGATCCGGGCCCACGCCACACCCGAGGAGAACGCGGACGCGGGCCGTCGGGTTGCGGTGCGCGTGCCGCTGCCGGTCGGCGCCGATTATACCTACGGCGTGCCCGAGGGATGGGAGTTGCCGCCGGGCACGGTGGTCAAGGTTCCGGTGGGCGGGCGCGAACTCTGGGGCGCGGTCTGGGCCGGAGCCGAGGGCGACGCGACGCCCGCCAGTAAGCTGAAGTTCATCGCCGAAGTCGCGCCGACGCCGCCGCTTTCGCCGGCGTTGCGCAAGTTCGTCGACTGGGTTGCCGAATACACCCTCTCCGCGCCCGGCGCGGTGCTGCGGATGGTGCTGTCCGTTCCCGCCGCTTTGGAGCCGGTGACCGGACCGAGCGGCGTGGTGCGTGCCGATGCCTGGCCCGCGGGGGTGCGGCGCACCCCTGCGCGCCAGCGGTTGTGGGCGATTCTGGAAAGCCGGGAGCCGATGTCGGTGGCGGAAGCGGCGCGACTGGCCGACGTCGGCGACGCGGCGGTACGGGGCTTGCTGGGTGAGGGCGGGCTGGTGTCCGCCGCGCTGCCGCCGCCCGAAATTTTCGCCGCGCCCGACGCCGATGCCGCTTGCCCGGTGCTCGGGCCGGAGCAGGACGCGGCGGCAGCGGTGCTGAAGCGGGGCATCGGCGCGGGGTTCGCGGTGACGCTCCTCGACGGCGTCACCGGCTCGGGCAAGACCGAGGTCTACTTCGAAGCGGTCGCCGAAGTGCTGCGGCAGGGCGGCCAGGCCCTGGTGCTGGTGCCGGAAATCGCGCTGACCGCGCAGTGGCTGGAGCGCTTTCGCGCCCGCTTCGGCGTCGCCCCGGCGGTCTGGCACTCGGGGTTGACCCCGGCGCAGCGGCGCGATACCTGGCGGGCGGTGGCGCAAGGCGAGGCTAAGGTGCTGATCGGCGCGCGCTCCGCGCTGTTCCTGCCGTTCGCGGCGCTTGGCCTGATCGTCGTCGACGAGGAACACGAGCAGGCGTTCAAGCAGGAGGACGGCGTTCTCTACCACGGCCGCGACATGGCGGTGGTGCGCGGCAGCATCGAGGCGATCCCGGTGGTTCTCGCCTCGGCGACGCCGTCGCTCGAAACCCTCGCCAACGCCCGCGCCGGGCGCTACGCCACGGTGGTCCTGCCGCGCCGCCACGGCGGCGCGGAAATGCCGACGGTGGATTTGGTGGACCTGCGAAAGACCCCGCCCGAAACCGGCGATCGCGGCCGTAACTGGCTCGCGCCGCCGCTGGTGGCGGCGATCGGCGAAACCCTCGAAAAGGGCGAACAGGTCCTTCTCTATTTGAATCGCCGCGGCTACGCGCCGCTCACCCTGTGCCGCGCCTGCGGCCATCGGATGCAGTGCCCGCAGTGCACCGCGTGGCTGGTGGAGCATCGCGACGGCGGCCGCAAGCGCCTGCAATGCCATCACTGCGGCCACGCCGAGCGGATGCCCGATGTCTGCCCGTCATGCGGCGCGGAGGACAGCTTCGTCGCTTGCGGGCCGGGAGTCGAGCGGATCGCCGAGGAGGTCGCGGCGCGCTTCCCCGAGGCGCGGCGACTGATCCTGGCGAGCGACCAGTTCAGCGGCCCGGGTGGCGCGGCGGCGGCGCTCGACAGCATTGCCGCGCGCGAGGTCGACGTGATCGTCGGCACCCAGATGGTGGCGAAGGGCCATCATTTTCCCGGCCTCACCCTGGTCGGAGTGGTCGATGCCGACGTCGGGCTCGCCGGGGGCGACCTGCGCGCCGCCGAGCGCACGTTCCAGCTTCTGCATCAGGTCGCCGGGCGCGCCGGGCGCGGCGACCTGCACGGCCGGGTGATGATGCAGACCTACGACCCGGCCCAGCCGGTGATCGCGGCGCTCGCCAAGGGTGATCGCGATGCGTTCGTCGCCGCCGAGCAGACCGGCCGCAAGGCTCTCGGCCTGCCGCCGTTCGGGCGTTTGGCGGCGGTGATTGTCGCCGCCAAGGACGACGCCCAGGCTGCCGCGATCGCCCGCGATCTCGCCCGCGCGTTCCCAAAGGCCGAGGGTCTGCGGCTCTACGGCCCGGCTCCCGCGATCCTCTCCCGGTTGCGCGGCTGGTCGCGGCATCGGTTGCTGGTGAGCGCGCCGCGCGACGTGCGGTTGCAGCCTCTGTTGCGAAGCTGGCTGGCGGGTGTTGCGATTCCCCGTGCGGCACGGGTCAGGATCGATATCGACCCCTACAGCTTCCTCTGAAACGGCCCGGAATCGCACCCTGCCCGGACAGGCAGCTAATGAAAATTATTCATTTGTTTTCACCTTCTCGGGCAAGGGGCTTTCGCGCAGTTTCCTGGAGTTATTTCAGGTTTTCCGCCTCCCCAGGGGTGGCAGATGAATTTGATTCAAACCTTTGTGGCCGGGAGGAGGCATTCGCGGTTTCCAAGTGGCGGTTTTCTTGTAAAATCCCGGCAAGCCCAGGCGCGGCGGGGTTGCGGGCCCGATACAACAATGATAAACATCCTCCCCGCGAACGGGGGTGTTTCGCGCAAAATCGGCCTGGGGAGTGGGGATCTCCACCGGGCTTCCACTCTAACTTGAGGGTCTGTCCCAGTGTCATCAATGACTTCTGATGTTATGGGGCTTTCCGGCCGGTACGCGGACGCTCTGCTTGAGCTGGCCGCCGAGACCGGCGCGGTGGAGTCCGTCGAAGCCGATGTCAAGCGGTTGCGGGACGTCCTCGTCGAGAGCGTCGACCTGCAGCGTTTCATCGCCAACCCCGCCTTTTCCCGCGCCGAACACGTCCAGGGTGTCGAAGCGGTTCTTGAGAAGGCGGAGATCGGCGAGACGGTGCGCAAGTTTGTACTTCTTATCGCCAGCAATCGGCGTCTGTTCGCGCTTTCCGCGATCCTCGAAACCGTCCTCGCCAAGCTCTCCGAGAGCCGTGGCGAAGTCACCGCAGCGGTGACCTCGGCGAAAGAGTTGACCGCGAAGCAGCGTGACGCGTTGACCAGCGCATTGAAAAAGGCGACCGGGCGCGACGTCGCGCTCGATCTCGCCGTGGATCCGAAGGTTTTGGGCGGACTGGTCGTGCAGATCGGTTCGCGCATGGTGGATAGCTCGCTGCGTTCGCAGCTGCAACGCTTGCAACTCGCTATGAAAGGGGTCGGCTGATGGAAATCCGCGCCGCGGAAATCTCCGCTATCCTTAAGGAACAGATCGCCAAGTTTGGTACCGAGGCTGAAGTGGCCGAAGTCGGTCAGGTTCTGTCGGTTGGTGATGGTATCGCCCGCGTCTATGGCCTCG
>DBTR01000047.1:0-123 GCA_002307145.1 Rhodospirillum sp. UBA1311 | reverse complement strand
AAATCCGCGCCGCGGAAATCTCCGCCATTCTGAAAAAGCAGATCGCGAATTTTGGCGTCGACGCGCAATCGGCCGAAGTGGGACAGGTTCTCTCGGTTGGCGACGGCATCGCGCGCGTCTATG
>DBTR01000070.1:86523-87582 GCA_002307145.1 Rhodospirillum sp. UBA1311 | reverse complement strand
TTCACCTGGAACGGCACCACCTCGGGCGTCTGCGTGCCGAACGGCGACTGGATTCCGGCCGACCGCGAAGGCCTCGCGATCTGCGACGCGACCTCCGCCGCGTTCGCCATGGATCTGCCGTGGGACAAGCTCGACGTCGTCACCTACTCCTGGCAGAAGGTGCTGGGCGGCGAGGGCGCGCACGGCGTGCTGATCCTCTCGCCGCGCGCCGTCGCACGGCTGGAAAGCCACACTCCGGCCTGGCCGATGCCGAAGATCTTCCGCATGACCAAGGGCGGCAAGCTGATCGCCGGGATCTTCGAAGGCGAAACCATCAATACCCCCTCGATGCTGGTGGTCGAGGACGCCCTCGACGGCCTCAAGTGGGCCGAGAAGATCGGCGGCTTGAAGGGCCTGATCGGCCGCAGCCAGGAAAACCTCAAGGCGATTTCCGCCTGGGTCGAGAGCAGCCCGAACGTCGCGTTCCTCGCCGTTAACCCGGCGATCCGGTCCTCGACCTCGGTCTGCCTCCGGATCGTCGCGCCGTGGTTCGCCAAGCTCGACGACGCAGGCCAGCAGAAGGCGCAGAAGGCGATCGTCGGCTTGCTCGACAAGGAAGGCGTCGCCTATGACCTCGGCGCCTACCGCGACGCCCCGGCAGGCTTGCGGATCTGGGCCGGTGCGACGGTGGAAGCCGCCGACCTGAAGGCGCTGTTCCCGTGGATCGAATGGGCGCTGGCCGAAGTCGCGAAGGACTTCGCGTAGGCGCCAGCCCGCTTGACGGCCCGGGCTTAAGCCCCGGGCCGCATCTCCATTTGACCGATTTCCACGAGGCAGAACCATGTTGAAAGTCCTGATTTCCGACAAGATGAGCCCGCTCGCCGAAGAGATCTTCAAGGCGCGCGGCCTCGACGTCGACTACAAGCCGGGGATGACTCCGGACGAATTCAAGGCCTGCATCGGCGACTACCACGGTCTCGCGATCCGCTCCGACACCAAGGTCAAGGCCGACATCATCGCCGCCGCCACCAACTTGAAGGTGATCGGCCGCGCCGGCATCGGCGTCGACAACGTCGACAT
>DBTR01000070.1:64806-86221 GCA_002307145.1 Rhodospirillum sp. UBA1311 | reverse complement strand
CCGTTCGGCAACTCGATCACCACCGCCGAGCACGCGCTCGCGATGATGATGGCGCTCGCCCGCGATATCCCGCAGGCTTCGGCCTCGACCCACGCGGGCAAGTGGGAAAAGTCCAAGTTCATGGGCGTCGAGCTGTTCGGCAAGACCCTGGGCGTGATCGGCTGCGGCAACATCGGCGGCTACGTCGCCGAGCGCGCGCTCGGCTTGAAGATGCGCGTCGTCGCCTACGATCCGTTCCTCACTCCCGACCGAGCGCGCGATCTCGGCGTCGAGAAGGTCGAGCTGGACGAACTCTTCGCCCGCGCCGACTTCATCACGCTGCACACCCCGCTCACCGACGCGACGCGGGGGATCATCTCCGAGAAGTCGTTCGGCAAGATGAAAAAAGGCGTGCGGATCATCAACTGCGCGCGCGGCGGCCTGATCGACGAAGCGGCGCTCAAGGTCGCGCTCGACGACGGCCGCGTCGCGGGTGCGGCCCTCGACGTGTTCGAGGTCGAACCGGCGAAGGAAAACGTGCTGTTCAACCACCCCAAGGTGGTCTGCACCCCGCACCTCGGCGCTTCCACCTCGGAAGCCCAGGTCAACGTCGCGGTGCAGGTGGCGGAGCAGATCTCCGACTTCCTCCTCACCGGCGCGGTGACCAATGCCCTCAACATGGCGAGCGTTTCGGCGGAAGACGCGCCGAAGCTGAAGCCCTACATGAAGCTGGTGGAACACCTGGGCGGCTTCGCCGGGCAGATCACCCGCTCGGGGGTCAAGGCGGTGTCGATCGAGTATGAAGGCTCGGTCGCCGAACTCAACACCAAGCCGCTCACCGCGATCGCGCTCTCCGGCCTGCTGCGGCCGATGCTCGACGCGGTCAACATGGTGTCGGCCCCGGCGATGGCGAAGGAGCGCAACATCGCGCTCTCCGAAACCAAGCGCGAAACCTGCGCCGAATACCAGACCCTGGTGAAGCTCACCGTGACCACCGAGACCCAGACCCGCTCGGTCTCGGGCACGTTGTTCGCAGGCAAGCCGCGCCTCGTCGAGGTCAACGGCATCCCGGTGGAAGCCGAGTTCGCGCCGCACATGCTGTTCTTCACCAACAAGGACAAGCCCGGCCTGATCGGCAAGCTCGGCACCGCGCTCGGCCTGGCGGGCGTCAACATCGCCACCTTCCACCTCGGCCGCAACGCGGTCGGCGAGGACGCGGTGGCGTTGGTGCAGATCGACGGCGCGCTCAACGGCGACGTGCTGGAATCGCTGCGCAAGGTGCCGAACGTGGTGCGGGTCGAATCCCTGCGCTTCTGAGCCTTCGCGACGGCGAATGGAAACGGCCGCGCCCTCGGGTGCGGCCGTTTTTCTATGCGCCGAGGTGCTTGGCCCAGATCGCCGCGTAGGCGTCTTCGAGGGCACGGGCCTGGACTTGCGGGTCGAATACCGGCGAGGCGGGGACGGCGCGGGCGAGCTTTTGCCGCAGTGCGGCGCGGGCCTCGGCATCGGTGCCGAGGCGGATCGCCTCGGCGACGAAGGCATCGTGGTCGGCGCAGACCAGTTCGGGCAGTCCGGCGCGGCTGACCAGGCTGGCGGCGACGCGGGCGGCGAACTGCTCGCCGAGCACGGTGAGCATCGGCACGCCCGCTCGCAAAGCATCCGAGCAGGTGGTGTGCGCGCCGTAGATCAAGGTGTCGAGCATCAGGTCGGCCTGCGGCAAGCGCGCCAGATGTGCGGCGCGCGAGGCCTTCGGTGCGAAGATCAGGCGGTCCGGGGAGAGTCCGGCGGCTTCGGCGGCGGTGCGGTAGCGCGCGGCGACCGCCTCGGGCGGCGCGAGCAGCCAGAGCACCGACCCCGGCACGCCTCGCAACACCGCGAGCCAGCGCGAAAAGCTCTCATGGTCGATCTTGCGATGCGAATTGAAGCAGCCGAATACCACCGCGTCTTCCGGCAGGGCGAGGTCGGCGCGGCTGGGAGTCGGGTCGAGCGCGCCGAGCTTGCGGTTGGGTTGGTAGCCGCAGGGCAGGTGCACCAGGATCTCGGTGTAGCGGTCGGCGTGCGCGGGCGGGGCGACGATGTCGTCGACGAACAGATAGTCGATCCACGGCGCGCCGCTGGTGGCGGGCAGGCCGAGCCACGCCACCTGCACCGGTGCGGGCCGCCTAGCCATCACCCCGGGGCGATGGAAGCGGGTGTAGAGCGAAAGGTCGACGAGGATGTGGACGCCCTCGGCGCGGATCCGCGCCGCCGCCTCGGCGTCCGACATCCGTCCAAGGTCGACGAACGCGGCGGCGGTGGCGGCGATTTCGGCGCGCACCGGGTCACCGTCGTCCGGGCCCTCGGAGAATGCCACCGCGCGCACGCGCTTGGGATCGTGCGCACCGAAGATGTCGGCGACCAGATGGGCGATCGCGTGGTCGCGGTAATCGGGTGAAAGGTATCCCACCACCAGCGGTTCGGCAGCGGACGCGGGCACGGGCGGCAATGGCGCGATCCCTGCACCCCGGAACGCCGCCTCGGCGACCGCGATGGACTTCATTTCGGCGGCGTCGAAGCCGAAGTTGAGCGCGCTGTGCAGCGGAATCGCGAGGGTGCCGGGATTCGCCGCAGCGCGGACGCGGCGCACCGCGGCCATCGCGGCATCCTCTTCGTCCCAGCGTGCCGCCTCGCGGGTGGCGCGCAGCAGGTGGCCTGCCGCCGGGGCGAGGCCGGGGTCGAGATCGAGGGCGCGGCGCAACGCCAGGATCGCGGCATCGGGGTCGTTGAGCCGGATCAGCGCCTGGCCGCGCAGGGCATGCAGGATCGCCGCCTTGGGGAACCGCGCGAGGCCCGCGTCGGCGGCATCGAGCGCTTCGCGTGGCGCGGCGGAGAGCCGCATCTGGGTGAAGTTGATGTAGGGAGAAGGGATGCCCGGGCGGCGCGCGACGATGGCGCGCAGTAGCCGGAGCGCCTCCTCGCGGCGGCCTGCGCGTTCCAGCGTCTCGGCCAGCGCGAGGCTGGCGTCGATCGCCAGCGCAGGAGCGCTCGCGGCGCGCCGCAGCAGGCGCTCGGCTTCCCCGAGGCGACCGTCGGCCAGCGCGAGGCAGCCCTGGGTATAGACCACCGGCGCGAAGGCGGGGGCGATGCGGGCGAGATGGGCAAGGTGGCGCTCGGCCTCGCCGCGCAGGCCGCGGTCGATCAACGCGATGGCAAGGGCGTAGCGCGCCTGTACCGCGTCGGGTGCGGCGGCGGCCTTGCGGAGCTGGTCGAGGTCCGCGTCGGCGGAGCGGGAGGGAGACTTCGGCGCCATGGCGGGCTCGCGGGGTGGTGGCGGACGCGGCCACTATAGGTGCGCCGTTCGCACCCGGCAACGCCGCTTAGGGCTGGATGGTCTCCGCGCGCGGCGGCAGGACGTCGGTCGGCGCGGTGGCGGGCGTGTCCTTCGCGGCTTCGGGGGCGCGCACCGCCGGATCGGGTTCGCCCGGGCCGGGCTGCGGCGGCGGTGCGATCCGGTTCCAGGCGTCGTCGGCGTTGGGAGCGATTTCGAGGGTGTCGGCGGCGGCGCTGTCGGGCTCGTAGATGTCGTCGCGCTTCCACGAAATCACGAACGCGGCGGTGTAGTCGTTCTTGCGCGCGTAACCGAATTTCGGTTCGGGCTTTGCGACCGCGAGGCCGGTCTGGGCGTCGTAGACCGCGAGCGCGAACTTGGCGATGCCGAGCTGCCGGGTTTTCTCGAACAGCGCGATCTTCGGAATGGTGATGCCGCCCTGGGTGAGCGGGATCGGCAGTTCGGATTCGCGCATGCCGACGATGGTGTCGGAATTGTCGATGCCGAGCGCGCCGGAGCGAATCTCGACGATCTGCTCGGCCTGCGCCCGGTCGGCCACGAGGCCCGCGCCGCGCGCCAGGATCGCTGCGCGGATCGCGCCGATCGCCTGCTTGCCGTCGGTTGCTTCGAAGTTGTCGGCGATGACGAAGGTCTTCTTCCCCGGCGGAACGTCGGCCGCGACCGCCTCGGCGGCGCGCTCGGCGGCGGCGGAAAGCAGCAATTGCTCGGTCGCGGTGCGCGAAGTGGTGGTTTCTCGCTGGGTGGTGCAGGCGGCCAGGGTGAAACAGGCGACGGCAACGGCGGCAACACGCGACATGAACGCTCCGGAAACAGGGTAGGGGGTACACACTGTTTCGTGTCCGGCCACCCGGATGTCAAGGCGGCGGGGGCGGAAAAGCCGCGCGAAGATTGTGCGTCCGGCATAGGTCCATGCGTGGAAGGCATCGTTGGTTCGAGCTATACTCGGCTGGAATTCCAGCCATTCCGATCGTGCCAGGAGATTGATCCATGCGTGAACGCAGCTATTCCATTGCCGTCATTCCGGGTGACGGCATCGGCAAGGAAGTCATGCCCGAAGGCGTGCGGGTCCTCGAAGCCGCGGCGAAACGATTCGGCTTCAGCCTCGACCTTCAGGATCACGACTTCGCCTGCTGCGACTACTACGCCAAGCACGGCCAGATGATGCCCGACGATTGGAAGGCGAAAATCGGCAAGGCCGACGCCCTGTTCTTCGGTGCGGTCGGCTGGCCCGATACCGTGCCCGACCACGTTTCGTTGTGGGGGTCGCTGCTCCAGTTCCGTCGCGAATACGACCAGTACGTCAACCTCCGGCCGGTGCGCCTGATGCCGGGCGTGCCCTGCCCGCTCGCCGGGCGCGAGCCTGGCTCGATCGACATGATGGTGGTGCGCGAGAACACCGAGGGCGAATACTCCTCGGTCGGCGGCAAGATGTATGCGGGAACCGAACGCGAGGTGGTGATCCAGGAAACCGTGATGAGCCGCGTCGGCGTCGACCGGATCCTGAAATTCGCCTTCGATCTCGCGCAGAAACGGCCGAAGAAGCACCTCACCTCGGCCACCAAGTCCAACGGCATCGCGATCACCATGCCCTACTGGGACGAGCGCGTCGTCGAAATGGCCAAGTCCTATCCCGATGTGAAGTGGGACAAATACCACATCGATATCCTCACCGCGAACTTCGTCCTCCACCCCGACCGCTTCGACGTCGTCGTCGCCTCCAACCTGTTCGGCGACATCCTCTCCGACCTCGGCCCCGCCTGCACCGGCACCATCGGCATCGCGCCCTCGGCCAACATCAATCCGACCAGCAAGCTCCCCTCCCTGTTCGAGCCGGTGCACGGCTCCGCCCCCGATATCGCGGGCAAGGGCATCGCCAATCCGATCGGCCAGATCTGGTCCGCCGCGATGATGCTCGACTTCCTCGGCGAAGCGGAAGCGGGCGCGGCGATCGTCAAGGCGATCGAGCAAACCGTCGTCCAGCCCAAACTCCGTACCGGCGACCTCGGCGGCACCGCCAATACCGCTCAAGCCGGTGCCGCGATCGTCGCGGCGCTGGGGTAAGGGAAGGCGAAAAAGTCTCGGAGGGACTCGTTCTTCCGAACCTCCCATAAGTTTTGGTTTTCGCGCGAAGCGCCATAAGACCATCACGCGGCGTGACGGTTGATTGCGCAGCGCGCGAAAACCAAATGGGATCAAAGGGCCTAAGGCCCTTTGCGGGTCCAGGGCAGAGCCCTGGCCTTCTTTTTAAGCCGCCGTAATCGTCACCTGCACGTCCGCCGGTTTCGCCGTATAGGGCGAGGAGGTGACCAGCACGTGCGCGCCGGCGCGGGCGTAGTCGGCGGCGTTGGCGACGGTGATGCCGCCAGCTGCGGCGATTACCGGTTGGGGGCCGTCGTCGTGGGCGAGGGCGCAGGTGAGTTCGGCGACGAGGTCGGGCGGGAATTTTTCGAGTTGGAGGACGTTGGCGCCGGCGGCGCGGGCGGTGAGGGCTTCGGCGTAGGTTTTGACTTCGACGACGATGCTGCGTTCCGGGTTGCGGGCGCGCAGGTCGCGGACCTGGGTGGCGAGGGCGTCGGGGCCGCCGAAGGCGCGGTGCTCGGGGAAGAGCAGGATGGTGTCGGAGAGGCCGCAGCGGTGCATCGTCGCGCCCGCGACGCAGATCGCCTTGGTCGAGAGCGCGCGGGTGCCGGGGACCGCCTTGCGGGTGCAGGCGACGACGATGGCGGGGTCGACGGCGCGTGCAGCGTCGATGATCGCGCGGACGGCGGTGGCGACGCCCGAGGACCACTCGATCAAAGTCTGGGCGACCTTCCACCCGGCGAGCAGGGCTTCGGCGGGACCGGTGGCGAAGAGGAGCGGGGTTCCGGCGGGGGCGGCGCGGCCGCTGGCGCAGCGGACTTGCGCCGTGCAGCCGAGGCTCGCGAGCATGCGCTGGGCTTCCTCTGTGCAGCAGGCGACCATGTCGTCGCGTGCGGCGAAGGCGATGGTTCCGGGGCGCGGCCCAAGGTCGAGGGAACGGGTGGTGAGGTCGCCGTAGGGGATGTCCTCGGCGAGGAGCGCGGCGATGACGCTATCGGGGATCGGGTGCATGGCGGTGTCCTTCGGAGCGCTATGAATGTCGACTATACGACGAAGCCGACGGCCAAGGACGCCCGAAGCAATTCGCGGGCCAGCGCCCGCGTTTCCTGGTTGGATTAGTTGCCGTCGCTTTCGGTGAGGCCCATGCGCGAGGCGGCGATCACCGCCGAGGTGCGGTTGGGCACGCCGAGGGCTTTCAGGATCGCGGTGACGTGGAGCTTGACCGTGCCTTCGGAGAGTTCGAGGGCATGGGCGATGTCGCGGTTGGAGAGGCCGCGCGCGACGAGGCGCAGCACGTCCATCTGGCGCGGCGTGAGCGCGGCGGCGTTGGCGGAGTCGAGGCCGTCGTGGTCGCCGACCGGGTCTTCGTCCAGCACCAGGGTCGGGATGTAGTGGCCGCCCGAGAGGACGAGGTTCATCGCGTGGACCATCACCGTGGAGGACGAGGTCTTGGGGATGAAGCCGCGCGCGCCGGAGCGCATCGCGGTAGTGATCAGCGAGCGATCGACGAGGGCGGAGAGGATGACCACCGGAACTTCCGGCCTGTCGGCGCGGAGGCTGCGGAGCGCCTCCTCCCACGGCATCCCCGGCATGCGGATGTCGAGAAGCACGAGGTCGAGGTCCGGCGTCGCGTTGGCGAGGTCGAGCGCCTCGCGATGGTCGCCTGCGGTCAGGCAGCGCGTGCCTGGAGCGAGGTGCTGCAAAACCATCTTGAGCCCGTCACGAAACAATTCGTGATCGTCGGCGATGAGAACCGTGTACGCCAAAGTGCGGTCAATCCCGAAAAAGCGCCGGAGACAAACCGGCAGAACGCGGCCGCGGGTGCGGCCGGCGCGCTCCGCAGATTAGCGGACAAGCGGCAGATGGCAAAGGACAAATCACTGCGATTCGGCGGTTTCGCGCGGCAGGTCGAAATAGACCGTCGCCCCCGTCCCCGGGGGGGAGACCGCGCCGACCCTGCCGCCGTGCATTTCGACGAGGGCGCGGACGATGCTCAAGCCGAGGCCGGAGCCGGTGGCGTCGGCGTGGCGGACGCGGCGGATGCGGTTCGCCACCTGTTGGAAGCGGTCGAACATCACCGGCAGGAAGTCGGCGGGAATCCCCGGCCCCTGGTCGATGAACGCGACCCGGATCGCACCCTCGAAGAGACTCGCGCGGATCGTCACGGTGCCGCCCTGCGGCGAGAAGTGGACGGCGTTGGCGAAGATGTTGGTGGCGATCTGGGTGAGGCGGTCGGGGTCGCCGTGGGTCCAGAGCGGCTGCTCGGGGAGTTGCCAGTCGATGGTGAGGCCCTTGGCCTCGGTGAGCGGGCGCTGGTTGTCCACCGACTGCCGCAGCACCGCGCCGAGATCGGTCGGCACCGGCGCGAACGCGATCATTCCGGCGCTGATCCGTTCGAGGTCGAGGAGGTCGGTGATCAGGCGCATCAATCTTCGGCCGTTGCGTTCGGCGATGCCGAGCATGTCGCGGGCGCGGTCCTCGGTGAGGCTGCCGCCGTTGACCAGGCGGAGCGCGCCCAGGATGCTGGTGAGCGGCGTGCGCAGGTCGTGACCGACGGTCGCGATCAACTCCGACTGCACCCGCGACACCCGCTTGCGTTCGGAAATGTCCTGGACGATCGCGACGTAGAGCGGGTCGTCCTCGACCGCGATGCGGGAGACCGAGACCTCGGCGGGAAAGGTGCGGCCGCCGACGTGGCGGGCGAGGATCTCGCGGCGCGAGGCGGTGGCGAGCGGCGGCGTCGGCTCGGCGAACGAGAGGAGGTCGTCGTCGGGGAGGAAGTCGGTGGCGGAGCGGCCGAGCGCGTCGCCCAGGGCCACGCCGAACAGGCGCTCGGCTGCGGCGTTGACCCCGACGATCATGCCGCTTGCGGAAAACAGCACCACGCCGTCGGAGATCGTGTCGAAAATCGCCTGGACCTGATTGCGGCTGGTGCGCAGGTCGCGCGCGGTCTGGCGGGTACGCCGCCGCGAGGCTTTGAGCGACAGCAGCAGGGCGAGGGTGGAGGGGGCGGCGGCGAGGCACTCCATCAGGTCGTCGTCGAACGGCATGGCGCGGCCGGAGAGGGCGATCAGCCCGATCGCGCGGTCGCGGTCGAACACCGGCAGGACGGCGGTGTGGCCGAGCCCGGGGGTCTCGACGCCGTCCTCCGCGCGGACCGGCGCGAGGCTGTCGAGCGCCCTCAGGAGGATCGGCGGCGGCAGACCCGCTGCCTCCCAGCAGCCCCGCACGGCCAGCGGGACCGCGTCGAGGAAGCCCTGGGGATCGGACTGGAGTTCGAGGACCAGGCCGCCGTGGCACCCGGCGATCTGGATCAGGCGGTCGAGAAAGCCGCCGATCGTCGCCTCGGCGTCGGCGAGAGCGTCCGCCTGCGCCGCGCCGATCAGGTGCAGCATGGCGTCGCGTCGCTGGATGCTGGCGCGCATCCGGCGGTCGCGGGTGACGTCGAGGACGGTGAGGCGGGTGCGCCCCTCGGGCTCGGCGGAGAGGCCGATGTGCAGCACTCGGCGGCCCTCGGCGAGGATGTCCTCGGCTTGGCCGTTGCGGTCCTTCAGGTGCCGCATGATCGTCGGAGCGGGGTCGGTGGTGGCGCCGCCGATCAGGGCGGCGACGACGTCGGCCAGGGGCGTGCCTGGCATCGGGCGGGGGTGCCCCGCCGCGATCAGTCGGGCAAAGCGGTTGCTCGTCCCGATCAGTCGTGCGTCGGCGTCGAACTCCGCGATGTCGCCGCCGTCGAACCGGCCCATGGGATCGGGCGCGGGGGACGAACGCGCTTCGTCCGGCGGTCGGGTCATCGGGTCCTCCAAAGGATCGTCGCGAGTCTCGCATGCGATGTGGGGAGCCGCACACTTGATGCGCAACGGCAAGGCGAGTGCGAAGACTAGCGCAGTCTTCGTCGCGATTGCACCCTTCTTGGAGAGGTTCGATCGTGGAAAAATCCGTAGTTCCAGCAGGGATTCCGGCAAACCCACATGCCGCCTTACGGAAGTACGCCGACCGCGAGGTGGTTGGGGTCCGACTTTGCGAGCTTTTTCAGGCCCGCGATCAGCGGGCTGAGGCGGTCGTCGCCGCGCTGGTCGCTTTCCGGGCGAATCCGGACCAGCGCCGCGCTCACCGTCAGGAGCGGGAACTTGCGCTCGGTGCCGTAGCGGTCCGCGACGGTGATGAAGCCGGATTCCCGCGCTTCGTCGTCGTAGAACGCGGTGACTTCCTCGCGGAACAGCTCAAGCGTGCGCGCCACCTCGGCTTCGAGCTGGGGGAAATCCGCGACCGACTTGCGGCCGGAAACGAAGTCGTCGCCGCCGACGTGGGCGATGAAGTCTTCCGACCCGCCGAACTGGCGGCGGAGCAGGTCGGCGAACGCCTGGATGGCGCGATCGCCCTGACGAAACCCGTAGTGATCGTTGAATGGCTTGAAGTTGTCGAAGTCGTAATAAATCATCGCGTGCTCGACGCTGGCGTCGCCAAGGCATTCGGAAAGAAATTCGTGGATCACGGTGTTGCCGGGCAGGCGCGAGAGCGGATTCTGGTCGCGCGCGAGGGTCAGGTTCTTGTCGTTGATCACCCGGAGCAATGCGGTCGCGGAGAGGAACCCCGCGTATTTCGACTGTCCGTCGATGAGGATCAGGCCTTCGGCCTGATCCGCGCCCGAGAAGATTTCGAGGATGCGCTCGGCGGCGAGGTTGATCGCCGCCACCGGGCAAGGGGTGATGAACTGTTCGAGCGAGCGGCCGTAGGCGCGGTTGGTCATCAGGTCGCGGCCGAACTGGGAGTAGGTGTACTCCTTGAGGTCGCCCTCGCGGATGATGCCGCGCGGCTCGCCGCTCGCGTCGACGACCGGGAAGAAGGTGCGCGCCTTCTCCGAGCGGAACCGCTCGAAGACTTCGAGCATGCGGGTCTCGACGCCGATCGGCTCCAGGGTTTCCATGCGTTCGAGGAGGATGCGCTCGTCGCTGCGGCTCTGGCGGCGGTCGCGGCGCGAGAGGTCGCGGACGTTCAGGTATTCGCGTTCCACCTCGGCCACCGCATCCAGCGGCGGGCAGACGACGAAGCCCTGGATCAGGTCGCAGCCGACCTCCTTGCAGACGAAATACTCGGCCTCGTCCTCCACGCCTTCGGCCACCACCATGATCCCGAGGAGGTGGGCGATGCTGACGATGTGGGAGAAGAAGATCTTCTTGCGTGCGTCGTCGGAGGCCCCGGCGAGCAAGGTGCGGTCGATCTTGATGAAGTCGGGGTGCGCGCCGTAGAGGGTCTGGAGGCTGCCGAGGCCCGCGCCGAAATCGTCGACGGCGTAGCGCAGCGAGGAGCGGTGGGTTTCCTTCTCGTGCAGGAACTCGGCGAGGAAGTCGTTGAACGGCGCGCGCTCGGAGACGTCGAGGATGATCGCGCCGTCGGCGAGGCCCGTCGCGCGCAGGGCCTCGCGGGTGTGGCCGAGGCTGCCGGCGCCGGGCCGGGCGAAGATCCGCGCGTCGATGTTCATGAACAGCTTGCGGTCGTGGCAGAACGGCCAAACGGCGTAGGCGGCGATCGCCTTTTCCTTCAGCGCGCGGTCGACGGCGTCGAGGACGCCATCGGCGAAGGCGGCGTCGAATACCGCGTTGGCGGTGGCGAAGCCGAAGTCCTCGTAGCCCCGGAGCAGCGCCTCCAGGCCATAGGTATGGCCCGAGTGGATGTTGACCACCGGCTGGAACGCGTGGCCGAGGCCCGCGACGATGGCGCGCCAAGGCTCGGCGAGGCCGTCGGTGCGATGCGATGCGGTCTCCTGGGCGGCAGGCGGTGCGGCGTCGCTTGCTGCGGAACGGGCTTCGGGTGCGGAGTCCCGGGTCTGGTCACGGGACACACGCTTGCGACCGAACAGGGCAACCATGACTATCCCCCTTATGGCGGAATCCGAATGGAGGGCTCCCGCGGTACGATTGATGCCTCAGGAAGCCCTGCGGGGTCAATCGACCACGCGCGGTGACATAAAATCTTCATCGCGTTTGTTCCGGAGACTTGCGGCGCATAACCGCGCATGCGCTGGTCCTCGGTTTTGTTTCACCTCGCGACGGGTTTTCCTGGATTTGGACTTGCGATGTTGTCTAGATGTTTTCCCGCGCCGTTGCCGGTGCGCTTTTGCTTGATTTCTCCCTGCGCGAGCGCCAAGAACATGCCTTCCGCTCAGCCGGGACGATTGAGGAGTCAAACGAGATGAGCCAACCCAGCATCCGCAAGATCGGCAGCGCCGACGAGATTCCCTCGGGCTACCGCCTCGATGCGGCGCGCCGGCCGTTCATGTATGGTAAGATTCACCGCGTCACCGTCACCGAGGCGCGGGTCGACTACGTCGGCTCGATCACCGTCGACCCGCTGATGCTGAAGGCCGCCGGAATCCTGCCCTACACCCGCGTGGACGTGGTCAACGTCGCCAACGGCAACCGCCTTCAGACCTATGTCATCGAAGGCCGCGAGGGCGCGGGCGACTGCTGCCTCAACGGCGCGGCGGCGCACCTGTTCGCGGCGGGCGACCTCGCGATCATCATGGCCTACGAAGAGGTTGCGGCGGCCGACCTGCCGGGCCGCAAGAGCCTCGCGGTGATGGTGGATTCGCACAACCGGGTGAGCGAGATCTGGACCTACGACACCCCGTCGCCGGAGAGCGTCGGCGAATCCTGCCGCCATGGGCAGGCCTATGCGCAGATCGCCTGATCGCCGCCGCAAGTCCGCAACTCCGCAGCGCGCCGCGCCGTCGGCGCAGCCGCTGACGCTGGTCGTCGATGCCCTCGGCGCGGGCGGCGACGGCGTCGCGACCCATGAAGGGGTGCGACATTTCGTGCCCTTGAGCCTCGCGGGCGAAACCGTGGTCGCCGTGCCGCGCGCCCGCACCGCCGAAGGCGTGGTCTGCGATTTGAAGACGGTGGAAATTCCCTCGTCCGAGCGGGTCGTGCCGTTTTGCCCGGTCTACGGCCGGTGCGGCGGCTGCAGCCTCCAGCATTGGGCGGACGCGCCGCGCGAAGCCTGGAAGCGGGAGCGGGTGGCGACGGCGCTCGGGCATCGCGGCTTCGCCGATTCCAACGTCCTGCCGACCCGCGCCTGCCCGCCGGACACCCGCCGCCGCGCGACCCTTGCGCTCACCGGCAAGAAGCTCGGCTTCCGCGAGGCCTCGGGGCACACCGTCGTCGCGATCGACGCGTGCCCGGTGCTGACGCCGGAACTTTCCCGCCTGATCCGCCCGTTGCGCGACGTGCTTGCGCCGATCACCGACGCCGCAACGGTGGCGATGACCTGGACTGACGCGGGCGCGGACGTGGTGGTGCGTTCCGACGCCGAACTCGGCTGGGAAGCGCGCGAGGTGTTGGGCAGCTTCGCCAACGCCTACGATCTCGCCCGCCTCGCCTGGGATGGCGGCGACGGGCCGGTGCCGATGGCGGTGGCGCGGACTCCGGCGATGAATTTCGGTGGCGTCGCGGTGGGCTTCCCTGCCGCGTCGTTTCTCCAGCCGAGCGCCGAGGGCGAGGCGCTGCTGCGCGACGAAGTCCTGGCAGGATTGGGAGCGGCGGTTAAGGTGGCGGACCTGTTCAGCGGACTCGGCACCTTCGCCCTGCCGATCGCGGCCAGGGGCGCGGCGGTGTTCGCCGCCGATGCCGACGGCGCAGCGGTGCGGGCGTTGCAGGCGGCGGTGACGGCGAATCGGCTCGGCAACACGGTTACGGTGGCGGCGCGGGACCTGTTCCGCGATCCGTTGACCGCCGCCGAACTCGACGCCTTCGATGCCGTGGTGTTCGATCCGCCGCGCGCCGGGGCACAGGCCCAGGCGCGCGAGATCGCGGCCTCGGGCGTCGGTCTGGTGGTGGCGGTGTCGTGCAATCCGGCGAGTTTCGCCCGCGACGCGCGGCTTCTGGTCGATGGAGGCTTCATCCTCGAACGGGTGGTGCCGGTCGACCAGTTTCCGACCACCGCGCACCTCGAACTCGTGGCGATCTTGCGCCGCTAGAACGTGCCGCCGTGCTTGCGGGTGTTCCGGTTTCGTGCCACGCTCGCGGCATGGAAACCCCGTCGTCGCCCCTCACCGCGCTGATCCTCCATCGCCTCCGCCGCCGTTCGGTGCTGCGGGGTCTGGGCGTCGCCGCGGCGGGTCTGGCGCTTCGGCCCGGGATGGCGCATGCCGCTTCCGCCGAACTCATTCCGCTGAAGCCGAACGGCGAAGGCCGGATCGCCGAACTCTATGGCCTGGTCGGCTACGCGCCGGGGCAGGGCGGCGCGATCGGCGGCGCGGTGGCGAAGCGCCTCGCGGCACAAACCCCGCCCGCGTCGAAGCGGCTCAAGCTCTTCCACTTCAACGACATGCACAACTACCTCGTCCATGGCGATAAGCCGCAGGGCGAGACCCACGCGATGAGCCAGATCGTCGCCCTGGTGCGCACGGCGAAGGCCAAGGCCAAGCCCGACGAGCCGTTGCTGTTCGTTTCGGTGGGCGATGACCGCACCGGAACCGGATTCGACAAGCTCCTCGGCGACATTACCGGTACCGGCTTCCGTGTCGACCCGGCCTACGTCGCCTATTCGGCGGCGGGGGTGGACGTGGGCGCGCTCGGCAACCACGAGTTCGACCACGGCGCGCGCACGCTCCGCACCGGGATTCGCGGGTCGGCGAAATTCCCGCTGCTCTCCGCCAACCTCCATGGCAGCCGCGAACTCGAAGCCGGGCGCGACTACTTCCCGGCGGCGATCGGCGTCGTGGGCGGTCTGCGCGTCGCCTTCCTCGGCCTCACCACGCCGGTGATGAAGCACTTCCACAAGGCGGGCGACCCCGGCCTCAAGGTTGCCTCGCCGGTGGCGACGGCGAAGGAGCTCCTGCCCAGTCTCGCGAAGCTGGCCGACGTCGTGCTGATCCTCTCCCATTGCGGCTACGGCGAGGACTTCGGCCCCGAGCGCAAGTCCGACGGCTGGCGGTTCTACATCCAGGAGGGCGACGTCAGCATCGCCAAGGCGGTCGCCGGGCTGGTGGACAAACCGGTGGTGATCGTCGGCGGCCACACCCACACCACCCTGAACGCGGCCAAGCTCGAACCCCAGAATCTCGTCGGCGGCATCCCGATTCTCCAGGCCGGGGCGCACGGCAAGTATCTCGGCGAGGCGAGCCTCACCCTCAAGTCGGGCGAGGACACCCGGTTTTCCACCCGGCTGCGCCCGATCCGGCCGCGCGACGACACCGTCCTCGATCCCGAGGCGGCGAAGACCGAGCGCGACGCCGACTTCGACGCCGAGTTCGAGCACCGGGTGATGGACCCGCTCCAGGCGGAACTCCGCGCCTGAGGTCGCGCGGACGGGAAAATCCAAGAGAAATAATGGCGCCGCGAAAGCCCCTCGCCCGAGGGGCTTTTCTGCGTTCCGGGCGCATCGTCGAGGTGGGGAGCGTCTCAGTATTTGGCACTTTGCCGACGGATTGAAGGATATCCGGCAGTAATCCTGTCGATTTGTTGTTAACCTGTCCGAAGAGGTAGGGTAATCCCGAGAATTTGACTTTTCCCCAACCCGAACGTGCGTATACTCAACTCGATGGAGGAGATCACCCTCTCCAGCGAGCGTCTGGCGCGAACCCAATCCGCGCCAACTCGGGGGTCAGCGCGTGTCGGCGCGCCGCAGCGGCGCGGTCGGCATATCCAAGCGAACAACGGCAAAATGCCGGTCATGATGGAGGAGCGTTCATGAAGCGTCGGAGCGTCCTAGTGGGACTTGGTGCGGCCGCACTCATCGGTGCCGTCCCGTTCTCGGCGAGCGCGGCGGAGTGGCCGGCCAAGCCGATCACGATGATCTGCCCGTGGTCCGCCGGCGGCGGCACGGATCTCCTGCTGCGCAAGCTCGCCGCGTCTCTTGCGAAGGAGACCAAGCAGACGGTGGTGGTTTCCAACAACACCGGCGGCGGCGGCGCCATCGGCCATGCCGCGATCATGCGCGCGCCCGCCGACGGCTACACCATCGGCATGATCACCTTCGAATTGAACTCGCTGCCGCCGCAGGGCTTGATTCCCTTCACCTGGAAGGACTTCGACCCGATCATGCGAATCAACGTCGACGCTCCGGCGCTGACGGTGAAGGCGGATTCGCCGATGAAGAACCTCAAGGACTTCGCCGACTACGCCAAGGCCCACCCGGACGACGTGACGATCGGCAACTCGGGCCCCGGCTCGGTCTGGCACATCGCCGCAGCGATGATGGCCGACGAGCTTGGGATCAAGGCGAAGTACGTGCCCTTCGACGGCGCGGCTCCGGCGGTCACCGCCCTGGTCGGCGGCCACCTGACGGCAGTCAGCGTCTCGGTCGCGGAAGTCCGCAGCCAAGTCGCTGGCGGCAACTTGAAGATGCTCGGCGTGATGGGCGAGACCCGGTCCGACCTCTTCCCCGACGTGCCCACCTTCTCCGAACAGGGGGTGAAGGCGACCTTCGGCACATGGCGCGGCATCGCGCTGCCCAAGGGCGTCCCCGCCGAAACCCGGGCGAAGATCGCGAAGGCCCTCAAAGCTGCGTATGACGATCCGGAGTTCCAGGAGTTCGCGAAGAATGCCGGTCTCGCGCTCGCCTACCAGAACGACAAGGACTTCACCGCATTCCTCGACAAGAACGCCAACGACGTTCATCGGGTGATGCTCTCCCTCGGGCTGGCCAAGAAATAGCCACGAGCGGAAACGAACCTTAAGGAGATGGGCGAGGGGCGCTTGCGGGCGGTCCTCGCCGGTTTCGATCCGGAAAGCCGCATCGCGGCGGGCGAGCGTGGAGGTTGGAGCGGTATGAAGCGTGGGGATTTTGTCGCAGGCGCGATCGGCGTGGCGATCGGCGGCGGAGCATTGTTCATGGCCGCCGATTTTCCCGCCGACGTGGTGATGAAGATCGGTCCGGCATTCTTTCCCGACATGCTTGCCGGTCTTTTTTTGATCTGCAGCGCGGCGCTGATGGTGAGCGCGGCGCTGGCGAAGACGGTGCCGGGCGTCGTCGAGGACCCGCCGCCGGTGCGCGGCCTGTCGCTCGAAAACGGCATCCTGCGCGCGGTGGTCACGGTGATCGCGGTGATCGCGTTTGTGGTTGCGCTGAGGCCGGTGGGTTTTCTCATCACCTCCACGGTTTTCCTCACCGCGATGATGGGCCTGCTCGGCCTGCGCAAGCCGGTGCTGATGGTGGCCGTCTCGCTCGGCATCACCGCCGGGGTCTACATCATCTTCGAGAAGCTCCTCGGGCTGACGCTGCCCGCCGGCATCCTCGAATCCGTCCTGTATTGAGGCCTGCGGTCCTTTTAGCAAACGAGTGATCGGTCCATGGATTTCGCCCTGCTCTATCACAGTTTCGGCAATGTCTTCGTCCCATCGGTGATGCTGGTGATCGCCTTCGGCGTGGCGATCGGCATCACCATCGGCGCGCTGCCCGGCCTGACCGCAACCATGGGCGTGGCGCTCCTCGTGCCGCTCACCTTCGGACGGCCGCCGCTCGAAAGCCTCTCGATGCTGCTCGGGCTGTTCTGCGGCGCAATGTACGGCGGCTCGATCTCGGCGATCCTGGTGCGAACCCCGGGAACTCCCGCCGCCGCCGCCACCGTCCTCGAAGGCTATCCCCTGGCGCAACAGGGGCAAGCGGGCCGCGCCCTCGCCATGGCGCTGTTCGCCTCGTTCTGCGGGGGCTTGAGCGGGGCGTTGATCATGACCTTCATGTCGCCGCTGATCTCGTCGGTCGCGCTCGAATTCAGTACCGTCGAATACTTCGCGCTCGCGGTGTTCGGGCTTTCGGTGATCGTTTCGATCTCGGGCAACTCGATCCTCAAGGGGATCATGGCCGGGTTGTTCGGCCTGCTGCTCTCGAC
Organism: Rhodospirillum sp. UBA1311; assembly: GCA_002307145.1. Lineage (GTDB taxonomy): Bacteria > Pseudomonadota > Alphaproteobacteria > Rhodospirillales > Rhodospirillaceae > Oleispirillum. The sequence continues at coordinate 69,005 of DBTR01000070.1, read as the reverse complement.
CATCGGCGCGGACGCGATCTCGGGCTACCCGCGCTTCATCTTCGGCCAGATGGACCTGTTCGAGGGACCGCCGTTCATCCCGACGCTGATCGGCCTGTTCGCGGTGTCGGAAGTCCTCGCCAACGTGCAGATCACCAAGCAGATCGTGCGGGTGAAGACCGTGGTCGACCGCTATTTCCCGACCTGGGCCGACATCAAGATTTCGGCGGTGACGATCGCGCGCGGCAGCCTGATCGGCACCTTCATCGGCGCGATCCCGGGCGCGGGTGGCGACATCGCGGCGTTCGTCTCCTATGGCGAGACCAAGCGCGTCTCGAAGCATCCGGAGAAGTTCGGCACCGGCGCGATCGAGGGCGTGGCGGCGGCGGAATGCGCCAACAACGCCTGCTCCGGCGGCGCGATGATCCCGCTGCTCTCGCTCGGCGTGCCGGGCGACGCGGTGACCGCCGTGCTGCTCGGCGCGTTCGTGTTGCAGGGGTTGCAGCCCGGGCCGCTGCTCTACAAGGAACACATCGACATCGTCTACAACGTCTTCGCCTCGCTGATCGTCGCCAACTTCGCGATGCTGATCATCGGCGCGCTCGGCATCCGCCTGTTCGCCAAGGTGATCATGGTCAAGCGGGCGATCCTGATGCCCGCGATCCTGGTGCTTTCGGTCGTCGGCTCCTATGCGATGCGCGGCGATACCTTCGACGTCTACGTGATGCTGGTGTTCGGCGTGGTCGGCTATTTCATGCAGAAGCACGACTTCCCGCTCTCGCCGATCCTGCTGGCGTTGATCCTCGGGCCGATGGCGGAGGCGAACCTGCGCCGCTCCCTGGTGATCTCGGGCGGCGACTTCTCGATCATCTTCAGCCGCCCGATCGCGGTCGGGCTCCTGATCCTCGCGGTCGGGTCGCTGATCGCGTCGGTCTACAACCACCGCAAGATCCAGAATCGCCTCGCGGCCGCCAGCGGCCTCGAAGGCGAATGAGGGGAGGCGGCGCGCCGCCTCCCGCCTCTCACATCATCTTGATCGCTTCGGCGATCGCGGCGTTGGCGCCGTCGGCGATCTGGCCGACGGTGGCGTTGAGCATATAGCAGGGCGAGGTGATCACCTTGTGCTTTGCGTCGACGCAGGTTTCGCCGTGGGTGCGCGGGGCGTGGGTCGCGCCCATCGCGGCGAGCGCCTGGGCGGTGGCGGGGTCGTCGCCGATGGTGACCTCGACATGACCCAGCACCTTCGCCACCAGTGCGGGCGAAATGCACAATGCGACGATCGGCTTGCGGGCCTCGTAGGTCGCGGTGATCGCGGCTTCCGCGTCCGGGTCGACGGTGCAGTCGGGGCCGTCGACGGCGAAGGTGCAGAGGTTCTTCGCCGCGCCGAAGCCGCCGGGGAAGACGATCACGTCGAAATCTGCGGGCTTGTATTGCGACAGCGGCAGGATCGCGCCGCGTGCGATCCGGGCGGATTCCACCAGCACGTTGCGGGTTTCCGCGCCCGGCGCGCCGACGACGTGGTTGATCACATGGTATTGGTCGATATCGGGGGCGAAGCACTGGTAGCTGCCGCCCTGGCGATCGATGGCGAGAAGGGTCAGCACCGCCTCGTGGATCTCGGAACCATCGTAGACGCCGCATCCGGAAAGGACGACGGCGAACTTCGGTTTTGCGGACATGGGTTCTCCTCCGATAGGATGGGCGCTGTTGAATCGGCCCTGCCCCGGAATCATCGGGGCGATGGCGGCAAAAAACAAGAAGGGCGCGCATGATGTCGGCTTATGCAGAGTTGAAGGACCGGTTCCACCGCCGCTCGGCGATCGAAGGCGCGCTCGCGACCTTGCAGTGGGACCGCGCCGCGATGATGCCGCGCGGCGGTTCGGACGCGCGCGCGGAACAGGTGGCGGTGCTGGAAACCATCGCCCACGGCCTGCTCGCCGACGCCGCGGTGCCCGACCTCATCGCCGCCGCGACCGCCGAACACCTGGGCTTCGCCGACCGCGCCAACCTCGCCGAAATGCGCCACGCCTGGGTGCATGCGGCGGCGATGCCATCCGACCTCGTCGGCGCGCTTGCCCGCGCCGGGGCGAGTTGCGAAATGGCATGGCGGACGGCGCGGGCCAACTCCGACTTCAAGGCGGTCCTGCCCCAGCTCCAGGCGCTCCTCGTCCTGGTGCGCGAGGAAGCGCAGGTGAAGGCGGCGGCGCTCAAGCTCTCGCCTTACGACGCGCTCCTCGATTCCTACGAGCCCGGCGGCAAGTCGGCCGAGATCGACGCGATCTTCGCCGATCTCGCGGCGTTCCTCCCCGGCTTCCTCGACGACGTCCTGGCGCGCCAGGCGGAGAAGCCCCAGCCGCTCGGTCTCACCGGCAGCTTCCCGGCGGCGAAGCAGAAGGCGCTGGTGGCGCGGGTGATGGCGGCCATGGGCTTCGACTTCGACCACGGGCGGCTGGACGAAAGCGCCCATCCGTTCTGCGGCGGTATCCCCGACGACGTCCGCCTCACCACCCGCTACGACGAGGCGGATGCATTCACCGGCGTGTTCGGCGTGATTCACGAAACCGGCCATGCGCTCTACGAACGCGGCCTGCCGCAGGACTGGCGCGGCCAGCCGGCGGGCAACGCGCGCGGCATGAGCCTGCACGAGAGCCAGTCGCTGACGATGGAGATGCAGGCGGGGCGGGGGCGCGCCTTCCTCTCCTGGCTCGCGCCGACGATGGCGGCGGCGTTCGGCGGTACCGGCCCGGCGTGGTCGGTGGAGAACTTCGTCGCCCTGGCGCAGCGGGTCGAACGCGGCTTCATCCGCGTCGAGGCCGACGAGGTCACCTATCCGGCGCACGTGATTTTGCGCTATCGCCTCGAACGGGCAATGATCGCGGGCGACTTGAAGCTCGCCGACCTTCCCGGCGCATGGGCCGAGGGGATGACCGAGCTCTTGGGCGTCGCGCCGCCCGACGATCGCCTCGGCTGCCTCCAGGACATCCACTGGTACGACGGCGCGTGGGGATACTTCCCCACCTATACGCTCGGCGCGATGACCGCCGCCCAGCTCTTTGCCAGCGCCAAGGCGGCGACGCCCCATCTTGAGGATGCCCTCGCGATGGGCGACTTCCGACCTCTCCTGAAGTGGATGCGCACCAACGTCCATGCCCAGGGTTCGCTTCTGCCGACCGCCGAAATTCTCCGCCGCGCCACCGGCAAGCCCTTGGACGCCAAGGCGTTCAAGGCGCACCTGCGCGCCCGCTACCTGGGATAGGCGGATGACCGAGACGTCGCCCTCGCCCGACGATCGCGCCCGCATCGTCGTGCGGATTCTCGAACAGGCGATCCGCGAGGGTCGCAACGAAACCAGCCTGCGCACCAAGTCGGGGCGGCCCGGATTGTCGTTTCGCCAATGGCAGGACATCGCCCAGATCGAGATCGCCAATGCGGTGCGCGACGCCGAGGCAGAGATCAGGAAGCGCCGCGGCTTCGGCAACCGCATCGCGATGACCATCGGCGCGTGCCTCGTTACCTTGGGCTTTTTCGGCGCGGCGGTGGCCTGGGGCGAGGTGGACCGGACCCTGGTCGCGGTGGCGTCGCTTGCCGCCGGGGCGGGGCTGTTGCTCACGGCGATGGAGATTCCGCTCAGGCTCTCCTGGCGCAAGGCGCGGCACAAGCGCCGGGTGCGCAAGTTCGAGAATATCCGCAGCCTCGACCGCCAGATCCGGTCGATGGAGCGCTTCCTCGAAGACAAGAAGTCGGCGCTCGAAGAGCAGATCGACCCGCGCGGCAAGTTTTAGCCCAAGCGGCTGATTCGACCTTCATTGTTGTGGTCCGGCGCGGGCGCGGTTATATGGTACGGCTGCGCGCGCGGATCGCGGGCGCGAATACGCATCCTTCGGATGGAGCAAGAGCGTGCGCTATATCAGTACGCGGGGCGAGGCTCCGGTTCTTTCCTTCGACGACGTGCTGCTGGCTGGGCTCGCGTCCGACGGCGGGCTCTACGTGCCGCAGTCGATTCCGGTGATCGACATCGCCACCTGGGATACCTGGCGTACCTTGCCGTATCCGCAGCTTGCCGCGGCGGTGATGAAGCCGTTCGTCGGCGGCGCGATTTCCGATGCCGAACTCGCCGAGATCACCACCGAGGCCTATCGTAACTTCGACCATGCGGCGATCGCGCCGATGAAGCAGTTCGATACCGACCTCTGGGTGATGGAGCTGTTCCACGGCCCGAC
>DBTR01000070.1:30051-64559 GCA_002307145.1 Rhodospirillum sp. UBA1311 | reverse complement strand
TGATGGAGCTGTTCCACGGCCCGACGCTGGCGTTCAAGGACATGGCGATGCAGGTGCTCGGCCGCCTGTTCGACCACTTCCTCGCCAAGCGCTCGAAGCGCATCACCATCGTCGGCGCAACTTCGGGCGACACCGGTTCGGCCGCGATCGAAGCCTGCCGTGACCGCGAAGCGATCGACATCTTCATCCTCCATCCGCACGAGCGGGTGTCCGAGGTGCAGCGGCGGCAGATGACCACGGTCACGTCGTCCAACGTCTTCAATATCGCGATCAAGGGCACCTTCGACGACTGCCAGGACATGGTGAAGGCGATGTTCGCCGACGCCACGTTCCGCGACCGGGTTTCGTTGAGCGCGGTGAACTCGATCAATTGGGCGCGGGTTTTGGCCCAGGTGGTGTATTATGTGTGGGCGGCGTTGCGCCTCGGCGCGCCCGACCGCGCGGTGGGCTTCTCGGTGCCGACCGGCAACTTCGGCAACATCTTCGCCGGATATGTCGCGAAAACCATGGGCTTGCCGATCGAGCAACTGATCGTGGGCTCGAACCGCAACGACATTCTCACCCGCTTCTTCGCCTCGGGCGAGATGGAAATGACCGGCGTGGTGCCGAGCTTGAGCCCGTCGATGGACATCCAGATCTCGTCCAACTTCGAGCGTCTGCTGTTCGACATGCTCGGCCGCGACGGCGCCGCCGTCCGCACCGCGATGAACCGCTTCCGCCAGTCGGGCCGGTTCGAGGTTTCGCCCGAAGTTCTGGCCCGCTCGCGCGCGGTGTTTTCGGCCCTGTCGCTCGACGACGCCAAGACCAAGGCCGCGATCCTGGCAGAATACAAGGCGACCGGCGAGATTCTCGACCCGCACTCCGCGATCGGCGTCGCCGCCGCGCGGGCGCGGGCGAAGACCCCGGGCGTGCCGGTGGTGGCGCTGGCCACCGCCCACCCGGCGAAGTTCGGAAGAGCGGTGGAGGAAGCCTGCGGCGTGACGCCGAAGCTGCCGCCGCGTCTCGCGGATTTGATGGAGCGTCCGGAACGGCTGACGATCCTGCAAAACGACCTCAAGACCGTTCAGGACTATGTGCTGGCGCGCAGCCGCGCCACTGCCGGAGTACGTTAATGGTAAAAGTCACGACGCTCGACAACGGCCTTCGGGTGATCTCGGACGAGATGCCCGGCATGCGGACGGTCTCGATCGGCGCATGGGTGGGAGTCGGCGCGCGTTACGAACCCGCGCACCTCAACGGGGTGTCGCACCTGCTCGAACACATGGCCTTCAAGGGCACGGCGCGGCGCACCGCGCGCGGCATCGCCGAGGAAATCGAAGCCGTCGGCGGTCACATCAACGCCTACACCTCGCGCGAAACCACCGCGTACTACGCCAAGGTGCTGAAGGACGACCTGCCGCTCGCCGTCGACATCGTCGGCGACATTCTCCAGAACTCCACCCTCGATCCGGAAGAGCTCGATCGCGAGCGCCACGTCATCGTCCAGGAAATCAACCAGGCGATCGACACCCCGGACGACATCATCTTCGACTGGTTCCAGCAGACCGCCTACCCCGACCAGGCGATCGGACGCCCGGTGCTCGGCACTGCCGAGATCGTGCGCGGCCTCAGCCGTGAGTCGATCTTCGACTTCATGCATGCGGGCTACACCGCGCCGCAGATCGTCGTTTCGGCGGCGGGCGGGCTCGATCACGACACTTTTCTCGACATGGTCGGAGAACACTTCTCCGCCGTGCCGCCGCAGCAGTCCTCAGCCAGCGACACCGCGGCGCGCTACACCGGCGGCCACTACCGCGAGGACCGCGACCTCGAACAGACCCACCTTGTGCTCGGCTACGAAGGCGTCGCCTATCAGGACGACGACTACTACGCCCTGGCGGTGATGTCGGCGCTGTTCGGCGGCGGCATGTCGTCGCGGCTGTTCCAGGAAGTCCGCGAACAGCGCGGCCTCGCCTACTCGATCTATTCGTTCACCTCGTCCTACGTCGACACCGGGATGTTCTCGATCTACGCCGGCACCAGCCCGGAAGACATTCCGCAGATGGTCGACGTGATCGCCGACGAGTGCGCCAAACTCAGCAGCACCCTCACCGAACCGGAAGTCGCCCGCGCCCGCGCCCAGCTCCGCGCCAGCACGATCATGGGCATGGAAAGCGTCTCGTCCCGCTGCGAACACCGTGCTCGCCAACTGATGATCTTCGGCGAGCCGATCTCGATGGAGGAATCCATCGCCCGCATCGACGCCGTCGACATCGAAGCCGTCCGCCGCGCTACCGAACGGATGTTCAAAACCCCGCTCACCACGGCGGCGGTCGGCCCGCTCGGCCATCTGATCTCGGACGACGACCTGGCGAAGCGCTTCAGCTTCTGAGCGTTTCGCCGAAGGAAAATGCTAGCGAATGAAAAGGGCTGTCGCAGGGGCGGCCCTTTTCATTTCCAGGAACCGCATCGTTCGGGATCAGGCGGCGCGGACGTCGGTCAGGAAAGTTTCGACCAGAACCTTGAGGTCGGAGGCTTGGTGCGACATCGCCTGCGACGAGTCCAGCACCCGTTGCGAGGCGGAACCGGTCTCTCCGGCGGCTTGGTTGACGCCTTCGATGTTGCCAGCGATCTCGCGAGTTCCCTCCGCCGCCTGCTGGACGTTGCGGGTGATTTCGGTGGCAGCGGCAGACTGTTCCTCCATCGCCGAGGCGATCGCGGTAGATATCTGGTTGATTTCCGCGATGCGGTCGACGATTTGGCCAATGGCCGCAACCACCTGTGTCGTCGCCTCCTGCACCGAGCCGATCTGCTGGCTGATTTCCTCGGTTGCCTTGGCGGTCTGGTTGGCGAGTGTCTTCACCTCTCCCGCAACCACGGCGAAGCCCTTGCCCATTTCGCCCGCGCGCGCGGCTTCTATGGTCGCGTTCAATGCGAGCAGATTGGTCTGACTGGCGATGTTGCTGATTAGGTCTATAACCTCGCCGATTTTGCCGGAGTTCACGACCAATCCCTGGACAAGCAGATCGGTTCGCTCGGCATCGTCCGTGGCCTGTTGGGTGGTTGCGGTGGCATGGTCGAGCTGCCGTCCGATTTCCGAAATCGAGGAAGATAGCTGTTCGACCGCGCTTGCTACTGTCTGTACGTTGGCGGATGCCTGCTCGGTCGCCGCCGCTACCGCGCTCGATTGCCGGGAGGTTTGCTCGGCGCTGGCGGAAAGCCCTTGGGCAGTCGTCGCCATTTCCGAGCAGGCACCCGCGACTGCCGCCAGAACTTTCGAGACCTGGGTGTCGAACTCGTGGGCCAAGGTTTCGATTGCCGCCGCACGGCGGGACTGCGCCGCATGCGCCGCTTGTTGTTCGGTCTCCAGGCGTTCGGCAGTGATGGCGTTCTGCTTGAAGACCTCGACTGCCTCGGCCATCGCGCCGATTTCGTCCTTCCGGCCGCGAGAGGGGATCTCGGCGGTTTTGTCGCCCTTGGCGAGATGGTCCATCGCGGCGGTCATCGCGATAACTGCAGTTCCGAGGGCGCGGCTCAAGGCGACCGCCGCAGCGAGTGCGAGTACGAACGTTACCAGCATCAAGGTTGACACGAATTCCCATGCGTCGGTAACCAAGCTGTCGATGGTTTCGGCGTTCGCATGCGCGCCTGCGACGTTCATGGCCACGAGTTTGTCTAGGGAGTCGGAAATCCGGATTGCCTGCTCGCGTGCAACTCCCACCGTAAGTTCCAAGGCTTTTTCGCTCTCGTTTCGTCGTACCAGATCGGCGATTTCCCTGCGGTTGGCGGAGAATGCCGCGAAGCTCGCGGGCAGACTGTCGTAGAGGCGCTTTTCCTCGGGGGAGACGATCAGGCGCTTGTATTCGTCGAGGTCTTTGAGGATGCGCTTTTCCTGATCCTCGCCCCGGGCGGCGAACTGGGACTTTTCGACGTCGTTCTTGGCAAGGAGCATCTGGTAGAGCGTCGTGCGTTGTGCCTGCACCTCGTACTGCATCACGCGTGCGAGACCCAGGCTCGGCATCCAGTTGTCGCTGAGTTCGTCGGAGGCCTGGTCGATCTGGTGGATTTCGAGCAACGAGACGCTTCCCAGAGAGGCAACCAGTATGAGAATCATCCCGAAGATCCCGAAGAGTTTCTTCGAGACTTTGATGTTTAGAAACCAGTTCATCCTTTCTCCCCCTTTGCGTTTCCATGTAACGTGGTTGACGCCACAAATCTTCAGGCTGCGAACCTCCGCTCGGTGACGAGCAGGTCCCTTGCCTGGAAGCCAGCCTCGTTCCGGAGGGAGAGAGGTGTCAATTCCACGGTTTCGTGGGGGCGACTTCAATGGGTTGTCAATAAGCGGGCAACCCATTGGAATCGGATGGATTTAAACTCGGACATCAGCGGCAACAGGTGGCAACGTAGTCGACGAAGTGTTCGGCGGGCATGGGTTTGGCGTAAAGGAAACCCTGGACTTCGTCACACCCATGGGCACGAATGATGTCGATGGTTTCCTCGTCCTCGACGCCCTCGGCGATGGTCTTGATGCCGAGACCGTGGGCAAGTTGGATGATCGCGCGAACGATCGTTTCGTTGTTGGCGTTGTAGCGAATGTCCGTAATGAAGCTACGGTCGATCTTCAGCTTGCTGATGTTGAAGCGCTGGAGATAGCTGAGGCTGGAGTATCCGGTGCCGAAGTCGTCGATCGAGAGCCGGGTGCCGATAGTCTTGATTTGTTCCATGGTGCGGAGGACGTAGTCGGTGTCGCGGATGATGCCGGATTCCGTCATTTCAAGCTCCAGGCGCTTCGCCGGGATTCCCGAGGCTGCGAGCGCCCGGCGTACCGACGAAGCAAGCTTCCCGCGCCGGAACTGGAGCGCCGAAATGTTGACGGCGACGACAACGTCGGCAGCAGCAGTTCCGTGCCAAGCGCTTGCATGATTGCAGGCCTCTTGCAGCACCCAATCGCCGATCTCGACGATCAGCCCGCTTTCCTCGGCGGTGGGAATGAATTGGCCTGGCGGGATCAAACCGCGCTCGGGGTGTTGCCAGCGGATCAAAGCCTCGGCTCCCACCACGCGCCCGGTTTCGAGGCTGATTTGCGGCTGGTATTCGAGAATAAACTCGTGGTTTTCGATCGCCCGCCGCAGATCGCCGAGGATTCGCACGTACTCTCGCGCATCGAGATCGGCCTTCTCGTCGAAGAAGCAGTAGGTGTTGCCGCCGTTCTCCTTCGCGCGGAGCAGAGCGGCGTCGGCGTGGCGGAACAGCGACGGCAGGTCGGTGCCGTCGTCCGGATAGAGCGCGATGCCGGTCGAGATGGTGACCGGCAGGGCATGCCCCGCCACGTTGAACGGCGCGACGATTTGCGTGACCATCCGGGAGGCCGAGCGGCTGACGGCTTCGATGTCGCGGACGTGGGGCAGAACCGCCAGGAACTCATCGTTGCCCTGGCGGCAGAGAGTATCGGTTTCCTCCAGGCAGCCGCGCAGCCGGGTGGCCATCGCGGCGAGCAGGCTGTCGCCCGCGTTGTGGCCGAGGGAATCGTTGATCCGGCGGAAGTGGTCGATGTCGATCAGCAGGACCGCGGTTTTGCCGCCCTCATGCGCGGCGACGCGGACAGCCTGTTCCATCCTGTCTTTGCCGAGAAGGCGATTGGGAAGGTGGGTGATTGGGTCGTGATGGGCGATGAACTCCAGCCTGGCTTCCGCCTCGATGCGGCGGGTGACGTCCTGCTTGATGCCGATGAATTGCCGGATGCCGCCGGTTTCGTCGCGCACGGGCGCGATCACGGCTTCTTCCCAATAAAGGGAGCCGCTCTTGTGGCGGTTGTGGAACATTCCTTGCCATGAGTGGCCGCCTTTGATGCGTGCCCAGAGTTCGGCATAGCCGGGGTCGTTGTCGCCCCGGAGGATCCGCGGGTTCTTTCCGATAGCATCCTCCCGGCTGTAGCCGGAGGACTCGGTGAACGCCGGGTTGACGTATTCGATCGTGCCCTCGATGTCGGTTACGACGATCGTCACCGGGCTCTGCTCCACGGCAGTGAGCAACTTGCGCATTTCGAAGGTGGCGTGGCGGTGCGCCGCCTCGAGCATCATGCGATCGAGGGCGTAGGAGATGTCGCTAGCCATTTCCTCCAGGAGGTGGAGGAGGTCGTTTCGGAAGAAGTTCGGTTCACCGGAATACAGGGTCAGCACGCCGATGGTTTCGCCACCGCAGCCGAGGGGAAATGCCGCCACCGAGCGACAGCCGTTGCGGTCCGCCCAGGGGTGGCGGGCGCGGATTTCATCGTCGGCGGTGATATCGTTGCAAACTGCGGGTCTTCCCGAGATCACCGCTTGGCCCGACGAGCCCATGGAGTGGGGCGAGGTGTTGGCGGTGGAGACGACGATGCTGTCGAACGCGGCGGTGTTATGCCCGGCGGTGTGGGCTGGAGTTACGGTCTGGGTGAGCGGATCCACGAGGCCGATCCACGCCATTCGAAAATGGCCGAAGCGGATAGCGATGTCGCAGATCGTCGCGAACAACTCGCTGCGATCGGTGACTCGGACGATACACTGGTTGGTTTGGCTGAGTGCCGCGTAGACGTCGCGAAGCCGCAGGATCTGGCGTTCCGCCTCCTTCCGCTCGCTGATGTCTCGGACGATGCTTTGCACCACCCAGGAATTGCCGCGCGCAATCTTGCGCGAGCTGACCTCGACCGGAAACGGCGAGCCGTCGGCGCGAAGGTGGGTCGCCTCGAAGCGGAGGTTGCCATCGTCGATTACGGAGATCCATTGGCTCCGCCAGTCCAAGACCGGCCCGTCGCCGCGCAGGTCTGAGACGGTCAGGCGCAGGAGTTCGTCGCGGGACCGGCCATAGGCCTGGACCGCCCGATCGTTGGCGTCGAGGATATGGCTGCGGGAATCGATCAGAAGGATGATGTCGTTGGCGCACTCGCTGATCTGCGTCAGGCGTCGGTCCAGCATCCTCCGTTCCAGCCACCGTTCCTGATTCCAGCGGCTCATGCACAAGTAGAGAGCAATGCTGGAGGCACCCACGAAGATTTCGCTTTTGGCGATGTTGAGGATCATCGCCCCGAAGTCGGTCTTGTCGAACAGGTAGGCGGCGCTGTCGGAGATGACGACCCATGCGGTACCAAATGCCGCGTAGAAGGCTGCCGCGCGAGCTGCGATGGATTTGTTCAACGACGCGGTGCCGTCCGAGGTGCGCATGGGTCAGTCCGGTTCGCAGGAGTAGAGGAGGTCGCGGTGATGAAGAAGGCTTGGACATCCGGCTTGGGAGGTCAAGCTGCAGAATCCGGGGAGTAAGCCTGAATGCCTCCAGGAAGCGACGCGAGGCGTTGAAGTGCTTACGGCGAGATCAATCCCGAGATGATCGCCTTGGCGACGGCCTGTTCGTTCGTGCCAGCGTCGAGCTTGGCGCGCGCATTACGCAGATGGAACATCACCGTCCATTCCGAAATGCCCAACCGGTCGGCGATGCGATCGTGGCGTAACCCCGATGCCAGCCACAGCAGGCATTCGACTTCCCGTGCTGTGAGAGCTGCGGAGCTTTCCTGATGCGAGCGCAGTGCCGCGATTTGTATCGACAGCAACGACGCAGATGCCGTGATCAGCGGGATGCTCCAACGCACGAATTCGCCGAACTCGGGAGACGTCATCGAAGTCGAATAGGTTACGATTTCATGTTCGGAGGGGTGTTGCCGCCAGATCGGAATGCTGACGCTGGAGGTGTATCCGTGTCCGGCCAGCATTTCGCAGTATTCCCGGAATGCCGGACTGCGCGGTTCCCCGTCGTCGACCGCGGCGCCCCAGAGCTTGGGCATGAGGTCGCGGCGCTGCATCCGTGGCCACATCGAGCTGACTCGCGGGTCGACGTCGATCTGATCGTGCCATTCGTCCACGAGCTTCCGGTCGACGGTCGTGAAGTATTCCCGGCTTTGCGGAGAGAATGTCCCGACCGACCATGTCACTCCGGAGATGCCGAGATTATCGAATTGAAACTTGGCGGTCTTGCGCAACTCGTCTTCCGAACCGCATCGTGAGAAAATTTCAATGAGGTTCCAGAAGGTTGTGTTCATGGAGATCGGATCGGCAAACCTGCGTGGTCAACGCCGAAGAGGCGGTACGCGGTTCCGCTTGTCTTGATGCCCGATTTAGGGCTGGCCTGAGTATCCAGACAATTTCGATCAAGCAACGATGAGGGATCCTTCTCCTGGCCGAGGTTGCGTTCATATCGGAGAGCAAAAGATCTGAACGCAGATGCAAAATCGTTTCAGGGACGGTGTTAACGCTAGGGTAGACATGAGAGGCGGAGAGGGGAAAGGCTGGAAAGTCCCAGAACGTAACTATAACATATTAAATTTGATAAAAATAAACGGGAAGCAACTAAAAGTTATCGAATTCGATAGAAACAACCTTAGAGATTAAAATCCAAACTTCTCCCGCGCCGCCTCCGAGGCGGCCCAAGCATTCTGTTGAGTGTTCTCTGGTGGGGCGATGGAAACCTCACTTGTCGTTGCGGCGCTGTTGCAGCCATCCGGCGATGTGTAGCGATGCAATGTGTTTCGAGGTTGTTGCAGGCGCGAGATCGAGCGCGGCGGCAATGTCGCAAACGCAAAGCCCGTCCGGTTGGAGGAGCTTGAGTATGCGCATCCGCCTCTGGCTGGCGATCGCTTTGGCGACGGTTTCGAGCATGAAAAAATACCGCTATCAGTTCGCTGCATGACGAACCGATAGCGGTGTTGGGTGTGCGAGCCGAGCGGCCCGGCATGATCACTTGCCGAGCGGCTTGGCCTCAACCGTTGCGGAAAGCGTAGGCGTAGCCGTTGAGGGCAGGGGCGCCGCCGAGGTGGGCGTAGAGGATTTTCGCGCCTTTGGGGAAGTAGCCTTTTTTCACCAGGTCGATCAGGCCCTGCATGGATTTGCCTTCGTAGACCGGGTCGGTGATCATGCCTTCGAGCTTGGCGGTGAGGCGGATGGCGTCCTTGGTTTTCGCCGAGGGCACGCCGTAGGCCGGGTAGGCGTAGTCCTCGACCAGGACGACGTCGTCGGCGGTGATCGGCTTGCCGAGTTCGACGAGTTCGGCGGTGCGCTGGGCGATTTCGAGCACCTGGGCCTTGGTCTGGGCCGGGGTGAACGAGGCGTCGATGCCGATCACCTTGCGTTCGCGGCCGTCGGCGGCGAAGCCGACGAGCATGCCCGCGTGAGTCGAGCCGGTGACGGTGCAGACGACGATGTAGTCGAAGGCGAAGCCCTGCTCCTTTTCCTGCGCGCGGACTTCCTCGGCGAAGCCGACGTAGCCGAGGCCGCCGTATTTGTGCACCGAAGCGCCCGCCGGGATCGGGTAGGGCTTGCCGCCCTTGGCTTTCACGTCTTCGAGGGCGTCGGTCCAGCTCTGGCGGATGCCGATGTCGAAGCCTTCGTCGACGAGTTGCACGTCCGCGCCCATGATCCGCGAGAGGAGGATGTTGCCGACGCGGTCGTAGACGGCGTCTTCGTGCGGCACCCAGCTTTCCTGCACCAGGCGGCACTTGAAGCCGATCTTGGCGGCGACGGCGGCGACCATGCGGGTGTGGTTGGACTGCACGCCGCCGATCGAGACCAGCGTGTCCGCGCCCGACTTGATCGCGTCGGGGACAATGTATTCGAGTTTGCGCAGCTTGTTGCCGCCGAAGGCGAGGCCGGAGTTGCAGTCTTCGCGCTTGGCGTAGATTTCGACGCCGCCGCCGAGGTGTGCGGCGAGGCGCGAGAGCTTCTCGATCGGGGTCGGGCCGAAAGTGAGCGGATAGCGGTCGAATTTCGCGAGCATGGGGCGTCCCTGGCTTGTGATGAGCTGAAGGAAAGCCTAGCATCGATGCCTTGAAAGGTGCTTCCGAAGTGCGGTCAAAAACTAGATACGGTTTATATCTAGAGCGCAAAACGTGGCATGGAAATTCGAGAATATGGAGAGAAAATGAAAGAATCGTCCATCGCCGAACCGCTCGACCGGATCGACCTCAAGATTCTCCGGCTGCTGCAGCGCGACGGGCGGATCAGCAACGCCGATCTCGCCAAGGCGGTGGACATGAGCCCGGCCACCTGCCACCGCCGCACCCAGCGACTGTTCGACGAAGGCTACGTGAAAGGCGTGCGGGCGATGGTCGCGCCGGAGAAGGTGGACCGCGCCACCCTGGTGATGGTGGGGGTGGTGCTCGACCGTTCGACGCCCGAAAGCTTCGCCCTGTTCGAGACCGCGGTGGCGGGGCTGCCGTTCGTTCTCGATTGCCACCTGGTGGCGGGCGACTTCGACTACTTCCTCAAGATCCGGGTTTCCGACATGGCGGATTTCAACCACCTGCACGGCACGCGGCTGATCGCACTGCCGGGCGTCCGCCAGACCCGCACCTTCTTCGTGATGAAGGAAGTCGTCGACAACGCCGCCCTGGCATTCTGAAAACGCGGGGCGGATAGGGGTTGCATGTGGTGTGGGGATATAATAAGTAACGCTTACTATAACCCCCACTTAGAAAGCCTCTATGTCTACCCAACGCGAGTCCATCGGCTTTTTGTTCGGCGATATCGCCCGCCTGTCACGCAAGGCGTTCAACCAACGCGCCAGTTCGCTGGGGTTGTCCCTCGCGCAATGGCGGGTTCTTGCGGTGCTGTCGCGCCAGCAGGGGATCAACCAGGTCACCTTGGCCGAGATGCTCGAAATCCAGCCGATGACCCTGGTGCGCCAGATCGACCGGCTGGAGAGTCTCGGCCTCGTCACCCGTCACCAGGACCCGGACGATCGCCGTGCCTCGCGGCTGATGTTGACCGAGGCGGCGCAGCCGTTGATCGGCCACATGCGGCGGATCGCCGATGCTTTGTGGAACGAGGCGCTCGCCGAGTTTTCCGCCGACGAGCGCGCCGCGTTGATCGCGGTGCTGCATCGGGTCAAATCCGGCCTCGCGGCG
This sequence comes from Rhodospirillum sp. UBA1311, assembly GCA_002307145.1. Taxonomy (GTDB): domain Bacteria; phylum Pseudomonadota; class Alphaproteobacteria; order Rhodospirillales; family Rhodospirillaceae; genus Oleispirillum. The sequence goes on along the minus strand of DBTR01000070.1, from coordinate 53,656 downwards.
GAAGCCTGTCCCCACGCCATGTGTGAACACGATGCCGGGGCCGCGCGCACCGGTTCAGGAAGTTGAGTATGAAAATCAAGACATCTACGTTGCGCACCGGCCTCCTGGTCGCCGGTCCTCTTGCCGTCCTCGTCGTCGGCGGCGCGCTCTACCTGACCGGCGGGCGGGTCGTCGAGACCGACAACGCCTACGTCAAGGCCGACAAGATCGCCCTCGTCCCCGAGGTGAAGGGCCGGATCGTCGCCATTGCGGTGCAGGAAAACCAGCCGGTCGCGACCGGAGACGAGCTGTTCCGCATCGACGACGACCAATACCGCATCGCGCTCGCCAAGGCCGAGGCGCAGCTTTCCGAAGCGCGCGATACCATCGCCGGGCTGAAGGCGAGCTATCGCCAGAAGATCGAGGAGCTGGCGCTGGCGAAGGCCAACGGTGCGCTCGCAGTGAAGGACTTCAACCGCAAGGCCGAGCTGATCAAGACCCACACGGTTTCCGCCAGTGCCCTCGATACCGCGCAGAACGAACTGAGCGTGACCCAGCAGCGGGTCCACGTCGCCGAGCAGGAGCTGGCGCAGATCGCGGCCAAGCTCCAGGGCAACCCGGAGATTCCGGTCGAGCAGCATTCGCTTTATCGCGAGGCGGAGGCGGCGCGCGACCAGGCCCGTCTCGATCTCGAACACACCCACGTGCGGGCGCCGTTCGACGGTATCGTCAGCCAGGTGCCGAAGGTCGGCGGCTGGGTCGATGCCGACAGTGCGGTGATGGCGCTGGTGTCGAACTCGAAGATCTGGATCGACGCCAACTTCAAGGAAACCGACCTCACCCACGTTCTCTCCGGCCAGCCGGTGACGATCGCGGTGGACACCTATCCCGACCACACCTGGACCGGTACGGTGGACAGCATCAGCCAAGCCTCGGGCGCGGAGTTCTCGGTGATTCCGGCGCAGAACACCACCGGCAACTGGGTCAAGGTGGTGCAGCGCATCCCGGTTCGGATCGCGATCACGGCGGACAAGACCGCGCCGCCGTTGCGCGCGGGGATGAGCACCATCGTCGAGATCGACACCGGCTATACTCGACCGCAGGCGCGAACGGTGAGCAACTGGTTCGGCGGCCCTTCCTCCCATAGCGCCTATGCCGCCGAGGCGACGCCCGCGAAATGAGCCAGCCCCGTTCCGACGCCGCGGTGCGCGGGCTGATCACGGTTTCGGTGATGCTCGCGACGATCATGCAGGCGCTCGACACCACCATCGCGAACGTGGCGCTGCCCTATATGCAGGGCGGGCTTGCCGCGACCCAGGAGCAGATTTCCTGGGTGCTGACTTCCTACATCGTCGCCGCCGCGATCATGACTCCGCCAACCGGGGTCCTGGCCGCGCGCTTCGGGCGGAAGAAAGTCTTCGCGGTGGCGGTGGCGGGCTTCACCCTAGCCTCGATGCTCTGCGGCGCGGCGACCTCGCTGGAGGAGATCGTGATCTTCCGCCTGCTCCAGGGCGTGTTCGGCGCGAGCCTGGTGCCGCTCTCCCAAGCGGTGCTGCTCGACACCTATCCGCCCGAGAAGCACGGTTCGGCGATGGCGATCTGGGGCGTCGGCGTGATGCTCGGCCCGATCCTCGGCCCGACCCTCGGCGGCTGGCTCACCGAGACCTACAACTGGCGCTGGGTGTTCTACGTCAATCTTCCGTTCGGCATCCTTGCGCTCTCCGGCATTCTCCTGTTCCTGCCCGAGACGGTGAAGGATGGCGGTCGCCGCTTCGACGTGTTCGGCTTCACCTTGTTGAGCCTTTCCATCGGCGGGTTGCAGATGATGCTCGATCGTGGCGAATCCCAGAATTGGTTCTCGTCGCGCGAGATCGTTTTCGAGAGCGTGGTCGCGGCGCTCGGCTTCTACATGTTCATCGTCCACATGTTCACCGCGCCGAAGCCCTTCATCGAGCCCGCGCTGTTCAAGGACCGCAATCTCGCGGTCGGGCTGGTGTTGATTTTCATCGTCGGCGTGATCCTGCTGGCGACATTGGCTCTGTTGCCGCCGTTCCTGCAGAAGCTGCTGGGCTACCCGGTCCTGACCACCGGCCTCACCCTCGCACCGCGCGGCGCGGGCACGATGGTGTCGATGATGATCGTCGGGCGGATCATCGGCCGGGTCGATACGCGGCTGCTGATCCTGACCGGGCTTTCGCTGTTGGCGCTTTCGCTGTGGCAGATGTCGCGGTTCACCACCGACGTGACGATGCAGACACTGGTGCTGACCGGCGTGGTGCAGGGCTTGGGCCTGGGCCTGGTGTTCGTGCCGCTCTCGACCACGACGTTTTCCACGCTCCCGCCTCACTACCGCTCGGAAGGGACGTCGATGTTCTCGCTGATGCGCAACATCGGTTCAAGCATCGGAATTTCGGTGATGACCTTCCTCCTCACCCGCAACACCCAGGTGGTGCATGCGGGGCTCGCGGAGAAGATGAACCCGTTCCGTTCCGAACTGATCGCGCCGTGGCTGCCGAAGGCCTGGGACTTCCACACCCAGACCGGCGTCATCGCGCTCAACACCGAAGTCACCAACCAGGCGCTCACCGTCGCCTACCTCAACGATTTTACCATCATGATGTGGTTGACCATCGCGGCCGCGCCTTTGCTGCTGCTACTCCGCCGGCCGCGCCCGCGTCCGGTGGTGATGGACGTTGAGGCTTAGGCGTCCCGGCCCCAACGCCGCGAGCAGGACGAAGCCGCCCACGATCGCGAGGTGTTCGAGCGCGGTGGTGAACTGGTGCTGGAATTCGATGCCGCTCATCGTCCAGAAGCGGTGGCCGACGAGCGTCGCGGCGATGGTGAAGAGAGCGAGCGCCATCGCCATCGCCCGCGTCTGCCAGCCGAGCGCGACGCCGAGGCCCGCCACCAGTTGCACCGCGATGGTGAGCGCGGCGGCGGCGGGCACCATCGGCAGGCCGAGGCCGCCGAATTCCGCGAGGGTGCCGTTCCAGTCGAACAGCTTGGTCGCGCCGCTGTAGATGAACACCGCGCCGAGGCAAAGCCTGGCGGCGAGCAGGATCGCGTCGCTGTGAGTCCGGGTCTCCATGATCAACCTCCGTGGCCGAGGGCGAGATCGGTGCCGAGGAACCCCACCGTCATCGCCACCACCAGCAGTGCGCCGACGAGGCGCGGCGGCGCGGGCAGGGGCAGATCGAACCAGCGGCACCCCGCGCCGATGCCGAAGCCGAGGGCGATGCCGAGGGCCGCCGCGCTCATCGCCCGGCCTCCCCGGTGGGGCCGCCGCAGAGATGCCGCGTCGTCGCGGCGCGGTGCGCGGCGAAGCGGTCGGTGAGGACGTAGCCGAGCGTCATCGCCAGCACCAGCAGCGCGCCGACCAGCACCGGCGGCGCGGGCAGGGGCACATCGCCGAGGCGGCAAAGCACGCCGATGGCGAGGCCGAGCAGCAGTCCGATCGCGGTTTTCATCACTTCATCTCCCTTCAGACGCCAAAGCACGAGCAACCGAGCGCGCCCCAGAACGCCCGCGTGTCGGAAACCGGCAGCGGCGTGTTCCAGGCGATGCCGTGGTCGTGGCCGTGCACGCCGCAGCCGTGGTTGCAGCCGCAGTCGGTCCGCGCCACCGTCGCGGCGGCCTTGTCGCTGCGCCAATGGCCGCCGAACTTGGTTACCGGCGACCACTCGGGCGAGGGCGGCGGTAGCGGCGGATCGAGCTTGCTGAACGCTTCCGCGCCATAGACGATCTTGCCGTCCATCACCGTCAGCACCGCTTCGATGCCGCCGATTTCCGCGCCGGAAACCCGCATGTAGTCGTCGGAGAGCACCGCGAGATCGGCGTACGCGCCGGGAACGAGGCGGCCTTTCTTTTCTTCCTCGCCCGAGAACCATGCCGATCCGGCGGTCCAGAGTTCGAGCGCGGCGCTACGGTCGAGGCGGTTGCGCTCGGGCGTGAGGGTGAGGCCGCCGAGGGTCTTGCCCTGGGTGAGCCAGGCGAGGCAGACCCACGGGTTGTAGGAGGCGACGCGGGTGGCGTCGGTGCCCGCGCCGACCGGCACGCCGATCTCGTTCATCAGCGCCACCGGCGGCGTCGCTTCCGCCGCGCGCGCACCGTAGCGGGCGACGAAGTATTCGCCCTGGAACGCCATGCGGTGCTGGATCGCGATGCCGCCGCCCAAGACTTTGATCCGCTCGATGTTGCGCGGTGTCACGGTCTCGGCGTGGTCGATGGTGAAGCGCGCGGGCAGCGGCTGGCCGCCCGCGACCCGCTCGAACACGCCGAGGAAGCGGTCGATGCTCTCGTCATAGGTGGCATGGATGCGGAACGGCCATTTCTTCTCGGCGAGGCGGGAAACGATCGCCTCCAGGTCCTTCTCCATCGTCGGCGCGAGGTCGGGGCGGGGTTCGAGGAAGTTCTCGAAGTCGGCCGCCGCCCAGGTGAGGTTCTCGCCCGCGCCGTTCATCCGCAAAACCGCGTCGCCCGCGCCCGGCTCGGTCATCTCGAGCCAGCGCTCGTAGTCGGAAAGTTCGCTCCCGGCCTTTTGCGCGAACAGATTATAGGCGACACGCACGGTCATCTGTCCGGCGTCGTGGAGGTGCTGGATCACGTCGTAGTCGTCGGGGTAGTTCTGCCCACCGCCGCCCGCGTCGATCACCGAGGTGATGCCGAGGCGGTTGAGCTCGCGCATGAAATGCCGCGTCGAGTTGATCTGGTCGGCGGGGTCGAGCTTGGGCGCGCGGGCGAGCGTCGAATAGAGGATCAGCGCCGAAGGCTTGGCGAGCAGCAGGCCGGTGGGGGTGCCGTGGTCGTCGCGCTGGATTTCGCCGCCGGGCGGATTGGGGGTGGTTTTGTCGAAGCCCAGGGTGCGCAGCGCGGCGCGGTTCAGCAGCGCGCGGCCGTAGAGATGCAGCACGAACACCGGGGTGTCGGGCGCGGCGGCGTTGATTTCGTCGAGGGTCGGCATGCGTCGCTCGGCGAACTGGAATTCCGACCAGCCGCCGATCACCCGCACCCACTGCGGCGAAGGCGTGCGTTCGGCCTGCGCCTTCAGCATGCCGAGCGCGTCGGCGAGGGAGGGGACGCCCTCCCAGCGGAGTTCGAGGTTGTAGTAGAGACCGCCGCGGATCAGGTGGGTATGGCTGTCGTTGAGGCCGGGGATGACGCGGTGGTGGCCGAGGTCGACCACCGTGGTCGCCGGGCCTTTGAGCGGCACCACGTCCGCCGCGTCGCCGACCGCGAGGATCTTGCCGCCGCCGATGGCGATGCTGTCCGCCTCGGGGTTGGCGCGGTCGAGGGTGGTGATCCGGCCGTTGGTGAGAATCAGGTCCGCTGCTGCCATCGCTTGCCTCTCGGGTTTCGGGGTGGCGGCGCGGAGGGCCGCGCCGCCTAACAGGTTTCGAGCTTATTCCGCCGCCATCGGGGCGAGGGATTCGTGCGGCTGGGTGGTGCGCTGCGGCGCCTTGTGGACCATGGTGTAGGCATAATCCACGCCCATGCCGTAGGCGCCCGAGTGCTCGCGCACGATCGCCATCACGCCGTCGTAGGTGTCGCGCCGCGCCCAGTCGCGCTGCCATTCCAGCATCACCTGCTGCCAGGTCATTGGCACCACGCCCGCCTGGATCATCCGCTGCATCGAATAGTCGTGGGCGTCCTTCGAGGTGCCGCCCGAGGCGTCGGCGACCATGAAGATCTGGTAGCCGCCTTCGGCCATCGCCGAGAACGCGAAGCCGTTGTTGCAGACCTCGGTCCACAGGCCGGAGACCACCACCTTCTTCTGGCCGTTGCGGGCGAGGGCGTCGCGCACCTTCATGTCGTCCCAGGAGTTCATCGAGGTGCGCTCCAGGGTCTTCGCGCCGGGGAAGACGTCGAGCAGCTCGGGATAGCTGAAGCCCGAGAAGCTCTCGCTTTCGACGGTGGTGATGGTGGTGGGGATATTGAAGAGCTTGGCCGCCTTGGCGAGGGCGACGGTGTTGTTCTTCAGCACCTGGCGGTCGATGGATTGCACGCCGAACGCCATCTGCGGCTGGTGGTCGATGAAGATCATCTGGCAGTTGGTGGGAGTGAGAAGGTCGGGCTTGCTGGTCATCGGAGTCTCCGGGGTTTCAGGACTGAATGAACGCGAGGAGATCGGCGTTGAGCCGGTCCCGCGCGGTGTCGGCGAGGCCGTGCGCCCCGCCGGGGTAGATCTTCAAAGTCGCGTTGGGGACGAGCTTGGCGGACAGCCGCGCCGAAGCGTCGATCGGCACCACCTGGTCGTCGTCGCCGTGGATGATCAGGGTCGGGATGTCGAAGCGCTTCAAATCCTCGGTGAAGTCGGTTTCCGAGAACGCCTTGATGCAGTCGTAGGTGGCCTTGTGGCCCGCCATCATCCCCTGCATCCAGAAGGCGTCGGCCATCCCCTGCGAGACCTTCGCGCCGGGGCGGTTGAAGCCGAAGAACGGTCCCACCGCGAGGTCCTTGTAGAGCTGCGAACGGTCGGCTGCGGAAGCGGCGCGGATGCCGTCGAACACCTCCATCGGCAGGCCGCCGGGGTTGGCGTCGGTCTTCAGCATGATCGGCGGCACCGCGCCCACCAGCACCGCCTTGGCGACCCGCTTGGTGCCGTGGCGACCGATGTAGCGGGTGATTTCGCCGCCGCCGGTGGAATGGCCGACAAGGACGATGTCGGTGAGGTCGAGGGCCTCGATCAGGCTGGCGAGGTCGTCGGCGTAGGTGTCCATCTCGTTGCCGTGCCAGGGCTGGCTGGAGCGGCCGTGGCCGCGCCGGTCGTGGCCGACGGCGCGGTAGCCGTTCGATGCGACGAACAGCATCTGCGCCTCCCAGGCATCGGAGCAGAGCGGCCAGCCGTGGCTGAACACCACCGGCTGTCCGCTGCCCCAGTCCTTGTAATAAATCTCCGTGCCGTCCTTGGTGGTGTGAGTACTCATCGGTCTGGCTCCCTGTGGGGTTGGAGGGCTGGGGGGAAGCGCCGCCGCGTGGACGCAGGCGAGCAATGCCTCGGGGGCGAAGGGTTTGGCGAGATAGCAACGGATTCCCGCCGCCGCCGCCCGGCCACGCGTCGTCTCGTCGGGGAAGGCGGTGACCAGCACCGTCGGCACCGGCGTGCCCATCTGGGCGAGGCGGGCGTGGAGGTCGAGGCCGGTCATGCCCGGCATCCGCATGTCGACGATCAGGCAGTCGGCCTGGATGCCGGAGGCGAGGAACGCATCGCCGCTTGCGAAGGTTCGCGCCTCGAAGCCGAGCGCCCGCACCAGCCCGGCTTCCGCCGCAAGGGCGGAGGGGTCGTCGTCGACGATGGCGATCAGGCAGGTGTCGGTCATGGGGCCACGCTTCCGCTTCGGTGTCCCAGAGGATGGGCATCGGGCGGGGTGATCCACAGTGTTCCGAAGGTTCGGGGGGCTACGGCTTTTGGGTAATTCCGAGGCCGTCGGCGATGCGCACGAGGTCGGGCAGGGAAGCGGCCTTCAGTTTTTTCATCGCCTGGGCGCGGTGGACCTTCACCGTCACCTCGCTTAAATCGAGGCGCGCCGCGATCAGCTTGTTCGGCAGGCCGCCCGCCACCAGCCCGACCACTTCGCGTTCGCGCGGCGTGAGGTGGTCGGCGCGCCGGGCGAGGTCGGCCTGTTCGGCGTGGGCGGCACGGCGTTCGCGGTCCTGCGCGAGGCCACGATGCACCGCGTCGAGGAGATCCTGGTCGCGCACCGGCTTGGTGAGGAATTCGAGCGCACCTGCTTTCATCGCGGCCACCGACATCGCCACGTCGGCGTGGGCGGAGACGAACACCACCGGCATCGCGATGCCGCGCCGCGCCAGTTCGGCCTGGAATTCGAGGCCGCTCGCGCCCGGCAGGCGGACGTCGAGAACCAGGCAAGCAGGGCTATCGGGGTGTGCCGCCTCGCGGAACGCCTCGGTGGTGGAAAACGTCCGCACCGCGTGACCGACCGAGCGCAACAGGCTCTCGAATGCGGCGCGCATCCCCGGGTCGTCGTCGATCACGAATACCGTGGCCTGCGGCGTCATTGCGGAGCCTCAGGTACGTCGGCGGGCAGGGCGAAGGAGAACACCGCGCCGACGGGCGCGTTGTCGGCAGCCCAGATCCGCCCGCCGTGGGATTCGATTACGGTGCGGCAGAAGGCGAGGCCCATGCCCATGCCGGAGTCCTTGGTGGAGAAGAACGGCTCGAACACCCGTTCGCGGTCGGCGGGGTCGAGGCCGGGGCCGGAATCCGCCACCGAGACCACCACTTCGGTCGCGACGGAGCGGCACTGGACGAAGACGATCCGCGCCCGGTCGGTGATCCCGGCCATTGCGTCGATGGCGTTGGCGACGAGGTTGGCGACCACCTGCCCGAGTTGCACCGGCTCGCCAACCACGTGGGGCAGGCCGGGAACGAGGTCGGCGCGCACCGAAACATGGCCGATCCGCGCCTCGCCTTGCTGGCAGCGGAGCACGCTCGCCACGAGGTCGGTCAGATCGAGCGGCGCACGCACGGGAGCGCCGGAGCGGAACATCGCGCGGATGCTCGCCACCAACTGGCTGGCGCGATGGCCGTCGGCGGCGATGCGTTCGAGCGCGCCCCGCGCTTCGCCGAGGTCGGGGCGGGGGCGGTCGAGCCAGCGCATCGCGGCGTCGGCGTTGGTGACCATGCTCGCCAAGGGCTGGTTCACCTCGTGCGCGATCGCGGCGGAGAACGCCTCGACGGCGGTGAGGCGTTCGGCACGGGCGCGGCGCTCGGCGATGGTGGCGCGCGCGAGGCGGACGTAGAGCGTCGTGGTTTCGGAGAGCAGCACCAGCAGAAGTATCGAGGCCGAGGCGAGACCGCAGAGCCAGCCCGCCCACCAGCCGAGGCTCAAGCGACCGGAACTCAGGAACGACAGTAGCGTCAGCTCGATCGCCAGCGTGCAGATCACCACGATCATCCAGGTGTCGAGGAGCGAGCGCCGCCGCCGCCAGAGCAACGCGAGGTCGACGGCGTAAAGCGCCATCGCCAGGCTCGCCACCACCATCCAGGCGGACGACATCCGCGTGTCGTCGCGCATCAGGCGGGGGAGCAGGCCGGGATGGGCGAGCGCGACCGCGACGACCAGCGCCGCGAGGGCGACGGTTGCGAGCGTGGCGGCGGCGACCAGCCGCGCGCCCCGCACCGGCGAATTCGGGAAGGCGGGCTCGGTGTCCTTCACCGTCGCGTAGGCCAGCACGAACAGCGGGAAGCCGACCCGCCGCGCCGCGCCGATCCAGGCGGTGGCCTCGGTCATCCCCGCGTCGATCGCGCCGGGAAAGGTGAGCAGCCAGGGCGCCACCAGCACCGCGACGAACAGATAACCGGTGGCGAGCGCGAGGATCGCCCGCGACCGCTCGATCGCGAACAGGCCGAAGAGCAGCACGGCGGTGATCAGGTCGGTGATCAGGATCGCGGCGGCATAGGCGGGGAGCAGCGGCTCGGTGGCGTCGAGCGGCATGCGCGCGAACGGCCAGGCGGCGGCGAGGGCGGCGAGCAGGCAAAGCACCACCGCCGCCGCCAGCCGCACCTGGGCGGGCCGGGGCGGCATGGTGGTGAGGAGGAGTCCGTCGTCGCGTTGCGTTTCCGTGGCCGCCGTCATCGTCCGTGGTCTCTGCCGACGCTCACCGCCATATGGGAATGGGACCGCCCGAGTCCAGATTGCGCCCGAAGGTGGCTTATTTCCGCGCAAGGAAGTCGTCGAGGATCTTGGCGGCGTCCGGCCCGGCGGTGGTCTTCCACGCGGAGAGGGTGGATTTCGCCGCCGCGCCGAGTTCCTGCATTACCGGCTGGGGCGGATGCTCGTCGATGGTCACGCCGTTTTCCCGCATCCGCACGTAGTTTTCCGCGACCCGGGTTTTCAGCACTTCCCATTGGTGCGCCGTGGTGTCCGCGCCCGCCTTCTCGATCGCGGCCTGGGTCGGGGCAGGGAGGGCCTTCCACTTGTCGAGTGAGACCGTGCCGAAGGAGAGCGGCACCGCGTAGACGATTTCGGAGAAGTTGGGGAGGTAGGTCCAGAGCTTGCGGCCCGCGCCGCCGTCGCCCGAGGAGAGCACCGCGTTGATCTCGCCGGATTCGAGTTTCGGCGTCAGGTCGGCGTAGGAGACCACGCTCGCCTTCGCTCCGGCGGCGTTGAACATCTCGGTGCCGGTTTCGTCGTAGGTGCGGATCTTCAGGGCTTTCAGCGCCGCGACGCTGTCGACCGGCTTGGCCGCCCAGATGCCGCTCGGCGGCCAGGGGGTGACGAACAGGAGCTTCTGGCCGCGCTCGGCGAACAGCTTGTCGTAGAGCGGCTTGGCGGTGTCGTAGAGCTTGCGGGAGTCGTCGGCGGAGGCCGCGACGAAGGGCAGGGAGGAGAGCAGGAACACCGGGCTCTCGCCCGAGAGCGCGCCGCCGAAGCTGTTCGCCATCGCGAACTTGCCGTCCTTCACCGCCGCGACCTGGTCCTTGGAGCGCAGGCCCGACTTCGCCCCGGCAATCGGCGCGATCACCACCGCGCCCTGGGTCGCGGTTGCCACCGCCTGGGCGAAATAGAGGTCGGCTTGGCCCGGAATTGCGGTTTCGGGGTATTCGTCGACCAGTTCCCAGGTCACCGGAGTTTGGGCGGAAGCCGCCACGGGCGCGGCGAGCGCACCGAGAACGAGAAGCACGCCAGAGACTTGCGAGATCTTGCGCATGAGGGCCGACTCCTGCTGTGGGGCGGTGCGCGGAGCGGCGCACGCGAACACCACACCTATGCATGGGGTGCGCGTTTTCAAGGCAAGAACGGGATTTGCCGATTTCGTGAGCGGGCCGGAACGAGAATCATGGAACTGTCATGATCTGCGAACGAGTCGCACACGTAGTATCTCCGCCGGTTCTCCACTCCCACGGAAGAGGCTGATAATGCGCACGGTTTTTGCGGCCGCCCTCGCGGCGACGACGATCCTGGCCAGTGGTGCGGCGGAAGCCGCCACGGTCTATCCCCTCGATCGGGCGACGATCCTGGCGGGCTCGCCCTTCGACTTCAAGGTCGAGTTCGACGGCGTGGTCGCGCCGGACGCGGTCAAGGTGCTGCTGAATGGCAAGGACGCCGCCCGCCTCCTCGGCGGCAAGGCCGAGTTCGTCGCGGAGGAAAAGGACAAGGGCGGCAAGGTCCTGGGCTCGGCCCTGATCCTGCGGGGCGTGAAGCTCAACCAGCCCGGCCGCTACACCCTTGAGGCGAAGGCGGGCGCCGAGACCAAGTCGGTGACCTGGGAGGTCTTCGGCACCCCGGCCAAGCCGGTGGCGAAGAACGTGATCTTCCTTTTGGGCGACGGCCTTTCGGTGGCGCACCGCACCGCCGCGCGGATCATGTCGAAGGGGATGACCGAGGGCAAGGCGAACGGCCGCCTCGAAATGGACGACCTCGACCACATGGCGTTCATCGGCACGTCGTCCACCGGCTCGATCGCGACCGACTCGGCCAACACCATGTCGGCCTACATGACCGGACACAAGAGCGCGATCAATGCCCTCGGCGTCTACGCCGACCGTACTCCGGCGTCGATGGACGACCCCAAGGTCGAAACCATCGCCGAGGCGATCCGTCGCACCGGCAAGAAGGCGATCGGCATCGTCTCGACCGCAGAAATCGAGGACGCGACGCCTGCTGCGGTGGTCGCCCACACCCGCCGCCGCGCCGACAAGGCCGAGATCGTCGGCATGCTCTACGACGTGAAACCCGACGTGGTGCTGGGCGGCGGCTCGGCCTATTTCCTCGATAAGTCGGTGCCGGGTTCGAAGCGGAAAGACGACAAGGACTACATCAAGGCGTTCAAGGACGCGGGCTACGCCCTCGCCACCAGTCACGCCGAACTTGCCAAGGCCCCGGCCTCGGGCAAGCTCCTCGGCCTGTTCCATACCGCCGACATGGACGTCGCGCTCGACCGGATGTTCCTGAAAAAAGGCACGGTGGCGAAATTCCCCGACCAGCCCGGCCTGGTCGAGATGACCGAAGCCGCGCTCAGCCGCCTCTCGAAAAATCCGGAAGGCTTCTTCCTGATGGTCGAGGGCGCGTCGATCGACAAGCAGTCGCATCCGATGGATTGGGAGCGGGCGGTGGTCGACACCATCGAGTTCGACAAGGCGGTCGGCGCAGCCAAGGCGTTCGCCAAGACCCATCCCGGCACCCTGATCGTCGTCACCGGCGACCACACCCACGCCGTCTCGGTGATCGGCACCATCGACGACGACAAGCCCGGCACCGAGATGCGCGAGAAGGTCGGCGTCTACGACGGCGCGGGCTTCCCCAACTACGAAGACAAGAACCACGACGGCTATCCGGACAGCGTCGACGTCTCGCGCCGTCTCGCGATCTTCGCTGCCGACTATCCGGACTACTACGAGACCTTCCGCCCGAAGATGGACAATCCCTTCGGCCCGACGATCAAGAACGAGAAGGGCGAGTACGTCGCCAACGAGGCCTACAAGGACGTCCCCGGCGCGGTGCACCGCGTCGGCAACATCCCGAAGGACGAAAGCACCGCCGTGCATGCGGTGGACGACGTGGTGCTCCAGGCTACCGGCCCCGGATCGAACGCGTTCAAGGGCTACATGGAAGAGAGCGACGTCTACCGGGTGCTGGCCGATGCCCTCGGTCTCGGCAAGCACTAAGCTTACGCGCCGCGCGGCCCTTGGGCTGCTCGGCGCGTTGCCTTTCGCCGGTTCCGCCCTTGCGGCGGAGCCGGTGCTGCGCTTCGAGGAGCTGTACGGCTCGGTCGGCGTGCTCGGCCTGACCTTCTCCGACAGGGTCAAGGCGCTGGCGGGCCAACGCGTCGTCATGCTCGGCTTCATGGCGCCGCCGCTGAAGGCGGAGGCGAACTTCTTCGTCCTCACCCAGATCCCGATGGCGCTTTGCCCGTTCTGCTCGTCGGACGCCGACTGGCCCGACAACATCGTCGTCGTCTATCTCGGCAAGACCCAGACCTTCGTCCAGCCGAGCCAGATCATCGAAGTCCGGGGCGTGCTCGAATACGGTTCCCGGACCGACCCGGATACCGGCTTCGTCAGCCTGCTCAGGCTGCGCGACGCCACCTATCGCAAGGCATGAGATCCATGCTCGCCCTTTCCGTCGCCGACCTTTCCGTCGCCTATCCTGGCCTTGCCGAACCCGCCCTTGACGTTGCCGCGCTCGACCTCGGTGCGGGTGGCTGCCTCGCGGTCACCGGTGCGTCGGGCTCGGGCAAGAGCACCCTGGTGAACATGCTCACCGGCCTCGCGCGCCCGAGCGGTGGCAGGGTCGCCTGGGGCGGCGTCGAGATTTCCGCCCTCGGCGAAGCGGCGCGGGATCGCTGGCGCGCCGCCAACGTCGGCCTAGTGATGCAGGACTTCCACCTTTTCCCCGGCCTCTCGGCGGTGGAGAACGTGCTGCTTCCGGCAAGGCTGGCGCGCGCGGCGAGCGTGGCGGTGCGCACCCGCGCTCACGAACTCCTCGCCGAAGTCGGCCTGTCCCGTCCCGAGCAGCCGGTGGAAACCCTGTCGCGCGGCGAGATGCAGCGGGTCGCGGTCGCCCGCGCGGTGTTGCGCGAGCCCGGGGTGATCGTTGCCGACGAGCCCACCGCCAGCCTCGACGCCGCAAGCGGCGCGGCGGTCGCCGACCTGCTCCTGAGTCTAGCGGCGCGCCTCGGCAGCACCCTGGTCCTGGTTTCCCACGATCCCCGCTTGATCGGCCGTGCGAGCCGCCGCGTCACCCTCGCGGGCGGGCGGATCGTATCCGACGAAGGAGCCGCGCGATGATCCGCTTCATCCTCTCGGACCTGCGCCGGATGTGGGCCGGGGCCCTGGTGGTGGTTCTTCTGGTGGCGCTTGCCGTCGCTCTCGGCGTCGCGGTGACGTTGCAGGAGCGCGGCCTGCGGCTGGGCAGCGCACGCGCCGCCGACAAGTTCGACCTGATCGTCGGCGCGGCGGGCGGTCCGACGCAACTGGTGCTGTCCTCGGTGTTCCTCCAGGCCGCGCCGCTGCCGCTGCTCCCCGGCGAAACCCTGCAAAAGCTCAGCTCCGATCCCCGGGTGAAATGGGCCGCGCCGATCGGCTTCGGCGACTCGGTCCGGGACCAACCGGTCGTCGGCACCACCACCACCTTGATCGCCGAAACCGCGAAGGGTTTCGCCGACGGGCGGATGTTCGCGCAAGAAGACGAGGCCGTGGCGGGGGCGGCGACGGATCTGGCGATCGGCGCGACGGTGGTGCCGATGCACGGCCTCGCGGGCGAGAGCACGCACCAGCACGCCGACGTACGCTATCGCATCGTCGGCAAGCTCAAGCCCACCAGCACCGCCTGGGATCGCGCGATCCTGGTGCCGATCCAGGCGGTCTGGCACATCCACGGCCTCGGCGAACACGACGCGCACGACGAACACGATCACCACGGCTTCGATGCCGATGCAGCGCTGCACGAAGATTGGAGCGACGCCGAACTCCCCGGCCTGCCCGCGATCCTGGTCAAGCCCAAGACCATCGCCGACGCCTACAAGCTACGCCAGGACTACCGCGCCGCACCGACCCAGGCGGTGTTCCCGGCGGAAGTGCTGACCGCGCTCTACGCCACCATGGGCGACGCGCGCGCGGTGCTGGCGGCGATCGCGATCGGCGCGCAGGTGCTGGTGGCCGCCGCGCTGATTCTGGTGACGGTGGTGCACGTCGGCCAGCGCCGCCGTCAGATCGGCGCGCTCAGGGCGTTCGGCGCGCCGAGGGGCGCGGTGTTCGCGCTGGTGTGGGGCGAGCTGATGGCGCTGATCGGCGCGGGCGTGGCCTTGGGGTACGCGCTCGGCTGGGGCGTTTCCGCCGCGCTCGGGGCGGGGTTCACCGCGAAAAACGGCGTCGTCCTGCCGGTCGGGTTCGTGCCCGAGGATGGGATCGGGGTGTTGGCGCTGTTGGGCTTCGCCGCGCTGCTCGCGGCGGTTCCGGCGTGGCGGGCGTATGCGGAGCCGACGGTGGACGCGCTCAGGGCCTAGGCGTTGCCTGCGGTGGAGGAAAGCTTGGCGACGTCGATGCCGAGCTTGGCGATCGCGGCCTGCCATTTCTTCGGGGTGTCCTTGCCGAACAGCAGGGCGTCGTCGGCGGGGACCACCAGCCAGGCGTTCTCGCGCAGTTCCATGTCGAGCTGGCCCGAGCCCCAGCCCGAATAGCCC
This sequence comes from Rhodospirillum sp. UBA1311, assembly GCA_002307145.1. Lineage (GTDB taxonomy): Bacteria > Pseudomonadota > Alphaproteobacteria > Rhodospirillales > Rhodospirillaceae > Oleispirillum. The sequence continues at coordinate 38,533 of DBTR01000070.1, read as the reverse complement.
AACGCCATCAGGAACTGGCGTGGGCCGCGTCCTTCCGCCACCGCGCGGAGGATGTCGAGCGTCGCGGTGAGCGCGCGGCGGCTATCCACCAGCATCGAGGAGTCCGACATGAAGTCGGCGGAGTGGAGGACGAAGCCGCGCCCCGGCTCGACCGGTCCGCCGAAGTGGACCGGCACCTCGGAGCACGCCGGGGTGAGGGGAATGTTGAGCTGTTCCATCAGCCGCGAGATCGGCATGTCGGGGAGTTCGCGATTGAGGACCAAACCCATCGCGCCTTCTTCCGAATGGGCGCAAAGGTAGACCACCGCGCGGTCGAAGCGGGAATCCTCCATCCCGGGCATCGCCACGAGGCATTGTCCGGTGAGGTATTGAGGCTCGGATTTGTGCGCGACGGCCATCGGTCTCTCTGAATATTGAACCCGTCCCGCAAGCATACGTGACGCCGGCGGTTCAGGGCAAGGATGGCGGGCGGGCTAGCGGGACTTGCGCGGCACGGCGGCGCGGGCGAGGGCGTCGCAGCGTTCGTTTTCGGCGTGGCCGTCGTGGCCGCGCACCCAGGTCCAGGTGACGGCGTGGGGCTTCAACGCCGCGTCGAGGCGCTGCCAGAGGTCGACGTTCTTCACCGGCTGCTTGGCGGCGGTCTTCCAGCCGCGCGTCTTCCAGCCGTGAATCCACTGGGTCGCGCCCTTCATCACGTATTCGCTGTCGGTGAACAGCGCGACGGCGCAGGGGCGGGAGAGGGTTTCGAGGCCCGAAATAGCCGCCATCAGTTCCATGCGGTTGTTGGTGGTTTCCGCCTCGCCGCCGGAAAGCTCCTTCTCGACGCCCTTGCAGCGGAGAATAGCACCCCAGCCGCCCGGTCCGGGGTTGCCCGAGCAGGCGCCGTCGGTGAAGAGTTCGACTTCGGTCATCTCAGAGGCCATAGGCGCCGGGGCCGGAAATGCCGCGATGGAAGCGGGCGATGCGCAGGTATTCGAGCGGGTCTTTCGGCCGCACCAGAGCGCCGACCGGGGTGTTGAGCCAGTCGTAGAGCCGGGTGAGGAGGAAGCGCACCGCCGCGCCTCGCGCCAGCAGCGGCAGGGCGGCGGTTTCCGCCTCCGAGAGCGGCCGCACCGCCTGGTAGGCGGCGAGCAGACGCTGCGCCTTGGTGACGTTGAACTCGCAGCCGGGCTCGAAGCACCAGGCGTTCATCGCGATCGCGAGGTCGTAGGCGTAGAGGTCGTTGCAGGCGAAATAGAAGTCGATCACGCCCGAGACCGCGTCGCCCCGGAAGAAGACGTTGTCGGGGAAGAGGTCGGCGTGGATCACGCCCTGGGGCAGATCGCTCGGCCAGTGGCGCTCGAAATCGCCAAGCTCGGCGGCGACTTCGGCGGCGAGGCCGGGCAGGACTTCGTCGGCGCGCGCGGCGGAGGCGTCGAACAGCGGCCGCCAGCCCGGCACGCTCAGGGCATTGGGGCGCCGCGCGGGATAGTTCGCGCCCGCCAGGTGGAGTTGCGCCAGCGCGCCGCCGACGCCCGCGCAGTGCGCGGCGGAGATCCGGCGGGGCGAAAGGCCCTTCAGGAAGCTGAATAGCGCCGCCGGACGGCCGGAGAGGGTGCGCAAGGCTTCGCCGTCGCGGCCCTTGATCGGCAGAGGGCAGGTGAGGCCGTTGCCCGCGAGGTGCTCCATCAGCCCGAGGAACCAGGGCAGGTCCGCCGGGTTCACCCGTCGTTCGTAGAGGGTGAGGATGTAGCTTTCGCCGTCGTCGGTCTGGACGAGGAAATTCGAATTCTCGACGCCTTCGGCGATGCCCTTGAACGACACCACGTCGGCGATGTCGTAGGCGGCGGCGAAGCCGGCGAGGTCTTCGTCGGTGACGTCGGTATATACGGCCATGGGAAACCTCTCGCTTGCGCCGCAAGGGTATAGAACAACGACGCGGCGAAGAAAAGCGCCAGAGAGTCAGGCGTGGGCGCGGAGCATCGGCGGGAGCTTGAACACCACGTCCTCGATGGTGTGCTGCGCGGTCTCGACGGTGAGGCTGCGGCGGGTGCGCAGCGCGGCGAGCACGCCTTCCACCAGCACTTCGGGCGCGGAGGCCCCGGCGGTGATGCCGAGGCGGGAGACGCCTTCGAGGTGCGCCCAATCGATCTCCTCCGCGCCTTGGAGCAGGCGCGCGTCGGCACAGCCCGCCTTGGCCGCGACCTCGACGAGGCGGCGCGAGTTCGACGAGTTCGGTGCGCCGAGCACCCACACCGCGTCGCATTCGGCCGCGATCGCGCGCACCGCCATCTGGCGGTTGGTGGTGGCGAAGCAGATGTCCTCCCGCTTCGGCCCCTCGATGTTGGGGAAGCGGCGGCGGAGGATGCCGACGATGTCGCGGGTTTCGTCGACCGACAGCGTGGTCTGGGTAACGAAGGCGAGCTTGTCCGGGGTGGCGGGCATCACCCGTTCCGCGTCTTCCCGGGTTTCGACCAGGATGATTTTCTCCGGCGCGACCTGGCCCATGGTGCCGATCACCTCGGGGTGCCCGGCGTGGCCGATGAGGATGATCTGGTGTCCGGCGGCGGCATGGCGCGCGGCTTCGATGTGGACCTTGGCCACCAGCGGGCAGGTCGCGTCCATGTGCTTGAGGCCGCGCCGCGCCGCTTCCGCCGGGACCGCCTTCGGCACGCCGTGGGCGGAGAACACCACCACCTCGCCGTCGGGCACCGCGTCCAGCTCGTCGACGAACACCGCGCCCTTGGCTTCGAGGCTCGCGACGACGAAGCGGTTGTGGACGATCTCGTGGCGGACGTAGACCGGCGCGCCGTGGGTTTCGAGCAGGCGCTCGACGATCTGCACGGCGCGGTCGACGCCCGCGCAAAAGCCGCGCGGCGCGGCGAGGACGACGGTGAGCGGCGGCAGGGCGGCCTGTTCGGTCATGACGGTTCCTCTATGATGTGTGCAGAGGATGTAGCAAAGCCGGAGCCGAATCGAAAGGGCGCGGATCAGATTCGGTGCGAAGCCGGTTGCCGCCGTCTCCGCCATGGGCTATCACCAAAACAGCTTTTTCACGCAAGGGGGCTTTCGATGCGCCGTCGTTTCACACCGGGTTTCGCGGCGAAGGCCGTCGTGCGTACCGGCCTCGTCCTCGGGATCGCCGTGGCGCTGGCGGGTTGCGGCATCTTCAAGGACAAAACTCCGCCGCCGCCTTGCCCGAAGATCCTGATCGACCGCGAAACCGCCAAGGCGACTCGCTTCGTCGGCAGCGGCACCGACCTCACCGACACCCTCATCGAAACCGAGATCCAGAGCTACACCGGCGAGTGCGTCGTCGACAAGGACGCCCAGGTGGTGAAGATGTCCTTGAGCGTGGTGTTCCAGGCGACCATCGGCCCGGCGGCCAAGCCGCTGCCCGACGGAACCCGCAAGGCGAACTTCGCCTACTTCGTCGCGCTCCCCGACTTCTTCCCGCACCCCGCGGGCAAGCAGGTGTTCCAGACCGAAGTCAGCTTCCCGCCCAACGTGAACTCGGTGCGCTATCGCGACGGCGAAGTGACGCTGACGATTCCGTTCTCGAAAAGCGTGGGTTCGGGCGACCTGCGGGTCTACATCGGCATGCAGCTCGACCCGAAGCAGCTTGAGTTCAACCGCAAGAACCAGCCGCAGTTCTAAGCTCTCCGGATCGCCTTTTTCGCTCGCTTGAATACCTTCCCTCCGGCCACACCTTATAAGGGTGGCGGGAGGGGCTTGGGAAGAGTCATACTTCCTCGCAGGGAGTGCGAAGTATGACGGGCGGTCGCGGTATCTCCATTTTCAAAGGGCATCGACTTGCGACGTTCAGCTACGTCGTGGCCCTTACGCTGATTGCGTCGTTCTCGATCGGCACCCACGTGCTGATCGACACCATCGTCCATGCCCAGGAAGCCACGGGGAAGGTGGTGAACATCGCCGGTCGCCAGCGGATGCTGTCGCAGCGGATCGCGAGCCTGAGCCTCGAAATTTCGCAAACCCCATGGAGCGAACGGCGCGAACGCCTGCTCGTCGATCTCGGCGAGGCGGTCGCGCTCATGGAGCGCTCCTACCGCGCGCTCCGTCTCGGCGACCCGCAGCTCGACATGCCCTCGGCCGACAGCCCGCGCCTGCGGCGGATCTACGACGAGGAGCCGACCAATCTCGCGATCCGCCTCGACACCTTTCTCGGCCATGCCCGCGCCTTCCTCGCCACCGCCGCCCTCGGCGATCCCGATCCGGGCGCTCTCGACGCGGTACGGGCGGCGGCGCGGCGCAGCCTGCTGCAAAGCCTCGACGCCGCGGTGGTCGCCTATCAGGCGGATTCCGAGGACGCGATCGACCGGCTGCGGAACATCCTCTTCGGCGTCCTCGGCGGGATGCTGACGACTCTGGTTGCCGAGGCGCTGCTGATCTTCCGGCCGTTGTTCCGTCGTCTCGCCGACCGCGAGTTGCGCCTGGTCGAACTCGCCGCCGACCTCGACCAGGCGCTTACCTTGAGCACTGCCGAGCTTCGCCTCGCAGGCAACATTATCCAGCACACCGCCGAGGGAATCCTGGTGATTTCCGCCGAGGGAAAGATTCTCTCGGTCAATCCGGCGTTCTGCGCGATTACCGGCTACATCCGCAGCCAGGTTCTCGGCCAGCCGATGCAGATCATGCGCACCGTCCAGCAACCCGGCGCGGTCTACGACGCGGTCTGGGATACGGTTCGCGAGCAGGGCAGCTGGAGTGGCGAGCTTTGGCTGCGCCGGCAGAGCGGAGAGGGGTTCCTCGCGATGCTCACGGTCAATCCGTTGAGCATCGAACTCGCCGACACCGGGGCGGCGTTCGTCGCGATCTTCGCCGACATCACCGAGATGCGGCAGAAGGACGCAACCATCGAGCACATGAGCTTCCACGATACCCTCACCGGACTGCCCAACCGCGACATGCTTTGGGACCTGCTCGGCCAGATGGTGCGCCGTGCCCTCGATGACGGCGGCGTGCGCGCGGTGGTGTCGTTGGACTTCGATCGTTTCAAGGTGGTCAACGACAGTCTCGGGCACGCGATCGGCGATGCGGTTTTGCGGCAGGCCGCGGCCAGGATTTCCAACCAGATCGGCGATGCCGACGTGGTCGCCCGGATCGGCGCGGACGAGTTCGTGGTGCTGCTCGAAGGGCTGCAATCGCCGGAAGAGTACGCGTTGGTGGTGGAACAGCTGATCGTCGATCTCTCCCGGTGTTACACCGTCGGCGGCAAGGAGGCGCGCCTCGGCGTCTCGGCGGGAATCGCGCTTTGCCTCGGGAACGACGCGGGGAGCGCCGATCTTCTGCGCCAGGCGGGCAATGCGCGGATGTTGGCCAAGCAGAAGGGCGGAGGATACCAGTTCTATCGCCCCGACCTCGACGAGGCGATTTGTCGCCGTCTGCGGGTCGAGACGGCACTGCGGGAGGCTGTCGAAGGCGAGCGCTTCTATCTCGACTTCCAACCCAAGATCGATCTTGGCAGCGGCGAAATGCGGGGCATGGAGGCGCTTCTCCGCTGGCGGCATGCGGAGTTCGGCATGGTTTCGCCGGCGGTGTTCATTCCGATGGCGGAAGAGATCGGGGTGATCCACAAGATCGGCGACTGGGTGCTCCGGGAATGTTGTGCGCAGGCGATCCGGTTCCGCGACGAGGGGCTGCGCGCATCGATTGCCGCGAATGTTTCCGCATTGCAGCTCCTGCGCGGCGATTTGCCCGATCGCGTCGCGGCTTTGCTGGAAGAGACCGGCGTCGATCCGGCGCTCCTGCAATTGGAGTTGACGGAAAGCTCGATCATTCAGGAGCCCGAGGCTACGACCGCCCAATTGGCGCGGCTTCGTGCCATGGGGGTGCGAGTCGCCCTCGACGATTTTGGTACCGGGTATTCCAGTCTTTCCTATTTGCGCACCCTGCCGATCGACTACGTCAAGATTGATCGGAGCTTCGTCATGCACCTGGAAACCAACGAAACCGACGTCACGGTGGCGAGGAGCATCATCACCCTCGGCCACGCTCTCGGTCTCAAGATCATCGCCGAAGGAATCGAAACCGAGGGCCAGGCGGCGATACTGAAAAGCATGGGCTGCGATATCGGACAAGGCTATCTTTACGCCCGGCCGCTTTCGCCGGCCCAGCTTTCGGCATGGTGCGCGCAGCACCCCCCCGGGCGTTCGCTCCGGATCGTTACCTGAATCGCGTCGACCCCGAGTCGCGCGATTTTGCCGTGCGATGTTCACGCTGCCGGTTCGCGCGAAGCCGCAGCCTTCCTTTCGCATGAATCCCCTTCTTTGTTCGACGTGAGTTTGAGTCATTTGAACCCCACACCTACAAGAAAGGGTGGGTTTGGCGCCCTACCCACTTGCCTATTCGGGTGGTTCGGCACTATTGTCTGACCTGCGGGAACGGCTGAGGGACGTTCGCGCCGAATCCGACGCGGGTCGGATTTGCCGGGGCGGCCGGGGCCTGAGCTCCGCACGCCGAATGTCGTAAGGGTCGAGGATGTCCGGAAAAAAGCGGAAGTCAGTTCAGCGCAAAACCCCCATCGAAGTGATGATCGCCGAGAAGAATCCGTTGCTGCAAAGCGGGTTGATCCGGCTGTTCGCCGCCGACGAGCGGTTCGTGCTGGTTTCCATGGCGCCCGATGGCGAGCGGTTCTTGACCGCGGCGGAAAATATCCGCTTCGACGTCGGGGTGATCGGCTGGGAAATGCCGTACCTTGCCGGGCGGGGCGTGCTCGAAGCCTTTCTGCGTAAGGAACGGAATTCCCGTCTGATTGTTTATACCGGGTCGTCCAACCCGTCGATCCCGGTCGAGGCGGAAATGCTGGGGGCCTGGGGCTTCTGCTCCAAGTCGGACCCCGGCGCGAACCTGCTGGAAACCATCGCCGCCGTCGCCGACGGCCGCAAGGTTTTCCCGTTCGTCGCCTCCACCCGTGCGGTCAACGATCCGTTGGCGTCGCTGACTCCGCGCGAGCGCGAATTGCTGACAGCGCTTGCAGGAGGCATCACCAACGCCCAAATCGCTAAGCGGTTCGACATCTCGTTGAACACGGTCAAGTTCCATCTCAAGAATCTCTACGAGAAGCTGAGCGTCGAAAATCGCTCGCAAGCGGTGGCGTTCTATTTGAGCAGTCGGAAGGTGGTGTAGGCCTTGGCTGCTGGGTGGGGGTCCGGGTCGGGAGGCTTTCAATGCCTTTCGTCTAGGGGCTTGCGCCGAAGTCAGGGGTGCGGTATCCCCGCGCCTCAATAAAGCCTGAAAGCCTGCCGAGGCGAGAGCCTGCCGGAATGGGTGTCCCGAAGCGGCCCGGAACCCGTCTCCCGGAATTGAAATCCCCGCAAGGGGGAACCTGGGCCGCCCAAGCCGTTCGCGCGACCGGACGGCGTCATAGACGGGGGATAAAAATGGTGCATCGTCCGATTCAGCAGCGGACGCCTTTGTTCGCCTATAGCCTGCGCAACGTCACCGAGGCCGCCGCGCTCGCGGCCTACGACTGGGTTGGCCGGGGCGACAAGAACAACGCCGATGGCGCCGCAGTCAATGCAATGCGGCGGGAGCTGAACGCCTTGCCGATCGAAGGCACGGTGATCATCGGCGAAGGCGCGAAGGACGAAGCCCCGGAACTCTACTGCGGCGAAGCGATCGGCCTGGCGCGTCATCGCGCCAAGTTCGACATCGCCGTCGACCCGGTCGAGGGCACGAGCTACACCGCGCTTGGCCTCGCCAACGCGCTCTCGGTGATCTCGATGGCGCCCAAGGGCACGATGTTCGACCCCGGCCCGTCGTACTACATGGAAAAGATCGCGGTCCCGAAGGAGGCCAAGGGCCTCATCGACCCCGAAGCCCCGACGGCCGAAAAGCTGCGCGTGCTGGCTCGCGCGCTCGGCAAGTCGGTGAGCGAACTCACCGTCTTCCTGCTTGAAAAGCCGCGTCACAAGAAGCTCTGCGAGGAAATCTACGCAGCGGGCGCGCGCTGCTCGCTCTATCCGGCGGGCGACGTGATGGGCGGTTTGCTGGCCGCCTTCCCGGATTCGGGCGTCGACATGCTGCTCGGCACCGGCGGCACCCCCGAAGGCATCCTCACCGCCTGCGCGCTCCGCGCCCTCGGCGCGGACTTCATGGGCCGCTTCAATCCGCAGTCCGACGCGGAAAAGAAGGTGATCGCCGAGTTCGGCCTCCAGACCGAAAAGTGGATGATGCTCGACGACCTGGTGTCGTCGGATCAGGTGTTCTTCTGCGCGACCGGCGTGACCGACGGCATTCTCGTCGACGGCGTCACCGTCGAGGACAACTTCGCGCGGACCCAGACCCTGATGATCAGCGGTCCCTATGGCGAACGCCAGGTTCTCACCAGCTACCATTTGGTGGAGCCCGACTGACCGTCGGCCTCCCGCTTTTCTTGTTGGATAAGGAAGACTTCCGCGATGACGACTGAGACCTCGGCGCCGGCCGCCGTTTCCCATGCCCGGTTGGCGAACGCCGTCCGTTTCCTTGCCGCCGACGCGGT
>DBTR01000070.1:18348-29753 GCA_002307145.1 Rhodospirillum sp. UBA1311 | reverse complement strand
GGCATGCCGATGGGCATGGCGGATGTCGCCACCGTGCTGTTTTCCAAATTCCTGAAGTTCGACCCGCAGGAACCGAAGTGGCCGGATCGCGACCGCTTCGTCCTTTCCGCCGGGCACGGCTCGATGCTGCTCTACGCGCTCCTCTATCTCACCGGCTATGAGGACGTGGACATCGAGCAGATCAAGAACTTCCGCCAGATGGGCGCGCGCACCGCGGGCCATCCGGAATACGGCCATGTCGCGGGCGTCGAGACCACCACCGGCCCGCTCGGCCAGGGCATCGCAACCGCCGTCGGCATGGCCTTGGGGGAGCGGATGATGAACGCCCGCTTCTCCGACGCCGCGGTCGACCACTACACCTACGTGATGTGCGGCGACGGCTGCCTGATGGAAGGCATCAGCCAGGAAGCGATCTCGCTCGCCGGGCACCTGAAGCTCAACAAGATGATCGTTCTTTGGGACGACAACGGCATTTCCATCGACGGCAAGATCGAGATTTCCTCGTCCGAGGACCAGCTCGCACGGTTCCAGGCCGCCGGTTGGGCCGCGACCCGCATCGACGGCCACGATCCGGAAGCGATCGCCGCCGCGATCGCCGCCGCGCAGGAGTCCGACAAGCCCTCGCTGATCGCCTGCCGCACCGTGATCGGCAAGGGCGCGCCGACGATGTGCGGCACCCATAAGGTCCATGGCGCGCCGCTCGGCGACGCCGAGATCGCCGCCGCTCGCGTTGCTTGCGACTGGGCGTACGCGCCGTTCGAAACCCCGGACGACGTGCTGGACGCCTGGCGTGGCTTCGGCATCAAGGGCAGTGCGCTCCGGCTAAGCTGGGAAGCGCGGATGACCTTCCTCGACGATGCCCGCTACGAGGAATTCCGCCGCCTCGACGCCGGCGAGATGCCGCGCGGCTGGCGCTCGGCGATCAACGCCCACAAGCAGGCGCTCTCCGAAACCAAGCCGAAGGTCGCGACCCGCAAGGCGAGCCAGGACGTGCTGACGGTGCTGGCCAAGGAAATCCCCGAACTCATCGGCGGCTCGGCCGACCTCACCGGCTCCAACCTCACCAAGGTCGACGGCCAGCAGGCGGTGAAGCCCGGCGACTACGCGGGCAGCTACATCCACTACGGCATCCGCGAACACGGCATGGCCGCCGCGATGAACGGCCTCGCGCTGCACGGCGGAATGATCCCCTACGGCGGCACCTTCCTGGTGTTCACCGATTATCTCCGTCCGGCGATGCGCCTTTCGGCGCTGATGGGCCTGCGCGTCGTCTACGTGATGACCCACGATTCCATCGGCCTCGGCGAGGACGGCCCGACCCATCAGCCGGTCGAACATCTCGCCGCGATGCGCGCCATGCCCAATGTCCTGGTGATGCGGCCTGCCGACGCGGTCGAGACCGCCGAATGCTGGGCCGCCGCGCTCGACCAGGAGCATCGCCCGTCGGTTCTCGCCCTGTCGCGCCAGAACCTGCCGACGCTGCGCACCGTGCACACCACCGAAAACCGCTGCGCCAAGGGCGGCTACGTGATCGCCGAGGCTCCGGCGGAGCGCGCCGCCACCCTCGTCGCCACCGGCTCGGAGGTCGCGCTCGCGGTCGAAGCGGCCAAGGCGCTCAACGCCGAAGGCATCGCCACGGCGGTGGTTTCGCTCCCCTGCTGGGAATTGTTCGATGAACAACCGGCCGACTACCGCGCCAGCGTGCTGGGCGCGACCGGCGTGCGCGTCGCGATCGAGGCGGCGATCGGCTTCGGCTGGGAACGCTATGTCGGCCTTGAGGGCGGCATCGTCGCGATGCCGGGCTTCGGCGCTTCCGCTCCCGCCGAGAAACTCTTCGAGCACTTCGGCTTCACCGTGGACAATGTCGTCCGCACGGTGAAAGATCGTCTCAGCCATTAAACCGGAGCGCGGCCCACCAATGGGCCGCATCCCCCGCTCAAATATGAACAGGACAGTGGAGGAAAGATAACCATGGCAATGATCTCCCTGCGGCAACTGCTGGACGATGCGGCCGAGCACGGCTATGGCGTACCCGCCTTCAACGTGAACAACCTTGAGCAGATCCTGGCGATCATGGCCGCGGCGAAAAAGGCCGACGCGCCGGTGATTCTCCAGGCTAGCCGCGGCGCGCGCCAGTACGCCGGCGACATCATGATCAAGCACATGATCATGGGCGCGATCGAGATGTACCCGAATATCCCGGTCTGCATGCACCAGGACCACGGCAACAATCTCGCCACCTGCCTCTCCGCCGTTACCGCCGGGTTCACCTCGGTGATGATGGACGGCTCGCTGATGGAAGACGGCAAGACCCCGTCGTCGTACTTCTACAACGTCGAAAGCACCACCTCGGTCTCCGAGATTTCCCACCTGATCGGTGTCTCGGTCGAAGGCGAACTCGGTTGCCTCGGCTCGCTCGAAACCGGCAAGGGCGACAAGGAAGACGGCCACGGCTTCGAAGGCGTGATGGACCGCGCGGCACTCCTCACCGACCCGGCGCAGGCCGCCGACTTCGTTGCCCGCACCCGCGTCGATGCGCTCGCCGTCGCGATCGGCACCTCGCACGGCGCCTACAAGTTTACCCGCAAGCCGACCGGCGACATCCTCGCGATGGATGTGATCAAGGCGATCAACCACCGCCTGCCGACCACCCATCTGGTGATGCACGGCTCGTCCTCGGTGCCGCAGGACCTCCAGGACATCATCAACCAGTACGGCGGCAAGATGCCCCAGACCTTCGGCGTTCCGGTCGAGGAAATCGTCGAAGGCATCAAGCACGGCGTCCGCAAGATCAACATCGACACCGATAACCGGATGGCGATGACCGGCATGATCCGCAAGGTGTTCGCCGAGGATGCGGGCGAGTTCGATCCGCGCAAGTACCTGAAGCCCGCGATCGCGGCGATGGAAAAGCTCTGCCTCGAACGCTACGAAGCCTTCGGCACCTCCAATCGCGCTTCGAAGATCAAGCCGATCCCGATGGCCGACATGGCGCGCCGCTACGCGGCGGGCGAACTCGACCCGAAGATCCGGTCCGCTTCCGCCTCCAAGCCGGGGTCGGCGCCGATCATCGGGATCTAGTCCCGCACTTCATATTCGTCCCTGCGCGGGGCGGCCCTCCGGCCGCCCCGTTCGTTATCTCCCGGAGCCCATGCTGAAATGACCGTCAAGATCGCCCCGTCCATTCTCTCCGCCGACTTCGCCAAGCTCGGCGAGGAGGTCCGCGCCATCGACGCCGCCGGGGCCGACTATATCCACATCGACGTGATGGACGGCCACTTCGTCCCCAACCTCACCTTCGGCCCGCCGGTGATCAAGGCGATCCGCCCGCACACCCGCCGCCCGTTCGACGTCCACCTGATGATAGAACCGGTCGATGCGCTGATCCCCGCCTTCGCCGAAGCGGGCGCGGATATCGTCACCGTCCATGCCGAAGCCACCCGCCACCTCGACCGCTCGCTCCAGTTGATCAAGAGCCTGGGCAAGAAGGCGGGCGTCTCCCTCAATCCTGCGACGCCCGAATCCGTGATCGCCTACGTCCTCGACAAGCTCGACCTGATCCTGGTGATGAGCGTCAACCCGGGCTTCGGCGGCCAGTCCTTCATCTCCTCCCAGGTGGAAAAAATCGCCCGGATCAAGGCAATGATCGGCAGCCGCGATATCGAGCTGCAGGTCGACGGCGGCATCAACGCCAAAACCGCCAAGCTCTGCACCGAAGCGGGCGCGAACGTTCTCGTCGCGGGCAGCGCGGTGTTCCAGACCCCGGACTACGCCGCCAACATCGCCGCGTTGCGGTAAGGCTTAAGACGAAGGAAAAGGTCGCGGAGGGACTCGGTCCCTCCGCCCCTCCCATAAGTTTTGGTTTTTGCGCGAAGCGCGATAGAGCCTTCACGCGGCGTGATCGTCGATTGCGCTGACGCGCGAAAAACTAACGGAGTCTGGGGTCTAAGGCCCCAGCGGGACCGGGCAGAGCCCGGCCTTTTCGGTTTCAGAACCCTTCCAGCACCACCTTGCCGATCGTACTGCCGGATTCGAGCAGCGCGTGGGCTTTGCCGAGGTTTTCAGGCGTCAGCCGACCGAGGTTTTGCTTGAGCGTGGTGCGGAGCTTGCCGGTGTCGACGAGCTTGGCGACGGCGTCGAGGATTTTGCCCTGTTCGGCCATGTCGGGGGTTTGGAAGAGGGAGCGGGCGAACATGAATTCCCAGTGGAGGGAGGCGGCCTTGCGCTTGAGCAGCATGGCGTCGAGGTGTTCGGGGTCGTCGATGATGCCGACCTTGCCTTGCGGCGCGAGGACTTCCGCGATCGCGGCCTGGTGGGTGTCGGTTTGGGTGAGGGCGGCGACGTAGTGCATCGGGCCGAGCTTCAGTCCGGCGAGGGCTTTGTCGAGGGGCTGGCGGTGGTCGACGACGTGGTGCGCGCCCAAGGCCTCACACCATGCGCGGGTTTCGGGGCGGGAGGCGGTGGCGATCACGGTAAGGCGGGTGAGCTGGCGGGCGATCTGGATCAGCATCGATCCGACGCCGCCCGCACCGCCGACGACGAGGAGATTGCCGCGGGTTTCCGCGGCGACGCCGAGGCGGTCGAACAGCAGTTCCCAGGCGGTGATCGCGGTCAGCGGCATCGCGGCGGCTTCGGCGAAGTTGAGCGACTTCGGCTTGCGGCCGACGAGGCGTTCGTCGACGAGGTGGAATTCGGAATTGCAGCCCGGGCGGTCGAGCGCGCCCGAGTAGTAGACCGTGTCGCCGGGCTTGAAGCCGGTGACGGACGAGCCGACCGCGTCGACGGTCCCCGCCGCGTCCCAGCCGATAATCTTGGTCTCCTGGCCTTCCGGATTCACCCGCATGCGGATCTTGGTGTCGACCGGGTTGACCGAGATCGCGCGCACCGCGACGCGCAGGTCGCGCGGGCCGGGCTCGGGGAGGGGGAGATCGACGACGGCGAAGAGCTCGGGATCGGAGACGGGAAGGGAGCGGGAGTAGCCGACGGCTTTCATGGCTTGGGCCTCGTGGTTGATTGCGGTTCAAGTCTGCCCGATATTGCCCTGATGTGCGGAAGCGACAATACGGTATAATTCTGCACGTACTGTCATTTTGTATAGCATGGGGCTCCGATGCCGGAAAAATCCAAACGCTACGACTGCGCCCCCGGCTGCCCGGTGGAGGCGGCGCTCGATGTGATCGGTGGCAAGTGGAAGGGCGTGATTCTCTACCATCTCGGCAACGGCGGCCTGCGCTTCGGCGCGTTGCAGCGCAGCCTGGGCGGCATCACCGCGCGGATGCTGACGCGGCAGTTGCGCGAACTTGAGTCGGACGGGCTGGTGGTGCGCACCGTGCACGCGGTGGTGCCGCCGCGCGTCGACTACACGCTTTCGGCCGAGGGCGAGAGCCTTCGGCCGGTGATCGACGCGCTCTACGACTGGGGCCGGGCGCGCCAGGAAAAGGCCGCCGAGGCGGCGTGATCTCCGCCGCCCGACGGGTCTGCCGGGCGGCGATTGCGAAGCGCTTCAGTTATGCGGGGCGGGGTGCTGCGGCATGTCGAGGTGGCTGCGCACCACGTTGAGGTATTGCTGGGCCGCGACCGTATCGCCTTCCTGGCACTTCTGCTTCGCCATCCTGAGCGCGTCGGCGATGCCCTGGTTGCCGTTGGTCTGCATCGCCATCGGGTACATCGCGTCCCACGCCGCCTGGACCTGGGCGACGTCGTCGGCGCACGGCGCGGGGCTGGCGGCGAAGGCGGGCGCGCCGAAGCCGATGGCGAGGGCGAGGGCTGGGATGGCGAGGGTGAGCTTGTTGAACATGTCGATCTCCGTGGGTTGCGCCGCTCCAATCGGCGGCACGGAGCAGTAAAGCCCCGGCGTGTTACCGGAGCTTGCCGGAGCGGTGACTTTCGGTGACGAAGTGTAACATTGGGTGCTGGCCGCTCAGGCGGCTTCCGTCGGGGCGACGCGGCCGGCGCGCCAGAGGCGGAAGATGGTGTGCGAGGCGGAGCAGAACACCAGGCTTTCGAGGATCGTGCCGCCGATCGAGCCGCTGGTGATGTTGATGATCAGCCACATCACCGTGCAGGAAAGCAGCGCAAGCCGCATCCGGATGCCCGAAAGCGTGAAGATCGCGAGGGTGCCGACGCCGACGCCGACGATCGGCAGCCAGCCGAGCCAGCCGTGGGCGTATTGGGAACCGATCGCGACGTTGGCGGCGATCAGCGCCAGGGCGAGCCAGATCGAGCGGGTATAGAGCGCCGCGATCGAGCGGAAGGTGCTGATTCCCATGCCGCACGCCGCCGGGAAGTTGCCGAGGAGGAAGAATTGGAGGCCATAGGCGACGCTCTGGCAGGCGTTGAACTTCTTCAGCGTGCGGTCATTGCGCTGCATGTAGGTGATGATGCCGAGGACCAGCGCGAGGTATCCCAGCAGCTGCGCGGGGGCAAAGATGTCGATGTCGGTCATGATGCGGCGACCCGCGCGGACGCCATCCGGATGCGGAGAATTGTGACAAGATTGGCGGCGGCGATCGAGGCTTCGAGGGCCACGCCGCCGATCGAGCCGGAGATCCAGGCCGCGACCATCACCACCGCCGAGGAGAGGAACATCCCGATCCGGAGCGGAATTCCTTCGAGCAGGAACACCGCGATGGTGCCGATGACGAAGCCCAAAACCGGCAGCCAGTCGGTCGCCTTCTCGGCCACGGCGAACCCTACCGCGACGTTGAGGACGACGAACGGCACCACCAGCCAGCGCCGCATGACGAACGCGGCGGTGCCCGAGCGCAGGGCGCAAACCAAGGCGCTGCCTGCCAATGCGAGGCTGCCGAGCATCAGGAAGTGACCCGCGTAGACCGCGCCTTGCGCGCAGTTGAGGAGCTTGAGGCGGCGATCCCGGCGCTGCAGGAACGCGCTCAAGCCCAGCACGAAGGCGACGTAGCCCAGGCATTGGGCGAGCGAAAACGGGTCGGCGGCAAGCGTCATCGGTGCGGGAATCCAAAGCTCGGCGCGGCATTCGCGCGGAGGCTCAGCGCTCAACGTAGCGCGCCTTCCGCGCCGCGCCAAGGGTACGAATGCACACGCATGTCGGCGTTGTCACAAAACCATAATGCTCCGTTCACAAATGCGTCGCCGTCCCCGAGTAGGTTGACCCTGCGGTCGGCACCCCCGTTAGCCGATCCGCAGATGGGTTGCTGAATATGAAAAATCCCTGCCGGAGGCATTCGCTGTGATGAAACGTACTCTTGCCGTCGCCGCTCTCGCGACGGTCGCTTTCGCCGGTGCGGCCGAAGCCCGCGATCAGATCCGCATCGTCGGTTCGTCGACGGTCTTTCCGTTCGCGTCCAAGGTTGTCGAGCAGTATGGCAAGACCACGTCGTTCAAGACCCCGGTGATCGAGTCCACGGGTTCCGGCGGCGGCTTCAAGCTGTTCTGCGCCGGTGTCGGCGTCGACCACCCCGACATCACCAACGCTTCCCGTGCGATCAAGTCGTCCGAAGTCGAGACCTGCGCCAAGAACGGCGTGAACAAGATCACCGAGATCACCATCGGCTTCGATGGCATCGTCGTCGCCGATGCGAAGAACGGCCCGACCTTCAACGTCTCCCGCAAGGACCTCTACCTCGCCCTCGCGAAGACCGTTCCCGATCCGAAGGGCGGCGACAAGCTGGTGCCCAACCCCTACAAGACCTGGAAGGACGTGAATGCGTCGCTCCCGGCCAACGAAATCGAAGTGCTTGGGCCGCCGCCGACCTCCGGCACCCGCGACGCCTTCACCGAGCTGGTGATGGATGCGGGCTGCGCGGAATTCCCGGCGCTGAAGGCGCTCTCGAAGTCCGACCCGAAAGCTTTCCAGGCCGCTTGCCAGGGCATCCGTGAAGACGGCGCGTACATCGAAGCCGGCGAAAACGATACCCTGATCGTCAACAAGCTGGTCGAGAACACCAAGGCGCTCGGCATCTTCGGCTACTCGTTCCTCGACCAGAACGCCGACAAGATCAAGGGCGCGCACATCGACGGCGTCGCTCCGACCTTCGAGAACATCTCGTCGGGCAAATATCCGGTCTCGCGTCCGCTGTTCTTCTACGTCAAGGGCGAGCATGTCGGCGTGATCCCGGGGATCAAGGAATACGTCGCCGAGTTCACCTCGGAAGCCGCGATCGGCGCCGACGGCTACCTGCCGCAGATCGGCCTGATCCCGCTCACCGCGGACAAGCTGAAGGCCGCCAAGGATGCCGGCAAGGCCCTGCCGACCAACGTGAAGTAAGGTTCGCATGACCATCGGTCGCCGCCGCCCGGCTTCGGGCGGCGGCGTTTTCCGCAAGCGCGAAGCGTTTCGCGTCGATATAATCCCGGCCAGCCCGGATTTGACCCACGCGACGAGGCTCAGAGATGCCGTTTAGTGTTCTGCTGCTAGTGCTTACCGGTCTCGCGGTGATCTCGTATCGCTTCGGCACCGCGCGCGCACGCGCGGTTGCGCCGGGGCGGCAGTCGCAGCTCCATTCCCGCCCGATGTACCACGGTCTCTACGCCGCGATCTGGTGCGGCGTGCCCGCCCTGTTGATCGCGACGCTCTGGGTCGCGTTCCAGCCGCTGCTGGTCAAGGGCCTGGTGATGGGTGGCCTGCCGGATTCCTACCAGGCGCTGCCGACCGCGCGCCTCAACCTGGTCTGGAACGACATCCGCAATCTTGCGATCGGCGACGTGGTGCGTTCCGAGCCCGCGCCCGAGATCCAGGCCGCCGCCGACACCTTCCACCGCCTCTACGCGATCGGCAACGGCGCGCTCGCGCTGCTCTGCCTCGCGCTCGCGATCGGCGGCGCGTCGTTCGCGCTGCGCCGGGTGTCGCTGACGCTGCGCGCCCGCAACCAGGTCGAGCGGGTGATCACGGTGTTCCTGATCGCGAGTTCGATGGTGGCGATCCTCACCACCGTCGGCATCGTCCTCTCGCTGATGTTCGAATCGCTGCGCTTCTTCACCAAGGTGCCGCCGCTCGACTTCCTCTTCGGCCTGCACTGGAGTCCGCAAACCGCGCTCCGCGCCGACCAGGTCGGCAGCTCGGGTTCGTTCGGCGCGGTGCCGCTGTTCACCGGCACGCTGCTGATCAGCCTGATCGCGATGTGCGTCGCGGTGCCGGTCGGCCTGATGTCGGCGATCTACATGTCGGAATACGCGCACCGCAAGTTCCGCGCCGTCGCCAAGCCGATGCTGGAAATCCTCGCGGGCATCCCGACGGTGGTCTACGGCTTCTTCGCCGCGCTCACCGTAGCCCCCTTCATTCGCCGCTTCGGCGAGGGCATGGGGCTTTCGGTCGCGTCGGAAAGTGCGCTCGCCGCCGGGCTGGTGATGGGGGTGATGATCATCCCGTTCGTGTCCTCGATCTCCGACGACGTGATCAACGCGGTGCCGCAGGCGATGCGCGACGGCGCGTATGCGCTCGGTGCGACCAAGTCGGAAACCATTCGCAACGTGATCGTGCCCGCGGCCTTGCCGGGCATCGTCGGCGGCGTGCTGCTGGCGGTATCGCGCGCCATCGGCGAGACCATGATCGTGGTGATGGCCGCCGGCCTCGCCGCCAACCTCACCTTCAACCCATTGGATGCGGTGACCACGGTGACGGTGCAGATCGTCACCCTGTTGACCGGCGACCAGGAGTTCGACAGCGCCAAGACCTTGGCCGCGTTCGCCCTCGGCCTGGTGCTGTTCTGCGTCACCCTTGCGCTCAACGTCTTCGCGCTCCACGTGGTCCGGAAGTATAGGGAACAATATGAGTGAGATGACAGTGGAACCGGGACAGGGCGGCGCACGCACCCGCGCACTGGTCGCGGCGGGGATCGGCCGGCGCTACCGCGCCGAGCGCCGCTTCCGCCTCTTCGGCCTGGTGGCGATCGTCTCGGCCCTGGTGTTCATGGCGTTGTTGTTCGCCAGCATCATCGGCAAGGGCTACACCGCCTTCGTCCAGACCGAAATCCGCCTGCCGATTTCCTACGACGTCGCGGTGATCGACCCGGACGGCGTGCGCGACGCGGCCGAGATGCGCCGCGCCAACTACGGCAAGCTCTATCGCGACGGCATCCAGTCGCTGTTCCCCACGGTCGAGAGCCGCAACGACCGCCGCCTGCTCAACGGGCTGGTGTCGTCCGGCGCGACCTTCGAGATTCGCGACGCGGTGATTTCGTCGCCGGATTTGATCGGCAAGAAGGCCGAGATCTGGGTGCCCGCCTCCGACGACGTCGACATGCTGGTCAAGGGCCGGGTCGACCGCAACGAGCCCGAGGGCACGCGCCGCGTCACCGACAAGGAGATCGCCTGGGTCGACGCGCTCCAGAAGGACGGCCGCCTCGAATCCCGCTTCAACTGGCGCTTCTTCACCCAGGGCGACAGCCGCGAACCCGAGCTCGCCGGAATCTGGGGCGCTGTGGCGGGCTCGTTCCTGACCATGCTGGTGACCCTGGTGCTGTCCTTCCCGCTCGGCGTCGCGACCGCGGTCTACCTTGAGGAGTTCGCGCCGAAGAACCGCTGGACCGATGTCATCGAGGTCAACATCAACAATCTCGCGGCGATCCCGTCGATCGTCTTCGGCCTTTTGGGCCTCGCGGTGTTTCTCCAGTTCTTCGGCCTGCCGCGCTCCGCGCCGCTGGTCGGTGGCCTGGTGCTGACCCTGATGACCCTGCCGACGATCATCATCGCCGCGCGGGTGTCGCTGAAATCCGTGCCGCCTTCGATCCGCGAAGCGGCGCTCGGGCTCGGCGCTTCGAAAATGCAGATGGTGACCAACGACGTGCTGCCGCTCGCGATGCCCGGCATCCTCACCGGCACGATCATCGGCATGGGCCGCGCGCTCGGCGAGACCGCGCCGCTGTTGATGATCGGCATGGTCGCCTTCATCGTCGACATTCCGCACGGCTTCACCGACCCGGCCACCGCCCTGCCGGTGCAGATCTACATCTGGGCGGATAGCGCCGAACGTGCCTTCGTCGAGCGGACGTCTGCCGCGATCATGGTGCTGCTCGCCTTCCTGATCGTGATGAACGCTGCCGCCGTGATCCTGCGCAGCCGATTTGAAAGGCGGTGGTAAACATGGAGAATTCTCACGTGCGCGACACGATGCACACCCCGACCGAAACCGAAGGGAGCGCGGCCGCCATGGGCGCGAAGATCCAGGCGCAGGGCACCAACGTCCACTACGGCGACAAGCATGCGCTGAAAGACGTCAATCTCGACATCCGCGCGGGCGAGGTGACCGCCTTCATCGGCCCCTCGGGCTGCGGCAAGTCCACCTTCCTCCGCTGCCTCAATCGGATGAACGACACCATCGACGGTTGCCGGGTTTCCGGCACGGTGATGATGGACGGCGAAGACATCTACGATCCGAAGATCGACGTGGTGCAGCTCCGCGCCCGCGTCGGCATGGTGTTCCAGAAGCC
>DBTR01000070.1:17837-18051 GCA_002307145.1 Rhodospirillum sp. UBA1311 | reverse complement strand
TCGCCTACGGCCCGCGCATCCACGGCCTCGCCGCGAACAAGGACGAACTCGACGAGATGGTGGTCACCAGCCTCGAAAAGGCGGGCCTGCTCGCCGAGGTCAAGGACCGTATGGAGTCGCCCGGCACCGGCCTTTCCGGCGGCCAGCAACAGCGTCTCTGCATCGCCCGCGCGATCGCCATCAATCCGGAAGTGATCCTGATGGACGAGCCCTG
>DBTR01000070.1:5294-17574 GCA_002307145.1 Rhodospirillum sp. UBA1311 | reverse complement strand
GACGAGCCCTGCTCGGCGCTGGATCCGATCGCGACGGCGAAGATCGAGGAATTGATCGACGAACTCCGCGAGAACTACACCATCGTCATCGTCACCCATTCGATGCAGCAAGCGGCCCGGGTGTCGCAGCGCACCGCCTTTTTCCATCTCGGCGAACTGATCGAAGTCGGCGATACCGAGCAGATCTTCACCAACCCCCGTCACAAGCTGACCCAGGGGTACATCACCGGCCGCTTCGGTTGACGGGAGAGTTGGGCACGATGAAACCGATGATCATGGTGGTCGAGGACGAAGCCGCGCTGGTGACGGTGCTGCGCTACAACCTCGAAAAAGAGGGATACCGGGTGTGCGAGGCGACCGACGGCGAGGAGGCTCTCACCGTCGCCGCCGAGAACGCGCCCGATCTGGTGCTGCTCGACTGGATGCTGCCGATGATGTCGGGGATCGAGGTTTGCCGCCAGTTGCGCCGCAAGCCGCGCCACCGCGAGGTGCCGATCATCATGCTCACCGCGCGCGGCGAAGAGGGCGACAAGGTGCGCGGCCTCAACACCGGCGCCGACGACTACATCACCAAACCGTTCTCGATGCCCGAGCTGCTCGCCCGAGTGCGCGCGCTGCTGCGGCGCTCGGCGGCGGTGCCGAGCAAGGGCACCCTCGAATTCGACGACATCCAGATGGATTTGAACGCCCACCGCGTCACCCGCGGCGGCCGCTACATCCATCTCGGCCCGACCGAATTCCGCCTGCTGCAGTTCCTGATGCAGAACCCGGGCTCGGTGTTCTCGCGCGAGGAATTGTTGAACGCGGTCTGGGGGCCGGACATCTACGTCGAACCGCGCACCGTCGACGTCCACATCCGCCGCCTGCGCAAGGCCCTGAACGAGGACGATGGCACCGACGTGATCCGCACCGTGCGCGCGGCGGGCTACGCCCTCGACCACAAGTTCCCGTCGGAAGGCTCGGAGGGCGGCTTCTCCGCCTCGCTCTGAATCCGGGTGGGGCGGGAATTCTGTTCCCGCCGCTTCCCTCCTTCGGATTTATGCTTTAGCGTGAGCATCGGCACGCGAAAGTGGTGGGGACGTGAATGCCCGATGCGACTCTTCCAAAAATCCTGATCGTCGAAGATACGCCGTCCATGGCCGAGCTTTACGCGGCCTTCCTCGATGGTTGCGGCTATGAGATCGGCTTCGCCGAAACCGGCCGCGCGGCGCTGGCGGCGATCCACGCCGATCTCCCCGAGGTCGTCCTCCTCGACATCCACCTGCCGGATATCAGCGGTCTCGAAATCCTCAAGGCGATCCAGGCGGAGCAGCTTCCCTGCGCCTGCATCGTGATCACCGCGCACGGCACGATCAACGTCGCGGTCGAGGCGATGCAGGGCGGCGCGCGCGATTTCCTGGTCAAGCCGTTCTCCAAGGACCGGCTCGTGGTGACGGTGCGCAACGTCGCGCAGCACGCTTCGTTGCAACGTATCGTGGAAAGCCTGAAGGACGACTACGGCCGCAGCGGTTACTACGGCATGATCGGTTCGTCGCTGCCGATGCAGGCGGTCTACCGTACCATCGACTCGGTGGGGCCATCGCGCGCCACGGTGTTCATCACCGGCGAATCCGGCACCGGCAAGGAGCTCTGTGCCGAGGCGGTGCATCGCTGCAGCCCGCGCCGCGACAAGGAATTCGTTGCGATCAACTGCGCCGCGATCCCGCGCGATTTGATGGAAAGCGAGATCTTCGGCCACGTCAAAGGCGCGTTCACCGGCGCCGCCACCGACCGCGAGGGCGCGGCGCGACGGGCCGACGGCGGCACCCTGTTTCTCGACGAGATCTGCGAAATGGATCTCGACCTCCAGACCAAGCTCCTACGCTTCGTCCAGACCGGCATGGTGCAGAAGGTCGGCGGCGACCGCACCGAGAAGGTCGACGTGCGTTTCATCTGCGCCACCAACCGCGATCCCTGGGTCGAGGTCGAGGCCGGACGCTTCCGCGAGGACCTTTACTATCGCCTCCACGTGATTCCGATCTCGCTGCCGCCGCTGCGGTCGCGCGATGCCGACGTGATCGAGATCGCCCGCGAAATCCTCAGCCGCCTGGCGAAGGAAGAGGGCAAGCAGTTCGGCGGCTTCACCGCCGAGGCCGAGGCGCGGCTTCTCGGCTTCCATTGGCCGGGCAACGTGCGCCAGCTACAGAACGTGCTGCGCAACGTCGTCGTGCTCAACGACGCGCCTCTGGTCGAGGTGCGGATGCTGCCCGAAACCCTGATGAAGGGTATGCCGCCGATCGGCGGCAACGCCGCCGTGCCGAGCGTGCCGCGCGTCGAGGAGGTATTGAGCGAGGACGGCATCCGTCCGCTCTGGATTTCCGAAAAGGAAACCATCGAGGCGGCGATTGCGGCCTGCGGCGGCAACGTGCCGCGCGCTGCTGCCCGCCTCGAAATCAGCGCGTCCACGATCTACCGAAAAAAAATGGCTTGGGACGAGTCGAAGCCCTCGTAAATTCTACTCGGGCGGCCGTCTGACACGGCCTGCTCCGCTTCCGGTGCTCACGGACGGGCGTCCGCTGCGCTCCGGTTCTCGCAGGCCGCGCCAGCCGACTCACCCGAGCGAATTTCCGCGGGCTTCGAGACTTCGCGTAACCCGCAAGCGCCGGGGCGGAAGCGTTCGGGCTCAGCGGTCGTAGGCGGCGAGGGAGGCGCAGGGGAAGTCGAGACGGTCGCGGCCGTGGAGCTGCGAGAGTTCGAGAATCGTCGCCGCGCCCGCGACCGTGCCGCCGACCTTGCGGATCAAGTCCGCCGCCGCGCGCATCGTGCCGCCGGTGGCGAGCAGGTCGTCGAGGATCACCACCCGCGCGCCGGGCTTCACCGCATCGGTCTGGATCTCGATGGTGTCGGTGCCGTATTCGAGGTCGTACTCGTAGGGAATCGTCGGCCCGGGCAGTTTGCCTTTCTTCCGCACCATGAAGAATCCGCAGCCGAGTTTCAGCGCGAGCGGCGCTGCAACCAGGAATCCCCGGGATTCGATTCCTGCCAGGATGTCGGGCTTCCAGGCACGGACGACGTCGGCCAAGTCGTCCATCGTCCGCTGCCAGGCTTCCGCGTTCGCGAGCAGGGTGGAAATGTCGTAGAACATAATTCCAGGCTTGGGAAAATTGGGGATCGAGCGGATATGCTTCTTGATGTCGGAGGGCATGATATCAACTTTCTCATTCAAGATTCGCTCACCGCCCTTGTGCGGCCGGAAATTCCGCTCTCACAATAGTGTATCGCGATTTTCGTGCAAGACTGGAGACACCGTCGGCCGAGGTGCGGTTTTTTTTGGCGGGCCGGGGGATATATCGCTATAGTGTTCAATCATCAAGTGTTCGCCACCGTCGTGGCGATCAGCAGGGAGGTGCCGCGGGGATGACTAATACCCGCCTGACCGAAGGCGACGTACGCAAGTTGCTCTCCGATCCGTCCGGCGTGACGCGTGCGGAGACCGCGGCCAAGCTTGCCATTCAGTTCGATCAAGGCAACCTCTCGCCCTCCGAACGCGCGATGGCCGAGCAGATTTTCCGCATCATGGTGAAGGATGCCGAGGTGCGCGTGCGCGAAGCGCTCGCCGTCAACCTCAAGGAAAATCCGAACGTGCCGCACGACGTGGCGCTGACCCTTGCGGGCGACGTCGATCAGGTCGCGCTGCCGGTGTTGCAATTCAGCGAGATCCTGTCGGATGCCGATCTGGTGCAGATCGTGCGCTCGCAGGGTGCGTCGAAACAGCGAGCGATCGCTGCGCGACCGAAGGTTTCGGCTGCCGTCGCCGACGCGATCGTCGACGGTGCGGACAAGGATGCGGTGGTCACCCTCGTCTCCAACGAGGGCGCGGAGATCACCGAGACCTCGTTCGAGAAGGTGATCGACAAGTTCGGCGAGGACGAAGCGGTGCAGGCGCCGATGGTCAAGCGGTCGGCGCTGCCGGTCACGATCGTCGAGCGGCTGGTCCACCGCGTCTCCGAGAACCTGCGCGAGCATCTTCTCACCCATCACGAAATGCCGCCCGGCATCGCCGCCGACCTGATCCTCCAGGCGCGCGAACGGGCGACTATCGGTCTCTCCACCGCTTCCGCCGAGGAAGACGTGGAGCGCCTCGTCCACCAGCTCTACAGCAACGGGCGGCTGACCCCGTCGATCGTGCTGCGGGCGTTGTGCATGGGCGACATGAAGTTCTTCGAATACGCGCTGGCGCGCCGCGTCGGCATTCCGGTGCTCAACGCGCGGATGCTGATCCACGATTCCGGCGACCTCGGCCTCCAGGGTCTCTACGGCAAGTCGGGGATGCCGAAGAGCTTCTATCCGGCGATCAAGGCCGCGATCGCGGTGGCCAAGGAAATGAGCTACGACGGCGAGGACGGCGACCGCGAACGCTACGCGCGGCGGATGCTGGAGCGGGTGCTGACCCAATACGGCGACCTGGGCGTCGACTTCGACAACGACGACCTCGAATATCTGCTCGCCAAGATGAGCGACCTGCCCGCAACCTCCCACTGAGGCGCGTGCAACTTATAATGAAAACGCCCCGGAGTTTCTCCGGGGCGTTTTGCTTTACCAGGTGGCGTCCATGCCGAGGAGGCCGAACACCCGTCGCTTGAGGTCGGCGAAGTAGGGGTCGCTGCGGTGGCGTGGGTAGTCGCGTGCGATCGCGATGTCGGCGGTGATTCGCGCCGGACGTTCGCTGAACACGATCACCCGCGTCGCCATGAACAGCGCCTCCTCGACGTCGTGGGTGACGAGCAGGGTGGTGAAGCCGTCGCGCCGCCAGAGGTCGACGATTTCGCTTTGCATGCTCATCCGCGTCAACGAGTCGAGCTTGCCCAAGGGCTCGTCGAGAATCAGCAGGCGCGGGTCGTTGACCAGGGCGCGGGCGAGCGCCGCGCGCTGCGCCATGCCGCCCGAGAGCTGGTGCGGATAGACGTTGCCGAACGCGCCGAGGCCGACCCGCTCCAGGGCTTCGTCGATGCGATAGGCGCGGGTTTTCATCAGGCCCTGCGCTTCGAGCCCGAGGGCGACGTTGGCGCGCACGGTGCGCCAGGGGAACAGCGTCGGGTCCTGGAACACCACGACGCGGGAGGGATCGGGCGCGGTGATCGCCACGCCGTCGGCGCGCGCCTCGCCGTGGTCCGGCGGCTCCAGCCCGGCGAGCAGGCGCAACAGCGTCGACTTGCCGCAGCCCGAGGGGCCGAGCAGGGCGACGAACTCGCCCGGTTCGACGCTGAACGAGACGTCGTCCAGCACCGGCAGCGGCCGGCCTTCGAGGGTGAAGGCGTGGCGGATGCCGTCGATTTCGAGCGCCATGCCGGCGGGCAGGGCGGTTTCGGTGGTCGCGGGGTTTACCATCGCAGCAATCCCTTCTGCCAGGCGAGGAGGCGGCCGCGCACCTGGAACAGCAGCGTCACCAGGGTCGAGCACATCACCGCCATCACGCCGAGCGCGGCATACATGTTGCCGTAGGCGGCCCAGCCCTGGGCCCACTGGAGATACCAGCCGAGACCGGCCTTCACCCCCATCATCTCGGCCACCACCAGCACCGCGAACGATGCCGAGAGGCCCATGAACAGGCCGACGAACACGCTCGGCATCGCTGCCGGGATCGTCACCTTGAGCACCAGGAAGCGCGGGCTGCCGCCGAGCGTGCGGGCGATGTCGTAATACGCGCCGCCGACCGCCGAGACCCCCGACCAGGTGAGGATCGCCACCGGCAGTCCTGAGGCGAGCGCGATCAGGAACACCGCCGCCGACCAGCTCGACGGAAACATGAAGAACGCGATCGGCAACCACGCGGTGGCGGGCAGCGGCCCGATCAGGCGCAGGATCGGGTGGCCCCAATAGCCCACCGCCTTCGACCAGCCGAGCGCGAGTCCGGTGAGGAAGCCGAGGCTGGAGCCGAGCGCATAGCCCGAGGCGAGCAGGATCACCGAGTGGGCGACGCATTCGAGCAGCTTCGCCCAGTCGTCGATGAAAACCCCCATCAGTTCCTGCGGCGGGACGAAGAACGGGCGCGGCAGATAGCCGGTCTTGGCGGTGACGATCTCCCACAAGGTGAGGGCAATGGCGAGCGCGACCGCCCAGGGCGCGGCGAAGCGGACCTTGGCGGCGCGCTCGGGCAGATAGGGGCCGATCGCGGCGAGCAGGGAGAGCGCCACCGCGATGCCGAACACGATCGGTGCGAGGGTGCGGGTGTATTCGGCCTCGTCGGGCCAGAAGCGGATCGCCGCTCCTGCCGCCGCCCATGCGGCGGCGGCCAGCAGTACCCCCGGCCAGGGTCGCTGCGGCGCAGCGAGGGCGTATCTTGGGAGTGCGCTATCGCTCAACCGTCGATCCTCCGGTTACGCCAAGACATCGGCAGTGATCCGGCGCGCGAAGCTCTCGGCGTCGGTCGAGGGGCGGAACACCTGGGCGAGCTTGAGTTCGTCGACGTATTTGACGATCTGGCCGCGCAGCGCGTCGCCGGTCACCTGCTGGTGGTGATGATGGCTCTTGAGCATCCCGACGACGTCGTCCTGCGAAGCCTTCGGCGTGAATTCGACGAACGCCTTGGCTACCGCCTCGGGATTGCTGGCGGCGGTGTGCCAGCCGTCGAACAGCGCCTCGGTGAGGCGCGCCACCACTGCCTTGTCGTCGCGGATCAGGCTGCCGCGTACGCCGAGCAGGCAGCAAGTGCGGTCGTGATATTCGCCCGAGAGGTTGGTCGCGATCTCGACGAGATTCGGATCCTTGCGATAGGTCCAGGTCACCGGATCGTTGTCGGCGAGCGCGTGGGCCTCGCCCTTCTCGATCGCGAGGCCGAGGAGGTTGCCGGGGTACTGCCGCCATTCGACGTCGCGGGTCGGGTCCAACCCCGCCTTGACCAACTGCACCGAGAAGAAGTTCTTCGCCGGGCTCGCCATGTCGGCGACCGCGACGGTCTTGCCCTTGAGGTCGGCGATGGTGGCGATGCCCGAGGCCTTGGAGGCAATCAGTCGCAAGCATCCGCCGTGCAGCCCCGCCGGAATC
Source organism: Rhodospirillum sp. UBA1311 (assembly GCA_002307145.1). GTDB lineage: Bacteria > Pseudomonadota > Alphaproteobacteria > Rhodospirillales > Rhodospirillaceae > Oleispirillum. The sequence continues at coordinate 10,551 of DBTR01000070.1, read as the reverse complement.
TTGACGTCGAAGCCCTGCTCCAATGGCTTCAGCCAGCGCAACGCCATGCCGACGCCCGCGTCCGCCTTGCCGGTGGCGATGGCTTCGAGAAGTTGGTCGGTCGAGCCGGAGAAGTTGACGAGTTCGACCTCGACACCGTGCTTGGTGAACAGGCCGCTGCTCTTGGCATAGGCGACGGTCGAGACGCAGGCCGACCCGGCATTCCAGGCCAGCTTGAGTGGCCGGGCGGCGGAGCCGACCGGCTCGGCGGCACGGGCGAGACCGCCGAAGGCGGGGAGGACGAGGCTCGCCGCCGCAAAGGACTTGAGAAAATTTCGCCGGTTCGGCGCGAGGGAAAGCAGGGAGCGTTCGCTGGGCATGGGCACGTCCATCCGTTCGGGGTCGGAAGCAGGAGCAAAAATCCTCGGATACTACGGCGGACGAGTCAAACAATTTAAAAATACACTATTTATTTATGTTAAATTGTGCGAAAATCCGATTTATCATATTGATTTATATTGAAATAATCTCGTGATCTGGAGCGCGGGCAGGTGCATATCCGTCGCGGATATGATCCGGATAAGTCAGGGTGTGATGTGAAAATGCAACATAAATACGATAATTTTTATGTAAAATAAGGACGGTTGCCGTCGGAACGAAAACGCCCCGCGACGGATCGCGGGGCGTTTGGCTTCAGCGCGGGCCGGGTTGCGCCATCGGCGCGCCGCCTCCTGGCCCGCCCGGACCTCCCGGACCACTGGGGCCGGGGCCCCACCATGGGCCGCAACATCCCGTCAGTGCCGCCGTGAGCAGCGCGACGCATATCAACTTCCGCATCTTGGGTATTTCTCCTGAACCGAATCGGCGACGCTTCCCGCCCTTGTCGTCGCCGCAATGGAAACTCCCTTGGGGCAGACTATAGGAGCATTTCGTCGCGGTTGGCGAGTTCGAGGAGAATCGCGGCGTGGCAGGGGCCGTCGAGGCTGCACCAGCAGGCGAGATTATGGCCCTTGAGGCTGCCGATGTCGGCGAGGATCGCGGCGCGGCGCGGGTCGTCGGAGGGCGTCTCGATCCATGCGCGGAAGCGCTCGATGGTGATTGCGCGGGCCTCGCGCTCGGTCTTGGCTTCTCCGGATGCCAGAATCTGCGCCGGGGTGAACGGGTTGCCCCACTTGCCGGGCCGCGCCACCGGGATCGCGTCGAGGCCGTTGATCGCGCGCGAGGCCGCCTGCAGGTTGAAGCCCTTGCGGCGCGAGAGCTGAAGCCGCACCGGTGTCGTCATCGCGGCACCGCGTCGTGGATGCGGCCGCCGAGGCTGCGGCCCGCCGCCTTGCGTCCGATGCGCAGCGCCGCCGCCTCGCGCCGGGGCGCGGAACGGCGCAGGGCGAGCGCCCTGGCGGGCAGATCGTCCGCGCCGATCCATTCGCCCCATTGCTTGAAGAAGAACGCCGCGCCGATTTCGCCGCAGCGGTCGCGCAGGCCTTGGATCCACTCGGGTTGGCTCGGTCGCGCGTTTGGGCCGCTTTCGCCGCCCGCGATCACCCAGTCGATGCGGTGGCGCGGATCGTTGCAGGCAGGCAGGTCGAGCGGTCCGAGCAGCGGTTCGCAGGAGAGGAAGTGGCGTTTTGCCGGAATCGCGAGCATGTGGGGCAGGCGGCGATCCGCCTCGGCCTGGTTCTCGGCCGTGCAGCCGAGCCAGACGTTGCCCCAGCCCTCGCGCCAATCCTCCGGCAGCATCTTGCCGATGTTCTGCGGGCGCTTGGTGAGCAGCACCCAGTCGAGGTCGGGTGTCGCGGCGATCAGCGTCCAGAGGTCGGCGCGCCACTCGGGCGGCACCTGGTTGTCGAAGACGTCGGCGAGGGAGGCGCAAAACACCCGGGCGCGGGTTCCGCCACGCCGCGCGGCGGCGTTCCACTTCGGCGGCTGGCGCCAATACTCGGGCCGGGTGCGGCGGCGTTCGCCCTGCCACAGCGCCGGGCTGCCGGTGCGCTTCGCCCAGCTCTCGGCATAGCAATGGTCGCAGGCGGGGCTGATCTTGGTGCAGCCGAGCCAGGGATTGAACGTGTGGTCGGTCCACTCGATCTTGCTGTTCTCGGCCATTCCGCCTCCACGCGCGCGTCATCACGCATATATTGGGTGCGATGGTCCGATTGTGGACCGAGTTGCCATCGGGGAGTACGGGAATGTTGCGGTTTTCGCCCGCGAGCGCCGAAATGCACCGCCTGTTCAAGAGCCGGACCTATCGCTACTACATTCAGTCGGCGCGGACGGGCGACCTGCCGGGCCTGCTCGGCGAGGTCGAGGCGAAGCTCGGGATCAGCGGATTGTCGGCGGACGGCGCGGGGGAGCCGGCGGGCTATGTCGGGACCGCCGCCGAGCCGGAGGCGGTGCCGATCTATTGGCGGCGCGCCTGAGCGCTCCACAACGAAAAAGCGCCATCTTGCGACGGCGCTTTTCGTTTATTCGGCCCATGGTCGGAGTGAGAGGATTCGAACCTCCGGCCCCTGCCTCCCGAAGACAGTGCTCTACCAGGCTGAGCTACACTCCGTCCCTTGGGTCGAGGCCGGGTTTATACGATGGGCAACCCACCTTGGCAAGGGCTTTTTTGGCAATCTCGCGGAGTTAGTACGCGCGCTCGATGCAGAACGCGACGATATCCAATAGCGCTGATTTTACGGGGCTTTCCGGGAAGATCGCGAGGGCGTCGCGGGCGCGGTCGCCATAGTGGCGGGCACGCTTCACGGTGTCGTCGAGCGCGCCGTGACGCACCATCAGCGCTTGGGCGCGGGCGAGGTCGAGGCCCTCTTCATCCTGTTCCAGGTCTTCCATCACCCGTCGCCAGAACACCCGCTCGTCGTCGTCGCCGCGACGGAACGAGAGGATCACCGGCAGGGTGATCTTGCCTTCGTGGAAATCGTCGCCGACGGTCTTGCCGAGGGTTTCCTGCACCGCCGAATAGTCGAGGACGTCGTCGATCAGTTGGAAGGCGATGCCGAGGTTGAGGCCGTATTGTTCGAGCGCCTGCTCCTCGACCGAGGGGCGGTTCGCGATCACCGCGCCGATCTGGCAGGCGGCGGCGAACAGGCGGGCGGTCTTCGCCTCGATCACCTGGAGGTAGGCGGCTTCGTCGGTTTCGGTGTCGTTGGCGGTGGAGAGCTGCAGCACTTCGCCCTCGGCGATCACCGCCGACGCGTGGGAGAGGATTGCGAGAATGCGGAGCGAGCCGTCCGCCACCATCAGCTCGAAGGCGCGGGACAGCAGAAAGTCGCCGACCAGCACGCTCGCCTTGTTGCCCCACACCGCGTTGGCCGAGGCCTGGCCGCGCCGCAGGTCGCTTTCGTCCACGACGTCGTCGTGGAGCAGGGTGGCGGTGTGGATGAATTCGACGCAGGCGGCGAGTTCGACCTGGCGCTGCCCCTCTGCGCCGCAGATCTTGGCGGCGGCCAGGGTGAGCATCGGCCGCAGGCGCTTGCCGCCCGAGGCGACGAGGTAGCCCGCCAACTGCGGGATCAGCACCACCGGGCTGTCCATCTTGGCGACGATGGTTCGGTTGACCGCGTCGAGGTCGTCGGCGACCAGTCCGAGGAGGGTATCGAAAGCGGACGCGGAGGTACGCCCGCGATTCGGCGAAAGATTGACGACGTTGGACACCACGATCACCCGCTGACTAAAACCTCAAAAGCCATGCCAGAATAGGAGCCGGGCTCCCATTGGGTCAAGGACGGGGTTCGCGCGGGGAAAACGGCGCGCTATGATCCCCCGCCTCGGAGGGCGGGATGGACGAAATCGGGATCAGCGAGGACGGGTTGCTGGACGGGCGGGTGCGCCTGTTGCAGCCGCTGGTCGGCTATCGCGCCGCGATCGACCCGGTGCTGCTCGCCGCCGCCGCGAGGGTTTCGCCCGGCGACCGGGTGCTCGATCTTGGCTGCGGCACCGGCGCGGCGGCGCTCTGCCTTGCCGCGCGCTGCCCCGAGGTCCAGGTGCTCGGCATCGAGCGGCAGGCGGACTATGCCGAACTGGCGCGACGCTCGGCGGCGCTCTCCGGCCTCGGCGCGCGGGTGACGGTGGCGGTGGGCGATGCGCTCGCGCGGGGCGGGGTTCCGCCCGAGTGGCGGCCGCTCGACGCGGTGATCGCCAATCCGCCGTTCTTCCTCGAAGGCAACCGCGCCGCCGATCCCGGCCGCGCCGCCGCCCACCACCAGGAGCCGGACGCGCTCGGCCTCTGGGTCGCGGTGGCGGCCAGGGTGTTGAAGCCGCGTGGCGGGCTGACCCTGGTGCATCAGGCCGAGCGGCTCGACGACGTGCTCGCGGCGATGACCCCGAGCTTCGGCGCGATCGAGGTGATTCCGCTGTGGCCGAAGCCGGGACGGACCGCCAAGCGGGTGCTGGTGCGTGGCGAAAAAGGGCGCAAGACCCGCCTCGCGCTGCTGCCCGGGCTGATTCTGCACAGAGAGGATGGCGGCTTCACCGCCGCCGCGCGGCGGCTGTTGTTCGATGCGGTGGGGCTCGATGCGGCCCTCGCGACGGAGGAGGACGGATGCTGAGTTTCGCCAAGATCGCGTTGATCGTGGTGGTGGTGATGGTGGTGGTCGCGTTCGTGCGCGGCCAGCGCGCGCAGCGCAACCGTGCCGCCGCCCGCCGCAAACCCGCGCCGCCGAATGTGCCGACCGAAACCCTCGAACGCTGCCCGGCATGCGGCGTGTTCCGCGCCCCCGGCGACAGCTTCGCCTGCGCCCGGGAGGACTGCCCGACTCGCCGAAAGCCATAAAATCGCCGCTCGCGACGGCTGGTGCGCCGCTTGACCTTGACCGACCTATGCGGCGTCGGTAGGTTTCCTGCACATTCCGCTCCAGCCAGGCCATGGGTATCGTGAACGCACAATCCGCAGGGCGCGCGCCGTCTTTCCAGGATCTGATCCTGACGCTTCATCGTTTTTGGGCCGATCAGGGCTGCCTGATCCTCCAGCCGTACGACATGGAGGTGGGCGCGGGTACGTTCCATCCCGCCACCACGCTCCGCGCCCTCGGGCCCGATCCGTGGCGCGCCGCGTACGTGCAGCCCTCCCGCCGCCCGACCGACGGCCGCTACGGCGAGAACCCCAACCGCCTGCAGCACTATTATCAATACCAGGTGCTGATGAAGCCCTCGCCGAGCGGCGTGCAGGAACTTTATCTCGACAGCCTGCGGGCGCTCGGCATCAACCCGGACGAACACGATATCCGCTTCGTCGAGGACGATTGGGAATCGCCGACGCTCGGCGCCTGGGGCCTGGGCTGGG
>DBTR01000070.1:1546-5025 GCA_002307145.1 Rhodospirillum sp. UBA1311 | reverse complement strand
GGGAAGTCTGGTGCGACGGCATGGAAGTCACCCAGTTCACCTACTTCCAGCAGGTCGGCGGCTTCGAATGCTCGCCGGTGCCGGTGGAGTTGACCTACGGCCTTGAGCGCCTCGCGATGTACGTGCAGGGCGTCGAGAACGTCTACGACCTCGACTTCAACGGGCGCGGCGTCACCTACCGCGAGGTGTTCCACACCGCCGAGGTCGAATACTCCCGCCACAACTTCGAACTCGCCAACACCGAGATGCTGCTCGCCCACTTCCGCGACGCGGAAAAGGAATGCGCGGCGCTGATCGAAGGCGGCGTGGCGCTTCCGGCCTACGACTACTGCCTCAAGGCCTCGCACCTGTTCAACCTGCTGGATGCGCGCGGCGTGATCAGCGTGACCGAGCGGGCGTCCTACATCGGGCGCGTCCGCGCTCTCGCCAAGGCCTGCTGCGAGGCGTTCCTGCGCACCCGCGGCCATTTGCCGACGTTGACCGCCGGGGAGGTTCGCTGACATGTCCGGCCAATTCCTGCTTGAACTGCTCTCGGAAGAAATCCCCGCCCGGATGCAGGCGCGCGCCGCCGAGGATCTCGCCCGCCTGGTGAACGAAGCCCTTGCCGCAGAGGGGCTGAAGCCCGCCCAAACCCGCAGCTTCGCCACGCCGCGCCGCCTCGTGCTGGTGCTCGACGGCCTGCCGCTCGCCCAGCCCGACGTTTCGGAAGAGCGCCGCGGCCCCAAGGTCGGCGCGCCGCAGCAGGCCCTCGACGGCTTCCTCAAGGCCAACGGCGTGACCCTCGCCGACCTCGCCGAGCGCGACACGCCGAAGGGCAAGTTCTACTTCCTCGACATCGCGAAAAAGGGCCGCGCCACCGCAGCCGTGCTCGCCGACGTGCTGACCGACGTGCTGCCGCGCTTCCCCTGGCCGAAGTCGATGCGCTGGGGCGACCGCCCGGAGCGCTGGGTCCGCCCGCTCGAAAGCATCCTCTGCCTGTTCGCGGGCGAGGTGGTGCCGCTCGCATTCGCCGGTCAGGTCTCGGGCAATACCTCGAAGGGGCATCGCTTCCTCGGCCCGGATCGCTTCACCGTTGCCGGCTTCGACGACTACGTCGCCAAGCTGCGCACGCAGAAGGTGATCCTCGACTCCGCCGAGCGCCGCGACAGCATCGCCGCGCAAGCCGACGCTCTCGCGAAGTCGAAGGGCTTCGCGGTGCTGCCCGATGCCGGACTGCTCGCCGAGGTCGCGGGGCTGGTGGAATGGCCGACGGTGCTCTTGGGCACCATCGACGACGCCTTCATGACCGTGCCGCGCGAGGTGCTCTCCACCTCGATGCGCACCCACCAGAAATACTTCTCGCTCACCGACGCCTCGGGCGCGCTCGCGCCCCACTTCCTCGTCGTCTCCAACATGCAGCCCGCCGACGGCGGCAAGCGCATCGTCGCGGGCAACGAGCGGGTGCTGCGCGCGCGTCTGTCGGACGCCCGCTTCTTCTGGGATACCGACCGCGAGGCGCGTCTCGAATCCCGCGTCGGCGCGTTGAAGGACCGGATCTTCCACGCCGCGCTCGGCTCGATGGAAGCCAAGGTCGACCGCATCGCGACCCTGGCGAAGGACATCGCCACCGCGATCGGCGCGGATGCCACCCAGGCGAGCCGCGCCGCGCGCCTCGCGAAGGCGGACCTTTCCACCGCGATGGTCGGCGAGTTCCCCGAACTCCAGGGCGTGATGGGCCGCTACTACGCCCTCAACGACGGCGAACAGCCTGCCGTCGCCGCCGCGATCGCCGAGCATTACGCGCCGCAGGGCCCGGGCGACGCCTGCCCGACCGCCGCCGTTTCGGTGGCGGTGGCGCTGGCCGACAAGATCGACAGCCTCGTCGGCTTCTTCGCCATCGACGAAAAGCCGACCGGCTCGCGCGACCCCTACGCGCTGCGCCGCGCCGCCCTCGGCATCATCCGCCTGGTTCTCGAAAACCGCCTGCGGGTGAACCTGAGGCCGCTGTTCCTGAGCGCCCACGCGCTCTACGCCGTGGCGCTGCCGCAACTCCGCGACGGCGAAACCGTCGCCGACGAACTCATCGACTTCCTCGCCGACCGCCTCAAGGTGCATCTGCGCGAAGAGGGCGTCGGCCACGACGTGATCTCGGCGGTGTTCGCACGGAACAAGGACGACGACATCGTGCGCTTCCGCGCCCGCGTCGCCGCCCTCGATGCCTTCCTCAAGACGGAGGACGGTCGCAACCTGCTGACCGCCTACCGCCGCGCCGCCAATATCGTGCGGATCGAGGAAAAGAAGGACGGCGCGCGCTTCGATGCCGCGCCGATCCAGGCCGACCTCGCCATGGACGAGGAAACCGCGCTGTTCCGGGCGCTCGACGTCGCGATCCCGGACAGCACCGCCGCGCTCGGGAAGGAAGACTTCGGCGCGGCGATGGCGGCGCTCGCGGGGCTGCGCGCGCCGGTCGATGCCTTCTTCGACAAGGTGACGGTCAACGCCGACGATCCGAAGCAACGCGCCAACCGGCTGCGGCTGCTCTCGATGATCGGTGCGGCGATGGAGAACGTTGCGGACTTCTCGCGTCTGGAGGGATGAGGCGCGAGACCACTTCCGTTCGTTAACAAGAGGGACGATGCGGTGCTTCCCCCTCGCGGGGAAGCCGTATCCAAAAGATAAACAACAGGCAGGCTTAATCACCACGACTCGGGAAAACCCGGGCTTGGGCAACGCGACGAGGAACACGACCATGACGAAGTGGGTATACGCCTTCGGGGATGGGAAGGCCGAGGGAAGCGCGGCAATGCGCGACCTGTTGGGGGGTAAGGGCGCGAACCTGGCGGAGATGAGCCGGATCGGCGTGCCGGTGCCGCCCGGTTTCACGATCTCGACCGAGGTCTGCACCTATTATTATAGCAACGGCAACACCTATCCCGATGGCCTCGACGCCACGGTGAAGGCGGCGCTCGCGAACGTCGAGGCGACGCTCGGCATGGGCTTCGGCGATGCGGAGAACCCGCTTCTGGTCTCGGTGCGCTCGGGTTCGCGCGCCTCGATGCCGGGAATGATGGACACCGTCCTCAATCTCGGCCTCAACGACGCCACCGTGCTCGGTCTCGCGAAGCGCTCGAACGACGAACGCTTCGCCTACGACAGCTACCGCCGCTTCATCCAGATGTATTCCGACGTCGTGCTGGGCGTCGAAAGCTACCTGTTCGAGGACGTGCTGGACGACGCCAAGCGCGACGTCGGCGTCGAGCACGACACCGACCTCTCCGCCGCCAACTGGCGCGCCGTGGTCGACCGCTTCAAGAAGATCGTCCTCGACGAACTCGGCAAGCCGTTCCCGCAGAACGTCCAGGATCAGCTCTGGGGCGCGATCGGCGCGGTGTTCGGCAGCTGGATGAACCAGCGCGCGATCACCTACCGCCGCCTCCATTCGATCCCGGAAAGCTGGGGCACGGCGGTGACCGTGCAGTCGATGGTGTTCGGCAACATGG
>DBTR01000070.1:0-1200 GCA_002307145.1 Rhodospirillum sp. UBA1311 | reverse complement strand
CAGGGCGAGGACGTCGTCGCGGGCATCCGCACGCCGCAGCACCTCACCCTCAAGGGCAAGCAGAAGCACGGCTCGCACCTCCCCGCGATGGAAGAGGTGATGCCGAAGCTGTTCGACGACCTCAACGGAATCCGCAAGATCCTCGAAGGTCACTACAAGGACATGCAGGACATGGAATTCACCATCCAGAGCGGCAAGCTCTGGATGCTCCAGACCCGCAACGGCAAGCGCACCGTGCGCGCCTCGGTGAAGATCGCCGTCGACATGGTCGCCGAAGGCCTGCTGACCAAGGAAGAGGCGATTCTCCGCGTCGAACCGCAGCAGCTCGACCAACTCCTCCACCCGACGCTCGATCCGAAGGCGCACCGCAAGATCCTCGCCAAGGGCCTGCCCGCCTCGCCGGGCGCGGCCTCCGGCCGCGTCGTGTTCACCGCCGAGGAAGCCGAGGACTGGGCCAAGCGCGGCGAGAAGGTGATCCTCGCGCGCTCGGAAACCAGCCCGGAAGACATCGGCGGCATGCACGTGTCGGAAGGCGTGCTCACCACCCGTGGCGGCATGACCTCCCACGCGGCCGTGGTCGCGCGCGGCATGGGCACGCCCTGCGTCGCGGGTGCGGGCGAAATCCGCATCGACGCCAAGACCAAGATCATGCGCGTCCGCGACGTGGTGGTGAACGAGGGCGACCTGATCACCCTCGACGGCTCCTCGGGCGAAGTGATCCTCGGCGAAGTGCCGACGATCCAGCCGGAAATGACCGGTGACTTCGCCACTCTGATGAGCTGGGTCGACGACATCCGCACGATGAAGGTGCGCGCCAACGCCGAAACTCCGCTCGACGCCGAAACCGCCCGCAACTTCGGCGCGGAAGGCATCGGCCTCTGCCGCACCGAGCACATGTTCTTCGACCCGGCGCGGATCATCTCGATGCGCGAAATGATCCTCGCGCGCAACGAGGCCGGCCGCCGCGCCGCGCTCGCCAAGCTGCTGCCCTACCAGCGCAAGGACTTCGTCGATCTGTTCACGATCATGAAGGGCTTGCCGGTGACGGTCCGTCTCCTCGACCCGCCGCTCCACGAGTTCCTGCCGAATACCGAAGCCGAACAGGAAGAGGTCGCCAAGGCCTCGGGCATCGACGCCGCGACGGTGCGCGCCACCGTCCTTCAACTCCACGAAAGCAACCCGATGCTCGGGCATCGCGGC
>DBTR01000093.1:9651-11465 GCA_002307145.1 Rhodospirillum sp. UBA1311 | reverse complement strand
CGCTGGCTGTCGTTGAAGTAGGCGGGAACCGTGATCACCGCCTGGGTGACTTTCTCGCCCAGGAAGGATTCGGCGGTTTCCTTCATCTTGCCCAAAATAAACGCCGAAACCTGGCTCGGCGCATATTTCTGGCCTTCGACGTCGACCCAGGCGTCGCCATTGTCACCGGGGACGATCTTGTAGGGCACCAGGCCCTTGTCCTTGGTCACCATCGGATCTTCGTAGCGGCGGCCGATCAGGCGCTTGATCGCGAACAGCGTGTTTTCCGGATTGGTCACGGCCTGGCGCTTCGCCGGCTGGCCGACGAGGCGCTCGCCCGAGTCCGAAAACGCGACCATCGACGGCGTCGTACGCGCGCCTTCGGCGTTCTCGATCACCCGAGCCTCCTTGCCGTCCATGATCGCGACGCAGGAGTTGGTGGTTCCCAAGTCGATACCGATTACCTTGCTCATCTTTACCCTCTTCTGTTGCGGCAGGTTCCCGAGGCCTCGGCCTTTAGGGCCTTGGGTTAAGCACCTCGCGAAACCCCCAGGGACATTCGATCCAAAATTCACGTTCGGAAGGTCGCGCCAACCCCGATACACGCGGCGAGCATTGACGGAATGTCGCGACCGACTACTTGTCCGATTGATACCGGACGATATAAGAAAAGGCTAACCACGCCGCAACACCCGATTGGACGCAGGGCGACGTGTGGTTTAGCACTCTTTCCGCGCGATTGCCAAGACCGGAGGGCCGCACCGATGATCCGCTACCGCCTGCGCTGCGCAGAAGGCCACGCCTTCGACGAATGGTTCCAGAATGCCGCCGCATGCGATGATCGGCTGAAGGAAGCCGCCGTCGCTTGCCCGGAGTGCGGCAGCACCAGCGTCGCCAAGGGGATCATGGCGCCGAACGTCGCCAAGCCCGCCAGCGTCGCCACGCCCTGCGGCCAACCGGTCTGCGCCTGCGGTTGCCCGGCGCTCGACGCATGATCGTCTCGGCGAGCTACCGTACCGACATTCCCGCGTTCTTCTCTTCGTGGTTCGCCGAGCGCTGGGCGGCGGGCTATGCAGTGGTGCCCAATCCCTACAGCAGCAAGCTCACCCGGATCGGCCTCAGCCCCGAGGAATGTGACGGCATCGTGTTCTGGACCCGCTGGGCGACGCCCTTCATGGAAAATTTCGACCGCGTCTTCGGCGACGGCGTGCCGTTCGTGGTGCAGTATACCGCCACCGGACTCGGCCCCGAGATCGAACCCGGCGTCCCCGACTGGCGACGCGCCGCCGAGAACATCCACCGCATCACCGAACGCTACGGCGCGGGCCGGGTGGTCTGGCGCTTCGACCCGATCGTCATCCGCGAAGGCGAAGACTGGGAAGAAACCGCGCTCCGCTTCGCCGGCATCGCCGACGCGGTCAAGGGCGCAACCGACGAAGCCGTGGTCTCGTTCACCCAGTTCTACGCCAAATCGAAACGCGCCCTCGACGCGCTCGCCTCCAACGGCGGCCCCAGGGTGATCGACCCCGACGCCGAAACCAAACGCCGCATCCTCGGCGCGCTCCGCGAAATCGCCGCGCGCGCCAACCTCAAGCTCAGCCTCTGCGGCCAACCCGACCTGATCGTCCCGGGGGTGCGCGAGGCCGCCTGCGTCGACGCCGACCGGATGTCCGCCGTCGCCGGACACGCGATCACCGCCAAGAACAAACCCCACCGCTCCACCTGCCGCTGCGCCCAGTCCCGCGATATCGGAACCTTCGCCACCTGCAAGTTCGGCTGCCGGTATTGCTACGCTGCGTGAAATAAAAACGGCCGGGCGCTGCCCGGACCCGCAA
>DBTR01000093.1:1641-9557 GCA_002307145.1 Rhodospirillum sp. UBA1311 | reverse complement strand
GGGCGGGGGGGGGGGGGAGCCCCGCCGCCGGCCCCGCGCCCCCCCCCCAGAACAACCCCCACCGCTCCCCCTGCCGCTGCGCCCAGTCCCGCGATATCGGAACCTTCGCCACCTGCAAGTTCGGCTGCCGGTATTGCTACGCTGCGTGAAATAAAAACGGCCGGGCGCTGCCCGGACCCGCAAAGGGGCTCGGCCCCTTTGATCCCTCTTGTTTTCCGCGCGTTAGCGCAATCAACCGTCACGCCGCATGATGGTCCGATGGCGCTTCGCGCGAAAAACTAAGGGGAGGTCTGGAGGGTCTAGACCCTCCAGCCTTGACCTTCAAGCCTTACGCCTCGCCGGTTTCGCCTGCGGCCATGCGCTGGCGGTACATTTCGACGAAGTCGATCGGGGCGATCATCAGCGGCGGGAAGCCGGCGTCGCGGGTGGTGGAGGCGATCACCGCGCGGGCGAACGGGAAGAGATGGCGCGGCACTTCGATGAACAGCATCGGCTGGATGTGTTCTTCCGCGACATTGAGGGTAACGACGCCGCAGAACAGCAGTTCGCAGATGAACGCGACCTTCTCGTCGGCCTTGGCCTCGACGTTGAGGATGAGGTCGACCTCGTACATGTTGGCATGCAGCTGGGTCGCCTTGACGTCGACGGCGATGCTGATGTTCGGGCCGTTGCCGCCCGCCATGTCGGCGAAGATTTCCGGCACGTGGGGCGCCTCGAAGGAGAGGTCCTTGATGAACTGGCCGTTGATCGCGAGCGGCGCGGCGGCTTCGGCGCCTTGGGCGTCCTGGTCTTCACTCATTTGTCTGTCTCTCCGGTCGGAAAATGGGATTGGGGATTTGGTAGCCGATGATGGCACCGAAGGTCAAAGGCAAAGCCCGGATCAGCGCCGGTCGGAACCGGCTTCGGGCGTGGGCGGCGGCAGGGGCGCGGCAGGCGCGCCCGGATCGGAAGGGGCGGGATCTTCGACGACGGTGAACTCGCCTTCGATCACGCCTTCGTCGCTGTGGTGGGTTGCGCGGGCGGCGGTTCTGGCGGCGATCGCCGCGCCGAGCGCGGTGCGCAGGGGTGCGATCAGCAGCAGCAGGCCGATGGCGTCGGTGAGGAAGCCGGGGATGATCAAGAGGATCGAAGCAATCGAGAGCGCGGCGCCCTCGAACATCTGGCCGACCGGCAGCTCGCCCTTCATCATCGCGTCCTGGACCTTGCGCGCGGTGACCCAACCGGTGATGCGCAGCAGGTTGACGCCCGCGATCGCCGAAAGGATCGCTTCGGCGATCACCGGGATCGCGCCGAACTTCTCTCCGGCAAGGATCAGGCCGGTGAGTTCGAGGGCGGGTAAAGCCAGAAGAAGAATGACGAGGAGGAACGGCATGCTTGTCCTTTGCCTATGGAACGCTTAACTTCTTTGGAGGAGAACCGGGCAGGCGGCGCACGCTGCCGATCATGGACGATTTCGGTAACCGGCGTCCATTGTTCTTTCCCGTCCGGGATGTTCCGCATCCGGTGTTGTTATACAGGACTTGGCCCCGCGAATGGATGGTAATTTCCAGTTTCTCGACCTGATCTTTCTCGCTCTCGTCGCCGGGTTCCTGGTGTATCGGTTGCGCAACGTGCTGGGGCGTCGCGACGGCTACGAGCAGAAGCCGGACGAAATCGCCGGGCGCAAGCCCGCCGAGGACAATGTCGTCGACCTGACCAAGGCGCGCCAGTCCGACGCGGCGGAAATCGTCGAGACCGGCTCGGTCGCCGACCGCGCCGTCGCCGCCGGATTGGTGCAGATCCAGACCGCCGACCCGAATTTCGACCCCGAGGGTTTCCTCAAGGGCGCGACGGCGGCGTTCGAGATGATCGTCGGCGCGTTCGCGGAAGGCCGGGTCGAAGACCTTCGCCCATTCCTCGGCACCGAAGTCTATTCCCACTTCGCCCAGGCGGTCACCGATCGCGAAGCGGCGGGGGAAAAGGTCGAGACCCAGGTGATCGCGATCAAGAAGGCGACGATCTCCGATGCGGCGATGAAGGGCCGCGACGCGGTGGTTTCGGTCGAGTTCGTCACCGAGCAGGTCAACGTGGTGCGCGACAAGGACGACACCGTGGTGGACGGCGATCCGAACGCGATCGTCACCCTCACCGACGTCTGGACCTTCTCCCGCGACGTACGGTCCGCCGACCCCAACTGGAAACTCATGGTCACCCGTAGTGTCGATGCCTGATCTTCGGTTCGGCGGCGCGGTTGCCCTGGCCGCCGTCCTGCTGGTTGGCGGCTGCACGAGTCCGCGCGTCTCGAACGGCCCCTCCTACCCCTCCTCCGCCGCTCCCTCCGCATCCCAGCCCACCGGCGTCGCCTTCCAGCCGGTGAGCTTCGCCACCTTGCCGGGCTGGCAGGCGGACGCGGTGAGCCAGGCCTTGCCCGCGCTCAACCGCTCCTGTGCCGCGATCGCGCGCAAGGCGCCCGACGCCCCGATCGGCAGCGGCCAACTCGCCCGCCCGGCGCGGGAATGGCAGCGCGCCTGTGCCCAGATCCCGGCGAAGGCGGGCCCCGAGGACCTCCGTGCGGCCCTCTCCCGCGCCTTCACCCCCTACCGCGTCACCTTCGCCGACGGCACGCCGACCGGCCTGTTCACAGGATATTACGAAGCCGAATTGAACGGCTCTCTGGTCCGCTCGCTGCGCTACGCCTATCCGGCCTACGGCCGCCCGGTCGACCTGGTCGAGCGCGAGGAGGGCGGCCGCAAGGTGGCGGGGCGGATTCGCGGCGGGGTGTTCGAGCCCTACCCCTCGCGCACCGAGATCGAGGCCGGCGCGATCGCCAATGTCGCGCCGGTATTGTTCTGGGTCGACAACGCGGTCGACCTCCACATCGCGCAAATCCAGGGGTCGTCCCAGGTGCGGCTCGCCGACGGGCGGATCTTCCGGATCGGCTACGGCGGCAGCAACGGCTATCCGTTCAAGGGGTTGGGGCGGATTCTCCTCGACCACGGGCTGGTTCAGCCGGGGCAGGCGACGATGCCCGACATTCGCGCCTTCCTCCAGGCCAATCCCAACCAAGCGCCGGGCTTGATGCGCGAGAACCCCCGCTATATCTTTTTCCGTCCGATCGAGGGCGACGGCCCGGTAGGCGCGATGGGCGTGCCCCTCACGCCCGGCCGCTCCCTCGCGGTAGACCCGACGGTGGTGCCCCTGGGCGCGCCGGTCTGGCTCGACACCGTGGCCCCCGATGGCCAGCCGCTGGTGCGTCTGATGGTGGCGCAAGACATCGGCAGCGCGATCAAGGGCGCGGTGCGCGGCGACTTTTTCTGGGGTGCGGGCGAGCCCGCCCTCGCGCAGGCTGGCCGGATGAAAAGTTCCGGTCGGTATTTTGTTTTGATCCCCAACGGCAGCACTTCGCCAAGGCCGTAACGACGATGACCGAACCGCAACCCACCGCCGCGCCCCGCCGCGTCGCCCTGTTCGCCACCTGCCTGGTGGAAACCTGCCGCCCTTCCGTCGGCTTCGCCACGATGAAGCTGCTCGAAGACGCCGGCCTCGAAGTGGTGGTGCCGCCGAACCAGACCTGCTGCGGCCAACCCTCCTACAATTCGGGCGACCGCTCCGGAGCGAAGCGCCTCGCCAAGCGCGTGATCGCGGAGTTCGAGCCGTTCGAAGCGGTGGTGGTGCCGTCGGGCTCCTGCGCCGGGATGATCCGGGTGCATTACCCGGACCTGTTCTCCAACGAACCCGCCTGGGCCGGACGCGCCAAGGCGCTCGCCGCGAAGACCTTCGAACTCACCCAGTTCCTCGTCGACGTCCTCGGTCTCGAAACCCTCAAGGCGAAGATCGACGGCGCGGTCGCCTACCACGACAGTTGCTCGTCGCGCCGCGAGATGAAGGTCCTCGCCCAGCCGCGCGTGTTGCTGAAAGCGGCGGGAGCCGAAGTCCGCGACGTCGTCCAGCCCGAGGAATGCTGCGGCTTCGGCGGCACCTTCTGCGTCAAGAACGCCGACATCTCGGGCGCGATGGTGGATGAAAAGGCGAAGGCCGCGATCGCGACCGGCGCCGACACCCTGCTCGCGGGCGACCTCGGCTGCCTCCTCAACATCGCCGGACGGCTGAAGCGCCTCGGTTCGGAGATGACCGTGCGCCACGTCGCCGAAGCGCTCGCCGGCGATACCCAAACCCCGGGCATCGGCGAGGCGCGCAAATGACCGTGCTCAAGAGCGAGAACTTCCCCGAGAACGCCCGGGCCGCGATCGGCGACGCCAAGCTCCAGGCCGCGCTCCTCAACATCCGCACGATCTTCCGCAACAACCGCACCCGGATCGTCGCGGCGACGCCCGAGTTCGAGGAGCTGCGCCACGCGGGCGCGGCGATCAAGCGCGAGGCGGTCGCCAACCTCGACGTCTATCTCCAGCGCTTCGACGCCGCCGCCACCGCGCAAGGCGCGGAGGTTCACTTCTGCGCCGACGCCAAGTCCGCCCGCGAAACCATCGCCGCGATCTGCCTCGCCGAGAACGCCAAGCTCGTCACCAAGGGCAAGTCGATGATCACCGAGGAAATCGGCCTCAACCCCTACCTGATCGCCAAGGGGTTCACGCCGGTCGAGACCGACCTCGGCGAATACATCATCCAGCTGCGCGACGAGCCGCCGTCCCACATCATCGCCCCGGCCTGCCACGTGAAGAAGGAGCAGGTGGCGGAAACCTTCCGCGCCGCGCACCCGAACCGCCCGGCGGACCGCGACCTCTCGACCCACGATTCGCTCCTCGCCGAGGCGCGCGCCGAACTCCGCACCCGCTTCCTCGCCGCCGACGTCGGGATCACCGGCGCGAACATGCTGGTGGCGGAAACCGGTCATGCCGTGCTCGTCACCAACGAGGGCAACGGCGACCTCACCCAGACCCTGCCGCGCTGCCACATCGTCGTCGCCTCGATCGAAAAGATCGTCCCGACGCTCGAAGACGCCGCAACCGTGCTGCGCCTGCTCGGACGCTCCGCCACCGGCCAGCAGTCGTCGTCGTACACCACGCTTTCGGTCGGCACCCGCCGCGCCGGCGAGGTCGACGGGCCGGAATCCTGCCACGTGGTGATCCTCGACAACCACCGCAGCGAAATGCTCGGCGGCGACTACGAGGACATGCTGCGCTGCATCCGCTGCGGCGCGTGCATCAACCACTGCCCGATCTTCGCCAACGTCGGCGGCCACGCCTTCGGCGCGGTCTACGTCGGGCCGATGGGCTCGGTGCTGACGCCGCTGCTGAAGGGCCTGGAAGAGGCGCACTACCTGCCGCACGCCTGCACCATGTGCGGCCGCTGCGCCGAAGTCTGCCCGATGGAAATCCCGCTGCCCGAGATGCTGCGCAAGCTTCGCAACCAGACCCACGCGCAGGAACTCACCTCCGCCACCAGCCGCCGCGGCCTCGCGCTCTGGACATACCTCGCCGAACGGCCGCGGCTGATGCGCGGCATCAGTCGCATCGGCGGCGTGGTGATGCGCCTCGTCGGCCGTCGCGGCGCGCTGCGCCGCTGGCCGATGGCGGGCGAATGGACCCGCTTCCGCGACCTGCCGGTGCCGCAGGGCGGCGGCTTCGTCGACCGCGCCAACAAAGCCAAAGCGAAGGGCTGAGATGTCGACCGAAACCCGCAAACAGCGCATGGACAAGGAATTCGACTTCCGCGTGCTGCAACACGGCGTGAGTTCGGGCCGCCTCAAGATCTTCACCGACTTCCGGGTCTTCAACCAGGGCCACTCGCCGACCTACAGCCCATGGGACAACGTTGCGCCGCTGTTGTTCCTGGTACTGGTCAGCCTCGCGCTCCTGGTCCTGGTCGGGATCATCGTCGGCGTGCTGGCGCTGCTGTTCTCGGTGGTGCTCTACGCCTTCCTGATCCGGCTCTGGGTGATGCACCGCCTGCACGAGCGCACCCGCGCCGCGATGATGCAGAACCTCTACAACTGGGAATTGCTCTGGAACATGGGCGGCGTGGTGCTCGCCAACGATCGCAACGGCCAGATGTGCCACGCACCGGGCGGCAACTGGCGCACCTTCGTCCTCAGTGGTCTCTCCGACATCGCCGGCGCGCTGCGTGGCGATACCGACATGGCCAACCTGCGCGAACAGACCAACATGTCCCGGGGAGACCGTTGAAATGACCGCATCCGAACGCACCGGCATCCTCGCCGCGATCGCCCGCACCCGCCACGGCGCCGCCGCCGACCGCGAAGCCGCCGTCGACCGCCGCTTCGCCAACCGGCCCAGCGGCCCGCGCCTCGCCCTGGTCGCCGACGCGATGAAGGATGGCGCGAGCCTCGCCGACGTCTTCGCCGCCGCCGCGATCCGCTCCGGCGCGTCCGTGGTGCGCGCGGCCTCGGCCGCCGAGGTGCCCGAAACCCTCCGTGCCCTCTGGCGCGATACCGGCCTCGAAGGCCCGATCGTGCATGCCGACGATCCGCTCTGCGCCGCCTGCGACGACTTCGCGCCCAGCCATACCGGCGCCGCGGTCGGCGAAGACCGCGTCGGCATCTCCCGCGCGATCGCCGCAATCGCCGAGACCGGCTCGCTGATCCTCGCCTCCTCGGCGGGAACCCCGACCACCGTCAACTTCCTCCCCGAGACCCACGTCGTCCTCGTCGCCGAGGCCGACATCCGCGAAAGCCTCGAAGACCTCTGGCCCGAACTCCGCGCCAAGGGCGAATGGCCGCGCACCCTCAACCAGATCACCGGCCCGTCCCGCACCGGCGATATCGAACTCACCCTCCAGATCGGCGTCCACGGGCCGCGCGCCCTCTTGATCGTGGTCTACGGCGATGGCCGATGACCGGGGCGACCGCCCGAGGCGCAAGCGCCGCCCGCTGATCTCGCCCGACGACGTCCGTCTCTGGGCGAAAGTCGTCGAAAACGCCAAGCCGTTGCCCGAAACTCCGCCGGTCGCACCGCCCGCCGAGGACGACGACGAACCCAATCCGACGGACCCCTACGAATACCCGAGCCCGCGCCTGCCGCCGTTGCGCGAAACCGCGCGCCGCGTCGCCCGGCTCCAGGGCGCGCTCGGCCACGGCACCACCGCAGGCATCGACAAACGCACCGCCGAACGCTTCAAGAAAGGCGAAATGGAGGTCCAGGGACGCCTCGACCTCCACGGCCTCACCCGCGAAGCCGCCCACGGCGCGCTCCGCCGCTTCCTCGCCGATTGCGCCGCCCGCCAGCGCCGCTTCGTCATCATCGTCACCGGCAAGGGCCTGCGCAGCGACGGCGAAGGCATTCTCCGCACCGAGGTGCCGCGCTGGCTCAACGAGCCCGAACTCCGCGCGATGATCCTCGGCTTCTCCTACGCCCAACCCCGCGACGGCGGCCAGGGCGCGCTCTACGTGCTCTTGAAACGGGATCGAAACGAATGACGCCGTTCGGCGAGCGCGTCCGCGAACTCCGCGCCGAACGCCGCGTCACGCTCTCGCAAATGGCCGAGGACCTCAATATCTCGGCCGCCTACCTCTCCGCCCTCGAACACGGCAACCGCGGCCGTCCAACCCCCGGCCTGGTCCAACAGATCTGCGGCTACTTCGGCCTGATCTGGGACGACGTCGAACACCTCAAGCGCCTCGCCCATCTCTCCCAACCCCGCGTCACCCTCAATACCTCCGGCCTCTCCGCCCACGCCACCGCACTCGCCAACGAACTCGCCGAAGCGATCCGCGACCTGCCCGACGCAAAGGTGCAGGAATTGCGGGCGGTGCTGGGGGAAAGGAAGCATCGGTAGGGGGAAAGGAAAAGAGGAAGAGGGAAGGTCCGGGCTCTGCCCGGGCCCACTGGGGCCTTGGGCCCCAGACCCCGTTACTGGTTTTTGCGCGAAGCGCGATAAAACCATCACGCGGCGTGACGGTTGACAGCCGCTTCGCGGCGAAAAACTAACGGGAGGCCCGGAGGGTCCGCGACCCTCCGGCG
>DBTR01000093.1:1016-1366 GCA_002307145.1 Rhodospirillum sp. UBA1311 | reverse complement strand
TCCAGGGGCAGCGCCCCTGGCCTTCGTTCCTCAGAGAATGAACTTCGACAGATCCGCCGACTTGGCGAGTTTGCCGACCCGTTCGCGGACCATTTCGGCGGTGATTTCGACGGTTTCGCCGGAGCGGTCGGTGGCGGTGAAGCTGATTTCTTCGAGCAGGCGTTCGAGGACGGTTTGGAGGCGTCGCGCGCCGATGTTCTCGACCGACTGGTTGATTTCGGCGGCGAGATTGGCGATTTCGTCGATCGCCGCGTCGGCGAACGAGAGCGTAACGTTTTCGGTGGCGAGCAGGGCGACGTACTGGGTGATCAAGCTGGCTTCCGGTTCGGTGAGGATGCGCTTGAAGTCGT
>DBTR01000093.1:0-652 GCA_002307145.1 Rhodospirillum sp. UBA1311 | reverse complement strand
GCGATGAACAGGATGTGGTCGGTTTTCACCGGGCCATGCTTGGTGGTGACGGTGGTGCCTTCGATCAGGGGCAGGAGGTCGCGTTGGACGCCCTCGCGCGAGACGTCGGCGCCGCCGCGCTGTTCGGCACGGGCGCAGATCTTGTCGATTTCGTCGATGAAGACGATACCGTCGTTTTCCACCGCCTTGATCGCTTCGCGGATCACCTGTTCCTCGTCGAGGAGGCGGTCGCTTTCGTCCTGGATCAAGAGTTCGTAGCTTTCCGCGACCGTAACTTTCCGCTTTTTCGGTTGGCCGCCGAAGGCCTTGCCAAAGATGTCGTTGAGATTGAGCACGCCCATTTGCGCGCCCGGCATGTTGGGGATGTCGAAGGTGGGGAGGGCCGCGCCACCCGCGTCCTTCAGCTCGATCTCGATGGTGCGGTCGTCGATTTCGCCCTGGCGGAGCATGACGCGGAATTTTTGCCGGGTTTCCGGGTTGGCGGTCGCGCCGACGAGGCCGTCGAGGACACGCTCCTCGGCGGCGATCTCGGCCTTGGCGCGCACGTCCTGGCGCAGGCGGACGCGGGTCATCGCGATCGCGGATTCGAGAAGGTCGCGGATGATGCTTTCGACATCGCGGCCGACGTAGCCGACTTCGGTGAACTTGGTCG
>DBTR01000063.1:48552-53221 GCA_002307145.1 Rhodospirillum sp. UBA1311 | reverse complement strand
GACGAACCGTTGGATTCGGTGATCTCGGAGACGATCCGGATGGTGTAGGGGAAGGCTTCCGCGGTCGGCAGGAGCGGCTTCACCGAACGCCAGGCGAGCTTGCCGTGACCGATTTCACGACGGCCCGGCGAACCCATGCGACCGGCTTCGCCGACCGAGTAGGGCGGGAAGTTGTAGTGCAGCATGAACGACGAACGGTATTCGCCTTCGAGCGCGTCGACGATCTGCTCGTCCTGGCCGGTGCCGAGGGTGGTGACCACGAGGGCCTGGGTCTCGCCACGGGTGAACAGGGCCGAGCCGTGGGCGCGCGGCAGAATCCCGACTTCCACTTCGATCGGGCGGATCTGCGCGACGTTGCGGCCGTCGATGCGAACGCCGGTATCGAGGATCGCGGAGCGGACGACGTCGGCTTCCATGGTCTCGAAGATGTCCTTGGCGCCAGCGGCGTCGACGGTGGTGTCGTCAAGCAGCGCAACCGCTTCGGCGCGAACCGCCTTGACCGCGTCCTGACGCTGCAGCTTCGCCTTGATGCCGTAGGCGGCGGCGAACTTGGCGGGGATCCCCGCCTCCTGGAACTTCGCCTTGGTCACGGCGACGGCGGCGGCCGGCGGCGGAACGTCGCGCGGATCCTTGGCGCAGGCCTGGGCCATGTCGATGATCGCGTCGAGGACGACCTGGAACGAATCGTGGCCGAAGTTGACCGCGCCCAGCATCACCTCTTCCGAGAGTTCCTGAGCCTGGCTCTCGACCATCAGCACACCCTGGCGGGTGCCGGCGACGACGAGATCAAGCTCGGACTCGGCGACGTCCTGGATCGTCGGGTTGAGCAGGTATTCGCCATTCTTGTAGCCGACGCGGGCGCCCGCAATCGGGCCGAGGAACGGCAGGCCGGAGATCGTGAGCGCGGCGGAAGCGCCGATCATCGCAACGATGTCCGGGGAGTTTTCGAGATCGTGCGAGAGCACCGTGCAGACAACCTGGGTCTCGTTGCGGTAGCCGTCGACGAACAGCGGGCGGATCGGACGGTCGATCAGGCGGCTGATCAGGGTTTCGGCTTCCGACGGACGGCCTTCACGCTTGAAGAAGCCACCCGGGATCTTGCCGGCCGCGAAGGCCTTTTCCTGGTAGTTCACGGTCAGGGGGAAGAAATCCTGGCCCGGCTTCGCCGACTTGGCACCGACGACGGTGCAGAGCACCGTGGTCTCGCCATAGGTCGCGAGCACTGCGCCATCGGCCTGACGGGCGATCTTGCCGGTTTCAAGCACCAGCTTGCGGCCGCCCCACATCAGTTCCTTACGCGTCACATTAAAAAGAGACATGCATCTTATCCTTTGGGTTTTGTTCGGCTTGTCCCGCTCTCGCGGCGCCATCGGGGCGCCTCGGCGAGGGTCGTGCGGGGGTCAAACGATTTTTCGCGACCGAAGGCCTTGTCTCCCGGAACCCAACCGGGAAAAGGCGAACCGGCGGGACGCATCGGGCACCCCACCGGTTCCACTTCGGTTTATCGGCGGAGACCCAGCCGCTGGATCAGGCCTTCGTAGCGCTTGACGTCCTTGCCCTTCACGTAGTCGAGAAGGCGACGGCGCTGGCCCACCATGATCAGCAGACCGCGACGGGAGTGGAAGTCCTTCTTGTGTTCCTTGAGGTGCTCGGTGAGGTTCTTGATCCGCTCCGAGAGCACCGCCACCTGGACTTCCGGCGAACCCGTGTCGCCTTCGTTGGTGGCATATTCCTTAATCAGTTCCTGCTTGCGTTCCTGCGTGATCGACACCGGAATCTCCATGTTCTGAGGGATGAATGACGCGCACGGGCTTGAGGAAACCGGCCTCGACCCGCGCGATCGCAACCACCCGGTCACCCAACATCGCCCGAAGCGCGGGCGCGGTGGCGGCCTCGGGACAAGGGCAACGCCGCAACAGCGGCAGAACTGCCAAAGCCTGCCCGTTGGCAAGGTGGTGGGCCTCGTCAGCCGTCAAGGCCAGCGCCGGGATGTCGTCCAGCGCGGTCGCAACGGAGCGCAAAAGGCCCAAGGACGGCGCACTATGCCCGAGGGACAATAGTTTATCCAGCGAAATCGCGTCCGCTTCGGCGAACGGTCCGCACCGCGTCCGGCGTAGCGCCGCAACGTGTCCGACCGTCCCCAAACCGAGCGCGAGGTCGCGCGCCAAGGATCGGATATAGGTGCCTTTGCCGCACTCCGCCTCGAATTCGGCGTGGTCGGCGTCGGGCATCGCGACGAGGTCGAGACGATGGACCTCGACGTTCCTGGGTTGAAGATCGGGAACCTGGCCATCGCGCGCAAGATCGTAGGCGCGCTCGCCCGCGATCTTGATCGCCGAGTAGCGCGGCGGCACCTGCGCGATCGTGCCGAGAAATTCCGGCAGTAGCGCTTCGATCTCGGCGCGGGTCGGGCGGAGGGCGGAGGTCGCGCTGACCGCGCCTTCGGCGTCCTCGGTCTCGGTCGCGATCCCCCAGCGCACGGTGAAGCGATAGGCCTTGCGCCCGTCCATGACGAAGGCGACGGTCTTGGTCGCCTCGCCGAACGCGATCGGCAAAATCCCCGAGGCCAACGGGTCGAGGGTGCCGCCGTGGCCCGCCTTCGCCGCGTTGAACGCGTGGCGGCAGCGCGCGAGCGCCTGCGTCGAGGTGATCCCGAGCGGTTTGTCGAGCACCAGCCAGCCGTCGATCGGGTTGCCCTTGCGCTTACGCGCCATGCGGATCGGCCTCTTCGTCGCCTGCATCGTCGTTGCGCACCAGGTCCCGCGCAACTTCCGGGCGGCGCAGCACGGAATCGATGTGCGAGGCTTCGTCGAAGCTCGGATCGGCGAGGAATTTCAAGGTCGGGCTACGGCGCAGGGTCAGCGCCCGCGCGATCGCCTTGTTCAGCACCCAGGCGTTGCGGCCCAAGGCTTCCAGCACTTCATCGAGGCGCACGCCGCCCAGCGACATCACGAACGCCGTCGCGTGGCACAAGTCGGGACTCACGCGCACTTCGGAAATCGTCACCGGCACGGTGTCGAGGACGCGGTCGTGGAAATCGCCGCGCTCCAACGCGCGGGCGACGATGTGGCGGATCTCTTCGCCAACGCGAAGCTGCCGTTGGGAGGGGGCTTGGTTCATTTCGGGCCTCCGGAAATTCAAGACGCGGGCTCTGCCCGCACCCGCAAGGGGTCGCGGACCCCTTGACTCCATTTCCTTCCGGTTTTCGCGCGAAGCGCAACCAACCAATGCGGCCAATAGACTAGGGGTATCCGCTTCGCGGAAAAACACTACTCGCGGGATCGAAGGGGCCAAGCCCCTTCGCGGGGTCCAGGGGCAGCGCCCCTGGCCTTGCCGGTCCCGTTGACGCTTACAGCGTGACGGCGATTTCCTCGATCTCGTAGCACTCGATCACGTCGCCGACCTGGAGGTCGTTGTAGTTCTCGAACGACATGCCGCACTCGTAGCCTTCGCGGACTTCCTTGGCGTCGTCCTTGAAGCGCTTGAGCTGGCCGAGCGCGCCTTCGTGGATCACCACGTTCTCGCGCAGCAGGCGAACCTTCGCACCGCGGCGGACCACGCCTTCGGTGATCATGCAGCCTGCAACGCGGCCGACCTTGGTGATGTTGAACACCTGCCGGATTTCCGCGTAGCCGATGAAGTTTTCCTTCAGCACCGGGGCAAGCATGCCCGAGAGCGCCCGCTTCATGTCCTCGGCCACATCGTAGATGATCGAGTAGTAGCGGATTTCGGCGCCGTCGCGGCGGGCGAGATCGCGGGCCTGGGCATTGGCGCGGACGTTGAAGCCGATCGTCAGGGCGTGCGAGGCGCGCGCCAGGGTGACGTCGGATTCGTTGATCGCGCCGACCGCCGCATGCAGCACGCGGACGCGAACGTCGTCGTTGCCGATCTTTTCCAAGGTGCCGACCAGGGCTTCGACCGAGCCCTGGACGTCGGCCTTGATCACCACCGGGAATTCCTTGACTTCGCCGGCCTGGATCCGGGCGAACATCTCTTCCATCGAGGAGCGCGCGGTCTTGACCTGCATCGCCTCGCGGCCCTTACGATCGCGGTATTCGGCGACTTCGCGGGCCTTCTGCTCGTTGTTGGTGACGATGAAATCGTCGCCCGCACCCGGCGTACCCTGGAAGCCGACGACTTCGACCGGCGTACCCGGACCGGCGGAGTCGAGCTTCTGGCCGCGATGATCGGTCATCGCCCGGACACGGCCCCATTCCTTGCCGCCGACGAAGATGTCGCCGACATGCAGGGTGCCGCGCTGGACCAGGACGGTGGCGACCGAGCCGCGCCCGGTTTCCATTCGCGCCTCGACCACCACACCCTGCGCCTCGCGGTTCGGGTTGGCCTTGAGGTCGAGGATTTCGGCCTGCATCAGGATCGCTTCTTCGAGGCCGTCGAGGTTCATCCGCTTCTTCGCCGAGACTTCGACCACCTGCACGTCGCCGCCCAGGCTTTCCACCACGAGCTCGTGCTGCAAAAGCTCGGTGCGGACGCGCTCCGGGTTGGCGCCCGGCTTGTCCATCTTGTTGATCGCGACGATCACCGGCACATGCGCGGCGCGGGCGTGGCGGATCGCCTCGACCGTCTGCGGCATGATCCCGTCGTCGGCGGCAACCACCAGCACCACGATGTCGGTGACCTGCGCGCCGCGGGCACGCATGGCGGTGAA
>DBTR01000063.1:43041-48159 GCA_002307145.1 Rhodospirillum sp. UBA1311 | reverse complement strand
TCGAGCAGCGAGGTCTTGCCGTGATCGACGTGGCCCATCACCGTCACCACCGGGGCGCGGGGGAGGAGCACTTCTTCCATGTCGGTGGCGCCGCGCAGGCCTTCCTCGATGTCGGATTCGGCGACGCGCTTGGCGGTGTGGCCGAATTCCTCGACCACCAGCTGCGCGGTATCGGCGTCGATCACCTGGTTGATGTTGGCCATCACGCCGAGCTTCATCAGCGCCTTGATCACGTTGGCGCCACGCTCGGCCATGCGATTGGCGAGATCCTGGACGCTGATGGTTTCCGGAATGATCACTTCCCGGACCACCTTTTCCTGGCTCTTCGCCATCGCGAGCTGCTTCAGGCGTTCCTTCTCGCGGGCACGACGCACGGCGGACAGGCTGCGGCCACGCTCGTCGCGGTCCTGGTCGGACAGCGCGGCGGTGATCGTGAGCTTGCCCGAGCGGCGGCGCGGCTCGGTCTTCTTCGCCACCGGCACCTTCGGCGCGACGGCGACGCCCGGACGCGGCGCGACCTTGCGGTGCGCACGCTCGTCCTCGTCGTCGGACGCGGCGACGACCGGCTCGTCCTTCTTCTGCGGCTTGCGGACTTCGGCGGGCTTGCCGTCGCCATCCACGGTCTTGGCCGGGCGCGGCAGGTCGATCGCGACCGCGGCGACGTCTTCCTTCGCCTGCTTGGCGGCGACTTCGGCAGCCTTCCTGGCCGCGATCTCGGCAGCCTTCTTCGCCTCGATCTCGGCGGCGATGCGCTGTTCCTCGTCGAGGGCGGCCTGCTTGGCGGCTTCCTCGGCGGCGCGGATCGCCTCTTCCTCGGCGCGGCGACGGTTCTCTTCCTCGACCCGGCGCGCTTCCTGGAGAACGCGCAGACGCTGCGCCTTTTCCTGGTTGTTGAGGGCGCCATCGTCGAAGCCGTGGCCCGAATTCGCGGATCCGCCGGTGGCGATCGTCCGCTTGCGACGCACCTCGACCTTCACCTCTTTCGAGCGGCCATGCGAAAAGCTCTGGCGAACACGGCCTTTCTCAACCGTCTTCTTCAACTCCAGAGTTCCCGTTCGCAGGGTCAAAGGAGTCTTCCGATCGTTGTCCGTGGTATCGTCCGCCATCGTTATCCTGATTTCTATCGTTCACTGCGCCGGAGCGGCGCCCAGGTCTCTCAAAATTCCGCGATACGACGCCAACCGCGCCATGTCGCGTGCGATCCGCTTCGCGAGCGGACCAGCCGTCACCCAACCATGCACCGCGTGGTCGCGGGCAAAAACTTGCCCCAGTTCCGCGGCGGAGAGCGCCGCCTGGACCCGCCGCACCGGCGTCGCCGCGCGATTGGCGGCCTGTCCGATCTTGCGAGCACCGTCGGCGCTGCCGTCTTCCGCCTCGATCAACCAGCCCGGGCCTTCGGCCATCGCCGACGATACCTTGCCGAAGCCGCACACCGCGCGACCCGACCGGCGCGCCAGCCCGAGAGATTCCATGCACCGGCGCAACAGCAGCCGTTCCACGAGGTCGACCAAATCTTCCGGCACCGCCACCGGGCGACGTGCCGCCCGGTGAAAAGCCTTGCGCTTGACCGCCGTTTCTACCACATCCCGGCGCGCACTCAACCAAAAACCCCGTCCCGGCAAGCTCTCGTCGATGTCGGGGACGATCACGTCCTCCGGACCCACGACGAACCGCACCAGGAGTTCGATGGGTTGGGAAGCGCCAAGAACCAGACAGCGACGGTTCGGACCGTCGCTGTCGTCTTCGAGCATCTCGGCGGGATCAGGCGTTTCCGTCATCCGGCTCCGACTCCGCCGTGTCGTCGTCGCTGAACCAGTGCGCGCGGGCCGCCATGATCACGGCGTTCGCTTCGTCCTCGTTCATTTCGTCGGCGCCGACGATGTCGATGAGTTCGTCGCTCGCGAGATCGGCGAGGTCGTCGAGGGTCTTCACACCCTTTTCGCCCAGCTGCACCAGCATCACCGGCGTCAGACCTTCGAGCGCGGCGAGGTCGTCGCCCACGCCCAGTTCCACCCGGCGCTCGCCCGCAGTGCGGTCGCGGTCGTCGAGGAAGGCCTGGGCGCGGCTCTGGAGTTCCACCGCGATTTCGTCGTCGAAGCCTTCGATGTCGCCGAGGTCCTGCGCCGGCACGTAGGCGACTTCCTCGACCGAGGTGAAGCCTTCGTTGACCAGGAGATGGGCGATCACGTCATCGACGTCCAGCGCATCGATGAACATCTTCGAGCGCGACTTCACCTCTTCCTGGCGGCGATCCGACTCTTCCTGCTCGGTGAGGATGTCGATATCCCAGCCGGTGAGCTGCGACGCCAAGCGGACGTTCTGGCCGCGGCGGCCGATCGCGAGCGAAAGCTGGTCGTCGGGCACCACCACTTCGATGCGGTTGGTTTCCTCGTCGAGCACCACCTTGGTGACTTCGGCCGGGGCGAGCGCATTGACGATGAAGGTCGCCGGGTCCTGCGACCACTGGATGATGTCGATCTTCTCGCCCTGCAACTCGCCGACCACCGCCTGGACGCGGCTGCCGCGCATGCCGACGCAGGCGCCGACCGGGTCGATCGAGCCGTCGTTGGAGAGCACGGCGATTTTCGCGCGGCTGCCCGGGTCGCGGGCGACCGACTTGATCTCGATGATGCCGTCGTAGATTTCCGGCACTTCCTGGGCGAACAGCTTCGCCATGAACTGCGGATGGGTGCGCGAAAGGAAGATCTGCGGGCCGCGCGGTTCCTGGCGCACCGACATGATGTAGGCGCGGACGCGATCGCCGACGCGGAAGGTCTCGCGCTGGATCAGCTCGTCGCGGCGCAGCAGCGCTTCGGCACGGCCGAGGTCGACGTAGACGTTGCCGAATTCGACGCGCTTGACCAGGCCGTTGACGATCTCACCGGTGCGGTTCTGGAATTCCTGGTACTGGCGCATCCGCTCGGCGTCGCGCACCCGCTGCACGATCACCTGCTTGGCGGTCTGCGCGGCGATGCGGCCGAAGTCGATCGGCGGCAGCGGATCGACGAGGAAGTCGCCGACATTGAGGTTCGGGTCGCGGGCCTGGGCGTCGGCCAGGGTCATCTGGGTGTTCTCGTCCTCGACCTCTTCGACCACCGCGACGTAGCGCGCCAGCCGGATCTCGCCCGACTTCCGGTCGATCAGCGCGCGGATGTCGTAGTCGTGACCGTATTTCGACCGACCGGCTTTCTGAATCGCCGATTCCATCGCCTCGATCACTTCGTCGCGGTCGATCCCCTTATCGCGGGCGACCGCATCCGCAACTTGAAGCAGCTCGGGCCGTGGCAATGCCGCTGTACGTTCCATCCTGATGGTCCCTAACCCTGTTCTTTTTCCGCAGCCTTGATCAGATCGTCGGTCAGCAAGAGCTTCCCCCGCACGAAGTTGGAAAAGGCGATGGCGATCTCGCCACCCTCTTCCGGCGCCATGAGAATGGCGCCCTCTTCGTTCAGGCCGATCAGCCTGCCCTTGAAACGCTTGCGTCCGTCCACCGGCATCGCGGTCTCGATCTTCGCCTCGAATCCGGCGAAGCGGACGAAGTCGTCCATGCGCGTCAGCGGCCGATCCAATCCCGGCGAGCTGACCTCCAAGAGATATTGTCCCGCGATCGGATCTTCCACGTCCAGCAGCGCCGAAGTCGCGCGGCTGATCTGGGCGCAGTCCTCCACCGTCATCGCGACGCGGTCGACGCGCTCGGCCATCACCTGCAAGGTCTTGCGGGTGTTGCCGGTGAACTGCACCCGCACCAGCTCGAAGCCCATGTCGGTCAACGACGGGGTGATCAGGTCGGCTACGCGCTTTGCAACATCCATGGGGTCGCTCGTCCGTACGCAATTCGTTGCACGGCGCACAAACAAAAAAAGCGGGCCACCGGCCCACCCTCATCAGCGTCCGTGACCGCTTCAATAAGAATGTCGAGCACAATCTAGACGATCGCGCCGAAGAGTAAAGAAGAATCTCGGAATCCCAGGAAATCCGGGCGATTCAACGTGGCTTTCGGCGGAAGCGGAGGATCACCGGCGTGCGTCCCTGGCGGATCGCCTTCTGCTCGTAGCGGGTCGGCACCCAGTCGTCGGGACGGCCGAGCCAGTCTTCCGGGCCTTCCGCCATCCAGCCGAAATTGGCGTCGTCGACCAAATGGCGGAGCGCCCAGCGGATGTAGGTGACGTCGTCGGAGGCGACCCGCAGCTCACCGCCGTCCGCGAGCAGGCGCGCGAGTTCCGGGAGGTTGTCCGGGCCGATGAAGCGGCGCTTGGCGTGGCGGGTCTTCGGCCAGGGATCGGGGAACAGCACGAAGATCCGGCTGAACGACGCCGCGGGAAAGCGCGGCATCAACACCCGCGCGTCGCCGTGATGGATGCGCACCCGGTCGGTGGAATTGCCGGCGTCGAGCAACGACATCAGCCGGGCGACGCCGTTGAAGAACGCCTCGCAGCCGACGATACCGACGTCCGGATGGCTCTCCGCCTGCCCCGCCAGATGCTCGCCGCCGCCGAAGCCGATTTCGAGCCAGGCTTCGGCCACCGGAACGGCGAACAGCGCGCGCGGATCGAGCGCGGCGTCACCCTCGGGCACCGCGATCTCGGGAAGCAGAGTTTCCATCAGGCGGGCACGGCCGGGCCGCAAGGCTTTACCCTTGCGGCGGCCGTAGAAGGCAGGTTCCCGCGCTTCGGGCGGAAGGTCGCGATCGATCATTTGAAGCCGGTTACGCCCGCAGCTTGCGCAGGTCGGCGACGAGGTCGCAGCGTTCCCACGAGAAGCCGCCGTCCTCTTCCGCCGCGCGGCCGAAGTGGCCATAGGCGGAGGTGCGGGCGTAGATCGGCCGGTTGAGCTTCAGGTGTTCGCGGATGCCGCGCGGCGACAGATCCATCAGTTCCTGCAGCGCCTCGCTCAGGATGTGCTCGGCAACCTTTCCGGTACCGTAGGTCTCGACGTAGACCGAGAGCGGCTTCGACACGCCGATCGCGTAGGACACCTGGATCAGGCAGCGCTCGGCCAGACCGGCGGCGACGACGTTCTTCGCCAGGTAGCGGGCGGCATATGCGGCGGAACGGTCGACCTTGGTCGGGTCCTTACCCGAAAACGCCCCGCCACCGTGCGGCGCGGCGCCGCCGTAGG
>DBTR01000063.1:37562-42772 GCA_002307145.1 Rhodospirillum sp. UBA1311 | reverse complement strand
TGTCGACGATGATCTTGCGACCGGTGAGGCCGCAGTCGCCGTCGGGACCGCCAATGACGAAGCGGCCGGTCGGATTGACGTAGAACTCGTCTTCCGGCGGCATCCAACCTTCCGGCAGGACCTTCTCGACGAACGGACGGACGAGGCGGCGGATGTCGGCCTGGGAGACGGCTTCGGCGTGCTGGGTCGAAACCACCACCGAGGTCGCGCCCACCGGGCGGCCGTTCTCGTAGCGCAGCGTCACCTGGCTCTTCGCGTCGGGACCGAACTCCGGACGTTCGCCCGAGTGGCGCGCCTGCGCCATGTTCTTGAGGATGCCGTGGGCGTAGACGATCGGGGCGGGCATCATCTCGGGGGTCTCGTTGACCGCATAGCCGAACATGATCCCCTGGTCGCCGGCGCCCTCGTCCTTGTTGCCCGCGGCATCCACGCCCATGGCGATGTCGCTCGACTGGGCGTGCAGCAGCACGTCGACCCGGCAATCCTTGTGGTGGAAACCTTCCTGTTCGTAACCGATCGCCTTCACCGCATCGCGCGCCACCTGTTCGAGAATCTCAGGAGTGATCGACGCCGGGCCGCGCACCTCGCCCGCGAGCACAATGCGGTTGGTGGTCGCGAGGGTTTCGCAGGCGACCCGCGCCTGGGGATCGGCAGCGAGGAAGGTGTCGACGATCGCGTCGGAGATCCGGTCGCAGACCTTGTCGGGATGGCCTTCGGCGACGGACTCGCTGGTGAACAGATAGTCGGATTGAAACATCTTGGAATCCCTTCCTAGGGCGACGCGCGACAACCGAAGACCGGCCGCGCCCGAGAGCGAAATGGCGCTGCGGCCGAACCTCAAGGAAAAACCGGCACCGCCGGAGGCGATGCATGTGCATCTTCTGGTAGCCGAAGTGAACCGTCAAAGCAAGGGGCAGGACCCAAGACTCTGGGCGCGGCGGCGCGACGCGGCAACGGCGCGCGGGAAATTCCCTCAACCGTCGGCGTGCGACAACCCTTCGGCCGCGGCGGCGAGCGCCTTGGCAAGATCGAAGACGCGCTTGCGCACGGTCGGATCCTGGATGCGGTAATAGGCGCGGACGAGTTCGAGAGTTTCCCGCTTGGTCAACGGATCGGCCTCGACGGCCTCGGGCTCCTCGGCGAGCCCCGAGATCAGTCGCGGACTGTTGCCCGCCACATCCTCGGTCATGTCCTCGTAGAAAAAGCTCACCGGCACGTCGAGAACCCGGCTCAGGTCCCAGAGGCGGCTCGCACCCACCCGGTTTGTGCCTCTCTCATACTTTTGAACCTGTTGGAAGGTGAGGCCCAGGGCATCGCCCAACCGTTCCTGGCTCATACCGAGGAGCGTACGGCGCAAACGGATGCGCGCCCCCACGTGAACGTCGACCGGATTGGGATTGCCCTGCGGGGTGCGTCCCCGGGAAGACCCCCGCGTACGGCCAAGTTCTTCGAGATCATCGTGAATATCTGGCATTTCCCTCTCCTGGAACCTGCCCCCGCTCCCTGTTCACGGTGCGATTCCGCGCCGTCACTCTAAACATGCGGTTGTATGAGCGTCAACCGGGTAAACCAAATTATCTCACCTAAACGAACGTACCTCGTTTATGTGGTGGTGGGAAGGCGCAGGCGCAAACGGCTCGGAATAAAATACGGGGCGAGGATGAAAACCATTGCGAGAAGAAATCCCGACCAGTTCCCCGTCCACGCATAGATCGTTGCGGAGAGGGGGCGCGGCAAGGGGGAATCGAGGACGCCGCGCTGCCCGAGGTCGAGGCTGGCAACCACCCGGCCGTAGGGGTCGACCACCGCGCTGATCCCGGTGTTGGCGTCTCGCACCAGGGGCAGCCCTTCCTCGACCGCCCGGAAGATCGCGGCGGCGAAGTGCTGGTGCGGCCCGGCGGAGAGACCGAACCACGCATCGTTGGTGAGGTTGAGCAGCCATTCGGGACGGTCGGCGGCGTCGACCACCGCGCCGGGGAAGATCACCTCGTAGCACACCAGCGGGCTGTAGGCCGGCGTGCCGGGCAGATGCACGGTGCGCACCCCCGGCCCGGGCGAGAAGTCGGTGCGTCCGGCGGTGATCTTGGTCACCGGCAGGATGCCGCCGAGCGGCACGTACTCGCCGAACGGCACGAGGTGGGCCTTGTCGAAGATCGCGCCGGTTTCGCCGTCGCGGTCGACCGCGATCACCGAGTTCCAGAGGCGGCGCGGCTCGCCCTGCGGGGAGACCCGGGGCGCGCCGGTGATCAGCCAGCCGCCGGGCGGCGCGGCCTGGGCGACGATGTTGCGGGCGAAGGTGTTTTCCGCGCCGTCGATTGGGAAGGTAGCGGCGGTTTCGGACCAGATCACGTGGGTGACCTTCTCCCACCCCGCCGCACGGCTGAGGATCACCTGGTCGACGAGATGGTCGCGGCGCAGCACCGGGTCCCATTTCAGGGTCTGGGGAATGTCGGGTTGGACCAGCCGCAGCAACACGCCGTCCTGCACCGGCTGCGGCGCATCGGGTACGCGGGCCAACCCGCCGAGGCCCTGAACCGCGACCATCGCCACGGCGACGCCGACGCCTTTCCAGGCTCCTTTGCGCGCGCCGAACGCGCCGAGATGCCCGGCCATCGGCGCGGTCATCGCGAGCAGGGTATACCAGGAAAGGCCGAACACCCCGACCACCGCCGCGCCCTGGATCATCGCCGGATGGAACGCCCAGACGACACCGAGCGGATTCCAGGGAAAGCCGGTGAGCGCCCAGCTCCGCACCCATTCCACCGCCATCCAGGCGGCGGCGAATCCCGCCCAACGCGCGAACCCGCCGCCCTTCGCAAACCCGGCGAGCCAGAAGGCCAGGGCGGTGAACAGCCCGAGACCCGCGCCGAGGCCGACGAGGGCGAAGGGAATCATCCAGCCGTAGGTTTCGGCGTCGACGAGGAAGGCGTAGGAGACCCAGTAGAGTCCGGCGGCGAAGTAGCCGACGCCGAACATCCAGCCGACGAAGGCCCTGGCGCGACCCGGGCGGGGCCACACAGCGACGGAATTCCAGGCGAAGTAGGCGGCGCACAGGCTGAACGGCAGCACCGGCAACCAGGAAAACGGCGGCAGCGCGAGCACGGTGGCCGCGCCCGCGACCAGGGCGAGCCAGCCGGCGGAGAGCTTCGGCAGGGTCATGATGCCGCGTCGCCGGGGGCGCTTCCGGGCGGCAGGTTGCGGACCCGCAGGCGCTTGATCCGGCGAGGATCGGCGTCGACGATCTGGAACTCGATGCCGGATTCGTGGGGAACGATTTCGCCGCGCGCCGGGATGTGCCCGGCGAGCGCGAACACCAGTCCGCCGAGGGTGTCGGCGTCGTCGCGCTCGGCGGCGGTGAGGATCGGTCCGACCGCGTGCTCGAAGTCCTCGATCGAGACCCGCGCGTCGGCCTCGATCACGGTATCGGAGCGCCAGACCAGTTCGGGATCGGCCTCGATGTCGTGCTCGTCGTCGATCTCGCCGACGATCTGCTCGACCAGGTCCTCGATCGTCACCAGTCCGTCGACGCCGCCGTATTCGTCGATCACCAGCGCCATGTGGGTGCGCTTGACCCGCATCTCCAGCAGCAGGTCCATCACCCGCATCGACGGCGCGACGAATAGGATCGGCCGAAGCATCTCGCTCAAGCTGCAATCCTTGTCGCTGACCAGGTGCTGCACCGCGTCCTTGATGTGGACCAGGCCCACCGCGTCGTCGAGGGTCTCGCGGTAGACCGGCATCCGCGACACGCCTTCGGCGACGATCTGGCGGACGAGGTCGGGCAGCGCGGTTTCGAGCGGCACCGCGACGATGTCGGCGCGCGGCATCATCACGTCGGCGGCGGTGACGTCGCGCAGGTGGAGAATGTTGCCGAGCAGCAGGCGCTCATGGGCGTCCATCGGCGCGCCGGCTTCGCCGCTTTCCTCGATCAGTTCCGCGATCGCCTCGCGCATCGTCGGCTCCGCCCCGGAGGCCCAGGGCAGGCTCTCCTTGATGGTTTGCCACCACGAGCGCTCGTGTCGAGGCTGGGGCTCTTCGGGCCCCGGTTCGGGGGTCGATTCAGTCATCGCGGGGATCTCCGTGGACAAGGTCGGCGGCATGAGGATCGGCGATGCCGAGGCCGCGCAGCAGGTCGGTTTCGAGGCGCTCCATCGCGGCGGCCTCGTCGTCTTCGATGTGGTCGTAGCCGAGCAGGTGCAGCACGCCATGCAGCACCAGATGGGCGAAGTGATCGGCGGGCAGGGTGCCGTCGCGTTCGGCTTCGGCGAACACCGTCTCGCGCGCCACCGCGATGTCGCCGAGATGCACCGGCGCGCCGGCGGGCGGCGCGGGGCAGTCGTCGTCCCACCAGGTGGCGAAGGAAAGCACGTTGGTGGCGCTGTCCTTCTCCCGCCAGTCGCGGTTGAGGTCGCGGATCGTGGCGTCGTCGGCGAGCAGCAGCGCGATCTCGCACGCGCCGAGGCACCCGGCCTCGGCCAGCGCCTCGGCGATCGCGGGCTGGGCGGCGGCGGCGACCTTCGCCACCACCGCGCGCCATTCGGGCAGCGCGGCCTCCCACGCCGGATCGGCGGCGACGTCGACGGTCCAGGCGCCGTCGGGCGCGGCGAGGATTTCGGCGATTTCGCCGTCAGCTTCCATGATGCGGTCCCTTGGGGGCTTCGTAGGGGGTTTCCTTGGCGTGGGCGTTGTAGGCGGAGACGATCCGCGCCACCAGCCCGTGGCGCACCACGTCCGCCTCGCCGAATTCGATCACGCCGATGCCTTCGACGCCTTCCAGGATTTCGAGCGCGTCGCGCAGGCCGGAGCGCACCCCCTTCGGCAGGTCGACCTGGGTGAGATCGCCGTTGACCACCATCACCGAGCCTTCGCCGAGGCGGGTGAGCAGCATCTTCATCTGCACCGCCGTGGTGTTCTGCGCCTCGTCGACGATCACGAACGCGTCGGAGAGGGTGCGGCCGCGCATGAACGCAAGCGGCGCGATCTCGATGTCGCCGGAATCGATGCGCTTCTGCACCTGATCTGCGGGCATCATGTCGTTGAGGGCGTCGTAGAGCGGCCGGAGATAGGGGTCGACCTTGTCGCGCAGGTCGCCGGGGAGGAAGCCGAGGTTTTCGCCCGCCTCCACCGCCGGGCGCGAGAGGATGATCCGCGCCACTTCGCCCTTGAGGTACTTGGTCACCGCCATTGCCACCGCGAGGTAGGTCTTGCCG
>DBTR01000063.1:21394-37309 GCA_002307145.1 Rhodospirillum sp. UBA1311 | reverse complement strand
GCGAGGTAGGTCTTGCCGGTGCCCGCCGGGCCGAGGCCGAAGACGAGGTCGTCGCGCTGCATCGCGCGAATGTATTCGGCTTGGCGCGGGGTGCGGGGCAGGATCGTCTTCTTGCGCGTCTTGAGACCGGTTTCCGCCTCGTTCTCGCCCACCGAGGGCGTGCCCCGGCTCATCCGCACCGAAGCCTCGACGTCGGCGACCCCGACGCCGCGTCCGTCCTTCGCCTGTTCGGCGAGGCGGCGCACCGCGCGCTCGGCGACATCGAGGGCGCGGCCGGTGCCGGAGAGCGCGAGCGCGTTGCCGCGCGGCGCGCAGGTCACGCCGAGAAGGCTTTCGAGCCGGTCGAGATGGGCGTTGTGGGGTCCGTAGACCTCCGCCGCAACGGCATTGCTGCCAAAGTCGAGCACGCGCTCGCTGGGCTTGCTTCGTCCGGAGCCGGTCATTCCGCGGCGTCCCTTTCCTGATCCGAGGTTTCCGCCACGCCGGAGAGACTGTTGGGCCCGACGCCGACGATCCGCACCGCCCGCACCGTGCCCATCGCGGCAGCGGAAATTTCCGCGTGAACCGCCTGCATCGTCGGCGTGCGACCGATCAATTGGCCCTCGTAACGACCGACGCGGTCGAACAGCACCGGAGCCACGGTGCCGACGCAGGCGTGGTTGAAACGCGACTGGCTGTCCGCCAGCGCCGCCTGGAGCCGCGCCAATCGGTCGTCGACGATCTCGGGCGCGACGCGGTTGGGCAGCAGCGCCGCGGGCGTACCCGGGCGGGCGGAGAACTTGAATGCGAACGACTGGACGAAGCCGACCTTCCCGACCGCGTCGAGGGTCGCCTGGAACTCCGCCTCGGTCTCGCCGGGGAAGCCGACGATGAAGTCGGAGGAGAGCCGCAGCTCGGGCCGCGCGGCGCGGAGCGCATCGAAGGTGGCGAGGTATTCGGCGACGGTATGGCCCCGATTCATCGCCTTCAGCACCCGGTCCGCGCCGGATTGCAGCGGCAGGCTGAGGAACGGCACCAGCGCCGGAATGTCGCGGTGGGCGGCGATCAACTCGGGTGTGACGCTGGTCGGATGCGAGGTGGTGTAGCGCAGGCGCGAAACCCCCTCGATCTCCGCGAGTTCGCGCAGCAGCCGACCGAAGCTCCAGGTGCCGCCGCCGGGCGCCTCCCCGGTCCAGGCGTTGACGTTCTGGCCGAGCAGCATGAGTTCGCGCGCGCCTTCGGCGACCAGGCCCTTCGCCTCCGCGATTACCTGGGCGGCGGGGCGGGCATATTCCGCGCCCCGGGTATAGGGCACGACGCAATAGGTGCAGAAGCGATCGCACCCTTCCTGGATCGCGAGGAACGCCGACGGTCCGTCGGCTCCGGGCGGCGGCAGGAAGTCGAACTTCGCCTCCGCCGGGAACTCGGTATCCAGCACCACGCCCGACTGGCGCAGGCTGCGCGCCACCATTTCCGGCAGGCGGTGATAGGTCTGGGGGCCGAGCACGATGTCGACCAGCGGCGCGCGACGTTTCAGCGCCTCGCCCTCGGCTTGGGCGACGCAGCCTGCCACCGCCACCACCATGCGCCCGCCGGCTTCCGCCTTGGCGCGGGAGTGGGCGCGCAGGCGGCCAAGGTCGGAATAGACCTTTTCCGCCGCCTTTTCGCGAATATGGCAGGTGTTCAAGACCACCAGGTCGGCATCCGCCGGAGTGTCGGCGGCTCGATAGCCCAGCGGCGCCAGCACGTCCTTCATCCGCGCGGTGTCGTAGACGTTCATCTGGCAGCCGTAGGTCTTGATGTAGAGTTTTTTGGGTTCGCTCAAGGCGTCGTGGTTTCCTAAACGCGGGTTCCTCGCAGGAACGGTAGCATCCGACCCCTCAATGTCAAGGCGAGGGCAGGCCGCTCAGCGAGCGGGCGACGGCGGCGCGCACCGCCTTGTGGCAAGACTCGGCGGCAGCCTTGCGGGTTCCCATCGCCGAAAGCATGCGCGGTTCGAGGAAGGTCACCTCGACGGTGAGCCGCCCCATGTGCAGCACCTCCCAAAGGTGCGGTGCAAGTTCCATGTCGCCGTACCAGGCGAAGAAATGCCGCCAGAGGTAGCCGATCGGCACGCCGAAGCAACGGGTGTAGGCGATCGCCACCGGCTGGACGATCACCGGCTGGCCGTCGATCTCCTCTTCGGCGATGGCGAACAGCGTGCTTTTGAACGGCAGCACCCGGTTGCCGTCGTCGCTGGTGCCTTCGGGGAACAGGATCAGGGGCTCGCCCCGCGCCAGCCGCTTGGTCAGCTCTTCCTTTTGCCGCGCCGCCTCGGTGCGCTTGCGCTCGACGAATACCGCGCGGCCCAGTTTGGCGATCAGACCGATGCCCGGCCAGCCCGCGATTTCCGCCTTCGCCACGAACGCGCCGGGCAGGAGGCTGCCGAGGATCGGGATGTCGAGATAGGAGGCGTGATTCGAGACGAACAGCAGCGGCCGCAGGCGCGAAACCCGGCCATGCACCCGCACGTGGATGTTGGCGAGGCGCAGCACGCCGCCCCAGAACACCCGGTTGGCGAGGTTTTGCGCCGCGTCCCACGGCGTGCAGGCGATATAGATCGGCAGGCAACCCAGCAGCCACAGCCCGATCGCCACGAGACGCAGCCCCGCGACCAGGGATTCGAGGCGACCGTGCTGGCCGAACCGCGCCG
The DNA here is from genome assembly GCA_002307145.1 of Rhodospirillum sp. UBA1311. Classification (GTDB taxonomy): domain Bacteria; phylum Pseudomonadota; class Alphaproteobacteria; order Rhodospirillales; family Rhodospirillaceae; genus Oleispirillum. The sequence goes on along the minus strand of DBTR01000063.1, from coordinate 34,638 downwards.
GCGTGGGTTCCGCGGTTTGATTCATCTGCTAGCCGCGCGCCGTCCGATCGTAATGGCGGAAGTATTTGTCCGTCACCAGATCGGTCTTGACCATGACGCAGACGTCGGTGGTGTTGAACTGACGGTCGACCACCGCGCCGTCGCCGACGAAGCCGCCGAGGCGCAAGTAACCCTTCACCAGCGGCGGCAAGGCGTTGAGCGCCTGCTTCGGCGACACCGCGTCCTTCGGCATCAGATCCATCGGCGTATAGAGGTGCGGCAGCGCACGCGGCCGGAATTCCTCGGGCGCGGGATGGAAGTGATGGAGATAGCTGAGTTCGAGGGCGAGCGCCTTCGGGTCGGTGCCGCTCAGGCTGGCGCAGCCGAACATCATCTCGATGCCGTTGGTGAAGACGTACTGCGCGATCCCCTGCCAGAGCAGCTGCATCGTCGAGCGGTTGCGATAGGCGGGGTCGGTGCAGGACCGGCCGAGTTCGAGGATCGGGCCCGGGATCGCGAGAATCCGCGAGATGTCGTACTCGGCAGCGGTGTAGAAGCGCCCGACCTTTTCCGCATGCTCGCGGCGCATCACCCGATAGGTGCCGACGATGTTCTGCGCCGGAGACGCTCCGCGCGCATGGTCGATCACCAGAAGATGGTCGCAGACCGCGTCGAAGTCGTCGCGGTCGCGCTTGAGCGCTGCGGTTTCCGCCGAAGCGGTCGCGCCGCCTTCGGTGTAGAAAACCCGAAACCGGAGCGCCTGCGCCGCATCCACTTCCTGTGCGCTGACCGCGAGGCGAACTTCGAGATTGCCGCCGGACGGTGCTTCGATGGTTTCCATGGTTCTCCGTATCAGATCGACACCGGCGATCGCCCCCAAGGGGCAAGACCGCTGCGGCGAGGTAACGAGTGGCTCGCGCCGCGTATTCCTAGTCCTGGGATTCGTCCGCCGACGCCTTGGCGAGCGGCTTGCAATACAGCTCAAGCCGGTGGCCCACAAGCCGGAAACCGTGCTCCTGCGCAATCCTGCGCTGCAAGTCCTCGATTTCCTTGCAATGGAACTCGATCACCTGGCCGCTGCCGATATCGATCAGATGATCGTGGTGATCGTCCGACATCTCTTCGTAGCGCGCGCGGCCGTCGCCGAAGTCCAGGCGTTCAAGGATCTTTTCCTCCTCGAACAGGCGAACCGTGCGGTACACCGTCGCGATGCTGATCCGGGGGTCGATCTCGGTGGCGCGACGATAGACGTCCTCCACATCCGGATGGTCTTCGGAATCCGACAGCACCTGCGCGATGACGCGCCGTTGACCGGTCATTTTCAGCCCGAGTTCGAGGCAGCGTTTTTCAATCCGGGAGGTCATGTCCTGCCATCAATCCTTGAAGTTGCCCGTTCGCGACAGTAGCCCCAAATCTTCCGCTTGAAAAGACGCGCGGAAAACCGTCCCAAAATCGTAGCATTGGGCCTCCCCCGGCCCGAACGCACAACGGCGGACCGCCCGATCCGGACAATCCGCCGCAAGAAACCTTGACCCGTAAGTCCGGTTAGTCGGCGCGACCACGGCGCGCCCGGGTGCCAAGACCGATCTTCTTGGCGAGCGACGAACGGTGGCGCGCGTAGTTCGGCGCAACCATCGGGTAATCGCTGGGCAACCCCCACTTCTCCCGATAGTCCTCGGGGGTCATATCGTACGCGGTCTTCAAGTGACGCTTCAGCATCTTCAACTTCTTGCCGTCTTCAAGACAGATGATGAATTCGGGCGTCACCGACTTCTTGATCGCAATCGCGGGCTGCGGGCGATCCACAACTACCGGGGCTTCGCCAAGAGTCGACAAGGTCGAAAACACGTTTCGGATTAGTCCCGAAAGGTCGCCGATCGACACGTCGTTCTTGCCGACGTGGGCCGCGACGATTTGGGTCGTAAGATGAAGTAGGTTATCCTTGCATTCCTGGCCAGACATATACCAAAGCCCTCCAAACATCCGATTGCTAATTTTATAAAATGTTCGTCCAACATTATCAACCCGAAAAATGTCCACAGTAAAATGCGGAAACGGGTTGGTGCAACCTTCGGGATCAATTTGATGGTCTTAGAAAATCGACACCCCTGTCCGCAAGTTGATACTTACGTCTACGCCCCTTTGAAGAATTTCTCATCCAAAAGGAGGGGGTTATGGGGCGGCGGAGTCTAGGCGGGGACGACAGAGTACCCCTTCGGCTCATCGAGTACCGAGATCGGCACCCGTGATCTCGCGCACCGGTCGCGATTTACTTCCCCAATTGAACCGGAGCGCGGTTTTACCCCAAGTTTTTTGCCAGAATTTCCGCGTCCACCGGAATCATGGCCCCATCCACTTGCTCTTTATAGTAGTTCTTGCGCAGGCCGATGGCGGAAAAACCCGCCGCCGCATACAAGCGCCGCGCCGCCGCATTGTTCACCGAAACTTCGAGAAACAGCCGCATCGCACCGCGCGCCGCCGCATCCGCCCCCGCCTCGGCCAGCAAGGCCCGCGCCGCGCCGCTGCCGCGCGCCTCCGGCAGCACGCCGATCGTCAGGATCTCCGCCTGGTCCGCCACCACCCGGTAGAGGCACAACCCCACCGGCGCACCTTCCTCCGACGCAGCGATCAGGCCGAAGGTGCCGGGCGTGTCGAACAGTCCCGCGAATGCCGCCTCGTCCCAACTCCGGGTGAAACAGCCGCGATGCAACGCCGCGAAAACCGGAAAAAATGCAGGCCCCGCCGCACTTACCCGCATTTGGGCGCGCCTTGCGGCACCGCGTCGGCATCGCGAAGGTACATCGGCACCGGCGCACACCGATGCGCGGGATTGCAAGCCGCACGGAACACCGCCGCCAGTCCGGGCGCAACACCGCCGGCCAAATCGCCAATAACGGCAAAATCGTTATTTGCCCGGATTTCGGCAAGCGGCAGGATCGCGGGCGCGCCGAGCGCGGCGCCCTTCGCGTCGAAATCCTGGACGAAGGCGTCGCCGCGGCGGGAATCCAGGGCCACCCGCACCGCTCCGTCCGCCGTCATCGCCCAGGCGCCGAGCGACGAAACCGCCACCACCGGACAACCGAGCGCCAGCCCCAGGCCGTGCGCCGCCGCCAGCCCGACACGCAGGCCGGTGAACGACCCCGGCCCGGCGGTGACCACCACCGCGCCCAAATCGGGGAACCCCACACCCGCCTCGGCCACCACCGCCTGTACCAAAGGCAGCAACGCCTCGGCATGGCCATGCACCATTTCCTCGGCGCGGGCGACCCGCGCCACGCCGTCGACGAACACCCCGACCTGGCACGCGCGCCCCGCGGTGTCGATCACCAGCACCGCACCGCGCCCAAGTTCGACTTGTTCCGACATGCCCGCCAACCCTATGCTCTCGACTTCAGTCGTTTCCACCACGAGGAATCCCATGCTGATCGAAGTCACGCCTGCGGACCACGGCGTCATCGTCGACCTCGCCTACGCCACCGCCCGGAACTTCACCGGCAAGCCGGTCTATGGCCGAGCGGCATGTTATCTGCACCCGGAGGCGCTTGCCAAGTTGGAACGCGCCCGCGACCTCGCCGCCGCCCAAGGCTTCCGCCTCAGGATCCTCGACGCCTTCCGCCCGGCGGAAGCCCAATGGGTGCTCTGGAACCATACCCCCGACGCCGACTTCGTCGCCGACCCCCGGCGCGGTTCGCCCCACGGACGCGGCGCCGCCGTCGACCTCACCCTCGTCGACGCCGACGGCCAGGACCTCGACATGGGAACCCCGTTCGACGACTTCACCGTCCAATCCCACCACGCCCGAACCGACATCGACCCCGCCGCACAACGCAACCGCGGCCTTCTCCTCGGCCTGATGACCGCCGCCGGATGGGAGTTCTACATGCACGAATGGTGGCACTACCAACTCTTCCACGCCCGCGAACGCTTCCCCCTGCTCTCGGATTCCATCCTCCCGCAGTCGATGATGCCGGAAAAGTAGAAGGTCCGGGCTCCGCCCGGGCCCGCTGGGGCCTTGGGCTCCAGACCCCGTGACTTTTTTGTTCGCGCGTAGCGCCATAAAATCATTGCGCGGCGTGACGGGTGACCGCCGCTTCGCGGCATAAAACACATGAGGTCGAGGAGGCGAGCCTCCTCGCGGGTACGGGCAGAGCCCGCGATCTGTTGGCGTTCGCACAAGAAATCGCGTTACTGTATTTGCGCTTTCACTTCGAGGAACACCCGATGATCACTTCGCTCGCCCACCGTCCGCGTTTGATCCTGGCTGCGCTTGCCGTCTGCCTTGTCGGCGGTGCGGCGGAGGCCGCCGAGCCGGTCAAGGCCGACGCCACCGCCGCCGTGGCGATCATGTATCACCGCTTCGGCGAGACCGGGATTCCGTCCACCAACATCCGCGTCGAGCAGCTTGAGCGGCACCTCCAGCTTCTGAAGGAGGGCGGCTTCACCGTCGCGCCGTTGCCCGAGATCGTCGACGCGCTGAGGGCCGGCAAGACCATCCCGCCGAAGACCGTCGCGATCACCGTCGACGACGCCTACGCTTCGGCGATGACCGTCGGCTGGCCACGGATCAAGGCGGCAGGCTATCCGCTCACCATCTTCGTCGCCACCGAGCCGGTCGACCACCACACCCGCGGCTACCTCTCCTGGGACCAGATCCGCCAGCTCGTCGCCGAGGGCGTCACCATCGGCGCGCATTCCGAATCCCACGCCCACATGGCGAAGCAAACCTCCGAGCAGGCGGCGGCGGAAATCGAACGCTCCAACGCCCGCTTCAAGGCCGAACTCGGTTTCGTCCCCAAGCTCTTCGCCTATCCCTACGGCGAGGCCAACGCCGAAACCATCAAGGCCGCCTCGCACGCCTACGACGCCGCCTTCGGCCAGCACTCGGGCGTGATCACCGCCGAGGACAACCGCTACTTCCTGCCGCGCTTCGCCCTCAACGAACACTACGGCGACGACGAACGCTTCCGCCTCCTGATCAACGCCTTGCCGATCCCGGTGGAAGACGTCACCCCCGCCGAACCGACCCTGAAATCCAACCCGCCGGCCTTCGGCTTCACCATCGCCGACCCCGGCGTCTCGGTCGCCAACCTCAAGTGCTTCAGCTCCGCCGACGGCCAAACCAAGACCGAACTCCTCGGCCGCCGCGTCGAAGTCCGCATGGAAAAACCCTACGCCGCCACCCGCGGCCGCATCAATTGCACCGCCCCCGGCCCCAACGGCCACTGGCGCTGGTTCGGCCGCCTGTTCTACCTCCCGGAAGGCGTCCGCCTGCCGGGGGTGAAGGACGATTGATTCGGCAATAAAAAGCCCAGGGCGCTGCCCTGGACCCGCGAGGGGACTCGGTCCCCTCGACCCCATAACTCCGGTTTTGTGCGCAAAGCGCCATAAAGCCTTCACGCTGCGTGATGGTCGATTGCGCTACGCGCGAAAAACCAATGGGTACAGCGCGGGGTCCAGGGGCAGCGCCCCTGGCCTTTTACCCCTCCACTTCCAGCAGATCCGCGATCGCGACCAGCGGCATGTCGTAGCGTTCGGCGAAGGCGGCGAGTTGGTCGCCTTTGGCCATCGTGCCGTCGGGGTTGGTGACTTCACACAGCACGCCGGAGTCCGGCAGTCCGGCGCGGCGCATCAAGTCGAGGGTGGCTTCGGTATGGCCCTGGCGCGCCTTGATCCCGCCGGGGTTGGCCGCCAGCGGGAAGACGTGGCCGGGACGGGCGAGAGAGGCGGGTGTGGAGGCCGGGTCGATCGCGGTCTTGATCGTGGTGACGCGATCGGCGGCGGAAACGCCGGTGGTGACGCCGTCGCGGGCTTCGATCGAGACGGTGAAGGGAGTTCCGTAGCTCGACGAGTTGTCGGCGACCATCGGCGGCAGGCCGAGGGTGCGGCAGCGCTCGGCGGTGAGGACGAGGCAGACGATGCCCGAGCCTTCCCGGATCAGAAGCGCCATCTGTTCCTTGGTGAGGGTCGCTGCGGCGAAGATCATGTCGCCTTCGTTTTCGCGGTCGGCGTCGTCGACGACGAGCACGCCGCGTCCTTGGGCGAGCGCCGCAACCGCGGCGGCAACGCGATAGCTCGCCGAATCCCGCGCGGTGACGGGCTGCGAAGCGTCGCGGTAGAGGGTCGAATTCAACTGATTCATCTCACAAGCTCCATGCGGTGAGCCTGAATCAGGGCCGAATCGGAATTCTCGCGGAGGCACGATGCCACCGCAAACGCGGACTGGCCGACGCAGGGGAAACCCCGTCGGTTCGTCTGCCCATCCTCTTCCATCCAGACTGTGACTGTCGGCTCCGGCATCTCACCGGATCTGCTGTCCCCGCCGTCATCGCAACGACGGGCGCTCGCGGGCTGCTTCACGGAAAATCCGGAAGATACCGCCGGTCGGGAATTGCACCCTGCCCTGAGAACAAGCATATCATTAACCGTTGCGACTATCGCGCCGCTCGCTCGCCGAGGTCAACCCCTTCCGCCGCTCGGAACTGTGGGCTGCGCTACACACCGATTGCCGTCATTCCAGATTGGAGCGCGACAGGCCTGATGACCGTTGCCGTGACCGAGCCCAACCCTGCCGCCGCGCCGACGGCCCCGGAGAGCCCCTATCGCCGTATCGTTCTTCCGGTCTCGGGGATGCGCGACGCCACCGACGCCCACCGCGTCCGCAATCGTCTGATGCGGATGGAGGGCGTGATCGCGGCTGCGGTCGGTTCCGACCTCGACGACATCGCGATCACCCTCGATTTGCAGCGCGCCTCCTTAGCCGAACTCGCCAGCGAGCTGGAATCCATGGAGTTTTCCGTGGCCGACGGGCTCGTTGCACTTTCGATACGAGGCATGACGTCGAGCGCCTGCGTTGCCCGGGTGCGCACCGCGCTCGAAAACGTCGAGGGCGTGATCGAGGCGCAGGTCAACCCGGTGCTGAACCGCGCCGACGTGCGCCTGATCCCGGTCCCGGGCGTCATCGACATGCTGATGCAGGCGGTCCGCCGCGCCGGATACGGCGTCACGCCGCTGGGCGAGCACGGCACCGTCGCCGACCTCGAAAGCGCGGCGATCTATGGCGCGGGCGCGGGCGCGAACCGCGTCGAATCGCTGATGCTCGGCATCGTCGGCGTGTTCACCGTGCCGCTCCTCCTCAATCTCGCCTGGGAGGTTGTGGGCGGCACGCCGCTGTTCGGGCCGTTCTGGGCGTTCGTGTTTTCATCCGTCGTTCTCGGCCTCGGCGGCGCGCGCTATGGCCTCGGCGCCTGGCGCGCGATCCGCGAGCACGAAGCGACCATGGATCTCCTCGTCGTACTGGGCAGCGCGTCGGCCTATCTCTATTCGGTGATCGCCTGGATCTCGGTCGCCTCCGAGGGCCGCAACCTCTATTTCGAGACCGCCGCCGCGATCATCGCCTTCGTCCGCCTCGGCAAGTGGCTCGAAGCCGTGGTCAAGCACGGCACCACGCGCGCGATCCGCAGCCTGATGGAACTTCGCGCCAAAAGCGCGCGGGTGGTGCGCGAGGGCGCGCTGGTGTCGAAGCCGATCGACAAGGTCGCGATCGGCGACGTGGTGATGGTGAAGCCCTACGAGCGCATCCCGGTGGACGGCGTGATCGTCAAGGGCGAGAGCACCGTCGACGCCTCGATGATCACCGGCGCGGGCCTGCCGGAAGACAAGATCGAGGGCGACGCGGTGACCGGCGGCACGATGAACGGCGGCGGCGTGCTGCACGTGCGCGCGATCCGGGTCGCGACGGAGTCGACGCTCGCCAAGATCATCGCCCAGGTCGAGGAGGCCCAGGCGCGCAAAGTGCCGCTGCAGCGCTTCGTCGACTCCGTCACCACGATGTTCATACCGGTGGTCCTCGGCCTCGCGATGTTCACCCTGTTCGGCTGGCTGATGCTGGAGAACTCGTTCTCCGACGCGATCCGCGCGGCGGTCTCGGTGCTGGTGATCGCATGCCCGTGCGCGCTCGGCCTCGCCGCCCCGGCCGCGCTGGTGGCGGGCACGGGGGCTGCGGCCAAGGCGGGCATCCTGATCCGCGACATCGACAGCCTGCAGAAGGCCTACGGCGTCGACATGGTGCTGTTCGACAAGACCGGCACGCTGTCCGAAGGCAAGCCCTCGGTGGTTTCGGTCGAGGCGCTCGACGGCGACATCTCGCGCCTCTTGACCATCGCCGCCTCGGCGCAGCAGGGCAACGAGCATCCGCTGGGCCGCGCGATCCTCTCCTATGCAGGAAACTACGGCATCGTTCCCGCATCGCTGAAATCCTTCGAGGCGATCCCCGGGCGCGGCGTGCGCGCGGTGATCGAGGGCCAGACCGAGGTGGTGATCGGCAACCGCCCGCTGATGGACGCCAACGGCATCGACATGGCGGTGAGCGAGTGGATCGCGCCCTTGCTGGCGATGGACGGCCGCTCGGCGATCTGGGTCGCGGCGGACGGCATCCTCCTCGGCGGAATTTCGGTGGCCGACCCGCTGCGCCACGACGCCCAGCGCGCGGTGGCGACCCTGAAGCAGAGCGGCATCGCCTGCGCGGTGGTTTCGGGCGACGCGGCCTCGGCGGTCCATGCGGTGGCGCGTACGCTCAAGATCAAGAACACCTTCTGCGACGTCCTGCCCGCGACCAAGGCGCGGATCGTCCGCCGCCTCCAAGCCAAGGGCCGCAGCGTCGCGATGGTCGGCGACGGCATTAACGACGCCCCGGCCTTGACCGAGGCCGACCTCGGCATCGCGGTCGGCACCGCCGCCGATGCCGCGATGCAGTCCGCCGACATCACCCTGTTGCGCTCCGACGTGATGTCGGTGGCGAACGCACTCTCGGTCGCGCGGGAAACCTGGGGCAAGATCCGCCAGAATCTCGCGCTCGCGTTCGTCTACAATATCATTGCGCTCCCAGTTGCAGCCTTCGGCTTGCTCAATCCGACAGTGGCGGGGGCGGCGATGGCGCTGTCTTCGGTGAGCGTGGTGCTGAATGCCTTCCTCCTCACCCGTTGGAAGCCGAAGCTCGCGAGCGAGCCGCTCCGGCGGCGGCGTTTTTCCCGCCGCAAGCGGGCGGCTTAGTGACGACAACGCCAAATTCGCGTGCTAAAACGTTCGCCATACCGCATGCATTGGGGATAGCACGATGTCGACGCCACCCTTTTCGCCCGTTTTGCTGGGCGGGTTGCTGTTGCGGGCGATTCCGCCGGACGTGTTCCAGCCCCTGGCCGAACGTCTCGCGCGCCGCCTGCAAACCCGCCACCCGGCTCTGTTCGAACGCCTGACCCCGCTGGGCCCGAAGCGTTTCCTCGTCGACGTCGTCGACCTGCCGTGGCTGTTCCTGCTCCACATCGCCGACGGCGAAGGCACGGTGCAGGTGCTGAAGAAAACCGATACCGCCGAGGTCGACGCCACCATCCGCGCGCCCCTGAAGGTGCTCTTCGGCCTGCTCGACGGCAGCATCGACGGCGACGCGATGTTCTTCACCCGCGACCTCTCCTATGAAGGCGACACCGAAGCGGTGGTCGCCCTCCGCAACGCGCTCGACGGCGCGGACATCGACTTCCTCGAAGACATTTCCTCCACCTTCGGCCCGCTCAGCGGCCCGGCCCGCGTTATCGCCGAAGTGGTGTTGAAAGCCATCGGTCATGTGGAAAGCGACATGACGATCCTGGGCGACAGCCTGGTCCAGCCCGTGGCCCGCCGCACCGAGGCGCAGGCCCGTCGCATCGACGAGCTGGAAGAACGCTGCGGCCGACTCGAAAAAACCTTGCGACGCATCAAGTCCAATCCCACTTGAGAACCGCTCGCAGATCAAACACATCGTCGATGGAGGTTCCGCCATGACCCGCGTCGCCCGCGATCCCTCTCGCCCGGTTACCAGCCTCGAACTGGTTTGCCCGGCAGGAACGCCCGCAGCCCTGCGCACCGCAGTCGATGCGGGCGCGCACACGGTTTATTGCGGTTTCCGCGATGAAACCAACGCCCGCAACTTCCCCGGTCTCAACTTCAGCCGCGAAGAACTCCGCGCGGGCGTCGACTACGCCCACGAACGCGGCTCCGACGTCATCGTCGCGATCAATACCTTCCCGACCGCCGGCAACCTCGATCCCTGGCACCGCGCCGTCGACGACGCGGCGAAAATGGGCGCCGACGCGGTGATCCTCGCCGACATCGGCCTGGTCGAATACGCGCAGAAGAACCAGCCGCAGATCCGCCGCCACCTCTCGGTCCAGGCCGCGGCCTCGACGCCCGAGGGCATCAACTACTACGCCCGCAACTTCGGCATCGCCCGCGTCGTCCTGCCGCGCGTCCTGACCCTGCCCGAGATCAAGGAACTCAATCGTCACACCGACGTCGAAACCGAAGTCTTCGTCTTCGGCGGCCTCTGCGTGATGGCCGAAGGACGCTGCTCGCTCTCCTCCTACGTCACCGGCCAATCGCCGAACAAGAACGGCGTCTGCTCGCCCGCGAGCCACGTCGAATACGAGGAAAGCGGACGAGGCCTCGCCTCCAAGCTCGGCGGCTTCACCATCAATCGCTTCGCCGACGGCGAACCGGCGGGCTACCCGACCCTCTGCAAGGGCCGCTTCACCGCCAACGACAAGCTCAGCTACCTGTTCGAAGAGCCGGTCAGCCTCAACCTCCTGACCATGCTCCCCGACGTCGCCGACGCGGGCGTGACCGCATTGAAGATCGAAGGCCGCCAGCGCGGCCGCGCCTACGTCGAAAAGGTGGTCAAAGCCTTCCGCGGCGCGGTCGATGCGCTCGAACGCGGCGAAACCCTCGACGCGGCGGCGATCGCCGACCTCACCGAAGGCGGACAGGAAACCGCGGGCGCGTACCGCAAGGCCTGGCACTGAGAGCAGCGAAGGAAAGCGTATCGTGAGTATTGCCACCAACCCCAAGGACGCCAAGATCACCCTCGGGCCGCTGCTGTTCAACTGGGCCAACGACAAACGCCGCGACCTCTACTTCCGCGTCGCCGACGAAGCCGAAATCGACACCGTGGTGCTGGGCGAAGTCGTCTGCTCCAAGCGCACGCCCTTCCTCCTCAAGCTCTGGCCGGAGGTGATCGAACGCCTCCGCGCGGGCGGCAAGGAAGTGATCATGTCGACCCAGGCGCTGATTCTTTCCAGCCGCGAAATGAATTGGATGCGCGACACCGTCGCGCCGGAAGACCTTACCTACGAAGCCAACGACATCGCCGTCGCCGACATGCTCAAGGGCCGCAAGCACATGATCGGCCCGATGATGAACGTCTACAACGAAGGCACCCTCGCCACCCTCGCCGCCGGCGGTGCGGACCGGGTCTGCCTGCCGTTCGAAATGTCGGGCGAGACCATGGCGGTGCTGGCGAAATCCGGAATCATGGACGTCGAGGCGTTCGTCTACGGCCGCATGCCGCTCGCCATCGCGGCGCGCTGCTACCACGCCCGCGCCCATAACGTGCCGAAAGACAATTGCCGCTACGTCTGCAACCTCGATAACGACGGCATGACCGTCGACACCATGGACGGCAAGCCCTTCCTCACCGTCAACGGCACTCAGACGATGTCCTATACCGTCTCGAACCTCGCCGCCGAAATCCCGAAGTTCCTCGAAATGGGCGTCAAAAGCTTCCGCATCTCGCCCCACGACGTCGACATCGTCCACGTCGCCAAGCTCTTCCGTGGCGTCATCGACGGCGACATCGAGCCGCAACAGCTCCTCGACGAAACCGACGGCATCGTCGACGGCGCCCCCAACTCCAACGGTTTCTTCTACGACGCCGAAGGCCTCAAGTACAAAACTCAGAAAACCGCCGAGTAAGGCAAGAGCCAGGGGCTCCGCCCCTGGACCCTGCCGGAGGGTCACGGACCCTCCGGACCTCCCTCTGGTTTTTCGCGCGATAGCGCAATCAACCATCACGCGGCGTGACGGTGGATAGCCGCTTCGCGGCGAACAACAAGTTACGGGGTCTGGGGTCCGCGACCCCAGCGGGCCCGGGCGGAGCCCGGACCTTGACCTGCCGACCTCCACCCCCTAACTTGCCGACCGCGTGCTCTCTTGCGGGTTTCCGGGCGCGCCGTATCCGTCCGAGCCTGCATCACGAGAGGCTCGTTTTTTCATGACCATTCACTGGCTGATTCTGTTCGTCTCGGTATTCACCGAGATCGCGTGGGCTTTGTCGCTGAAGGCGATCCAGGCCAATCCCTCGGTGTGGACGATGGGCGCGTCGGGCGTGCTCACCGTGCTCAACATGGTGCTGCTGTCGTTCGCGATGCGCGGCATCCCGGTCGGCACCGCCTATGGCGTCTGGACCGGCCTCGGCGCGGTCGGCATCACCATCGCGGGCGTGATGGTCTACGGCGACCCGATGACCACCAAACGCATCGCCTTCCTCTCCCTGATCATCATCGGCGTCGTCGGCCTGAAGTTCAGCGGCGCGGAAGGGTAAAGGTTCTCGGGCTCTGCCCGCACCCGCGAGGGGACTCGTCCCCTCGACCCCTTAGTTTTTCGCCGCGAAGCGGCAGTCAACCGTCACGCCGCGTGACGGCTCTATCGCGCTACGCGCAAAAACCAAAGTTATGGGGTCTGGGGTCCGCGACCCCAGCGGGCCCGGGCAGAGCCCGGCCTTAAACTCCGTCTCCCCTCAGAACAGCGTCAACTGGTCCCCGGGCTTCGGCGGCGGCTTGAACAGGTCGGTGCGGAGTTTGGGGTAGCCTTTATCCAGGCCGAGGCGGCGGCAGGCGATAGCGCAGCGTTGGGCGAGGAGTTCGGCGACGGGGCCGGTGCCGCGCATGCGTTCGCCGAAGCGGCCGGAATCGAGGTCGCCGTGGCGGGTTTGGCGGATCAGAGAGAGGACGCGCTCGGCGCGGTCGGGGTAGTGGGTGGCGAGCCAGTCCTGGAAGAGCTCTTGGACGTCGAGGGGGAGGCGGAGGAGGATGAAGCTGGCGGTGCGGGCTCCGGCGTCGCGGGCGGCGGTGAGGATGCTTTCGAGTTCGTGGTCGTTGAGGCCGGGGATCATCGGCGCGGCCATCACGGCAGTGGGGATTCCGGCGGCGGAGAGGCGTTCGAGCGCGGCGAGGCGTCCGGCGGGGGGCGTGGCGCGGGGTTCCATGCGGCGGGCGAGGTCGCGGTCGAGGGTGGTGATCGAGAGCGAGACCGAGACCAGGCCGCGGCGCGCGAGGCTGGTGAGGATGTCGAGATCGCGTAGCACCATCGCGGACTTGGTGGTGATCGTGACCGGGTGGTTGTGGGCACTTAAGGTTTCGAGGATGCCGCGGATCACTTGGCGCTGGCGCTCGATCGGCTGG
>DBTR01000063.1:20944-21105 GCA_002307145.1 Rhodospirillum sp. UBA1311 | reverse complement strand
GGCGATCGGGTGGATCGGCTTGGCGCGATAGCCGGGGGCGGCGAGTTCCCGGGCGAGGAGTTCGGGCGCGTCGGATTTGACGAACAGCTTGGTTTCGAAATCGAGGCCGGAGGAAAGGCCGAGGAAGTTGTGGGTCGGCCGGGCGTAGCAGTAGATGCAGC
>DBTR01000063.1:19980-20647 GCA_002307145.1 Rhodospirillum sp. UBA1311 | reverse complement strand
TCGAACGGTCGAAGGGGATGTCGGGGCTGTCGTTGCGCGCGATGATCGTGCGCGTCGCGTCTTCGGCGACGGTAGTGGCGAGGGGAGGCAGGTCGGGGTCGTTCCAGGAGTCCCAACCGTCGTCGGCGATCACCCGGTCGCGCGCCTCGAAGCGGCCCGGGCGGTTCAGCCCGGCGCCGCGGTGTGCGCTGTGCGCGACGTGGGGCTGCGCCTTGAACGGGATCTCATCCATCCCGCGAGCTTAGCCCAATCGGAGGTTCAGGAAAAGAACATTCTATGAACGCCGCCACATGACGAACTCACGGGTAGCGGCTGACCTGGACTTCTCCTGTAAGTTCGGCCTGATCGACGGCGTCGAGGCGATTGGCGCGCATGATCACGCGGATGGTCTCGACATAGTCCGAGCCGCGCACCGAATAGCTTTTCAGGCTGGCGACGAGGTCGTAGCCCGACGCCCCGCTGGCGCGCCGGGCGCGAAAGCGTTCGTAGGCCGGGTGGGAATTGAGGTTGTGGACGTAGGCGGCGATCGCGGCCTTGACGTTGGTGAAGGCGCGCACCCGGCGGCTGCCGTCGCCCGCGTTGTCGCTGGGCACGATGCCGTCGTGGGCATCGTTCCAGGTGTATTGGCCGAACAGGGCGTTGCCCTCGCGGACGAAGCGCGAGGTGC
>DBTR01000063.1:13040-19714 GCA_002307145.1 Rhodospirillum sp. UBA1311 | reverse complement strand
CCCAGCCGCTTTCCTCCGCCGCCTGCGCCAGCACCAGGGACGGCGGCACCGCGTCCACCCGCAGCAGCAGTCCGTCGAGGTCGTTGGGGTCGCCGCCGTAAGATTCGGCGATTGCCGCGAGCCAGGCGTCGTCCACCGGGTCGAGGCGCGCGCCCCGATCGAGGTCGGACTTGAGATCGCGGAGGCGATCGCGGGCGGCTTCGATCTCGCGGTTGACCTGGAGCGCCGCGGGAAGAAGGGAACGGAAGAACAGGCTCTTCTTGAGATCGGTGTCGCGAAGGTGGACGAGATCCTTCGGCAGGGTCCGGACGCTCACTTCGGGGACGCTCGCATCGCCGCTCAGGATCGATTCCCAATCGTAGCCGTGCGCATCGAAGCGCTCGGCAAGGGCCTGGGATTCGGGCGCGGCGGTGGGATTGCGGGGCGAAGCGGGCACGTCGGCACGGCGGTCGGGATCGACCATCGCCAAGCTGGGCAGCGGAGACGCGTATGCAGGCGCGGCCAACCCCTGAAGAGCGAACACCCCGGCGCCAACGGCGAAAAGCGTGGCGGCGAGGGTCAGGCGGGGTCGCGGATGAGGCTCATCTCGACTGGAATTCGGCAATGATCACACCTCCGTTTCATGAGCGACGGTCGGTTCAAAACGCGGAAATCGGCTTCTGGTTCCACCACAAGACGCATTCCGGCGCGTTTGGGAACGCGGAAGTTTCCGCGACTCCACCCAACGTCTTAGATTTTCGGGATTCCGAGCGGCGAAACCATCGCCCAGGCGCTTCTGCGCCTTGCTCGAATAACGGCAACCGCCGCATCCTGGTGACGGCTGGTCGACCGATCGTGCCGCCGCCCGGAGGTTGGCTCCGGGCAGCGGACCTCGTCAGCGGCTGACGAGGTGGATTTCTTCGGACAGCTTCGCCTGGTCGAGGGCGGCGAGGCGGTTGGCGCTCATGATCGAGCGCAGGGTGTCGACGTATTTCTCGCGGCGTTCCGAATATTGGTCGAGGGTCGCGGTGAGCTGGTAGCCGCTCGCGCCCACCGCCCGCTGGAGGCGGAAGCGTTCGTAGGCCGGATGGGTGTTGAGGTTGTGGACATAGGCTGCGATCGCGCCCTTGACGCTCGGAAAGGCGCGGACCTTGTGGGTTTCGCCATCGCCGCGCTCGGTCGGCACGATGCCACGATGGTCGACGGACCACGTCCACTGGCCAAACAGCGCGTTACCCTCGCGGACGAAGCGCGAGGTGCCCCAGCCGCTTTCCTCGGCCGCCTGGGCCAGCACCAGCGACGGCGGCACGCCGTCGACGCGGCGCAGCAGCTGCTCGAAGCTGTCGGGCTCGGACTCATACTTGGCGGCGATCCTGGCGAGCCAGACGGTTTCGCCCGAGGTCAGGGGTTCGCCCGCGTCGCGCTTCGCCTTCAGGCCCAGCAGGCGGTCGCGGTCGGCCTCGATCTCGTCGTTGACCTGCAACGCCATCGGCAACAGGGTGCGGAAGAACAGGCTCTTTTTCAAATCGACGTTCTGGAGGTGGACGAGATCCTTCGGCAAGGTCTTGACCGCCACGCGCGGAACGTCGGAATCCCCCGCGATCACTGCCTCCCAGTCATAGCCCTGGGCGTCGTAGCGTTTCGCGAGTGCGAGGGATTCCACCGCTTCGATGCGGGGAGCGACGGTTTCCTGGGTGCCGAGGTCGGCGGCGACCTGCCGTTCCGGATCGACCGTCATCACCAGGTCCGGAAGCGCCGTCGCCGGGGCCACGGGTGCGAACGCGTGCAAAGCGGTCATTCCCAATCCCACCGCGACGACTGCGGAGGCCAGCGCGAACCGCGGCCGTAAACTCAGCTCGAAAAGCGTATTTTTCGGCAATGCACCGAATCTCCGTTTTGTTGAACCGACCGTGCAACGTGCAGGCTTACGAAAAGGTTCCGCGCCCGCAGAATTCAGGGCACTTGCCGAACCGCCAGGACCTCAGGCACGTAGGCCTTGAGCATGGCTTCGACGCCGTTTTTCAGCGTCACGGTAGCGCTTGGGCATCCTGCACAAGCGCCTTTCATCCGCAGGTAGACGATTCCTTCGTCGAACCTGTCGAAGACGATATCTCCACCATCCCGGGCCACGGCGGGCCGCACCCGGGTCTCGATCAACCGCTTTACCCGACCGCCGACGCTGTCGTCGTCGGTTCCGGTAACCATCGCCGTTGCCGCGGGGCTCAAGACCTGATGGCCGCGCGACAGGTGCTCGACGAGCAGCCCCATCACCTGCAGCTTCAGCACCTCCCAGACCGCGTCCTCGGCCTTGGTCACCGAGATCGCGTCGCCGCCGATCATCACGCCGGTCACGCCGTCGAGCTGGAACAGACGCTCGGCGAGTGGCGAAAGCGCGGCCGCAGCCTCGGGCGATGGGCAATCCACCGCCGCGCCGGTGTTCAAAATCCTGCCGGGAAGGAACTTCAACGTAGCCGGATTCGGCGTCGCTTCCGTCTGAATGAACATCGCTCCGGCCTCCTTGCCGGAAGGCTGAGATATGGGGAAGTGACGCCGGGGTCAAGTCACAATTGGTATCAGCGCCGGAAGACCAGGGCCACGGCCCACCCCGCGAACACCGCAAACAGGATTGATGCGAGGGCATATTTCGCCGCGTTATACATGGCGAAATCATAGACATCTGCGGAAAATCCCGTCTTCGAAACGAATAGCGGCGTGATCTCTGCACCGACCACCGCGCCGTCCTGAACAAAATAGACTTCGACGGTGTAGGAGCCCACCGGCACGGTCGCCGGAAGCTCCAGTTCGGCACGGAAAAGACGATTTTCGAGGGTCGTCACCACCCCAAGCGCCTCGGGGTAGAGGCCCGCCTGTTGCTTCAGCTGGATCAGCGCGGCGCGGAACTTCCGCGCCTGATCGTCGGGCAGGGACTTGTGCGAGCTGTCGGTGGCGGCGAGCGGCAGCGCCTCGACGCCGATACCGTGGCGCTTGCGGATTTCCGACGGCACCACGGTATTGAGCGGCCCGGTCGCCGCCACCGCGTAGAACGCCGGAATCGCGGGGAACACCGCCGCCTCGCGGTTGACCCAGATGCCGGCGAGGCGGACCTTTTCGCGAACCACGTGGGTTTCGCGCGGGCCGCGCACCACCATCACGATGTCGCCCTTGCGGTCGTCGGTCGCGCCGAACACCAGCACGTCGGTGCCGGAAAAGCCGGTGGTGATCGCCACCAAGTGATTGGAGAGGTCGGCCACCACCGGGCGCGCGGCGGTCGCGCCGTCGCCGCCCAAGAGCAGGATGCCAATCCAGACGATGAGGAAGCCGATCCGCGCCATCGCCCTACCTCTCGATGACGATGGAATAGGGATCGTCGGGCGTCGACACCAACTCGCCGATCAGCCCCGAGCAAACCCCCAGCACGAGAAGCGCGAGGAGGATGCGCAAGTTGCGCCCGCCGATCTTCGCCCCTGCACGCGCCCCCCACTGCGCGCCGATGATCCCGCCCGCGATCAGGAGCAGGGTCAGGACGGCGTCGACGTTGTGGTTGAGCGTCGCCTGCATGAAAGTGGTGGCGATGGTGACGAAGATGATCTGAAACAGCGAAGTGCCGATCACCACCTGGGTCGGCATGCCGAGCAGGTAGATCATCGCCGGAACCATGATGAAGCCGCCGCCGACGCCCATCAGGGCCACCAGGATTCCCACCACCACGCCCATGCCGAGCGGCAGGATCGCCGAAATGTAGAGGCCGGATTTCGGGAAGCGCATCAGCCAGGGCAGGCGCGACGCCCAGGCGAAGTTCTCGGGCCCCCGCGGCGCGCTGGAAGCGGGAACCTTGCGGATCAGCGAGCCGACGCTCTCCACCAGCATCAACCCGCCCACCGAGGAGAGGAAGACGACGTAGGACAGCCGGATGGTGAGGTCGATCTGCCCCAGGGATTTCAAAAGGTTGAACAGCAGTACGCCGAGGCCGGAGCCGAGGATGCCGCCCGCGAGCAGGACGCCCCCCATCCGCATGTCGACGTTGCCGCGACGGAAGTGGGCCACCACGCCCGACACCGACGAGGCGATGATCTGGTTGGTGCCCGAGCCCACCGCCACCGAGGGCGGAATGCCGAGGAAGATCAGCAGCGGCGTCAGCAGGAAACCGCCGCCGACGCCGAACAAACCCGAGGTGAACCCCACCAACGCCCCCAGACCGACGATGACCGCGGCATCGACGGAGAGTTCGGCGATCGGCAGATAGACCTGGATCATCTTCGCCTCGGGTGCGCCGGTTGCGCCGCTATTTCAGAAGGATGTTCGAGACTTCCTGCAGTTGGGTTCGGGCACGCAACAGATAAAATCCCTGCGAGGCAAGGTGGCTCGGGCAGGCCTGAGAATCCGGCGCGCAGTTCGAAACCATGATCGGGTCGAGAGTGGCGGCGATGCGGAACGAGCCCAGCATCTGTTCCCACGCCGGACCGAGCTCCTTGTCGCGAATGACGATCTCGAAGTCCTTCCCGAGCGCCTTCAGGATCATGTAATAGCCGTAGAGACGGCCCTTGACCCGATAGAACACGTCGTCCGACGAACGGTCGAAGAGGAGCCCGCCGCCGTTTTCGATGCGGCTGTCGAGCTGCGCGGACGCCGAGCCGAGGTCGGAACCGATCCGGTCGATGGTCGAGATCAGCGCATCGGCGCGGCGCTCGAACACCGCATTGGCGTTGGCGAGGCGGTCGTTGTAGCGGCCGAGCGCACGGTAGGCGCCGAGATACTGGCTCTCCGACGAGGCGGTCGGCAGCACCGAGGTGGAGAAGTTGAAGATCCAGATGTCGCCGGGGTATTTCAGCAGGCCGACGGCGGCGTCGACGTCGGGGTCGATCTGCGACGAGCCCCGGGTGCGTGCCAGCTGGTCGGCGAGTTCGGTCGCGAAACGCGCGAGCGCACCCATCATTCCGACCTGGAAGTTCGGCATGTTGTCGAGCGCCGCGCTCGGCAGGAAGAACGGATCGTTGGCACGCCAGCCGGTGCGGTTCACCTCGCGGTCGATCAACCCCATGGTCATCGCCACCGCCTGCGACTGGCCGGGCACGATCGCGGGCGGCGCGAAGTCCGGGTCGTCGTTGATCTTCGACATCAACGCCATGCCGATCGGATAATAGAGCAGGCAGAACGCGGCCAGGATCGCCGCCGACCACTTCAGCACCTGCCAGTGGCGCGGCCCTTCGTTGAGGCGGTTGACGCCGCCCTTGACGCCGGTTTTTACGCCGGCCTTGAGATCCGCGCCGCCGAGGCGCCGCCGCACGCCATCCCACGCGGCGCGCGCCTTGGCGCCCAGGGTTTCCATCATCGGCATGCGGAGCCTCCTTCGTTGTTGTGCTGCGCGTTGGGCGACCTACGGTCGCAGGAAACCCACCGCCTCGTAAACTTCGTCCATCACCGGCTTGGCCAGCGCGGCGGCCTTCAAGCCGCCCTCGCGCAGGATGCCGTCGACATAGCCCGGGTCCTTGCGCAGGCGCGCCATCTCGGCGTTGATCGGACCGAGAACCGCCACCGCCGCCTCCGCCAGGCGCGCCTTGAAATCGGCGAACGCCAGACCGCCGACGTCGGCGATCGCCTCGCCCATGGTCTTGCCGAGCAGCGCCGCGTAGATCCCCAGCAGATTCGCCGCCTCGGGGCGGCCCTCAAGGCCGTCGAGGCCTTCCGGCAGCGCCATCGGGTCGGTCTTCGCCTTGCGGATCTTCAAGGCAATGGTGTCGGCGTCGTCGGTCATGTTGATGCGCGAGTAATCCGACGGGTCGGACTTGCTCATCTTCTTTTCGCCGTCGCGCAGCGACATCACCCGCGTCGCGGTGCCGAAAATCAACGGTTCCGGCAGCGGAAAGATCTCCTTGCCGAAGTCGGTATTGAACTTCTGCGCGACGTCGCGGGTGAGTTCGAGGTGCTGCTTCTGGTCCTCGCCCACCGGCACGTGCGTCGCCTTGTACGCCAGGATGTCCGCCGCCATCAGGCAGGGGTAGGCGAACAGGCCGACCGAGACGTTCTCACGGTTCTTGCCCGCCTTCTCCTTGAACTGGGTCATCCGGTTGAGCCAGCCCATCCGCGCGACGCAATTGAAAACCCAGGCCAATTCGGCATGCGCCGCAACCTGGCTCTGGTTGAAGAGAACGTTCTTCACCGGATCGATGCCCGCTGCGATCATCCCCGCCGCCAACTCGCGGGTGGTCGCGCGCAATTCCGCCGGGTCCTGCCAAACCGTGATCGCATGCATGTCGACCATGCAGAAGATGCACTCGTAGTCGTCTTGCAGCGCCACCCAGTTCTTCATCGCGCCGAGATAGTTGCCGAGATGAAGATTGCCCGAGGGCTGGATGCCCGAAAAAATCCGTTTCATGGTGAGGAGAACTCTCTGGAAAAACCCTGCCGAAGTCGCGCCCCGGCCCCTAAAGGGTATCCCCTATTTTGCAACGCAGGGTCAAGGCACTGCACTCAATATAGTGACGATTGCCGGGGATGTTTGCAGGAAGGGAAAAGGCCAGGGCGCTGCCCTGGACCCGCGAGGAGGCTTCGCCTCCTCGACCCCATGAGTTTTTCGCCGCGAAGCGGCCATCACCCACCACGCCGCGCAATGATCTTATGGCGCTTCGCGCAAATCCAAGTAACGGAATGCAAGGGCCTTCGGCCCTTGCCGGGCCCGGGCAGAGCCCGGACCTACC
>DBTR01000063.1:0-12796 GCA_002307145.1 Rhodospirillum sp. UBA1311 | reverse complement strand
GGCCCGGGCAGAGCCCGGACCTACCCCCGCTTCAAAGCCGCGCGCAACTCGCCGATCGTCGCCGCACCGAACACCCGGGCGGCAACGGCGAAGCCGACCGCGCCGATGCCGATCCAGGCGCAGAGGCGGACCCATTCGGGGCTGTCGCCGAGAACCGGCAGGTCGCCGAACCAAACCTGCGCCGCGACGAGAAGCGCCGCCATGGCGAGCGCCGCGCCGACGATGCGGGGCGCGCGGTCGAGGAGGCGGGCGTCGACGCGGAAGTGGCCGCGCTTGTGGAGGATGTAGGCCAGCGACCCCGCATTGATCCAGGCGGAAACGGCGGTGGCCGTGGCGATGCCGACGTGACCGAGCGGCTTCATCAGGAGGAGGTTGAGGACGACGTTGGAGACCAAGCAGATAGCGGCGATGCGCACCGGCGTGGTGGTGTCCTCGCGGGCGAAGAAGCCGGGCACCAGGACCTTCACCAGCACGTGGGCGGGCAATCCGCAGGCGAACGCCATCAGCGCGGCGGCGGTGGCGGTGGTGTCCTCGGGGGTGAACGCGCCGCGCTCGAACAGGGTAGTGACGATCGGATAGGCGAGGGCGGCGAGGGCGGCGGCGGCGGGCAGGGTGAGGAACAGGGCGAATTCCATGCCCCGGTTCTGGGTGTGCTGGGCGAGGTCTTCGCGCCCGCCCTTGATCTGGCGCGAGAGCATCGGCAAAAGCGCGGTGCCGATCGCGATGCCGACGACGCCCAAGGGCAGCTGGTTGACCCGGTCCGCGTAGTAGAGCCAGGAAACCGCGCCCTCGCTGACCAGGGAGGCGATCACGGTGTCGACCAGGAGGTTGATCTGGTAGACCCCCATGCCGACCACGCCGGGCACGATCCGGCCGCCGAGGCGGCGGATGTCGGCGTCGAAGCGGGGCAGCGCGAGGCCCGGCCCCATGCCGCTTTTCTTGTTGTGGTAGAACAGCCAGACGAACTGCACCAGGCCCGAGATCGACACCGCCCAGGCGAGCACGTAGCCCGCGCCCTGGCCGCTCCAGAGGCGGCCGTAGCCGACCGCGGCGACGATCAGGCAGGCGTTGAGCAGGATCGGCGCGGCGGCGGCGGCGGCGAACCGGCCGAGCGAATTCTGGATGCCCGAAAACAGCGACACCAGGGCGATGAAGAACAGATAGGGGAAGGCGATCCGCGCGAGGTCGCCGGTCAGTTCGATCTTGCCCGGCACGCCGGTGAAGCCGGGGGCGAAGGCGGTGATCGCCCAGGGCATGATCACTTCCATGATCAGCACCATGGCGAGCAGCACCAGCGAGAGCCCGGCGAACACGGTATCGGCGAAGCGCTTCGCTTCGGCCTTGCCCTCGCCTTCGAGCTTGCGCGCGAACAGCGGCACGAACGCGGCGGAGAACGCACCCTCGGCGAACAGGTGGCGGAACAGGTTGGGGAAGCGGAAGGCGACGAAGAACGCGTCGGCCTCGGTTCCCGCGCCCAGCATCCGAGCGAGCAGCACGTCGCGGACGAATCCGGTGACGCGGCTGATCAAGGTAAAGCCGCCGACGGTGGCGACGGCACGGTAAAGGCTCATTTGGCGGCGGCTCGCTCGGCGCTGGGCGCGGTCTCGCCGGGCGGGTCGATGGCGTCGAGGACCTGCCGCCGGATCTGCTTGATCTTGCCTTCGTTGTAGACCTTCATGCCGAACACGTCCTTGACATAGAACACGTCGACGACGCGCTCGCCGTAGGTGGAAATATGCGCCGAATTGACCTGGAGGCCGAGGTCGCGGAGCGCGGCGGTGACGTCGTAGAGCAGGCCGGGACGGTCGCGGCCGTTGATCTCGACCAGGGTATGGGTGGCGGACGCGGTATTGTCCACCAGCACGCGCGGCGGCACGGTGAAGACGCTCATCCGCTTCGACCCCCGGGTCGGCCGCTGCGCCAGTTCGCGGGCAAGGTGGACCTCGCCCTTCAGCACCTTGGAGACGGCGCGCTCGATCCGTGCGGTTTCGGTGTAGGCCTCGCCGTCGACCCCCTGCACGGTGAACACGTCCATCGCCATGCCGTCGGCGAAGGTGGTGATCCGCGCGTCGAGGATGGTCGCAGAGGCCAGCACCATCGCGCCCGCGATCTTCGAAAACAGGCCGGGGTGGTCGGCGCAGTAGACCATCACCTCGGTATGCGCGGTGGCGAGATCGACGCGGCACCGTACGGTGAGCTGCGCGCCGGCTTCGTCGGCGGCGCGCATCATCCGCGCCTGGCGCTCGTGGTCGTCGGTGGAGAACGAGTGCCAGTAGGCGCGATAGCCGCGATCGATATAGCGCGCCGCGATCTCCTCCGGCCAATCGGCCAATCGGTCGCGCAAAGCCTCGCGGGCGATCGCCTCGGGCGCGGCGGAGGTGCCCTGCTGGCCGGGCTCGCTGCCGAGGCCGCCGGTAATCCGGTCGAGGGTCTTCAGGTAGAGCGCGCGCAGGAGCTGGGCCTTCCAGCCGTTCCAGATGTCCGGCCCGACGCCGCGAATGTCGGCGCAGGAGAGAATGTGGAGCAGACGGAGGCGCTCCGGGCTCTGTACCTGGGCGGCGAAGTCGTCGATCGCCTTCGGGTCGTCGAGGTCGCGCTTGAACGCCACCTTCGACATGATCAGGTGGTTGCGCACCAGCCAGACCACGGTCTCGGTCTCCTCGGCATCGAGGCCGAAGCGCGGCCCAAGCGCCTGCGCCACCCGTGCACCCGCCACCGAATGGTCCTCGCCCGAGCCCTTGGCGATATCGTGGATCAGCATCGCGACGTAGAGCGCGCGGCGCGACTGCACCAGCGGGAAGAGCTGGGTCGCGGTCGGCATGTCCTCGGCGTAGGTGCCAAGTTCGATGTCGTGGAGGATGCCGACGGTGCGGATGGTGTGCTCGTCGGTGGTGTAGACGTGGTACATGTCGTACTGCATTTGCGCCACGACGCGACCGAAGTCGGGGACGAAGCGCGCGAATACGCCGCACTCGTTCATCTTCCGGAGGGTGCCCTCGGAATTCTTCGGATGCGCGAGAATGTCGACGAAGATCCGGTTGGATTCCTCGTCGTAACGCAGGCCCTTCACCCGCCAAAGCTCCTCGGTGATCCGCCGCACCGCATTCGGATGAATTCCGAGGGTCTGGTCCTGCACCGTGCGGAACAGGCGCATGATGTTGCGCGGGTCCTTGGCGAACACATCGTCGGAAGCGATGTCGAGGCGGCCGCGCTCGATCACGAAGCCCTCGGGCGTCACCCGCTTGCGCGACAGGCCGATGCCGAAGCGCGGACGACGCTTGTTCTGGTCTTCCAGCACCGCGCAGACCATCCGGGTCAGGTCGCCGACGTCCTTCGCCACCAGGAAGTAATGCTTCATGAAGCGTTCGACGTTCTTCTGCCCGGTGCGGTTCTGGTAGCCCATGCGGCGCGCGATCTCGGGCTGGAGATCGAAGGTCAGGCGGTCCTCGGCGCGGCCGGTGATGTAGTGCATGTGGCAGCGCACCGTCCAGAGGAAGTTCTGCGCGCGGATGAAGGTGCGCACCGCGTCGGACGACAACAGCCCGCGCGCCACCAGATCCTCCACCGCCTCCGCGCCGTAGGTGTACTTCGCGATCCAGAACAGGGTGTGGAGATCGCGCAGCCCGCCCTTGCCCTCCTTGATGTTGGGCTCAAGCACATAGCGCGAGCAGCCGGTGCTTTCGTGACGCTGGTCGCGCTCGGCCAGCTTCTGCTCGATGAAGGCGGTGCTGGTGTTGGCCACCACGTCTTCCCAATAGCGCCGCCGCGCCTCGGCGAACAGCTCCTGGTCGCCCCACAGCCAGCGGCATTCGAGAAGCGCGGTGCGCACCGTCGCGTCGTCCTTGGCCTGGCGGACGCACTCCTCGGGCGAGCGGGTCGAATGCCCGACCTTCAGACCCAGGTCCCAAAGCATGTACAGCACCCACTCCACCACGTTCTCGTGGTAGGCGGTCTGCTTGTAGGGAAGCAGGAACAACAGGTCGATGTCGGAGTGGGGCGCCAACTCGCCGCGCCCATAGCCGCCGACCGCCGCCACCGTCAGGCTTTCGCCCGCCGTACGCACGCCGTGGCCGAATACCCGCTTGGTCGCAAGCTCAAGCAACGCATGAACCAGCCGGTCGACGAGGAACGCCTGCGCCCGCACCACCTGGGTTCCGGTGGCGTGCTCGGACTCGAACCGACGCCGGATTTCGTCCGATCCATCTTTCAACGCGGCCTTGAACGCATTGAGAATTCCGGGCCGCGCCTTGCTCGAATCGCCATCCGCCGCCGCCCAGATCTCCTCCAGGCGCGTGACCAGATCATCCGAACTCACGATCTGTTCCGGATCCGGAATGGCTGCCAGAACTTCGGGCGCGACGCCCGAACAGCCGAGCCGCTTGTGGTCCGGGTCCCAGTCGCAGTACGTCGCCTCGCGCGGCGTCATCGTCTTCGTATCCATCACGCACCCTCACAGGGCCGGAAACAGCCCGCCCGGATAGCCTAATTTATAAATGCTTCCAAAGAAAGGCCAGGGGTAGGGGCGATCTCGGCCTGCCGGACGCCGCCTCAGAGGTACAGCCGCTTTTCCACGACGGTCACGCCGAGGCGCTCCCGCAGCGCCGCGAGGGTCAGAGCGGAAAGCTCCGCAAGCCCGGCATAGAACGGCTGCTCCGCATGCGCCGCGAGCAGCTCAAGGTAGCGACCGCTCCAGGGCAGGACATGGTCGCCGAGAAGTTCTCCCAGACCGGCATCGTCGCCCTGGGCGGCAAAGCCGGACGCAAGCTGGAGCAGCAAGCCGATATGGTCTTCCGGCTCGTTCAGGCCAGTGTCGAGGGTGATGCCGCGACGCGCCAGAAAGCCGCGCAGCGCCATCAGCGACTCACCGAAAAGCACGCTTTCCTTATCCAGATATACCGAGCCCCAGGCGGGTGCTGCAAACGGATCCGGTCCGATGAAAAGCCGCTGCCAAGCTTCCGCCAGGCCCCCGAGGTCGAGTCCCTCCATCATCCGGCGGCGCACCGTTTCGACCTGCGCAGCATCTCCCAACGGCCACTGCGCGGCCAGTTCCGGCGAACGAAACAGCGCGAGAACCGGCAACACCGCCGGATCCCCGGGTGCGGTGCGGAACAACGCCCCCAGAACCGCCAGGGACGCGGCGATGTCATCGCGCTCGGACGAAGACCACGGGACGGCGGCTCCCCCCCAACGTCCCGCCGCAGGACGCTCAGACAAGCCCGACCGTCATGTGCAAGGCGTAGAAGAGACCGCGTCCGATGATTTCGCCGCAAGCGACGAGAACCAGCGCCGCCGCCATCGCCGGCATCGTCCGCGATGTCCGCGCCGCCTGCCGTAGCACCAGGCCGACGGCAACGAACAGGAAGACGAAACGCACCGCCTGCCACATCCCGATGTCCGGGGAGAGCAGCACCGCACTCTGCACCGAACTGGAAATGCCCGGCAGCGTTGCAAGAAGACTCACCGCCGCGACCACTCCCGCGCCCAGACCGCAGGCCGCGACGCCCGCGACCAGCCGGTCGAGGCGTGGGGTCGCCAGCCCCGAAGCCGCGAACAGCAGATTGGCCAGCATTGCGCCGCCGAGAACCGCCGTGACCAGGAAGGCCAGCGGCGTCAGGGGCGTGTCCCAGGTCGGCACCGTCGGCATCAGGTAGAAGCCGATCATGTTCCACAGGAACGCCACGCTCAGCGCCAACGCCAGGATGTAGAGCGGCTTCCGCAGGCGCAGGGCGCTTTCGCCACGCCAGGTCAGCAGCCACGCAAGCCCTCCGGCGGCAAGAAACGCCGCGCCGAAGAAAACCTCGTTGCTGAGCGAGGCGTGCCCGAGGCGCAAGAGCACGTTCGCGCCCCGCAACGGCGAGCCGACATGGATGCTCGAAAACAGAAACGCGAGGCCCTGTACCGCCAGAACCGCGACCATCAACCGCTCAAGCCGCGCCGCCGCCGCGCTCCGGCCGCCCGTGGTGAACAGGACGAGTACGCACAGCCAGTAGGCGCCGACCGCGCATTGGGCGAGGACCGTGAAGAGAACCAGCGGCCATTCGTTCCAGCCCATGTCACACCTCCTTGGGATTGGCGAGGAAGCCGTCGCGATCGCCGACGGGCCGGGCCTTGGGGTTGGGTTTGATCACGAGGGACGGATGGGTATAACGCGCCGGCGGCAGAGGCGCGACTTCCGCCAAGGTGCCGTGCTCGGCCCGAAGCACGTCGACCGGCCCGAGATCGAGGGCGCGCAGCGGGCAGGCCCCGACACACACCGGCTTCAACCCCGCCGCGACCCGTTCGTAACAGCCGTCGCACTTGGTCATGTGGCCTTTCACCGCGCTATACTGCGGCGCGCCGTAGGGACAGGCCATCGCACACGACTTGCAACCGATGCAAAGAGTCTCATCGACGACGACGAAGCCGTCGGCGCGTTTGTGCATCGCTCCCGTCGGACAGACCTTGATGCACGCGGGATCGGCGCAATGGTTGCAGGAGATCGAAGTGTAGTAAGCGAACACGTCCTCGCGCCACGCGCCCTCGTCCTCGGTCCACGCGCCGCCCGCGTATTCGTAGACGCGGCGGAAGTTGACCTCGGCCGGAAGATCCTTGAAGTCCTTGCACGCAAGCATGCAGGTCTTGCACCCGGTGCAGCGGCTTGAGTCGAAGTAAAAGCCGGATTGTTTCGCCATGACCTCGCTCATCATATCACCTTCTGAATATCGACGAGGTTTGTATGCTGCGGGTTGCCCTTCGCGAGTGGCGAGGGTCTCTGCGTCGTCAGCACGTTGATGCTACCGCCATGGTCGATCTTCTTCCCGTCGGCTTCGTACCAGGCTCCCTCACCCATCGCGGTGACGCCGGGCATGATCCGCGGCGTCACCTTG
Source organism: Rhodospirillum sp. UBA1311 (assembly GCA_002307145.1). Classification (GTDB taxonomy): domain Bacteria; phylum Pseudomonadota; class Alphaproteobacteria; order Rhodospirillales; family Rhodospirillaceae; genus Oleispirillum. Next base: position 5,930 of record DBTR01000063.1, on the reverse strand, counting down.
GCGGGCAACCGCGTCTCGCCCTCGGCGTTGAAAACCCGCACGAGGTCGCCGTTGGCGATGCCGCGCGGCGCGGCGTCGAGAGGATTGATCCAGACTTCCTGGCGTGCCGCCGCCTTCAGCACATCGATATTGCCGTAAGTGGAGTGGGTGCGCGCCTTGAAGTGGAAGCCGGTAAGCTGGAGCGGATAGGTCTTGCGCTCCGGGCTGTCCCAGCCACGGAAGGTCGAGGCGTAGACCGGCAATGGATGAATCGTCTCGTCCGGGGCGAGTTCCCACGTGGCGGCGAGGTCGGCGAGACGCTGCGAGTAGATCTCGATCTTGCCCGACGGCGTCTTCAACGGGTGCGCGGCCGGATCCTCGCGGAAATCCTTGAGTTCGACGTAATGGCCATTCGGATCGTGCTTCTTGATCACGCCGACCGTCCGGAATTCGTCGAAGTCCGGCATCGCGATATCGGAGTTCTTCTTGCAGGTTTCGGCGTAGAGATGCCGCACCCAATCCTCCTGGGTCCGCCCCTCGGTGAACTGCTCCTTGATGCCGAGCCGCTCCGCCACCCCGGTGAGGATGTCGTAGACGGATCTGCACTCGAAGGGGGCCTTCGCTGCCGCATCGGCCATCAGCACGTACCCCATGTTTCCCGCGGATTCGTTGCCGATCAGATCCATCTGTTCGGCCATCAGCATATCCGGCAGAAGGATATCCGCGAACTTGGCGCTCGCGGTCATGAAGTTCTCCAGCACCACGATCATTTCGCACAGCGTATCGTCGCCGAGAGTCTCCGCCGTGCGCTGGATGTCCGAGTGCTGGTTGACGAGGGTGTTGCTGGCATAGTTCCAGATGAATTTGATCGGAACGTCGAGTTTGTCCTTCCCGCGAACGCCATCGCGCACGGCGGTCATTTCGGGGCCGCGCCGAATTGCGTCGGTCCACATGAACACCGGAATCACGGTCTTCACCGCATTCTTGCCCAACGGCAGCCGCGCCAGCGGCATGCTGTAGCTGCCCTCCCGGCCGCCGGTGCCGCCGCCGTTGATGCCGACGTTGCCGGTCAGGATCGAGAGCATCATGATCGCGCGGGTATTGATCTCGCCGTTGGCGTGTCGCTGCGGGCCCCAGCCCTGGAGAATGCAGCAGGGCTTGGTGGACCCGATTTCGCGTGCGAGCTTGATGATCCGATCCGCTGGAATGCCGGTGATCTCCGCCGCCCACGCCGGAGTCTTGGCGATCCCATCCGGCCCGTCTCCGAGGATATAGGCCTTGTAGTGACCGTTCCGCGGCGCCTGCTCCGGCAGGGTGGTTTCATCGTAGCCGACGCAGTAGCGGTCGAGAAACGCGGTATCGACGAGATTTTCGGTGATCATGACATGGGCAAGGCCCGAAACCAGTGCGGCGTCGGTGCCGGGACGGATCGGAATCCATTCGTCTTCCCGCCCACCGGCTGTGTCGGTGTAGCGCGGGTCGATGATGATCATCCGCGCATTGGAGCGCGCGCGCGCCTCGGCGAGGTGATAGACCACGCCGCCGCCGCTCATCCGGGTTTCGCCGGGGTTGTTGCCGAACATCACCAGGAGCTTGGTATTGGCGATGTCCGACGGGCTGTTGCTGTTGATCGACGCGCCATAGGTATAGGGCGTCGCGGCGCTGATCTGCGCGGTGCTGTAGGTGCCGTGCGCCGCGAGAAAGCCCCCGTAGCAGTTCATCAGCCGGGTGACCAGCGAAGCCTGGTGCGAGGATCGGGTGAAGTTTCCGCCGGTGACGCCGGTACCGTACTGGATGTAGACGGCCTCGTTGCCATAGGTTGCCACCGTCTTCTTAAGGCTGTTGGCGATGGTGTCGAGCGCCTCGTCCCAGGTGATTCGTTCGAACTTGCCTTCGCCGCGCTTGCCGACCCGCTTCATCGGGTACTTCAGGCGGTCCGGATGGTGAACCCGCCGACGCATCGACCGGCCCCGCAGGCAGGCGCGCACCTGATGGTCGCCATAGACGTCCATGCCGGTGTTATCGGTCTCGACCCACTTGATCGCGCCGTTTTCCACATGCATGCGCAAGGCACAACGGCTGCCGCAGTTGACGGTGCAGACGCTCCAGACCACCTTTTCCGCCGATCCGGCACCCGTGGCGGCACCCTCCGGAGTCGCCGCGGCGGCCCAGGAAAACGGCGAGGTCAGCCCTAGCGACGCCGACGCCAGACCGCACCAGGCGGCCGACTGAAGGACTTGGCGCCGGGTCGGCAAACTCTCCCCAAGCGGTGCGTGGTCGTCACGTCGATCTGTCATCGCGTCCATCCCGAGGTACAGGTTTTTGGGAATACTGACCATGGCCTGCGCGGTCGAACGCGACAAACCGTGCAAGGCCGATCCGAAAGGATTGGGCCATCAACGATTTACCGCCTGAAAACCGGACCACCATGAAAGGGAACTCGCTTGACGTCGCAGGAAGCCGGGAAGAACGGCCGCTCGCGTGTGCCTGCAAGGCACTGCGAGAAAGTTGCGACGGGAACAAAACCATTCAGATTTTGTGGAAAAGCTTCCCACTCCGACTCGTCGGAGTCAATTGCGTATCCGGATACCCCCTACTCTTCCCCTAGCAGTCCCTTCAACCGATAGAGCGCATCCAGCGCCTCGCGCGGCGAGAGGGCGTCCGGGCTGATCTCCGCGAGGGCGTCGCGCAGCGGGTCGGCTTTGGCGGCTTGCGGCTGGGGGCGGGCGAGAACGGCGGAGAACAGTGGCAGGTCATCGGCGAGGCGGGTCGCGCCCGAGGACTTTTCCGAGGATTCGACGGTGCGGAGGACGATCTCGGCGCGGTCGATCACCGCGGCGGGGAGTCCGGCGATGCGCGCGACATGAATACCGTAGGAGCGGTCGGCGGTTCCGGGCGCGACTTCATGGAGGAAGACGAGGTCGCCCTTCCATTCCTTGATCCGCATGGTGAATGGGCTCAAGGCGGGGAGCTTGGCGGTAAGGGCTTTCAGTTCGTGATAGTGGGTGGCGAACAGGGCGCGGCAACGGTTCACGTCGTGGAGGTGCTCGATCACCGACCACGCGATCGCCATGCCGTCGTAGGTGGCGGTACCGCGGCCGATTTCATCCAGTACGACCATGGAACGTTCGGTCGCCTGATGCAGGATCGCGGCGGTTTCGACCATTTCGACCATGAACGTGGAGCGGCCCGAGGCGAGATCGTCGGCGGCGCCGACGCGGCTGAACAGGCGGTCGACGACGCCGATGTCGGCGGAGTCGGCGGGAACGAATGCGCCGATGTGCGCCATCACCACAATCAGGGCATTTTGGCGGAGAAAAGTACTCTTACCGGCCATGTTCGGGCCGGTAATCAACCAAATCCGCGAATTCTCGTCCATTTTACAGGTGTTCGCGACGAATTTACCGCGATCGCCCGCAATCATAGCCTCCTCGACCACCGGATGGCGGCCGTTGCGCACCAAGAACCGCGTGTCGTCGGCCATCTGCGGCCGAACATGGCCGCGCTGCGCCGCGAGATCGGCGAGAGCCGCGGCGACGTCGAGGACGGCAAGCGCGTGCGCGGTAGCCATCAGCTCGCGACCGCGCGCCAGCACGTCGGCGACGAGATCGCCGAAGAGGGCGAGTTCCATCGCGAGAGCCTTGTCCGCTGCGCCGCGCACCTTGTCTTCGAGGCCGGAGAGTTCGACGGTGGTGAAGCGCATCGCATTCGCCATGGTCTGGCGATGGATGAACAGGGCCTTGTCGGCGAGCAGCGCCTCGCCGTGACGCTGAGCGACTTCAATGAAGTAGCCGAGGACGTTGTTGTATTTGATCTTGAGCGCGGCGATGCCGGTGTGGGCGACGTACTGGTTTTGCAGCGCCGCAATCAGGCGTCGGCTGTCGTCGCGCAGCTCCCGCAGTTCATCCAGTTCGGGTGCGTAATATTTTGCGATGACACCGCCGTCGCGGGCGAGCAGCGGCGGGTCCTCGGCCAGCGCGCGGGTGAGGCGGTCGACCAGGGCAGTGTGTTCGCCGAGGCCCGCGTAGGCGCGCATCAGGCCTTCGGGCAGCGAGCCGTCGGGGCTGGCGGCGCGCAGGAGTTCGCGGACTTCGGGCGTCGCGGTCAAGGTTTCGCGGATCGCCACGAGATCGCGTGGCCCGCCGCGGCCGAGCGACATCCGCGAGAGCGCGCGGGCGATATCCGGGCAGCCTTTCAACACACGGCGCAGATCGGCGCGGCGATCGGCGTGCTCGACGAAGAAGGCGACGTCGTCTTGCCGCCGGACGATCCGGTCGGCGTCGGTGATCGGCTGGTTGAGGCGGTCGGCCAGCAGGCGCGCGCCCGCGCCGGTAACGGTGCGGTCGATGGTGGCGAGCAGGCTGCCCCGGCGTTCGCCGGTCTGGGTCTGGACGAGTTCGAGACTGCGCCGCGTCGCCGCGTCGATTTCCAGCACCGAACCCTGGCGCACCCGCTTCGGCGGCTGGACCAGGGGCAGGCGTCCGGCCTGGGTCGCGACCGCGTAGTCGAGCACCGCGCCCGCCGCCGCGATCTCGGCGCGGTGCATTGCGCCGAAGCCGTCCAGCGTCGCGACGCCGAATGCCTCGGCGAGGCGGCGCGCACAACTTTCGCTATCGAAACGATTGTCCGGCAGGGGTGTGAGGGCGGGCTTCAGCCGCGCCCACAGCTCGAACAGCGACGGGGTTTCGAGGAGCTTTTGCGGCAGCAGGATCTCGCCCGCGCCGATCTGCTCGATCACCCCGGCGAGCTGGGCTTCCTCGACGATACGGCAGAAGAAGCGGCCGGTGGAGAGGTCGAGCCAGGCCGCGCCGAGCGCGCCGTGGACCTGGCCGATGCCGAGAAGGTAGTTCGCCCGCCGCGCGTCGAGCAGCGAATCCTCGGTCAGCGTGCCGGGCGTGACGACGCGGATCACCGCGCGCTCGACCACGGATTTCGCGCCGCGCTTCTTCGCTTCCGCCGGATCCTCGATCTGCTCGCAGATCGCGACCTTGAAGCCCTTCTGGATCAGCCGCGCGAGGTAGCCTTCGTAGGCATGGTGCGGCACGCCGCACATCGCGATGTCCTGGCCCGCGTGCTGACCGCGCTTGGTCAGGGCGATATCGAGCGCGCCCGCCGCCTGCACCGCGTCGTCGAAGAACAGCTCGTAGAAGTCGCCCATGCGATAGAACAACAGGCAGCCGGGATGCTCGGCCTTGATCCGCAAATACTGTTCCATCAATGGCGTGGTCTTTGCAATTTCGCTGGTCTGCGCGGTCCGCGCATCGTCTGCGGTCGTCATCTCGGCGTCCTTAACCCTTGAATTCACATGGTGGAAGTGTACGTCGGAGGGGTCGATCGTCCAGGGTCGGTGTGGGGAAACCCACACATTTTGTAATTTTATTGCCATCCAAACCCAAAGACATTCCCGATTGATATGTTATATACGATGGCTCCCCATCCTGTGGGAAAACTCCGCCATCAAAAACAAGAGCAAGATTCCGTTTGGCAGAAACGCTACTCAAGACCGCGCAGGAGACGAACCCGTCACATGGATACGCTTATGGACAAGAAACCGGATTTGCAGTTGGCCTCGCTGGCCCTGCACACCAAGGGCCGCCCGGGCAAGCTGGAGATCCTCCCGACCAAATCCCTCGCCACGGCAAACGACCTCTCGCTCGCCTATTCTCCGGGCGTCGCCGCACCCTGCCTTGAGATCGAGAAGAACCCCGACACCGCCTATGATTACACCATCAAGGGCAACAGCGTCGCGGTGATTTCGAACGGCACTGCCGTCCTCGGCCTCGGCGATTTGGGCGCGCTCGCCTCGAAGCCGGTGATGGAGGGCAAGGCGGTGCTGTTCAAACGCTTCGCCGACGTCGACGCCACCGACCTCGAAGTCGACACCAAGGACGTTGACGAGTTCGTCAACTGCGTGCGCTACCTCGGCCCGACCTTCGGCGGCATCAACCTCG
>DBTR01000076.1 GCA_002307145.1 Rhodospirillum sp. UBA1311 | reverse complement strand
GACTTGCCGATGCCGCCCTTGCCGTAAATCGCGAGTTTGCGCGTCATGCTTCGAAACTCCTTGTCGAGCGAGGCTTAAGACGGCCCCCCGGCCATCTTCTTCGTCCTGGAAATGGCAAGGGCCGTGCCGCCGGACGCGCCGAACCCGCGATCCGCGCGATTTTCCCGAGAGAAACGCTAAGAATCTTTCAGGTCATTGATTCTGTTAGTGGATTATTCCAGAGGCGCGCGCCGGATTTATACCGCACATGGATAATCGGAGGACTTTGTACGATCCGGTAACTTCCGTGCCGACGCGGCGCCCCGCCGAGATCTACCGCGACGGAAGATTCTTCGCGGGTTTTACCGAAACGGTAAATTCTCTACCGGCTCGCCTCGGCGGTGCGGAAGGTTTTGTAGGTGATCCCGTGGCGCTCCATCCGCGCGCCGAGCATGCGGCGGGTCAGGCCGAGTTCGCGCGCCGCGTCGCCGACATGGCCGTGGCTGGTCTTCAAGGCTTCGACGATCATCTCGTATTCTACGGCGGCAAGTTTGGACTCCAGGCTGACGCCGAACGCGGTTCCGCTCTCCTTCGGGGTCTGGAGCGAGGGCGGCAGGTCGTAGCCGTGGATCACGTCGTCGTCGGAGAGAATCACCGCGCGTTCGATCACGTTCTCGAGTTCGCGGACGTTGCCCGGCCAATGATAGCTCATCAGCATGTTGATCGCGGGCGTCGATATCCGCTGCACGGTCTTGCCGTTCTCCTTGGCGAACGCCGTGGCGAAGTGGTCGGCCAGGGTGATCACATCGCTGCCGCGCTCGCGCAAAGGCGGCACGGTGATCGGGAAGACGTTGAGGCGGTAGAACAGGTCCTCGCGGAAAGTTCCGGCGTCGACCATCCCGGTCAGGTCGCGGTTGGTCGCGGCGATGATCCGCACGTCGATCTTGATCGGCTTGCCGCCGCCGACCCGCTCGATCGTGCGTTCCTGCAGCACTCGCAGGAGCTTGGCCTGGACCGGGAGCGAAAGCTCGCCTATCTCGTCGAGGAAGATCGTGCCGCCGTCGGCTTGCTCGAACGCGCCCTTGTGCATCGAAAGCGCGCCGGTGAACGCGCCGCGCTCGTGCCCGAACAGCTCGCTTTCCGCTAGGTTTTCCGGCAATGCCGCGCAGTTGGAGGTGATCAGCGGCCCCTCGGCGCTTGGGCTGTTGTAGTGGATCGCGTTGGCGACGAGCTCCTTGCCGACGCCGCTCTCGCCGAGGATCAGCACCGTCGCCCGGGACTTGGCGACCTTATGGATCAACTCGTAGACCTCCTGCATCGGCTTCGACGCGCCGATGATGTTGGCGGGCTTGAAGCGTTCCTTGAGCGCCCGCTTGAGGGTACGGTTCTCGTTTTCCAGCCGGACCTTGTCGACGTTTTCGACGAGATAGAGTTCGACCGCGGGTGCGATCATCAGCGCGATCATCGCCAGGAGGTCGACGTCCTGCTTGAGCAGGCGCGGGTTGCGGTAAGCCCGCTCGGCCGAGATCGTGCCGAGAACCTTTTTCGCGTGCACGATCGGCACGCAGAAGAACGCCCCGTTGCCGCGCGCCTTGTCCTTCGGACCGCCCGTACGATAGAGGAAGTCGGCGCTTTCCCGCAGGTGCGGCTCGATGATCGCCTTGCCACGCTCGACCACCTTCCCGGTGATCCCCTCGCCGGGCGCATATACCCCTTGCGCCTTTTCCTCCTCGGTGAGGCCGAAACTGTCGTGAACGAAGATCGTGCCCGAATGCCTGTCGTAGAGAGTCATGAAGCCGCGGCGCATCTTGAGGCGCTGCTCCATCACCTCGAGTACCAAGGACAGAAGTTGTTCGAGATCGCCGCTGTCGCTGATGAACTGGTTGATCCGATAGAGAATCGGCAGAACGCTTACCCGGCACTCGCCGGTGAAGCAATGGGTGAAATCGTCGACGAAATCGTCGATGCTGAAATCGACCGGCTGGATATCGTCCATTTTCGCTATGGTCCCGAACTATATGACGAGACCCGGATAAGCAATTTCGAGACCAATTCCGTGAAGAAAATGCTCGACCAGAATGAGCCGCCATAAATGCCTAGTACCGAAATGAAAATATTACGATTTCATCCGGAAATCTTGATTTCCCCGATTCTTGGCCAAGTTACAGGAGATCCCACGAACCGAGGGACGGCAGCAAAGGACGCAGGACATGAAACTCAGCGCACGCAATATCCTCACGGGGAAGGTTGAAGTGGTGACCAAAGGGGCGGTCAACGGTACCGTGAAGATCGACATAGGCAACGGCAAACACATCACGTCGTCGATCACGAACGAGGCGATTGATGACCTCGGCCTAAAGGTCGGCGACGAGGTCTCCGCAATTATCAAGTCGAGTGATGTGTTGATCGGAAAGTAGAAATTCATTCAATGATCCAATTGAAATTTATCTTTCCGGTGACGATGTGGGGCAAGGTTCACCTACGCCGAAATTGTCTCTGAGTAACGTCGGCGTTTTCCTACGCACTTTCCAGAGGAGACATTTTTGAATAAAATGCGCGACTCCGTTACTTGAAATTAAGTTCTTCTGTAACGTCTTATTTCTTCGTACCAATACTCTATATAGCGCGTTGTTGTCTCCCCGGCTCGCGAGAGACGGCGCAGCGAGCTTGAGGAAGGTCCGCTGTCAGGATTCAGCCAAGCCCTGTAGAACGACCGCGATGGGCGCTAAGCGGACTCCAAAACAGGGGTCTGGGGCTCTCGGCCCCAGCGGGTGCGGGCCGCGCCCGCGTCCTTACATCCCCAGCACCGCCGCCAATTGCGTGCCCTCCGCGATCAGCGTCCCCATATCTCCCTGGCCGACGATGCGGCCCTGTTCGAGGAGGACGGCGCGGTCGGCGAGGGTGGCGGCGAATTGCCAGTTTTGTTCGGAAAGGAGGATGGCGAGGCCGGCGGATTTGACGCCGGCCAGGGCGGCGGCGAGGTCTTCGACGACCTTGGGCGCGATGCCTTCCGAGGGTTCGTCGAGGAGCAGCAGGCGGGGCTGGCCCATCAGGGTGCGGGCGACGGTGAGCATTTGCTGTTCGCCGCCGGAGAGGTGCCCGGCGGGGCGCTTGAGCAGGGCTTTGAGGTGCGGGAAGACGGCGAGAACGCGGTCTTCGTCCCATTCCGGCGCGTCGGCGCGGGCGGGCTGGCGGCCGACGTCGAGGTTCTCCCAGACCGTGAGGCCGGTGAAGATGCGGCGGTCCTCGGGTACCCAGCCGAGGCCTGCGCGTGCGGCGAGGTAGGCGGGCTTGCCGGTGAGGTCGGCGCCGTCGAAAATCACGCTGCCGGAGAAGATTCGGGTGAGGCCGATCACCGACTTCAGCGTCGTGGTTTTGCCCGCGCCGTTGCGGCCGATCAGGGCGACGGCCTCGCCGCGTCCGACGGCAATATCCATACCGAACAGCACCTGTGCCGCGCCATATCCGGCATCCAATCCGGCGATCTTCAGCACCTTGTTGCCTCCGTCGGTTTCTCGCCATAAACCATTGCAAAACGGCCAATAGTCCTTAGCCTAATACGGGCGAGGAACAACGCTAAAAACGCAAGGAAACGCCAAAATGGCTCCTGCATTGTCGATCGGCTCCGAGAAGACCGTGGCCGAGATCGTCGCGCTTGCGCGACAGAAGATGGACGCCGCGCGGGCCAAGCCCGGCGATATTGCAACGGTCGGCGAATTCATCGGCCAATTCTATCGCACCGTCGCCCCCGGCGACATCGTCGGCAAGCCTCTCGAATCCCTGTATGGCGCGGCGCGCTCGTCGTGGTCGCAGGTGCAGCAGCGCCGCAAGCCGGGCCAGCTCGCCATCCGCGCGTTCAACCCGACCTCGGACGAGCACGGTTGGACCTGCGAGCACACGGTAATCGAGATCGTCAACGACGACATGCCGTTCCTGGTGGATTCGGTCACCGCCGCGCTCGCCGGGCTCGACCTCGAAGTCCACGTGATCATCCACCCGGTGATTGCGGTGGAGCGTGACGCGAAGGGCGACATGGTGCGCCTGCTGCCCGCTGCCCCCGAGGGCGCGGCTTCGGAATCGGTGATGCACGTCGAGGTGACGCGCCAGACCGACGCCGACAAGCTCGCCCACATCGTCGCCGAGCTGACCTCGGTTCTGGCCGACGTCCGCGCCGCGGTCGCCGACTGGCCGGAGATGCGCGCCCGCCTCGACGAGGCGCTGGCGAGCAACATCTCCGAGGAAGAGTGCCACGAGTGCCGCGCCTTCCTCGAATGGCTGCGCGACAGCCACTTCACCTTCCTCGGTTCGCGGGTCTATCACTCGGTCGCGGGCGACACCGGCCCGGCGCTGCGCGTCGACGCCGACTCGGGCCTGGGCGTGCTGCGCGACCCCGAGCGCCGGGTGTTCGACGAACTCCAGGCCAACGCCGCCGGCCAGGTCGAGGTGCGGATCTTCAACCAGAGCGGCCCGCCGCTGATCGTGGCGAAGAGCGTGCGGCGCTCCACCGTGCATCGCCCGGTGGCGATGGATGCGATCGTGGTCAAGCGCCGCGACGACGCGGGCAAGGTGGTGGGAATCTGGCTGTTCCTCGGCCTGTTCACCGCCGAGGTCTACACCAATTCGCCGCTCGCGGTGCCGATGCTGAGCGGCAAGATCGCCCGGGTGATCGACGCCGCAGGCTATCGCCGCAACAGCCACGACGGCAAGAAGCTCCTCAGCATTCTCGACAACCTGCCGCGCGACGAGCTGTTCCAGTCGAGCGAGGCGCATCTCGGCGAAGTCGCGGTGCGGATCCTGCAGTTGCAGGAACGCCGCCGCGTCGCGTTGTTCCTGCGCGCCGACGATTTCCAGCGGTTCATGTCGTGCCTCGTCTACGTGCCGCGCGACCGCTTTGACACGCCGCTCCGCCTCAAGGTCCATGACATCCTGGCGAAGGCGTTCGCGGGCGAGATTCTCGCCTACTACACCCAGGTCGGCGATTCGCCCCTGGCGCGGTTGCAGGTCCTGGTGCGCACCAACCCCGGCAGCCTGCCCGAGTTCGACGCCGCCGAGATCGAGGCGCGGATCGCCAGCGTCGCCCGCGCCTGGGAGGACAACCTCCGCGATGCGCTCTATCGCGGCCTCGGCGAGGAAAAGGGCGCGGGGCTGCATCGCCGCTACGCCCGCGCCTTCCCGGTCAACTACACCGAACATTTCGACGCCGACGCGGCGGTGTTCGACATCGCCCGGGTCGAGGAAATCCTCAACTCCGGCGAACTCGGCCTCAATCTCTACCGCCCGCTCGAAGCCCAGCCCGGCGAGATCCGCCTCAAGGTCTTCCACGCGGGAGCGGCGGTGCCGCTCTCCGACATCCTGCCGATGCTCGAAGGCATGGGCCTCAGGGTGATGGAAGAGCTGCCCTACGCCTTGAAGCTCGCCGACGGCGCGGAGCGGAACGTCTGGATCCACGACTTCGGCATGCGCGCGGCGCACGGCGGCGAGGTCGACATCCAGGCGGTGCGCCAGCCGTTCCAGGACGCGCTGAAGCGGGTCTGGACCGGCGAGGTCGAGAGCGACGGCTTCAACCGCCTGGTGATCGGCGCAGGCCTCACCGCGCGGGAAGTGATCGTGCTCAGGGCCTTCGCCAAGTACCTGCGGCAGGTCGGCTTCGCGTTCTCGCAAACCTATATCGCGGGCGCGCTCCTCGACCACGCCGACGTCACCCGGATGCTGGTGGACTTGTTCCACGCGCGCAACAATCCCGGGTGGACGCAGGATAGCGCCGAAGCCACGGCGGCGCTGGAGGCGAAGATCCTCCAGGCGCTCGACGCGGTGGAAAGCGCGGACGCGGACCGCATCCTCCGCCGCTACCTCAACCTCGTGCGCGCGACTCTGCGCACCAACTACTACCAGACCGAGCCGGACGGCTCGCACCGCCCGACGCTCGCGTTCAAGCTCTCCAGCCGCGACCTCGAAGACCTGCCGAAGCCGCGCCCGTGGGTGGAAACCTTCGTCTACTCGCCGCGCCTCGAAGCCGTGCACCTGCGCGGCGGCAAGGTCGCGCGCGGCGGCATCCGCTGGTCCGACCGGCCCGAGGACTTCCGCACCGAAATCCTCGGCCTGATCAAGGCGCAGATGGTGAAGAACGCGGTGATCGTGCCGGTCGGCGCGAAGGGCGGCTTCATCGTCAAGCGGCCGCCGACCAGCGGCGGGCGCGAGGCGTTCCTCGCCGAAGGCATCGAGTGCTACAAGCTGTTCATGCGCGCGCTCCTCGGCCTCGCCGACAACCTCGTCGGCGGCGCGGTGGTGCCGCCCCGTGACACCGTGCGGCACGACGGCGACGACCCCTATCTCGTGGTCGCGGCGGACAAGGGCACGGCGACGTTCTCCGACATCGCCAACGCCGAATCCCAGGCCGCCGGGTTCTGGCTCGACGACGCGTTCGCCTCGGGCGGGTCGCAGGGCTACGACCACAAGGTCATGGGCATCACCGCGCGCGGCGCGTGGGAATCGGTCAAGCGCCACTTCCGCGAACTCGGCCGCGACATCCAGACCCAGCCGTTCACCGCGGTCGGCGTCGGCGACATGGCGGGCGACGTGTTCGGCAACGGCATGCTGATGTCGCGCCAGACCCGGCTCCTCGGCGCGTTCAATCACATCCACATCTTCCTCGACCCCGATCCGGACGCGGAAGCCTCGTTCGCCGAACGCCAGCGTCTGTTCGACACGCCGCGCAGTACCTGGGCGGACTACGATCCGAAACTGATCTCGAAGGGCGGCGGCGTGTTCAGCCGCCAGTCGAAGTCGTTCAAGGTCTCGCCCGAGGTCCAGGCCCGCTTCGGCCTCGTCTCCGACGTGGTGACGCCGACCGAGATGATCCGCGCGATCTTGGGCGCCGAGGTCGACCTGCTGTTCTTCGGCGGCATCGGCACCTACCTCCGCGCCAGCGACGAAACCGACGCGGAAGTCGGCGACCGCGCCAACGACGCGGTGCGCCTCAGCTCGAAAATGGTGCGGGCGAAAGTGGTGGGCGAGGGCGCGAACTTGGGCGTCACCCAGCGCGCGCGCATCGAGTTCGGCCTCCTCGGAGGGCGGATCAACACCGACGCCATCGACAATTCGGCGGGCGTGGATTGCTCCGACCACGAGGTCAACATCAAGATCCTGCTCAACGAGATCGTCGCGCGCGGCGACATGACGGTGAAGCAGCGCAATGCGCTCCTCGCCACCATGACCGACGACGTGGCACAGCTCGTGCTGCGCGACAACTACCTGCAGTCCCAGGCGCTCTCGATGATGGAGGCGCACGGCGCGGACCGGCTCGACGAGCAGGCCCGCCTGATCCGCCATCTCGAACGCATCGGCCGCCTCGATCGCGGCATCGAGTTCCTCCCCACGGAAGAGGAACTCGCCGAGCGGATCGCCAAGCGCGGCGTCCTCACCCGGCCGGAAGCGGCGGTGGTGATGCCGTACTGCAAGCTCTGGCTGTTCGACGAACTGATCGACAGCGACCTGCCCGACGAAGCCCAGCTCGACCCCGAACTCCTCGGCTACTTCCCCGAGGCGCTGCAAAAGGGTTTCGCCACCGCGATCCACTCCCACCGCCTGCGGCGCGAAATCGTCGCCACGGTGATCGGCAACGCGATGATCAACCGCATCGGCGGCACCTTCCTCACCGAGATGATCGAGGAAACCGGGCGCACTCCGTCGGATATCACCCGTGCCTTCATCGTCGCGCGCACCGCCTTCTCGCTTGAGGCGATCTGGACGGCGATCGAGGCGCTCGACAACCAGGTTCCGGCGGCGACCCAGCTCGGGATGCTGATGGCGATCAACCGCGCGGTGCGGGCGATCGTCTCCTGGATCCTCCGCCACACCCCCGCGCCGGTGGATATCCCCGGCCTGAGCGTGCGGCTGAAGGCGGGCGCGGACGCGCTCCTCCCCGCGCGCATGGACCTCGACCCTCAGGAGAGCGAACTCGGACGGCTCTGGGCGGCGGCGGGCGTGCCCGACGACCTGCTGCGCCGCACCCTCGCCCTCGAAGCGATGGTCTCGGTGCCCGACGTCGTCACCCTGGGCGAAGTCCGCAAGGTCGCCATTCCGATGGCGGCGGTCGCCTACGACCGCGTCGGGACGCGCTTCGGCTTCGGCTGGCTGCGCACCCAGGCGGCGCACCTCGTGCCGCGCACCCACTGGCAGAAGCTTGCCATCGGCGCGCTGATGGAAGACTTCGCCGAGCAACAGCGCGATGTCGCCCAGGGCGTCCTCGCCCTGATCGGCGAAGGCGGCAGCCCGGACGGCGTCGAACCCGCCCTCGCCCAGTGGATCGCCGCCAACGCCTACGCGGTGGACCAGGCCGACCGCCTGCTCGGCGAGTACCAGGACGCCGCACAGCCGCCCGACCTCGCGATGCTCACCGTTGCGGCGCGTCAGTATCGCACCATGGCGCGGTCGTAAAAACAAGGTCGTGGAGGGGCTCGGCCCCTCCACACCTCCCATAAGTTTTAGGCTGGTTTTTCGCGCGCAGCGCAGGAATCCTATTCGACGAAGCCAAGAGGTCTCCGCTTCGCGGAAAAACCAAATGGGGTCTGGGGTCCGCGACCCCAGCGGGTGCGGGCAGAGCCCGCATAAAGCGCAGGAGCCCCATGGAAAAGCCGTTTCCCAATCCCGATCGAAACCCCGGTGCGCGAGCCGCGTGGGGGTGGTGCCTGTACGACTGGGCCAATTCGGCGTTTCCGACCGTGGTTCAGACCTTCGTGATTTCGACGTTCTTCACCCAGGCGGTGGCGAGCAGCCCCGAGCGCGGTACGGCGCAGTGGGGGTGGGCGATGTCGGCGGCGGGTTTGGCGATCGCGGTGATGAGTCCGTTCCTCGGCGCGATGGCGGATCGGTCGGGCCGGCGGACGTGGTGGGTCGGGGCGTTCACCGTCGGGATGTGCCTCGCCACCGGGCTATTGTGGTTCGTGCGGCCCGAGCCGGGGTCGGCGACGCTGTGCCTGGTGCTGGTGGCGCTCGGCACGGTGTGCTTCGAGGTCGCCACGGTGTTCTACAACGCGCTGCTGCCCGCGCTCGCCGCGCCGGGGCGGATCGGCAGGCTGTCGGGTTGGGCGTGGGGGCTCGGGTATCTGGGCGGGCTGGTCTGCCTCGTCGTGGTGCTGTTCGGCCTGATCAAGGCGTCGCCGCCGCCGTTCGGCCTCGACCCGGACCAGGCCGAGCCGGTGCGCGCATCGGCGGTGCTGGTGGCGGCGTGGATGGCGGTGTTCTCGCTGCCCTTCCTTGCCTGGGTCAAAGACCCCAAGGGCAGCGGCGGCAACCTCGCGGCGGCGGCCCGCGATGCGCTCCCCAATCTCGTGCGGGCGGTGCGGCGCTGGCCGCCTGCCACCCGCGTCGGCCGCTTCCTGCTCGCGCGGATGCTCTATACCGACGGCCTCAACACCCTGTTCGCGTTCGGCGGCGTCTATGCGGCGGGCACCTTCGGCATGCCGCTCGCCGACGTGATCGTCTTCGGCATCGCGCTCAACGTCACCGCCGGGCTCGGCGCCGCCGTCAGCGGCTGGCTCGACGACGCCCTCGGCCCGAAGACCGTGATCCTCGGCGCGGTCGCGGCGATCGCCGCGATCGGCCTCGCCCTCGTCCTCACCACCAGCGTCCCGATGTTCTGGGCCCTCGGCCTGCTTCTCGGCCTGTTCCTCGGCCCGGCGCAAGCCGCCTCGCGCACCTTCATGGCCCGCATCGCGCCGCCCGAGGACGTCAACGCCTGCTTCGGCCTCTATGCCCTCTCGGGCAAAGTCACCGCCTTCGCCGGTCCCGCCGTCCTCGCCCTCGTCACCTCGGCCACCGACTCCCAACGCGCGGGCATGGCGACGATCCTCGCCTTCCTCGCGGCGGGCGGGCTGCTGCTCGCCACCGTGCCGAGGCCGGGAAGGGATTGAAGGCTTAAGAGGTTAAGAGCCGGGCTCCCCCGGTCCCGCAAAGGGACTGGAGCCCGGTCGCCAAGGGAAATCCCCCCCTGGAGGGCCGGACACTTGATCGTTGCTCACACCATGATGAAGACGATCAGTTCGAAGACGAGGTATCCCGCGAGGGCCTGCCCAGCAAAGATTGGCTTGCGAGTGCCCCAGGCACGGAAGAGAGCGATAACCAGGGCTGCACCAGCGAGAATTTGCAGCAAGTTGTGCAGATACCCAGGCCTTGCCTTCGCCTCCGGCCAGAGGGGCTCCTCCGCCGCAGCGCCGGGCAGCGCGGAAGCGGCGGGAAGGGAGAACGGCTCTGCCGTTGCCGCTGACGGCGTCGACCCGACGCGCCTCTGAGTCGCTTCGGGGGCGTTCGATCCGTCTGGCCCGGTCGCCGTACCGTCGAGGGAATTTGCCGTGGCATCGGGGTTGGCAGGCGTCGTTCCGGCGGTTTCGTGGTGGTGCGTCGACGAGAGCAACGCAGGAGCCAGCAGCCAAAGCGGCGAGATCCCTGGCGAACTGCCGCTTGTCGGCGGTTCGGGGGGGACCTTCTGGGTGCTGGGACCGGCCGGGGCGGCCTGCTGTGCGTCGGAGCTCGGCGAGGAAGTCGATTTGCTGGAGGAGCTGGGCGACGGCCGCGGATTAGAGCTCGAGCCTTTGTAGGCCGAGCCAGCGTTACGGAACGAGCTCCCGCCGCTTTTAAACCCCGCGTCGGCGGGGGTGCCGGAAAGCACCAGGATAACGACCGCCGCGAAAGCGGGGAGAAAATTTAACCTCATGGCCCTTGGTCCCTTCGGCGGGTCGACGCGAATTCCGGCTAATAGGGGCGACAGGGGTCCGACATGTTCCTTCTGCGCGGACAATCTGCGCGAACAGAACGCCCGGCTCACGGCCCTATTGCCCCATCTCATCGCGGATGATCGCCATTCCGGCATGTCTAGCCGGGTCCAGTTTTCTTCGGGGAGCGGGATGTATCGCTTCTTGCCGGTGATTGCGTCGCGCGCGGCACGATCCCCGCATCACGAATTCCATTGGTGATGCGGGGATGATTTTATGTGGTGCCCCGGGCAGCGCCCCTGGCCTTCCGCTTCAGCCGAAGCGCACCGCGGTGCCGTTGGCGGAGACCATCAGCATGGTTTTGTCGTCGCCGCCGATGACTTCGTAGTCGAGGTCGACGGCGACCACGGCGTGGGCGCCGAGGTTATAGGCTTCCTCGCGCATGTCGGCGAGGGCGAGTTGCTTGGCCTCGCGCAGCGCCTTTTCGTAGCCGCCGGAGCGGCCGCCGACGACGTCGCGGATGCCGGCGAAGAAGTCCTTGAACACGTTGGTGCCCATGATCGCTTCGCCGCTGACGATGCCGAGGTAGGCGGTGACTTTGTGATCCTGGATGCCATCGGTGGTGGTGACCATGATGTCGTCGGCGGGATTGCGGGCCATGGAAGTCTCCAATCAGATCAAGCGGTCAATGCCAAAAATCTCAATGGCGGAAGTGTCGCATCCCGGTGAACACCATGGCAAGGTTGGCTTCGTCGGCGGCGGCGATGACGTCGGCGTCGCGGATCGAGCCGCCCGGCTGGATCACCGCCGTGGCCCCGGCTTCAGCGGCGGCGAGGAGACCGTCGGCGAACGGGAAGAACGCGTCGGAGGCGACCACCGAGCCCTTGGCGAGGCTTTCGGCGAGGCCCGCGGCGTGGGCGGCGTCCTCGGCTTTCCGCGCGGCGATGCGCGAGGAATCGACGCGACTCATCTGGCCCGCGCCGATGCCGACGGTGGCGTTGTCCTTGACGTAGACGATGGCGTTCGACTTGACGTGCTTGGCGACGGTGAAGGCGAAGAGGAGATCGCGCATTTCGGCGGCGGTGGGCACGCGCTTGGTCACCACCTTGACCTCGGCCGGGCTGATCCGGCCGTTGTCGCGCGACTGCATCAGGATGCCGCCCGCGAGGGTCTTGGCGAACCAGCCCGCCGAGGAGGCGTCGGGCATGCCGCCGGTGAGCAGCAGGCGGAGGTTCTTCTTCGCCTGGAACAGCGCGATCGCGTCGTCGTCGGCGTCGGGGGCGATCACCACTTCGGTGAAGATCTTCGAGACCTCCTCGGCGATGCCGAGGGTGAGGCGGCGGTTGAGCGCGACGATGCCGCCGAAGGCGCTCACCGGATCGCATTTCAGCGCGTCGGCGTAGGCCTTGAGGAGGTCCTTGCCGGTGGCGACGCCGCACGGATTGGCGTGCTTGATGATCGCGACGGCGGGTTCGGCGAACTCGGCGACCAGCTCGAAGGCGGCGTCGGTGTCGTTGAGGTTGTTGT
>DBTR01000024.1:5374-33089 GCA_002307145.1 Rhodospirillum sp. UBA1311 | reverse complement strand
TCGGTGCAGGCGCAGATCCTCAACCTGCTCTTGGAATTGCGCCGCGAGTTCGGCCTCACCTACGTGTTCATCAGCCACAACCTTGCGGTGGTCGAACACCTCGCCGACCGGGTCGCGGTGATGTACCTCGGCCGGATCGTCGAGGACCGCCCGGCGGCCGAGGTATTCAAGGGGCCGGGCCATCCCTACACCCGCGCGCTGCTGGATTCGGTGCTGACCCCCGACCCCGACCTTGGCATTCCCGACAACCGGCTGGGCGCGGTGTTTCCCAATCCGATCGCGCCGCCGCCCGGCTGCACCTTCCATCCCCGTTGCCCCCGCGCCGTCGACCTCTGCCGCGCCGAGGCCCCACGTCTCGCGCCCAACACCCAAGGGCGCGTCGCGTGTCATTTCCCGCTTGAAAGGGTCCATGATGAGCCGTGATGCCGCGATTTCCGGCGCGTATGCGTACTTCGACGACGGCGGTTTCCTCGCCGACCTGCGACGCCGCGTCGCGATCCCGTCGGAAAGCCAGAAGCCCGAGCGCAAGCCGATCCTCGCCACCTATTTCAACGAGACCATCGTCCCCGACCTCGGCAAGCTCGGCTTCGCCACCGAAATGGTCGACGGTCCGCACGGCAGCGGCCCGTTCCTGCTCGGCGAGCGCCACGAGGCGGATGGCCTGCCGACGGTGCTGATCTACGGCCACGGCGACGTGGTGCGCGGCTACGAAGGCAAGTGGCGCGACAATCTTTCGCCCTGGGAAGTGACGGTGGTGGGCGAGCGCTGGTATGGGCGCGGCACCGCCGACAACAAGGGCCAGCACACCATCAACCTCGCCGCGCTCGCGCCGGTGATGGCGGCGCGCGGCGGCAAGCTCGGCTTCAACGCCAAGCTGATCCTCGAAATGGGCGAGGAGATCGGCTCGGTCGGCCTGCGCGAAGTGTGCGCGGCGCACAAGGTGGCCCTCAAAGCCGACGTGCTGATCGCTTCCGACGGGCCGCGCATGTCCGCCGCCCGGCCGACGGTGTTTCTCGGCTCGCGCGGCAGCTTCGGCTTCGATCTCCGCCTGAAATTGCGCGACGGCGGCCACCACTCCGGCAACTGGGGCGGTGCGCTCCGCAACCCGGCGACGGTGTTGGTGCACGCGATCTCGACGATGGTGAGCAAGGACGGTCAGATTCTCGTCGAGGGCCTGCGCCCGACGCCGATTCCGGCCTCGGTCAAGGCGGCGATCGCTGACTTGAAGGTCGGTGGCAACCCCGGCGATCCGGAGGTGGACGCCGACTGGGGCGAACCCGGCCTCTCCACCGAGGAGCGGGTGTTCGGCTGGAATACCCTCGAAATCCTTTCGATTCTCGCGGGCAATCCGGACATTCCGGTCAACGCCATCCCGCCCGAGGCGGTGGCGCACATGCAGCTCCGTTACGTCGTCGGCAGCGACCACGCCAACTTCGTGGCATCGATCCGCGCGCATCTCGCCGCCCACGGTTTTTCCGACATCGAGGTGAAGGCGTCGGGCTCGGCGTTCGCCGCGACCCGCGTCGACCCGGACAGCCCGTGGGTGGTCTGGGCGCTCGACTCGATCGCCCGCACCACCGGCAAGAAGCCCGCGCTGCTGCCCAATCTCGGCGGTTCGCTCCCCAACGACGCATTTTCCGAGGTTCTCGGCATGCCGACGATCTGGGTTCCGCATTCCTATCCTGCGTGTTCGCAGCACGCCCCCGACGAACACCTGCTGGCGCCGGTGGCCCGCGAGGGTCTAGGAATGATGGCCGGTCTGTTCTGGGACCTGGGCGAACACGGTGCGGATGTGATCAAGGCGGTGAACAAATGACGGTTTTGAATTCTCGGGTGTTGAAATGGCTCGCGCCCCGGCGCGGCGAAATGGAAGTCCTGCTGCAAAAGCTGGTGAACACCGAATCCTTCAGCCACGACAAGCCGGGCAACGACCGCGTCGGCGACCTTCTGGTCGAGTTTCTCACCGGGCCGGGGATCGAAATCGAGCGCATCCCGGTCGAGCGCTTCGGCGACGCGATCAAGGTGACGGTGGCGGGCGGCGAGGGGCCGCATGCGCTGATGATGGGGCACCGCGACACCGTCTTCCCCACCGGCACGGTGGCGAAGCGTCCGTACACCTCGGTCGGCGACCGTGCCTACGGTCCGGGCGTGGCCGACATGAAGTCGGGGCTGGTGCTGATCGCCTTCGTGCTGAAGGCGTTCGCGGAAACCGGCGGCGCGCCGTTCCCGATCGTCGGGCTGTTCACCGGCGACGAGGAGGTCGGCTCCGACACCGGCCGCCCGATCATCGAAAAGCTCGCGGCGGGGGCGCGCGCGGTGCTCAACATGGAGCCGGGCCGCGCCTCGGGCAACGTCGTTTCGGCGCGCAAGGGCGGCTTCTGGATGCAGATCGACGTCAAGGGCCGCGCCGCGCACGCGGGCGTCAACCATCAGGCCGGGCGTAATGCGATCGAGGCGCTGGCGAAGAAGGTGATCCGCCTCCACGCGCTCACCGACTACGACGCCGGGATCACCACCAACGTCGGCGTGATCGCGGGAGGCATCGGCCACAACACCGTCGCCTCGTGGGCGAGCGCCGAATTCGACGTGCGCATCGTCGAGGAGGCGCAGCGCGCGCCGATCGTGGCGAAGATCATGGACATCCTCGCCGCCGAGGACGTGCCCGACACCGTCGCCACCGGCACGATGATGTCGCGCCGCGTGCCGATGGAAGCGGCGATGAGCGAAGGGCTTCTGGCGCGCTATGCCAAGGCCGCCGCCGAGATCGGCTTTGCCGTCGGCGGCGAGTTCACCGGCGGCTGCGCGGACTCGGGCTTCACCGCCGCGATGGGAATCCCAACGCTCTGCGGCCTCGGGCCGGTAGGGGAAAAAGCGCATACCGAGGACGAGGTCTGCCACCTCGAAACCTTCGTGCCGCGTGCCCAGGCGGTCGCGGCGACGCTGATTTCCTTGGATTGACGCACTTTCTTGCCCTTGCGACATGCGGGGGTATTGCCGACATAATATCGGAGCGTCCCGGTTTGACCGGGGCGGTTCGAGTCGTTAGTATCCCCGGCTCAATGGCGCGCCCGATGGGTGCGACGTGACTGGGCGCCACGCGACGAAGCGCAGCCCCGACCCCGATCCTGATAGGATGCACGCACAATGCCCGTGATTCGCAAGTTTGGTTCTTTCGCCGCCGGTTCCGCCCTGGCGGCGGCGGTTCTCGTTCCGCTGTTTGCCGCGACTCCCGCGCTTGCCGCCAAGGATGGCGACAAGTTCGGCGATTGGACGGTGAGTTGCCCGAAGGCCCCGGCGGGAGCGCCCGCTTCCGCGTCCACCTGCCGCCTGATGCAGATCGAAAAGGTCAAAGGCCAGGACGGCAAGGAGGTCACGGTTCTGAAGGCCGCCGTGTTCCACCTCTCCGACAAAGAGTTCGTGATGTTCGGCTACCTGCCGCTCGGCTATGCGATTCCGCCGGGTGTGAAGCTCTCGGTCGACGGCGGTAAGGAATACGAACTGTTCCCGCAGCGCTGCATTCCGCAAGGTTGCGAAGTGGCGAACAAGATCGACGCCGAACTTCTCGGGACCCTGAAGAAGGGCTCGAACGCCAAGATCGAGTTCCGCATCGCCGACAAGGTCGGCACCATCGCGGTGTCGCTCAAGGGCCTGAGCGAAGGCCTGACGAAGTTCTGATCGGTTCGCCGGTCGACGAAAAAAGGCCCGGGAACGTCCCGGGCCTTTTTCATGCATGGGTCAGGCGAGGTCGAAGAGCAGGAATTCGACGCCGCCCAGGGCGGTGAAGTCGATCCGTTCGGCATCCTCGACCGCGAGGCCGTCGCCCGAGGCCATCTTGGTGCCGTTGGCGGTCATCTCTCCCGCCACCACCTGCACCCAGACGCCGCGGCCGGCTTCGATGTCGTGGCTCACCGACTTGCCGTCGTCGAGGATCGCGGCATACATCCGCGCATCCTGGTGGATCGGCAACACGTCGCCGCCTTCCGGAGCGGCGAGCAGGCGCAGGCGGTTGCGCTTGGCGTCGTCGGCGAACACCAGTTCGCGATGGCCGGGCTTGATTCCGTCCTTTTCCGGCAGGATCCAGATCTGCAGCAGCCGCAACGGCTCGGTGCGCGAGGCGTTGAACTCGCTGTGGCGGATGCCGGTGCCCGCGCTCATTTGCTGTACGCCACCCCGGTTGAGTACGGTGTGGTTGCCCGCGCTGTCCTTGTGTTCGAGCGCGCCGTCGACGACATAGGTGAGGATTTCCATGTCGCTATGGCCGTGGGTGGGGAAGCCCGCGCCCGGCCCGATCACGTCGTCGTTGATCACCCGGAGCGTGCGGAAGCCCATGTGCGCCGGGTCGAAGTAGTGGGCGAACGAGAAGCTGTGGTGGCTGTCGAGCCAGCCGTGGTTCGCGTGTCCCCGTTCGACCGAGGGGCGGAGGGTCATCGTCATGATGTCTGTCTCCAGTTTGGGTTGCTTTGATGGGAGCAATTTAATTTGCAATCACGAAAGCAACAATCCACACTGTGGTCATAAGACTGTTGCGAATTGGAGAACGCCATGGACCGCTTGGCCGCGATGCAAGCTTTTGCCCGGGTCGCCGAAACCCGATCGTTCTCCGAAGCGGCGCGTCGTCTCAGGGTGTCGAAGTCGGTGCTGTCGCGCCAGGTCGCGGCGCTTGAGGCCGAATTGGGGGTACGCCTGTTCCACCGTACCACCCGCGCGCTCACGCCGACGGAAATCGGCCAAGCCTATTACCTGCGGGTGTCGCGCATCCTTGCCGACATCGACGAAGCCGAGCAATCGGTCGGCCTGCTCCAGGGCACGCCGCGCGGCCGCCTCAAGGTCAACGCGCCGATGAGCTTCGGCTATCTCCACCTCGCGCCCGCGCTCCCCGACTTTCTCGCCGCCTGCCCCGAGATCGAGGTCGAACTGGCGATGAACGACCGCACCGTCGATTTGATCGAGGAGGGCTACGACGTCGCGGTGCGGATCGGGCGATTGAGCGATTCCTCGCTGGTCGCGCGCAAGCTCGCGCCGATGCGCCTCGTGGTCTGCGCCAGCCCGGCGTATCTCGAACGGATGGGTACGCCCGCCACCCCCGCCGAGCTGAAACACCACGAGTGCCTGCTCTACAGCAACGAGCCCGCGCCCGAGGAATGGCGCTTCACCACGCCCGAGGGCACGCCCTGGCCGGTGACCGTGCATGGACGGCTCTGCGCCAACAACGGCGACACTTTGCGGATCGCGGCGCTACGCGGCATCGGGCTGGTGCGCCTGCCCACCTTCATCGTCGGCCGCGACCTCCAGGCGGGGGCGCTGGTCTCGGTGCTGGCGGACTACGTCGCCCAGGATTCCGCCCTGCATGCGGTGTATCCCCAGGCCCGCCACCTCTCGCCCAAGGTCCGGGTGTTCGTCGACTTCCTCGCCGAACGCTTCGGCCCGCACCCCTACTGGGACTTGGTGGAGTAGAGATTGTCGCGGCGAGCGCGACGGTGTTTTTCGGTCGTGCGGGATTGTTGAGTCTCGCGCGCGAGCGCATCTCTGCCCCAGATAAATTCAACCTGGAGCCGAGCAATGACCCGAATTCTTGTTCTCTATTACAGCAGCTATGGTCACACCGAGCAGATGGCGGAGGCCGCCGCCGAAGGCGTGCGTGCCGCCGGAGCCGAGGCGGTGATCAAGCGCGTGCCCGAGCTGATGCCCGACGAGGTGGCGAAAAAGGCCGGGGTCAAGCTCGACCAGAAGGCCCCGGTGGCGACGCCGCAGGAATTGGCCGAGTACGACGGCTTCCTCTTCGGCACGCCGACCCGCTTCGGCAACATGGCGTCGCAGATGAAGAACTTCCTCGACCAGACCGGCGGGCTCTGGATGTCGGGCGCGCTGGTGGGCAAGCCCGCGGGCGTGTTCGTCTCCACCGCGACCCAGCATGGCGGCCAGGAATCGACGATCCTCACCTTCCACACCGTGCTGCTGCACCAGGGCATGGTGATCGTCGGCCTGCCCTATGCGGCGAAGGGCCAGATGACCCTGGACGAAATCACCGGCGGCAGCCCCTACGGCGCGACCACGATCGCAGCGGGCGACGGCTCGCGCCAACCTTCGGCCAACGAACTCGATCTGATGCGTTGGCAGGGCGAACACCTCGCCAAGATCGCGATCAAGCTGAAGGCGTAAGAAGCTTAAACGACCGAGCTGAACTCAGCTCGGTCGTTCTCGGACAGGGATATTTCTAGCCCGCTGCTCGCTCAAAAATGGGGTGTAACGCGGACCATCTTACTACTGCGCCGAGGCGACGCCAGATCTTGGCAACTCGCGGTGTCGGAGGTAACGGGGACACGAGTTGAATGCTCCAAGGATCCTTACAATAAGCCAGAGGCAATGTACTCAATGCTGCTTCGAAGGCGACAGCCCAATAGCATCGCTGATCAGGGGCACATGTCCACATTGCAAGAGCGTCGAGGCCGCCGATGGCGACGTTCACGTTGGTACGTTGACGACATGTCATCATAGCCGCTCCGTTTGCGTCTCCGACCAAATGCGAGAAATCTGACGTAGCCGCCATCGCACCCGATGGCGTCAACGGGATTATCTCAAGTGCAACGGGGATGCCGTCAAACTCACGCCGATAGGCAAACACAACGGCAGGAATCTCTCCTCCGCCATTGAGGGGAACGATCCCAAATCGCACAATGTTTGGAGGGGCCACGCTAACTCCGTGCCTTCGGAGGAAAGCGGCGGCAATTGTCCCTCCGCAAGGGATACATTTAGACCAAAACTCAGGAACACAACCGATACCAACTAGGTGGGTGCTCAGAGCGTTCGCCATCATTTTCCTTTTTTGCCGTTAGCGAGGAATGGGAACTTTCCCAGAACCGCAGATTATCATCTCTGGTTGTGGGTGACGCAGGTTATTTATCCACATGCCTGTGGATAGTGGGGATTGGGCACAAGATCTCCGGATTTGAGCCCGGGGTGGCCCCTAAATGTTGGATTATGTCTACGCCGAGGCCCGCCATTGCGCCGCGTCGCGGCGTGGCGGCAGGCCGAACATCCGTGCGTATTCGCGGCTGAACTGGGTCGGGCTCTCGTAGCCCACCGCATAGGCCGCCCGCGCGGCGGAGGCGTCGGCGAGCAGCAGCCGCCGCGCCTCCAAAAGCCGCAATTGCTTCTGGTACTGCAGCGGCGTCATCGCCGTCGCGGTCTTGAAGTGAAGGTGGAAGGTGGAGACGCTCATTCCCGCCACCGCAGCGAGGTCCTCGATCCGGAGCGCCTGGGCGAAATCCTGGCTCAGCAGCCGGATCGCCCGCGCGATCCGCTCGGTGCGGCCGTTCGGCACCGCAAGCCGCGCCAGCGCCGCGCCGTAGGGACCGGTGAGCAGGCGGAAGTGCAACTCGCGCAGCAACAACGGCTGCAACACCGGCGCCGCATCCGGCTCGGCGATCAGGCGCAGCAGGCGAAGCATGCATTCGGTCAGCGCGGAGTCACCCTCGCCGACGAACACCGCATGCGCCGCGTCGTCGTGTCGGGGTGGCGCGACGGTCGTGGCGAGTTCGCGCAGGAGCGGAACGTCCAGCTCCACCGCCGCCGCAAGGTAGGGCTCCGCCGCGCTCGCCCGGACGATCTGTCCGGTGGCGGGAATTGCGACGCCGACGATCAAGGCTTGCCCCGCGCCGAAGGCGTGAATCGTTTCGCCCGCCATCACCTGCTTCGCTCCCTGCGCGACGAGGCACAGCACCGGCCGGTAGATCATGCGTAGCGGCGGTCCGGGTTCGTACGCCCGCATCACCGTCAATCCGGCAATCGGCGTGGCGAAGAACGGGGCCGCGCCGGGGGCGGCGTCGGCGGCGGCGGAGATCAGGGTTTTCAGTTCGTTCAGCATGGCGGATTCCGGGGTTTGCGCTCGTCCCGATATTGGCATCGGATTGCCGCCACGCCATCCGTCCCGGAGAAATAGGCAAGACTCCCGCAGCATCGGGCATGCGCTCCGGCCGTCCGCGTCCCCATCTCTCCCTCATCCATTCCGACCACAGGAGAGACGTCAATGACCGCCAATTCCCTGGTTCTGATCACCGGCGGCAGCCGTGGCCTCGGCCGCAGCGCCGCGCTCACCCTCGCCGACCACGGCCACGACGTGATCATCACCTACCTCCGCAACGTCGACGAAGCGACTGCGGTGGTGTCCGAGATTGCCGCCAAGGGGCGCAAGGCCGCCGCGCTGCAACTCGACACCGGCAATATCTCGACCTTCCCCGATTTCGTCCAAACCCTTGCCCGCGCGCTCAAGGGCGAATGGGGCCGCGACAGTTTCGACGCCCTGGTCAACAACGCCGGCGTCGGCATCCACAAGAGCTTCGCCGAGACCGACGAGGCGAGCTTCGACACCCTGATGAACATCCACTTCAAAGGCGTGTTCTTCCTCACCCAGAAGCTCCTGCCGCTGATCGCCGATGGCGGCCGCATCCTCAACGTCTCTTCCGGCCTCGCGCGCTTCAGCCTGCCGGGAATGGCGGCGTATGCATCGATGAAGGGCGCGATCGAGGTGCTCACCCGTTATCTCGCCGCCGAACTCGGACCGCGCCGGATTTCGGTCAACGTGATCGCGCCGGGCGCGATCGAGACCGACTTCGGCGGCGGGCGGGTGCGCGACGACGCCGCCACCAACGCCCAGATCGCGGGCAACACCGCGCTCGGCCGGGTCGGCGTGCCGGAAGACATCGGCGGCGCGATGGCGATGCTGCTGGCTCCCGAAAGCCGCTGGATCAACGGCCAGAGGATCGAGGTTTCGGGCGGCATCTACTTGTAATTCCGGACGACTTGCCTCGAACCGCTCCAAGGTTCATCGTGCCCGGGACTTCAATTCAACGAGGACCCGGGACGATGACCGCAACCGATGACAACCTGAGCGAAGCCTTCGCGGGCGAGAGCCAGGCGAACCGCAAGTATCTCGCCTTCGCCGAAGCGGCGGAGCAGGAAGGCCTCCCCGGCGTGGCGCGGCTATTCCGCGCCGTCGCGGCGGCGGAGGCGATCCACGCTACCCAGTTGCTCAAGGCGGCGGGCGGCATCGGCGCGACCCTCGCCAACCTTGCCGAGGCGAAGGGCGGCGAGGAGCACGAATTCACCGAGATGTACCCGGCGATGGTCGCCGCCGCCGAAGTCGAGGGCCACAAGAAGGCCGCGCGGGCGATGAGCCACGCGCTGGCGGTGGAGAGGGTCCACTTCGCGCTGTTCGGCGCGGCGATGACGGCGGTCGAGGCGGGCGGCGACGTCGCGGGCGAACCCCACATCTGCCCGATCTGCGGTCATACCGTTCTCGGCGACGCGCCGGACCGCTGCCCGGTGTGCGGTTGCGCCGCCGAACGCTACGTCGCGGTGGCCTGATCGTCTATTCGGCGGCGCCCGCGACCGGCGGACGCCGCTTCGGCGCCACGCCGTTGAACAGGAACGCCAGCGCCGGGCGCGGCGCGACGGCGTGGACGTGGATCGCGTAGGCGGCCACGGTGGCGATGGCGGTGATCGTGACGAACTCGGCGATCGGCGGTCCGGCGACGCGATCGAATAACAACCCAAGCCAGACCACTATCGGCATGTGGAAGAGATAGATGGTGAACGCCGCGGCTGCGATGCCGCGCATCCGGTGGCCGAACGCGTCGAGATACCGCATCAACAGGTGAAACAGCGCCGCGCACAGCAGGAACGAGGAAAGCCCTTGCAAGCCTCGCGACAGCACCAGCGTCTCCGGGCCTTCCTGGCGCCACAGGAGTTGCGCCGCCACGAACGCGGCGATCCCGAACGGTGCGGCGAAGCGTCCCCAGTTGCGGAAGGTGGAGAGCAGTTCGCGATTGCGTTCCAGCACGCAGCCGAGGACGAAGTACGGCAGGTAGAACAGCGCATAGTCGAGCCTGAGCGCGCCATCGACGAGGGAAAGGCCGTCGTCGGTGAGATAGGAGAGGGTTGCCGTGGCCAGCCGCCAGCCGACGAATCCCGCCGCCGTCAACGCCAGCAGGCCGACCGATCCGAGGCGGAACGGCAGGTGGATGGCGTGTACGCCGTGGCGGGTCGGAATCAGGGGCCAGATCGCGCCGATGCCGACGCTGTAAATGATCAGCACGATCAGGAACCACAAATGCGCGATCCAGGGTTCGCCGAGATGGCCGAGGCGGGCGAGCCAGAGCGAGGCGCTCGCGGTGCTCCAGTCGCCGGTTTCGCCGACCGCCATACCGAGCATCTGCAAGGGATTGAGCAGCAGCGCCGTCGCCAGCAGCGGCACTCCGAGGCGGACCATGCGCTGGCGCAGCCAATCGGTGGAGGGTTTGCGCGAGAGCTGGAAAGTGGCGAAAAAGCCGGAAATCAGGAAGAAGGCATGCATCCGAAAGTAATGGATGAAGTCGCCGAACCACCCCAGCGGGGCGGAAATTTCCGCCGAGTGCATCGGCCAGAACTGGGCCGGATGGTAGATCAGGCTGACGTGGTAGGGCACGCCCAGGAGAATGAGAATTGCCCGTCCGGAATCGAGATACCCGATGCGGTCCGTCGCCGTAGCATTCACGCGTCAAATCCTCCCGCGCCCGGGCGAATGCCCAAGGTGTAAAAGCCGATTGAAACCTGACGTTGAATCGTGTGGCGTAACGACGCCTGGGAACGGAAGTGGCGACTCCTACCCGGGTATTCAATAGAAAAATTTCTGACACGCGCCGACAACGGCGCCCTTCGGGCGGCAGCGCTCGCCTCGGGGGTGCGTTTTTTCATGGTCCGCTGGTGCCCGCTGGGGGACTCGAACCCCCACGCCCTTCCGGGCTACGGATTTTAAGTCCGTTATGTCTACCATTCCATCAAGCGGGCGGCGGCAAGACCCTAGCGCGGCGCGTAACCCGCTGACAAGTGGGCTCGACATGCGCCGACGGCCGCGTGCGGGACGCGGCCGTCGGCGGTGCTGGCGGGGAGGCAAGGGGACTTAGGGCACGCAGCGCGAGGAGAGGGTCTTGGTGCCGTCCATGTTGGTAACCACGGTCGAAACCGCTCGCTGGTTGCCTTGGTTCATGCAGTAGAGTTCGGCATTGCGCGAGCCGGCGAGGAGTTCCTGGTCGGTGCGGTAGGTGAAGCTGGTCGCCGGCGAATAGGTCGGCGCGGGCATCATCCCCGGCGTGGTGGTCGGCACGCAGTCGAAGACCACCTGCTTCAAGCCGTCCGAGGTCTCGGTGATCACCTTGGTGCTCGGCACCGACTGGAACTGGTTGCAGTAGACCACCGCCTTCTGGTTGGCGCTGATCAGTTCCTGGTCGCCGAGGTATTTGTAGGTCACGCTCGGGTTGTCGGTGCGTACCTGCTGCGGCGGCGAAGTCTGCTGCGCGCAGGCCGCCACCAGAAGCGTGGTGCCAAGCACGATCGCGGCGCGCGCCGCATATCGCGGCAATTTCGACGTCATCGCAAACATTAGGGGTAGCCTCCTATCCGGAAGACGCAAAGGCCGACGGCGGACGCGCCGCCGAAGTCTTGGCGCTTCGATGATGTTGCTTGCCGTTCATGAGCCTTCCTGGGCGTAAACCTCAAACAATATCGGCTTGAGATCGCCGCGCCGTGGAATGGCATGGCATTCAACAGCAACAACGCCAATAACGACCTTTCGGTTTCACCTCGCCGGAAAAAAGTTTCACGGGCTACGCCGAACGATATCCTGCGCGTTTCTGAAACCTTTTCGCGGGATGGCCGTTTCATTTGCGGGCTTCGGCATGGGTCTTTGGAGAGTCTTCGAATGGATAAATCAGTGAGCGGCACTCGGGTCGAGCCGGGCGAACCGACGCTTCTGGGTGCGACCTGGGACGGCGAGGGCACCAACTTCGCGCTGTTCTCGGCGTTTGCCGATCGCGTCGAGTTGTGTCTGTTCGACGACGACGGCACCGAGACCGGACGGGTGACGCTTCCCGAGTACACCAACGAGATCTGGCACGGCTACCTCCCCGGCGTCGGCCCCGGCACGCTCTATGGCTATCGCGTCCACGGGCCCTATGCGCCCGAGGCCGGGCATCGATTCAACCCCAACAAGCTGCTGCTCGACCCTTATGCCAAGGCGCTCTGGGGCGACTTCGACTGGACCTCGGCCCACTACGGCTACGACACCGGCTCCGAAGACGGCGACCTTTCGTTCAGCGAACTCGACAGCGCCCCGGTGATGCCGAAGTGCGTCGTCGCCCTGCCCGAGATGTTCAACTTCGAGACCGACGAGAAGCCGCGCATTCCGTGGTCGCGGACGATCTTCTACGAAACCCACGTGCGCGGCATGACCCAGCTCAACCCGGCGATTCCCGAGGCGTTGCGCGGTACGTTCGACGGCCTCGGCCACAAGGCGACGGTGGACTACATCAAGAGCCTCGGCGTCACCTCTGTCGAGCTGATGCCGGTGCAGTTCTTCGTCGACGACGCCTTCCTCGTCGAGAAGGGCCTGCGCAACTACTGGGGCTACAACACCCTCGGCTTCTTCGCGCCGAAGCGCCGCTACCTCGGTCCGAAGGGGATGCTCGGCTTCCGCGACATGGTGCGCGCCTTCCACGATGCCGGGCTCGAAGTGATCCTCGACGTGGTCTACAACCACACCGCCGAGGGCAACGAGATGGGGCCGACGCTGTCGTTTCGCGGCATCGACAACTTCAGCTACTACCGCACCATCGACGGCGACCCGCGCCACTACGTCAACGACACCGGCACCGGCAACACCCTCAACATCGTCCACCCGCGCGTCCTGCAAATGGTGCTGGATTCCCTGCGCTACTGGGCGACCGACATGCACGTCGACGGCTTCCGCTTCGACCTCGGCACCATCCTCGGGCGCGAGGTGCACGGCTTCGACCAACGCGGCGGCTTCTTCGACGCGATCGGCCAGGACCCGGTGCTCTCGCGCGTCAAGCTGATCGGCGAGCCCTGGGACATCGGCCCGGGCGGCTATCAGGTCGGCGGCTTCCCGCCCGGTTGGGCGGAGTGGAACGACAAATACCGCGACACCGTGCGCGAGTTCTGGCACGGCGCGCCCGGCGTGCTGGGCGACTTCGCCTCGCGCATCGCGGGCTCGGGCGACGTCTACGACCTGCGCGGGCGGCGCGCTTGGTCGAGCGTCAACTTCATCACCGCACACGACGGCTTCACCCTGAATGACCTCGTCTCCTACAACGAGAAGCACAACGACGCGAACGGCGAGGAAAGCCGCGACGGCCACAATCACAACCGCAGCTTCAACCACGGCGCGGAGGGGCCGACCGACGACGCGGCGGTCCGTGAACTGCGCGAGCGCCAGAAGCGCAATTTCCTCGCCACGCTGTTCCTCTCCCACGGAACGCCGATGCTGCTGGCGGGCGACGAATTCGGCCGCACCCAGCAGGGCAACAACAATGCCTACGGCCAGGACAACGAAATCAGCTGGTTGAACTGGGAGGGGATCGACGACGACGGCCGCGCGCTGATGGCGTTCGTCGAGCGCCTGATCGCGATCCGCGCCGCCCAGCCGCTGCTGCGCCGCGACAGCTTCCGCGATGGCATGGTGGTCGACTGGCACACCCCCTCGGGCGACAAGATGCAGGTCGAGGACTGGGGCGACGGCACCACCAACGCGATCCAGCTTCGCCTGATTCGCGACGACCTGATCGGCGAGGAGGTCTGGAACGATGTGGTTCTCGCCTTCAACCCCACGGATGGACCGATGAATTTCGTCTTCCCCGAGCGCGAGGGGCGGGAGTGGCGGATCGAGATCGACACCGCCAATCCGGACGGCCCGGTTTTTTCGCTGAAATCGAAAAATCCCGGGATCGAAATCGCGCCGAAGAGCGTTGTGCTTGCTGTCTGAGGGTCACACCCCCCCCCGTGGCCTTGAGATTGCGGGCGAAGGCTGGTCCCCTGGCCTTCGCCCGCCGCACTTGCGCCCACTCCCGCTGCGGAGTAGTTAAGGGGCCTTGGCTCCCTGAAGGCGCGCGAACACCCATTCGATGATCGAATTCGACAACGTCACCATGCGCTATGGCGATCTCACGGTGCTGGACCGCTTGTCCTTGAGCATTGCCGAGCGCCGCGTCGCGGTGGTCGGCGCGAACGGCTCGGGCAAGAGCACCTTCGCCCGCCTGCTCAACGGCCTGATCGCACCCACCGACGGCACGGTGCGGATCGACGGTCTCTCGACCACCGCCGATGCCCGCGCGGTACGGCGGAAAGTCGGCTTCGTCTTCCAGAACCCCGACAACCAGATCGTCTATCCCCTGGTCGAGGAAGACATCGCCTTCGGCCTCAAGAACCTCAAGCTGCCGAAGGCCGAGATCGCCGCCCGCGTCGACGCGGTGCTGGCGCGCTACGGCATGGAGCATCTGCGCCAGCGCTCGGCGCATCTTCTCTCCGGCGGGCAGAAGCAGATGCTCGCGATTTCGTCGGTGCTGGTGATGGAACCCGCCTACGTGGTTTTCGACGAACCCACCACCCTCCTCGACCTGCGCAACAAGCGCCGCGTCGCCAAGGCGATCGCCGACCTGCCCCAGGTGGCGGTGGTGATCTCCCACGATCTCGAATTCCTCGACGATTTCGAGCGGGTGCTGGTGTTCGAGGGCGGGCGCATCGTTTGCGACGACGTTCCGGCGAAGGCGCTGCCGTTCTACCGCGATTTGATGGCGGCGGAGCCGGGCGACGATGTTTGAGATCAGCCTCGCGCGGATCACCTGGCTGCACCGGGTTCCGGCGGGGGCGAAGCTCGTCGTTCTCGCGCTGGTCGGCGCGGCGGTGTTCCTCGTCGACGATCTCCACATTCTCGGGGGCTTCGTCGCGGCGGCGGTGCTGCTGCCGCTTTCCGCATGGCTGCCGCTCAAGGCGGTGATTCGCCAAGTGACGCCGGCGGCGATCCTGATCGCGGCGGTCGGCGGCTTCCACCTGTTGATGGACGAGCCGCGCCTCGCGGCGGAAGTCTCCGCCCGCCTCGGCACGGTGATCCTGCTGGCGGTGGTGCTGACCCTCACCACCCGGGTCTCGGACATGGTCGAGGCGATTGAGTTCGGGGTCGGCCCGTTGCGCGTGGTGGGAGTCAACCCGGCCAAGGTTGGCTTGACTCTTTCCCTCGCGATCCGTTTCATACCCGTGCTGTTCGACCTGATCGGGGAAATCCGCGAAGCGCAAAAGGCGCGCGGCCTCGAAGGCAACGTGTTTGCCGTGGTGATGCCGCTTCTGGTGCGCACACTGCGCATGGCCGACGACCTCGCCGATGCGATCAGCGCGCGCGGCTACGACAGCGATTAATCGAAGGGACATACCGATGACGGTCAAGGATATGGTTTACGCCGCCCTGTTCGCGGCTCTGACCGCGGCGCTCGGACTGCTGCCGATGGTGGCGGTGCCCGGCTTGCCCGTGCCGATCCACGCGCAGAGCCTGGGCGTGATGCTCGCGGGCGGCGTGCTCGGCGCGAAGCGCGGCGGCCTCGCGATGCTGGTGTTCATGGCGCTGGTCGCGGCGGGCCTGCCCCTGCTCTCCGGCGGTCGCGGCGGCATCGGCATCTTCCTCGGCCCGACCGGCGGTTTTGCCCTCGGCTACATTCCGGGCGCGTACGTCGTCGGCTGGCTGATCGAACGCTTCTGGTCGCGGCTGAACTATTTCAGCGCGTTCATCGCCTGCGGCGTCGGCGGCGTCGGCGTGGTCTACCTGCTCGGCATTCCGTGGCTGGCGCTGGTGGCGAAGATCAGCTTTACCAAGGCCGCGACCGGCTCGATGGCGTTCATCCCCGGCGACCTGGTCAAGGCGGTGGTCGGTGCGATCGTCGCGGTGTCGATGAAAAAAGCCTACCCGATGATCCGGCGCTAAATGGCGAAGGACAAGGCCTCCGAACCTGCCCTGGTGTGCGATTTCACCAGCGGCGCGGTCCGCCACCGTTTCCTCTACGGCGGCGGACGGGGGCAGGCGCTGCCCCGCGCGATCGGGATGAAGGGCGGCGTCAACCCGAGAGTGGTGGACGCCACCGCGGGCCTGGGCGGCGACGCCTTCCTCCTTGCCGCCCTCGGCGCGACGGTGACCCTGATCGAGGTCTCGCCGCAGATCCACCGCCTCCTCGCCGACGCGATGGATCGCGCCCGCGAGGCGGGCGGCGAGGTCGCCGAGGTGATCGCGCGGATGACCTTGCTGCATGGCGACTCCCGCGAAATCCTGCCGACCCTCGACCCCGCGCCGGAAGTGGTGCTGGTCGACCCGATGCACCCCGAACGCAAGAAATCCGCCCTGGTGAAACAGGAAATGCGCCTCGTCCGCGAGATCGTCGGCGACAACCCGGACGCGGCGGACCTGATGCGGGTGGCGCTCGCCACCGCGACCAAGCGCGTGGTGTTGAAGTGGCCGCGCTTGGCCGCGCCGATGCCGGGCATCCGCGCGCCGTCGCACCAGATCGTCGGCAAGTCGACGCGCTACGACGTGTTCATGCAGGTTTAGCGGCCGGTTTCCGCAATCCTGCATTGCGGCGGGGCGGGGTTTACGTGGCGGATCAGGCGCGTATAACCGGAGGCTTCCCCGACACCATGGGCAGGTTCCATGCGGCCGAAACGCTTCCTCTCCTGGATCGGACTGAAAAGCCTGCGCTGGCTGGCGCGGCGCAAGGTGCGCAGCAGCGAGCCGATGATGATCCTGCTGTGCGCGCCGCTCGGCGTGGCTGTAGGGCTGGTGGTGGTGGCGCTGCATGAAGTCGTCTCCTGGCTCCACGTCGTCAACTTCGGCCTGCCGGAAGATGCGAGCCTGAGCGCCGGGCTCGGCGTCGACCCGCTCAGGCTGTTGATCGTGCCCGCGCTCGGCGGCGCGGCGCTGGCGCTGCTGGCCTTGGCCGGACGCTATTTCCGGTCGCGCGAGATCGTCGATCCGGTCGAGGCCAACGCGCTTTACGGCGGCCGGATGTCGATCGTGGATTCCTTCCGCCTCGCCGCCGCGACGGTGATCTCCAACGCCGCCGGGGCGTCGCTCGGCATGGAGGCGGCCTACAGCCAGATGGGTTCGGGCGTATTCTCGTCGATCGGCCAATGGCTCAACCTTCGCCGTGCCGACTTGCGGATCTTCGTCGCCGCCGGAGCCGCCGCCGCGATCGCCGCCGCGTTCAACGCGCCGCTCGCCGGGGCGTTCTACGCGTATGAACTTGTGCTCGGCAGCTATACCCCGGCGGCGCTGGCGCAGGTCGCGGTGGCCTCGCTCGCGGGCACCCTCACCGTGCGCACCACCCTCGGCGTCGCGCCGATCTTCCTCGTCCATACCGAACCCGTCGCGGTGTTCGCCTGGGATTATCCGCTGTTCGCCCTGGTCGGCATCGCCGCGGCGGGGATCGGCATCGCGACGATGCGCGCCGCTACCGCCTGCGAGCAGGCGCTCCGGCGGCTCGCGGTACCGCGCTGGCTCGCGCCGGTCGTCGGCGGCGCGCTGATCAGCGGCATCGCCATCGGCTATCCGCAGGTGCTCGGCAGCGGCCATGGCGCGATCCAGGCATTGTTCGACGAATCGCCGCTGTTCCTGCCGCTGGTGTTCGTGCTGGTGGCGAAGATGCTCGCCTCGGCGCTCTCGATCGGTTGCGGCTTCCGCGGCGGCTTGTTCAGCTCGTCGCTCTATCTCGGCTGCCTGTTCGGCGCGGCGGTGTCGCGGGGGATCGCGGCATTCGGCCCGTGGTTGGTCTCGCAGCACATGATCTTCGTAATGGTGGGAATGGGCGCGGTGGCGGCTTCGATCGTCGGCGCGCCGGTGACGATGGTGCTGCTGGTGCTCGAAGTCACCGGCGACTTCACCGTGGCGCTGGCGGTGCTCGCGGGCGTGGTGATGGCGGCGACGGTGACCCGCTTCGCCTTCGGCTATTCGTTCTCGACCTGGCGCTTCCACCAGCGCGGCAAGCTGATCCGCACGCCGCACGACATCGGCTGGATCGGCGATCTCACCGTCGGGCGGATGCTGCGCCGCGATGCCAAGACCGTGGCGCAGAACCTGCCGCTGTTGCGCCTGCGCGAGCTGGTTCCGCTTGGCAGCCGCACCCGCGCCTTCGCCATCGACGACGCCCTGCGCTACGTCGGGGCGATCGACATTTCGATCGCCCACGATCCCGACCTCGACGCAGCCGCAGCCGGATTGGTTGCGGGCGACCTCGCCGCCGATCGCGGCCAGTATCTCCTGCCGGAAATGAACATCCAGGAAGCCCTGGCGCGCTTCGAAAAGGCCGAGCTCGAAACCCTGCCGGTGCTCTCCGACGCCGACGACCGCCAGATCCTCGGCTACCTCACCGAGGCCTACGCCTTGCGCCGCTACGCCACCGAAATGGAGCGCCAGCGCAAGGCGGACCTTGGAGTTTCCGGCGCCGTCGACGCGCCGTAGCCGACCCGACTCACCGCAGCCAGTTGGTGCGCCCGAGTTCGACGAGTTCGTTGCCGTCGCCGTTCAGCACCGCCTTCATCATGTAGACGCTGAAGCCCTTCGCCTGGCTGAATTTGACCTTCGGCGGCATCGCAAGTTCCTGCTTCGCGACGTTGACGCTCAACAGATACGGACCCTCGCTCGCCATCATCCGGTCGACGGCGGCGGGGAGCGCCTCGGGCGTGTCCACATACGCGGACTCGATTTTCGCGGCGGCGGCAATCTCGGCGAAGTTCGGGTTTTCAAGATCGGTGTCGCGGGAATAGAAGCCGTTCGCCTTCATTTCCATCGCGACGAAGCCGAGCGAGCGGTTGTCGTAGACCACGACCTTCAGCGGCATTTTCAGCTGCTTGAGCGTGAGAATGTCTCCCATCAGCATGCTCAGCCCGCCGTCGCCGCACATCGCGATCACCTGCCGCTCGGGGAACGCGCCTTGCGCCCCGATGCCCTGCGCCAGCGCGTTCGCCATCGAGCCGTGATTGAACGACCCGAGCAGACGCCGCTTGCCGTTCATCTTGACGTAGCGGGCAGCCCAGACCGTCGGCGTGCCGACGTCGCAGGTGAAGATTGCGTCCTCGGCGGCGCGTTCGCTCAGGAGGCGGGTGAGATATTGGGGATGAACCAACCCGCTTTTGCTCTGGCCGCTGGCGAGATTGTCGAGGCCCTTGCGCGCTTCGTGATAATGCCCGAGCGCCCGATCGAGGAAGGTGCGGTCCTGGCGCGATTGCAGGAGCGGGAGGAGTTGCCGCAAGGTCTCGGCGACGTTTCCGACCAGGCCGTAGTCGATCTGGGTATGCGCACCGAGCGCGCCGGAGCGGGTGTCGAGCTGAATCACCGTTGCCTGCTCGGGATAGAATTCGCGGTACGGAAACGCGCTGCCGAGGATCACCAGGGTCGAGGCGTTTTCCATCGCGTGGTAGCCGGAGGAGAAGCCGATCAGCCCGGTCATGCCGACGTCGTAGGGATTGTCGTATTCGAGGAATTCCTTGCCGCGCATCGCGTGCACGATCGGGGCCTTGAGGGTTTCCGCGAGTTTCACCACCTCCGCATGCGCGCCCTGGCAACCCGCGCCGCACAGCAGGGTGATGTTCTTCGCCGCGTTCAACACCTTCGCGACCGCCTGGAGTTCGGTTTCGGGCGGCGTTACCACCGGCAGGAGCGGCGTGCGCCACTTGACCGCCGCGCTTTCCGGCATCGGCTTCAGTGCGATGTCGCCGGGGAGGACGATCACCGCCACGTCGCGTTCGAGGATCGCCTTGCGCATCGCGATTTCGAGAACGTAGGGCATCTGTTCGGGGTTGGAGATGAGTTCGCAGTAGACGCTGCACTCGCGGAACAGCTCCTGCGGGTGGGTCTCCTGGAAGTAGTTGGAGCCGATTTCATGGGAGGGGATGTGGCTGGCGATCGCGAGGGTCGGCACATGGCTGCGGTGGCAGTCGTAGAGGCCGTTGATCAGGTGCATGTTGCCGGGGCCGCACGATCCGGCGCAGACCGTCAACGCACCGGTGAGGTGCCCCTCGGCCCCGGCGGCGAACGCCGCGACTTCCTCGTGGCGGGTGGACATCCAACGGATGTCGTCGCGCTGCGTCAGGCTGTCGCTCAGGCCGTTGAGGGAATCCCCGGTCACGCCCCAAACCCGTTTCACCCCGGCTTCGACCAGAACCCGGACGATGTAATCGGAAATGCTCTGTTTCATGGCTTGTCCTTCGCGGCGCGCGACGGCATCGCCGCGCGCCTTGGGTTGTGGTGCGACTCAGTACCCGACCGCCGCTCCCGCCGGGCGCCGGGCGTCGTTCGCGCCGTAGAGGTAGCCTTCGCGCACTCGGCCCGAGTGCGCGGAATCGCCGCCCGACGAGGCGGCGTCCTTGAAGCCTTCCGCCGCGCCGCCGACCTCGATCAGCTCCGCCGCACCCCAGGGCTTCTGTTCGGTGAGTTTGTAGCCCATGTCGGAGAGGATCTTGATCGTGTCGGGCGATAGGCCGTAGGTCTCGTAGAAGATCTGGTCGGGCAGCCATTGGTGATGGATGCGCGGCGCGTCCACC
Source organism: Rhodospirillum sp. UBA1311 (assembly GCA_002307145.1). Taxonomy (GTDB): domain Bacteria; phylum Pseudomonadota; class Alphaproteobacteria; order Rhodospirillales; family Rhodospirillaceae; genus Oleispirillum. The sequence continues at coordinate 12,686 of DBTR01000024.1, read as the reverse complement.
GCCTCCTGCGGCGCCATGCCGTAGTCGACCACGTTCATGATCGTCTCAAGCACGATGGTGATGATCCGCGAGCCGCCGGGGGAGCCCAGCACCAGCACGGTCTTGCCGTCCTTGGTGACCAGCGTCGGCGACATCGAGGACAGCGGCCGCTTGCCGGGCGCGATCTTGTTCGCCGCGCCCTGCACCAGCCCGTAGAGGTTCTTCACCCCGGGCTTCGAGGTGAAGTCGTCCATCTCGTCGTTGAGGAAGAAGCCGGTGCCGGGCGCGATCACCGCCGCGCCGAAGCTGCCGTTGATGGTGTAGGTGACCGAAACCGCGTTGCCCTCCTTGTCGACCACCGAATAATGGGTGGTTTCGGTCTTCTCGTGCGGCTCCGCGCCGGGCTGGACCTCGGAGGACGGCGTCGCGCGATTGGGCTGGATCTTGTCGCGGATCGCGGCGGCATAGTCCTTGGAGAGCAGGCGGTCGAGCGGATTGTCGACGAATGCCGGGTCGCCGAGGTAGGTGTTGCGGTCCATGAAGGCGTGGCGCATCGCCTCGGCCATCACGTGCACGGATTCCGCCGAGCGGAAGCCCATGCCCTTGATGTCGTAGCCTTCGAGGATATTGAGAACCTGGCAGATCGTCGTGCCGCCGGAGGAGGGCGGCGGTGCCGACGCGAGGTCGTAACCGCGATAGGTGCAGGTGAGTGGCCGGGTTTCGGTCACCGTGTAGTCGGCGAAGTCCTTCTCGGTGAGGATGCCGCCGTTCTTCGCGCTCGCCTCGGCGACCGCCTTCGCCACCGGGCCTTTATAGAAGCCGTCCGGGCCGTGCTTGGCGATCAGCTCCAGGGTGCGGGCGAGGTCCTTCTGCACCAGCCGGTCGCCCGGCTGGAACGGCGTGCCGTCGGGGCGGAGGAAGATCTTCGCGGCTTCCGGGTCCTTGGCGATCTGCGCGGTCTTGGTGTCGAGGATGTCGGTGTCGGCGCGGGTGAGGACGAAGCCCTCGTGCGCCAGCTTGATCGCCGGGGCCATCACCACGGCGCGGCTGCGGCTGCCGTAGTGCGCCAGCGCCCGCTCCATTCCCATCACCGTGCCGGGCACGCCCGCCGCGAGGTAGCCGTAGATGCTCAAGTCCTTGATCACGTTGCCGTCCGCGTCGAGGTACATCTTCTCGCTCGCCGCGCCTGGGGCGGTCTCGCGGAAGTTGATGAACACGTCGTGCGGCCCCTTCGAGCCGTTGGCGATGTGGATGGTCATGAATCCGCCGCCGCCGATGTTGCCGCAGCAGGGGTTGACCACCGCCAGCGCGTAGCCGACCGCTACCGCCGCGTCGATGGCGTTGCCGCCCTTTTCGAGGACCGCCAGGCCCGCCTCGGAGGCGAGGCGCTGGGACGACACCACCATTCCCTTCTGCGCCTCGACGGCGGGTTGGGAGGCGGCGAAGGCCTCGGACGGGGGCGTCAGCACCAGAAGCGCGCCGAGGGCGGCGCCGGAAATCGACCACGACAGACTCGTTCCGCATGCACGCCGAATCATCGTCTCATCCTCGCAGGAGTTGAAATGCTTGCGATTTAGATTGGGCGCTCGGCGCATTCCCCCAAGAGCCGGGCGTGGGTTTATCGCAATTTCTCGGAATACCCAGGTGCATGACGATAATCCCGCAATCTGGCGTTCCAGCGCTTTCGACGATGTGGGATACTGCGCGCCGTTCAGACTCAACCATACGCGACGCCACCAGCCAGGGCCTGGCGTCCGATGCGCTTCGTTGTCGGGAGATTTTCCATCGCAATGCTCGTCGCCGTCGAACCCGTCAGCCGTCTCGATGACTTTATCCGCGTGCCATTCCAGTTGTATGCGGGCGACCCCAACTGGGTGCCGCCGTTGATGATGGAGCGCCGCGACGCCCTCAAGGCAGGAGGCACGCCCTACCTGCGGCGGGCGAACGTGGCGATGTGGATCGCCTGGCGGGACGGTCGCGCGGTCGGGCGGATCAGCGCCCAGATCGATCCGGTCAACCTCGAACGCTACCCGGGCGTCGGCCATTTCGGACTGCTCGTCGCGATCGACGACGCGGCGGTGATCGACGCCCTCGTCGCCACCGCCGAAACGTGGCTGAAGGCGCGCGGCATGACCCAGAGCCTCGGGCCGATGAGCCTCTCGATCAACGAGGAACTCGGCCTGTTGGTCGACGGCTTCGACGCCCCGCCGATGCTGATGATGCCCCACGATCCGCCCTACATCGCCGCCCACCTCGAACGCCTGGGCTACGTCAAGGCGCACGACCTCCTCGCCTATACCCTCGATGCCGCCCAGGTGCCGGAGAGCATGAAGCGCATCCTCGCGCGGCCGCTCTCGGGCAACGTCACGCTCCGCACGATCAAATGGGGGGAATACAAGGAGGAGGTCCGGCGCATGGTCGACATCTTCAACGACGCCTGGGCCGAGAACTGGGGTTTCATTCCCTTCGATGCGGCGGAAATCGAGCTGATGGCGCGCCAGCTCCGCCCGCTGATCGACCGGCGGCTGGTGTGGTTCGCCGAGGTCGACGGCGAGCCGGTGGCGTTCATCGTCTGCCTGCCCAACCTCAACGAAGCGATCCGCGACCTCGACGGCCATCTCCTGCCGTTCGGCTGGGCCAAGCTGCTCTGGCGGGTCAAGGTGCGCGGCCTCACCTCCGCCCGCGTGCTGCTGATGGGCGCGCAAAGCCGCTTCAACAAAACCCTGCTTGGCGGCCTCCTGCCTTTCCACCTGATCGGCAAGGCCTTCGAAGGCGTGCAGGCCGCAGGCATCCGCACTCTCGAATTCTCCTGGGTGCTGGAAACCAACGCGCCGATGCGCGCGATCGCCGAAACCGTCTGTGGCAAGCCCTCCAAAACCTACCGCATCTACGAACGCAGTCTCGCCCCGAACGGGGCCGCGTAGCTGCGGCTCGCCCCGCGCGCGGTTCGTCTTCGGAACACCAAGTCGTGACCCGCACTCGGGATTCGGCTATACCTCCGCAGACGGCAAATCTTCGACGGTGGGGGCGGACATGGGACATACGGCGCCGCCGACGAGAATCCGGTTCCTCGGGGTTCTGGCGCTGCTGTTCGGCCTTGTCTTCTCCGCTCCGGCGGTGGCGGACGACCTGGTCGTCTCCCGCGCGGTCCTCGACGATCCGTCGGGCGCGCTCTCGATCGCCGACGTGGCGGAGCGCGCGTTCACGCCGATCGAGGGCGCGACGCTGTTCGGCGGCGTCACCAACTCCACCTACTGGCTGCGCCTCCGGGTGCGCGCCCCCGCCGGGGGTGGCAGCGTGGTGCTGTTCATCGTGCCCACCTACCTCAACGACGTCCGCCTGTTCGAAGCCGGTCCGGGCGCCCCGCAGGACTGGGCGACCCGCGCCACCGGCAACCGGCATCCCTACGCGGAACGCGACCGCAAGCGGGCGTCGCTCGGCTTCGTCGTCACTCCGGCCGCGCCGGAATCGACCTACTACCTGCGCCTCGCGACCCGCGGCTATTCGCAGATGAACGTGAAGGCTCTGGTGCCGCAGGAGGCCGAGGCCAAGGACGACGGCCGCGACCTGATGATGGTGTTCTTCGTCACCGCGATGGTCGCGCTGCTGCTTTGGGCGCTGCAAGGCTACCTCCTCGACCGCCAGCCGATCTTCGCCCTGTTCGCGCTTCACCAGGCCGTCTACACCCTGTTCGGCATCGCGGCGACCGGGTATCTCGCACCGCTGTCGTCGGCGGCGGCGTGGCCTTCCGTGGTCGACTGGTCGTTCACCGTCCTTTATTTCGGCATCGCGGTCACGCCGCTGCTGTTCAGCCGGGCACTCTTCACGGCCTACGATCCGCCGCGATGGCTCATGCATGGGTTCACCCTGGTGCTGGGCGCGATCCCGGTGGAGCTTGCGGCGGTGGTGTTGGGCCACGGCAATGCCGCGATCATCATCAACGCCCTGGTGATCAAGCTGAGCTGGGTCTACTTCGTCGTCCTCGCCTTCACCCTGCGCAAGGAGCAGTCGCCGAGCCGTCGTGTGCTGCAGGTATTCTTCATCGCGATCACCGCGACCAACGTGATGTTCTGGCTCACCAACAACGGCGTTCTCAGCGACAACAAGGAAAACCTCGACGGCCTGAAACTCCTGATCGCCGATGGCCTGGTGATCGGCGGCCTGTTCGCGGTGATGCTGCACACGCGCGGCAGGCAATTGCGGCGCGACGCGCAGAAATCCATGCTCGGGTTCCTGCTGATCCAGGAGAAGCTCGCGCTCGAGCAAAAGCTGAAGGAGCAGATCGAGGCCCAGGCCCGCACCGACGACCTCACCGGGGTCTTCAACCGCCGCCACTTCGTCGAGCTCGCCGAGCGCGAACTGGAACGGGCGCGGCGCTATGATCGGCCGTTCACCCTCCTGATGATCGATATCGACCACTTCAAGGCGATCAACGACACCCGTGGACACAGCACCGGCGACGTGGCGCTCCAAGGGGTCGCGCGGGTGATCGGCGAAACCCTGCGCGGCTCGGATATCTTCGGTCGGCTGGGGGGCGAGGAATTCGCGGTGGCCCTGGTCGAAACCGGCAGGGCCGAGGCGGCCGAGGTCGCGCGCCGGATCTGCGCCGCGGTGGCGGAAACCGAGATCGCCTCGCCGAAGGGCGGGCCCGTGCGACTCACCGTCTCGATCGGGATGACTCAATTGGATGGGCGGAATATCGGCTTCGACGCCGTTCTCAACGAAGCGGATCAGGCGATGTACGCCGCCAAGCAGGCCGGACGCAACCGCGTCATCGTCAACGCCTGAACACCGAACCGGAGCACACCCAATGACGACGACGATCACGTTGAAGCGCCTCGGCGGCAGCTACGGCATCGCCCGCCTCGCCCCCGACGCGCCGATCCCCGCCTGGGCCGACGGCGAAGGCTACGTCAGCATCACCCGTTCCGACGACGAACTCTCGGTCGTCTGCCTGAGCCACCGCATCCCCGACACCGTCCGCCGCGACACCGGCTGGCGCTGCCTCAAGTTCCAGGGCCCGTTCGCCTTCGATCAGGCCGGAATCCTCCTCGCGGTGATCGAACCCCTCTCCCGCAACGGCATCGGCGTCTTCGTCGTCTCCACCTTCGACACCGACCACCTCCTGCTTCAGGAAGCCGATTATGCCAGCGCCGAACGGCTGCTTGCCCAAGCCGGGCATTGCCTCGATTAAGGCTGGGGCTGCGCCCCGATCCGGTCGAGTTGCGCGATTGCGTCGTCGGGCAATGCGATCTCGACCGCCGCGAGGTTTTCCTGCAAATGCGCGATCGATGAAGTGCCGGGGATCAGCAGGATGTTGGGCGCGCGCCGGAGCAACCAGGCGAGCGCAACCTGCATCGCCGTCGCGCCGAGGCGCGCGGCGACCTCGGACAAAGTCGACGACTGCAATGGCGTGAAGCCGCCGAGCGGGAAGAACGGCACATAGGCGATGCCTGCGGCGGCGAGCGCGTCGATCAGCGCGTCGTCGTCGCGGTGTGCGAGATTGTACTGGTTCTGCACGCAGACGATGTTGGCGATTGCTCGCCCCTCGGCGACCTGGGTCGGCGTTACGTTGCTGAGGCCGATATGCCGCACCAACCCCTGGTGCTGGAGTTCGGCCAACGCAGTGAGCGGCGCTTCGATCGACCCTTCGGCGGGGCCGTGGATGCCGAACATGATGCGCAGGTTGACGACGTCGAGTGCGTCCAGCTTCAGGTTGCGAAGATTGTCGTGCACCGCCTGGGTCAGGTCTTCCGCCGAAAACGCCGGATACCACGACCCATCCGCGCCGCGCCGCGCGCCGATCTTGGTGACGATCACCAGATCATCGGGATAGGGATGAAGCGCCTCGCGGATCAACTGATTGGTGACGTGCGGACCATAGAAGTCGCTGGTGTCGATGTGATCGACACCCTGCGCGATCGCCGTGCGCAACACCGCGATCGCACCGTCGCGATCCTTCGGCGGCCCGAACACCCCCGGTCCGGCGAGTTGCATCGCGCCATATCCGATGCGCTTCACGAAGCGGTCGCCGAGAGGAAAAGTCCCGGCCTTGCCGAGGTCGATCATGGTTTGTCTCCGTCGGTTTGCACGGGCCATGTCCTTGAGCCAGAGATCAGGTCCGGGCAGAAAACGCGATGTCCGCTGCGGCGACGGCGTTGACGCGATGCGAGCCCGCGCCGAAGCCATTCAGCGTCCGGTTATGGTGTGCCACGATCTGCGAAAAGCTCAGATCCGGCGTATCTGCTGTCGTATGACCATCCGCGACGAGAGTGACCTCGAACCCGAGCGAAACAGCGCGGCGGACGGTGGTGTCGATGCAATACTGGGTCATGCAGCCGCCGATGATCAAATGGGTCACGCGCCGTTCGGTGAGGCGATCGAAAAGATCGGTTTCGAAGAACGAATCACACTCGGTCTTGTGGACGACGACATCACCGAGGCACGGCGCGATTTCTGTTCGGAGCGCCCACCCGGCGGAGCCCAAGGCGAGACGATGAGATTCGGGTCCGTCGTGCTGCACCATTACCACGGGCGCTTGCGCTGCCCGAGCTTGGGCCTGGAGATATCTGAGTCTCGCGACGACGTCGTTCAAGGCGGCATCGAGTGCGGGCTGGCGTTCGGGGGCAGCCAGGCCCGAGACAATCGCCTGTTGGACGTCAATGATCAAAAGGGCAGTGGCCATGCGACCTCTCCCAAAATGGGATCGAAGGGGCCGGGCCCCTTCGCGGGTGCGGGCAGAGCCCGCGAATCTTCCTCTTAAGCTTTCTTCGTTTTAAGCCCTCTCCCCTGCCGCTCAGTTGGTCGCCGCCGGGTCGGATTCGCTCGGGTCGAGGCCGAGGGCTTGGAAGATGCGGGAGACTTTGTCCATCGCGGTATCGAGGTCCACGCGATTGGTGGAGCGGCCGACGATGCAGACGCCGAGGCGTTCGCCGAGGCCGAAGGGGTAGCTGCCGATATCGACGTTGGGGTGTTGCTTCTGGACGGCTTCGAGGGCTTCGGCGATGTCGCCTTCGCGGGCTTCCGCCGAGACCGCGCGGGAGAGGACCGGGTCGCCGCCGCTCAACGTATGGGCGAGGCCTTCGAACATCGCCTGCATGATCCGGGGCACGCCCGCGAGGACGTGGACGTTGCCGAGGCGGAAGCCGGGGGCGGCGCTCACCGGGTTGGCGATGAGTTCGGCGCCGTGGGGGACCATCGCCATGCGCATCCGCGCCGGGTTGGCGGTTTCGCCGTAGTAGTGTTCGAGGATGCGCTTGGCTTCGGGGTGGACTTCAACGTTGAGGCCGAAGGCGGTGGCGACCGAGGCGGCGGTGATGTCGTCGTGGGTCGG
>DBTR01000024.1:521-5113 GCA_002307145.1 Rhodospirillum sp. UBA1311 | reverse complement strand
TGGGTCGGGCCGATGCCGCCGGTGGTGAAGACGTAGGTGAAGCGCGAGCGGGCGTCGTTGACCGCGTCGATGATCCGGGTTTCGACGTCGGGGATGACCAGTGCCTCTTTCACCGGGATGCCGAGCTGGCCGAGGCGTTTCGCGAGGTAGGGGAGGTTTTCGTCCTTGGTCCGCCCGGAGAGGATTTCGTTGCCGATGATGATCACGCAGGCGGTGGGCTGGGCGGCGGCGGGCAAGGGCGTTCTCCTTGGGTTAGAGGGCGTCGCGGATCGCCGCGATCAGCGGCAGGTCGGCGGGGGGCATGGGGTAGTCGCCGAGGCGGCCGGGCTTGACCCAGGCGAGGCCCTGGCCTTCGAGCCCGCGCGGGAAGCCGTCCCAGGTGCGGATGAGGAAGGTGGGCATCAGCAGGTGGAAGGTTTCGTAGGCGTGGGAGGCGAAGGTGAGCGGCAGCAGGCAAGCGGGCCGGGTCTCGATGCCGAGTTCTTCCTTGAGTTCGCGGATCAGGGCGAGTTCGGGCGGCTCGCCGCCGCCGACCTTGCCGCCGGGGAACTCCCACAGGCCCGCCATCGACTTGCCGGGCGGGCGCTGTGCGAGGAGGACGCGGTTGTCCGCGTCCACCAGCACGGTGGCGACGACGAGGAGCAGTGGCAGGCCGGGCACGAGGCGAGGCCCCGGCGCGAGGCGGCAGCCGCCGCAGCCGTCGTCGGACGGATCAGGAGCGGTAGTCGGCGTTGATGTGGATGTATTCATGGGTGAGATCGCAGGTCCAAACCGTCGCCTTGCCCTTGCCGACGCCGACGTCCACGGCGATGTCGATATACTGGCCCTTGAAGTGGGCGGCGACCGGGGTTTCGTCGTAGCAGGGCACGACCTGGCCGTTGGCCGCGACCGGGAAGCCGCCGATGGAGATCTTGAGCTGGTCGCGGTCGGCCTTTTCGCCCGATTTGCCGACGGCGGCGATGATCCGGCCCCAGTTGGCGTCTTCGCCCGCGATCGCGGTTTTCACCAGCGGCGAATTGGCGATGGCGAGGCCGATCTTGCGGGCGGCCTTGTTGCCGGCGGCACCGGTGATCTTGATCGTGACGAACTTGGACGCGCCTTCGCCGTCGCGCACGATCTGCTGCGCGAGGTCGACGAGGACGGCGTCGAGCGAGGCCTTGAAGGCCTTGAGGCGCTTGTCGGAGGCCTTGTGGACCGCCTTGTGGTCGGCGGCGCGGGTGGCGAACAGCAAGAGGGTGTCGGAGGTCGAGGTGTCGCTGTCGACGGTGATGCAGTTGAACGATTTGTCCGCGCCGTCCTTGAGGAGGTCCTGCAGCACCGGGGCGGGCAGGTTGGCGTCGGTGAAGACGAAGGCGAGCGTGGTCGCCATGTCCGGCGCGATCATCCCCGAGCCCTTGGCGAAGGCCGAGATCGTCACGGTTTCGCCGTCGATGGTGGTGGTGGTGGTGGAGCCCTTGGGGAAGGTGTCGGTGGTCATGATCGCGCGCGCGGCGACGTCCCAGTTCGCCGCCGAGAGGTCGTCCTTCACCTGCGGGAACTGGGCGGTGATCTTCGCGGCGTCGAGCGGCACGCCGATGGTACCGGTGGATGCGATGAAGACTTCCGAGAGTTCGCAGCCGAAGATTCCGGCGGCGGCGTCGGCGGTCTGCACCACCGTCGCCACGCCCGCGCTGCCGGTGAAGGCGTTGGCGTTGCCGGAGTTGACGACGACGACGCGCGCCTCGCCGTGGGTGACCGCGTCGCGGCACCAGTCGACCGGGGCGGAGCGGGTCTTGGAGCGGGTGAACACCCCCGCGACCGACGTGCCGTCGGGCAACGCGGCGACCATCAGGTCGGGACGGCCCTTGTAGCGCAGGCCGGTGTTGGCGACGGCGAATCGCACGCCTGCGACCGGCGCGAGCGCAGGAAAGACGGCGGGGGCGAGGGGCGAAACTTTGTCGGTCATCACGGGGGTGTCCTTAAACGGTGGTCTTCAACGGTAGGAGATCAGGGCTTCGGCGCGACGACGGGCTTGCCGTCGAGGCCGAGGCGCTTGATGTCGGCGTGTTCGCGCAGGCCCTTGACGATATCCATGGCGATTTCGCCGGCGGCCTGCTCGCGGAGCTGCGGCTTGACGTCGTCGAAGCTCGGCACCGGGGCGGTGCGGCGGTCCTCGACCTTGATCACGTGCCAGCCGAACTGGGTTTTCACCGGTTCCTTGCTGACTTCGCCCGCCTTCATCGCGAACGCGGCGTCGGCGAACGGCTTCACCATGTCGGACTGCTTGAAGTAGCCGAGGTCGCCGCCCGAGCCCGCCGACGGGCCGGTGGACTTTTCCTTGGCGATGGCGTTGAAGTCGCCGCCCTTCTTCAACTGCTCGATCACCGCGCGGGCGTCCTTCTCGGTTTCGAGGAGAATGTGGCGGGCGTGGACCTCTTCCTCGGCCGGGTTTTCCTTCACCCAGTCGGCGTACATCGCCTTCAGCTTGTCGTCGCTCAACTTCTCGTCGATCGCGCGGGTGAGGTACACCGAGCGGAGAATCTGGCGTTCGGCGGCCTTGACGTTGCGTTCGACCACCGGGTCCTTTTCGAGGCCGGTGCGGCGCGCCTCGGCGGCGACGAGCGAGAGGTCGATGACGTTGTCGAGCAGGGCATCGTAGACATGCTCAAGCGGCACGTCCTTCAAGTACGGCACCGCGGCGCGGATCTGCTCAAGGGCCGAACGGTGGATTTCCTCACCGTTGACCACCGCGACCACCGGGTCGTCGGCGGGCTGCGCCGCCTGGGCCTGGGGAACGGCGAAGCCGAGGCAAAGCGCGGCGGCGACGGCCAGGCCGGCGTGGGACTTCAACATCGAGAAGGAGACGCTCATGGACGGATACCTAAAGGGTGGGGGAAGCGCGCCCGCGCCATCGCGGGCAGCGCGCATCGCGCGAAAGCACCGCGATTATATCCGACGGTTTCTCGCCGCGCACAAGGGTAGACCCGCGCGGCGGAAGGAAATTTCGCCGAAGTTCCCCCGAGCCCTAGTCCCGGTCCTCGAAGGATTGGGGGCGGGAAGCGGTCGGTGACGCGTCGCGCACCGCGATCGGCACCGCGAGATCGGCGACGAACTGCGCCAGGCCGGCGGCCGCCTGGCGGCTTTGGCTGCCGGTGTCGCGCGCGACGACCACCGAAACGCTGGTGTCGGCCTCGTTGCGTGCGCCGTCCTGGTTGAGGTCGGGAAGGGCGCTGCGCTGCGGCTGTTGCGCGGCGGGTTGGGCGAGGCGTCCGGCGTTCTGGTCGAGCGCCGAGGCGGTGGGGTCCGTGCTCGCCGAGGTCTGCGACCGGGCGTCGGCGTAGAACACGCCGTTGCTCGCCTGGGAGAGGTCGACGGTGCGGCCGGAGGAATCCGAAACCAGGGTGCCGGGTTCGGCGAGCAGGCTGCCCGACTGACCGGCCGGACCCCATTCCAGCGAGACGCTGCCGAGGGTGACCGAGACTTCGGCGTCGGCAGCGTCGGAGCCCGGTTTTGCATTGGCGTCGGAGTTGCCGAAGGCGTTGGAATCGTCGGTGCCGTTGGCGATGTCCTGGGTCTCTTTCTTGATCTCCATCTGCTTGACGATGAAGTTGAGTTCCTGGCGCACCTGGGTGTCGATCGTCGGCGGCTTCACCGTGCCGACGATGCGCTTCAATTCGTTGCGAAGTGTCTCCACGACCTTCTGGCCCGAGATATTGGTCTGGGTGCTGTTGACGCCGTAGACCGACATCAGGCGATCGAGACGGGTGGTCATGCGCTTCAAGGCGTCGTCGCCCTCGGCGAGAACGTTCTGGCGGAAGCGCGCGGTGGAATCGCTGGTCGCTTCGCTCGGCACCAATTGCTTTGCGTTGCTCGAAAGTTCGACCCGGTCTTCGGGGAACACTGCTTGCGGCGACTGCACGCCGAGCGCCGAGGCATGGGCGTATTGCGCCCGGACGCGGTCCTGGATTTCCTGCGTACGCACAGTGGACGAAATATCGGACATGGCTTCCTCCTTCCTGGGGACGGGACATCCGCGTCGGCGGCACGTGCGCCAAGCCGACCGCCGTCGTTCTGACGGCAGTACGCAATTCTAAATTAGTGGAGGTATCTTCCGCAAGGGCCTCGCGGCATGCGGGTAGGCGCTTCGATTGACAGGAAAGGCCTTGGGCTCTACATCTTTTGCCGCGCCGCAGTTTCGCTAGCGGCGGCGGCGGGGGAATGTTCCATCGGCGCGGCGTCTGAATCCTGCCTTAGCGCCGCCAAAATCCGGGGTTTTCGATGTTCGGTGGTATAGCCAGGCGCGTTTTCGGCAGCGCCAACGATCGGATCGTCAAAGGCCTCCGCAAGACGGTCGCGGCGATCAACGCCCTGGAAGCGGAGGTTGCAGCGCTCGACGACGAGGGCCTGCGCGCACGTACGCTGGCATTCAAGGCGCGCATCGCGGATGGCGAATCGCTCGACTCGCTCCTGCCAGAAGCCTTCGCCACGGTGCGCGAGGCGGCCAAGCGCACCCTCGGCCAACGCCATTTCGACGTCCAGCTGATGGGCGGCATGGTGCTGCACCAGGGCAAGATCACCGAAATGAAGACCGGTGAAGGCAAGACCCTGGTCGC